>NZ_CP170666.1:1750000-1926296 GCF_042938965.1 Azospirillum sp. A23 | reverse complement strand
ATAAGAGACGCTCAATAAAAAAAACGCATAGGCTTGCATCTTCACACACATCGGAAACGCCCCGCCTCGAATGAGACGGGGCGTTTCACTGTTTCGGGCCGGATCACCGCAATTCGAAAGCAAGCGGCGGAGTGTGCCGGTTTGTCCGGCAGTTCAGATTGCTCCCTCACCACACCACGGAACCTGTAAGGTTCGTGCAGAGAGAGGGACACATGACCGTCGCACTCGATCCTGCCGCCGCCGATCCTGTCACCACCGATGTGGAGGCGGAGCGCTGGGAGGCATTGCGTCGCCGCGATCCTGCCGCTGACGTACGGTTCGTTTATGCGGTCCGCAGCACCGGCGTCTATTGCCGGCCAAGCTGTGCCGCACGGCCGGCACGGCCGGAGAATGTCGTCTTCTATGCCACCAATGCCGAGGCAGAACGGGCAGGCTTCCGGCCCTGCAAACGCTGCCGGCCGGATGGGCCGAGCCAGGGCGACCGCCGCGCCGAGGCCGTTGCCGCTGCCTGCCGCCTGATCGAGGAGGCGGAGGAAGCGCCCCAGCTGGAAGAACTCGCGGCGGCGGCCGGGATGAGCCCGCACCATTTCCACCGCATCTTCAAGCAGGTGACCGGGGTTACCCCGCGGGCCTATGTCCAGGCCCAGCGTGCCGCCCGCGTCGCCGACGCCTTGCAGCAGGCCGGCACCGTGACCGAGGCGATCTATGAGGCTGGCTATGGGTCCTCCGGACGGTTCTACGAAACCGCGGGGGCACGGCTGGGAATGACGCCCACCAGTTACCGCAGGGGTGGAGCGGGGGAGACGATCCGTTTCGCGGTCGGCGCTTGCTCGCTGGGCTCGATCCTGGTGGCGGCGACGGAGCGCGGGGTGTGTGCGATCCTGCTCGGTGAAGATCCGGAGCTGCTGCTCCGCGATTTGCAGGACCGCTTTCCCAGGGCCGAACTGATTGGGGGCGACCCGGCCTTCGAGGCCACGGTGGCGCAGGTGGTGGGATTTGTGGAGACCCCAGGGACGGGCCTTGCCCTGCCGCTGGATATCGGCGGCACCGCTTTTCAGCAGCGGGTATGGCAGGCGCTGCGTGCCATTCCGCCCGGCAGCACCGCCAGCTATGCCGAGATCGCCACTGCCATCGGCGAGCCGGCGGCGGTGCGGGCGGTGGCGCGCGCCTGTGGGGCCAACCCACTGGCGGTGGCGATTCCCTGCCATCGGGTGGTGCGGTCGGATGGAGGCCTGTCCGGCTATCGCTGGGGCGTGGAGCGCAAGCGGGACCTGCTGGATCGCGAGCGCAAGGAGGCGACACGGTGATGGCGCTGGAGGATCTGGACTGGACGCGCATCGGCGCGGAACTGGAGTCGGTGGGCCATGCCGTCGTGGGGCCTCTGCTGGATGGGGAAAGCTGCAAGGCCTTGGCGGGGCTCTATGGGCAGGACACCCCCTTCCGCAGCCGGGTGGTGATGGAGCGGCACGGCTTCGGCAAGGGCGAGTACAAATATTTCAGTTATCCGCTGCCGGGACCGATTGCGGCGCTGCGTGCGCCGCTCTACCGCCGGCTGGCACCGGTCGCCAACCGCTGGGCCGCCGCGATGGGGCTCGACACCCGCTATCCGGCGGAGCATGCCGGGTTTCTGGAGCGCTGCCATGCGGCTGGACAGACCCGTCCAACGCCGCTGCTGCTGAAATACGGTCCCGGCGACTACAACTGCCTGCATCAGGATCTGTATGGCGAGACGGTGTTCCCGTTGCAGGTCGCCATCCTGCTGTCGGCACCGGGAACGGACTTCACCGGCGGCGAGTTCGTCCTGACCGAGCAGCGTCCGCGCATGCAGTCGCGCGCCACCGTCGTGCCGCTGGGGCTGGGGGAGGCGGTGATTTTTGCGGTGGACCAGCGCCCGGTGCAGGGCACCCGCGGGACCTACCGCGTCCGTCATCGCCACGGCGTCAGCCCGGTACGGTCAGGTGAGCGCTACACGACGGGCATCATCTTCCACGATGCGGCATGAGACGTTACCCCGTCGCCGACGGCGCCCGCGATCCCATGCCGCGCGCAGGCGAGTAGCCGCGCACCGCCAGGGCAGCGAACAGCAGGGTGGACCCGGCGACGACCGCCAGCGCCAGCCCGTCGATCCGGCCGTAGAGGGCGAAGCGGATCAACTCCACCCCATGGGTGAAGGGGTTGAGGCTGCACAGCCACCACAGCAGCGGGCCGGCCTCCTCCATGCGATAGAGCGGATAGAGGGCGGAGGACAGGAAGAAGAGCGGGAAAACGACGAAGTTCATCACCCCGGCGAAATTCTCCAGCTGGCGGATGGTGGAGGCCAGCACCATGCCGAGCGCCCCCAGCATCAGCCCGTTCAGCAGCAGGGCCGGCAGCACCGTCAGCGGCGCCCATGCCGGAAGGTCGATGCCATAGAGCCTGACGATTATCAGGAAGGCGGCCACCTGGAGGATCGACACCACCACCCCGCCCAACAGCCGCGCCACCAGCAGGAAGGCGCGGGGCAGCGGGCTGGTCAGCAGGATGCGCATGCTGCCCATCTCGCGGTCGTAGACCATCGACAGCGACCCCTGCATGCCGTTGAACAGCTGGATCATGCCGATCAGCCCGGGCACAATGTAGACCTCGTAGGGGATATAGGTCTCGTAAGGCGGGATGATGGCGATGCCGAGCGCTGCCCGGAACCCTGCGGCGAAGACGAACAGCCAGACCAGCGGGCGGACCAGCGCGCCGAGGAAGCGTTCGCGCTGGTGGATGAAGCGCAGCACCTCGCGCGCGACGATGCCCTGGAAGGCGGTTCCCCAGGTTCTGAGCTGCCGTCCGGTCATGCCGCGGCTTCCACGTCGGCGGCGGGTCGGGCTGCGGTCAGCCGGTCGAAGCTCTCCGCCACGGTGGCGCAGCCGGTTTCGGCATTCACCGCGGCGACCGGCCCGCAGGCGCGCACCCGGCCGCGGTGCAGGACCACCACATGGTCGGTGGCAGGGTCGATCTCGTCGATCAGGTGGGTGGCCCACAGCACCGCGATGCCGTCCTCCGCGCACAGGGCGTGGACATGGCGGATCAGGGTGCGGCGGGCGGGGATGTCCAGCCCGACCGTGGGTTCGTCCAGCAGCAGCAGGGTCGGGCGGTGCAGCAGGGCACGGGCGATCTCCACCCGCCGGCGATGGCCGCCGTTCAGCGCCCGCACCTTCTCCCCCCGCCGCTCGAACAGCGACAGGCGGGTCAGTTCCGTCTCGATCCGCCCGTCTGCCTCGCGGCGGCCGATGCCGTGCAGGGTGGCGAAGTAGCGCAAATTCTGCAGCACCGTCAGGTCGAGGTCGAGGGTGGGCTGCTGGAACACCACGCCCAGCTCCGCCAGCGCCTTGCCCGGCGCCTGGACGATGTCGTGGCCGTGGATGCGCACCCGCCCTTCGGCCGGCCGCAACAGCCCGGTGGCGAGCGCGAACAGCGTGCTCTTCCCCGCGCCATTCGGCCCGAGCAGGCAGGTGAAGGCGCCGGGCATAACGCGGAAACCGACATCCTCCAGCGCAAGGCGGTTTCCGCCATAGCCGTGGCGCAGCCCCTCGACCTCCAATGCCGGCACCGTCATTCCGCCTTCCCCTTTCTATCTGACCTTTCCCTCTGTCAGCCCTTGACCGCCACGCCCCAGGGGTAACGGCCGACCTTGACCGTCTTGGTCACCTTCAGGCTGTCGACATCAATCACCGATACGTCGCCGCTGACGCCGTTGGTGGTGTAGAGCATCTTCTGGTCCGGCGTCAGCGCCAGATGCCAGACGCGGCGGCCGACCAGCAGGTAATCCTTCACCTCGAAGGTACTGGCATCCACCACCGCGACATGGTTGGCCGGGCCGAGCGCCACGAAGGCATAGCGGCCGTCGTCGGTCAGCTTGACGCCCACCGGCTGGATGCGGTCCTTGGCGATGCCCTTGATGTGGAAATCGACGACTTTCTTCACCTGACGGGTGGCGGTGTCGATGACGCTGACCGTGCCGCCGATCTCCGACGACACCCACAGCTGCGAGCCATCCTTGGTGAACTGGGCGTAGCGCGGGCGGGGGCCAACCAGCGTATTGTCGACCACTGTGCGCTTTTCCATGTCGATCCAGTGGACCATGCTGGTCGTCTCGGAGGTGTTGACGCCCCAACGGCCGTCCGGGCTGACGTCCATCCCCTCCGGTTCCACCCCGACATCGACCTGGAACGCGACCTTGCGGGTCGGCACGTCGACCACGGTGACGATGTTGCTGTCCTCGTTGGCGATGATCAGGCTCTTGCCGTCGGGGCTGAGGGCGAACTGTTCGGGATCCTCGCCCGACGGCAAATTGTGGACCACCGTCTTGCTGGCAAGGTCGAAGACCTGCACCGTGTGATCGTCGCTGGCGCAGATGAACAGCTGGGTGCCATCCCTGGACAGGGTGATGCCGCGCGGGCGCTTGCCGACCTTGATGGTGTCGGTGACCGCCATGGTCTTGCCGTCGATCACCGACAGCGTGTTGTCCTTCTCGTTCGACACATAGATGGTCTGGGCCGAGGCGGCGGACGCCAGGGTGGCGGCGATCAATGCGGCCAAGGAAATGCCGGTGAAGCGGGCGGCGGTCATGGCGTGGTCTTTCCTCGCGTCTTGCAGAGCGTTTCCGGTTGGTCGTAGCCCAGGCTGTCCAGCTCGGTCCGCGGGTGCAGGAAGCCCTCCTGCGGCGACACCGACACCAGCGAGCGGTCGGCGGCCAGCAGGACCGGCTGGCGCAGCTGGCCGTCCCAGGGCCGCAGGCTGAGCGGTGCGCCGCGGAAGGCGGACATGGTGAAGTCGGGCGACTGGATGAAGGCGATCAGGCGGTCGGGATCGGTGGTGCGGGCACGGGCGGCGGCCTCGCCGACGACCCGGATGGCGGTCCAGTCATTGTGGTCGCGCGCCGTCATCGGGCGCTTCGCCGCCGCCTTGAAGCGCGATTGCAGCTGTGCCGCCCCCCATTGCTCGTGCGTGCGATGCCACACAGTGGGAACCAGCCCCTGGGTGCCGGCGACCGGACGCGGATCGGCGGTGCGGTAGGACAGATAGTCGCCGAACTCCCCGACCTCGTCGGCGACGACCAGCACGTCATAGGCCTTGGCCTGGGTGAAGACCGGGATCTCGGATTCGGCGGTGCGGTTGACGTCGCTTTCGGCCGTCCACTCCTTCTCCGCGACGATCTGGGCGCCGAAGCGCTTGGCAGCGCGGCGGACGGCATCGGCATAGAGCTTGTCCTCCGGCCGGCGGCCGGTGACCAGGAACCAGCGCGGCCAGCGCTTCTTCACCAGATATTGCCCGAGCGCGTCGGCCAGCATCGCCCGGCTGGGCGCGACATGGACAAGGTTGGCGGCGCAGGCGCTGCCGCGCAGGGCGTCGTCGGGCGCGGTGGCGTTCAGCAGCAGCAGGGTGCGTGCCTCCGGCAGCTTCGACAGGGCCTCCACCGTGGAACCCGGCGCGTCGACGACGACGAAGCGGTCGCCGCGCCCGGCCAGTTCGCGCAGGGCCGCGGCGGCATCGCCGTCCGGTGCAACCTCCACGTTGTCGAGCACGAAGGACTGCTTCAGGAACTTGCCGGTCGTGTTGTTGTCGGCGATGGCGAGCGATGCCCCGGCCAGACCGTCGTCGGCCGCCGGCTCGTCCGGGTTGGCGACGGAGGGAGGCGGCTCGGGCGTCTGCGACAGGAAGCCGATGCGGATCTCGCCCACGGCGTCGGCGGCTGCGCCGACACCGGGCGCCCCGGCCAGCAGCAGGGCGCCGAGTGCCGCCAGCGACATGCTGCGGAGAAGACGGGGCAGGCGGAGCTTTGTCATCGTATCCGTCGGAATGCCAACAGTTTGGTGTGCAGCCTATCGGGCGACGCACAACTCCGGAATGCGACTATGGAAGCATGGACAGGGGACGGGGTGGGCAGCGCCGACCGACCGGGCTTCACCGAACCAGGGAGATCCGGGCGGGCCGGAGGGCATCTTGTACGAAAGTCCAATTATTGGCGCTGCGGAGCGATGGCTATCCTGCCAGCCCTTATCCCCGATGAACCCACCACTGCCGGGACCTGCCATGGCGATTGTGACACGCCGCCGTTTCCTGTCCGGACTGACCGCAAGCTGTGCGTCCGCCGGGGCTGCGTCCACGCTTGGCGCCGCGCCCGCTGCCGCCCGGCCGCTGGACGAGGTGATGGAGCGCGGGCGGCTGCGCGTTGCGGTCTATCGCGAGTTTCCGCCCTTTTCCTTTCAGCGCGACGGCACCCTGGTCGGCATAGACGTCGATCTGGCGCGGGCGATTGCGGGGAAGCTGGGTGTCAAGGCCGACATTTACGAGCAGATTCCCGGAGAGACGGTGTCGGACGATCTGCGCGTGGCGGTGTGGCGCGGCAGCCTGTTCGGCGGCGAGCTGGCCGACATCATGATGCACATTCCCTATGATAAGCGCTTCGGCCTGATGAACCCGGAAGCCGTCCTGTTCGGCCCTTATCATCAGGAGGTCTTCGCGCTCGCCCGCGATCCGCAGCGCGTGCGCTCCGCCGTGCTGGCAACCCTGCCGGACGAGCCGATTGCGGTCGAGATCGACAGTGTTCCCGACTTTTTCCTGCTGGGTTTGCAGGGTGGCCGGCTGCGCAGCCGCATCATCCATTGCCCGACGCCGGAGGCCGCCATCGAAAAGCTGACCGCTGGCGAGGCGGCGGCGGTGCTGGCGCCGCTGAGCCAGGTGCAGGCGGCGCTCGGGACCAGGATGGAGCAGTTCCCGGTCACCACCGTGACCCTGCCGGGCATGATGACCTCCAGCTGGAACATCGGCATGGCGACCAAGGAAAACTCCCGCGACCTCGCCTACAGCATCGGCGATGCGGTGACGGCGCTGACCGAGGACGGAACGATGGCGAAGATTTTCGCCGCCTATGGCGTCACCCACACGCCGCCGCCGCTGGTGGAGTGAACCGGGGACAAGCGGATGGTTTGCCGTATGGGTCGGGAGGGGTGGATGAAACACGCGCTGCGCCATATGGGACTTGCCGGTGCGATTCTCGTCGCCGCGGCTCCGGCCTTTGCCGCAAGCTCCCCGTCCGATCCGCTGAAGTCCGTGATGTGGGACATACTGCGCGACCAGTATTTCGCCGGCGCTCCGGTGGTGTTCGATGCTGCGGTCAAGGTGACCGCTCCGGCGGCGGAGGATACCCGCGCGGTGCCGCTTTCCGTCGATGCCACGGCGCTGGAGCGGGTGGTGGAGATGGTGGCGATTGCCGACCTGAACCCCTTCCCGCTGGTGATGCGCTACCATCCCGGCAATGCGGCGCCCTACATCGCCACCCGCATCAAGATCCAGCAGGCCACCGCAGTGCGCGGCGCCGCGCGGACCGCCGACGGGGTCTGGCATGTCTCCGGCGTGCTGGTCGACGCGGCGGGCGGCGGGTGCAGCGCGCCGCCGGCATCCTATGCCCAGAAGGACTGGGCCGACCATGTCGGCGAGGTGCAGGCCCGGCTGTGGCCGGCGGGCGAGGACGGGGTGGCGCGGCTGCGGCTGCGCATCCGCCATCCCAACGACACCGGGCTGGTCGACGGCATCCCGGCCTATTTTGTCGAAACCCTGCAGGTGGATGCGCAGACCCCCGGCGGTTCGCCGACGCTGGCGCGGATCGACAGCCTGGAGCCGGTGTCGGAGAATCCGGTCTACTCGCTGGATGTCCGCCCGCCGCCGGAGGCCACGGCACTGATTCTGCGTGGCCGGGATAACCAGGGTGGCGAGATCAGGGCGACCATCCCGATGCCGCCGCCCGATGCCAAACCGGCGATGTCCCTGAAACCGGTCGGGCAGCCGTGGAGTGTCGGCCAATGAGCATGCCGCTGTTGCGCCGGCTGGTGCTGAGCGCTGTCCTCACCACATCGCTGGCCGCCGGTGCGATGGCCGGTGCGGCACAGGCCGCCGGGACGCCGACCTACGATCTGAAGCCGACGAGGATCGCCTCCGACACGTACGTCTTCGAAGGCTCCACCAAGCATTTCACCCGCGCCAACGGCGGCAACATCCTGAATTCGGGATTCATCGTCACGGCGGACGGGGTGATCGTCATCCAGACCGGCCCGTCCCGCCGCTATGGCGAGGAGATGCGCGCGGCCATCCGCAAGGTCACCGAGAAGCCGATCCGCAAGGTCTTCGTCAGCAACCTGCATCCGGATTACTGGCTGGGAAACCAGGCCTTCGCCGATGTTCCCGTCGCGGCGCTTCCCGGCACCATCGCCGGCATCCAGGAGGAGGGCAACGGCATTGCCGAGAACATGTACCGGCTGGTCGGCGATTGGATGCGCGGGACCGAGGTGACGCTGCCGACCGAGCCGGTCTATGGCTCGACCGTCAAGTTCGGCGACCACCGCCTGCGGCTGATCCCGCTGAGCGGCCACACCGCCGCCGACCTGATGATCCTGGACGAATCGACGGGCGTGCTGTTCTCCGGCGGCGTGGTGTTCTGCGACCGCACCCCGACCACGCCGCATGCCACCGTCGCCGACTGGCTGAAGGAGCTGGACGCGGTCGACGCGCTGGACATCCGGCTGCTGGTGCCCAACCACGGCCACATCCGTCCTGACAAGGCCTGTGTCGCCCAGACCCGCGACTGGCTGACTTGGCTCGACGGCACGTTGCGCGAAGCCGTCTCATCCGGCCTCGATATGGCCGAAGCGTTGGAGCTGCCGATTCCGGAGCGCTTCCAAGTGCTTGACGTGCTGCGGGAAGAGTATCGCCGCTCCGTCGCCCATCTCTGGCCGAAGATCGAGCAGGCAAGTCTGCCGCGGGTCAATTGACGGGCTAAGGATCCGGAGGAGAACTGACGCTTACGCCTGCTACTATCCGACAATTTACCCGACCGATCATCCGTCTACACTGCCGAATATCGTAGAGCGATGCGGCCCCTCCGGCCGCCAAAAGCTTGAAAAAGCCGCCCTGATTCCGTTCGCCACCGCCGGACCCGCCCGTCCGGCGGCAACGGGCGGGTCTTGCCCGGGCGGTGCCGTCATCATCAGTTTTGGGAGGCAACCGCACATGAAGCGCCTGGTTACAAGTCTCGCCCTGGCAGCCTCGCTGACCGCGTTCAGCGCCACCGGCGTCCTCGCCGCCGAGGGCCCGTCCAGCGACGATCTGCTGAAGAGCGCCACCAACACCGAAGCGGTCCTGACCTATGGCATGGGGCCGCAGGCCCAGCGCTTCAGCCCGCTGACCGACCTGACTGCCGACACCGTCAAGAAGCTGGTCCCGGTCTGGTCCTTCTCCTTCGGCGGCGAGAAGCAGCGCGGGCAGGAAGCCCAGCCCATCATCTATGACGGCACCATCTACGTCACCGGGTCCTATTCCCGCCTCTATGCGGTCGATGCCCGCACCGGCCACAAGAAGTGGGAATACAATCACCGCCTGCCCGACGGCATCATGCCCTGCTGCGACGTGGTCAACCGCGGTGCGGCGATCTACAAAGACAAGATCTACTTCGCCACGCTGGACGCCCGCCTCGTCGCGCTGAACCGCGAGACCGGCAAGGTGGTGTGGAACAAGAAGCTGCAGGAATACAAGGAAGGCTATTCCAACACCGCCGCCCCGCTGATCATCGACGGCAAGATCATCACCGGCAATTCCGGCGGCGAGTTCGGCGTCATCGGTATGGTCGAAGCCCGCGATGCCGAAACCGGCGAACTGGTCTGGCAGCGCCCGACCATCGAAGGCAACATGGGCACGCTGAACGGCAAGGACTCGACCGTCACCGGCAAGACCAACGCCAGCTGGCCCGGCGACATGTACAAGACCGGCGGCGGCGCCACCTGGCTGGGCGGCACCTACGATCCGGAAACCAAGACGCTGTTCTTCGGCACCGGCAACCCCGCGCCGTGGAACTCGCACCTGCGTCCGGGCGACAATCTCTACACCTCCTCCACGCTGGCCATCAATCCGGACAACGGCGAGATCAAGTGGCACTACCAGACCACGCCGCATGACGGCTGGGACTTCGACGGCGTGAACGAGTTCGTGTCCTTCGACCTGAAGAAGGACGGCAAGGTCATCAAGGCCGGTGGCAAGGCTGACCGCAACGGCTTCTTCTACGTCATCGACCGCACCAACGGTAAGCTGATCAACGCCTCGCCCTTCGTCACCAAGATCACCTGGGCCAAGGGCATCGACATCGAGACCGGCCGTCCGATGTACAACGATGACAACCGTCCGGGCGCCCCGGCGACCGCCGATGCGCATGACGCAAAGGGCAAGTCGGTGTTCGCGGCCCCGGCCTTCCTGGGCGCCAAGAACTGGATGCCGATGGCCTACAACCCGCAGACCGAGCTGTTCTATGTCCCGGCCAACGAGTGGGGCATGGACATCTGGAACGAGCCGATCACCTACAAGAAGGGTGCGGCCTATCTCGGCGCCGGCTTCACCATCAAGCCGCTGTACGACGATTACATCGGTGCGCTGCGCGCTGTCGATCCGAAGACCGGCAAGATCGTCTGGGAGTACAAGAACCCGGCCCCGCTGTGGGGCGGCGTCCTGACCACCGCCGGCAACCTCGTCTTCACCGGCACGCCGGAAGGCTATCTGAAGGCCTTCGACGCCAAGTCCGGCCAGGAGGTCTGGAAGTTCCAGACCGGCTCCGGCGTGGTCGGCAGCCCGGTCACCTGGAAGATGGATGGCGAGCAGTATGTCGCCGTCGTCTCCGGCTGGGGCGGTGCGGTGCCGCTGTGGGGCGGCGACGTCGCCAAGCTGGTGAAGGACATCAACCAGGGCGGTTCGCTCTGGGTCTTCAAGCTGCCGAAGGCCTGACCGTCAGCGCGGACAAGCGGGAGGAAGGCGGGCCGGAGCGATCCGGTCCGCCCATTCCCGTGTCTACGGCATGGAAAGTCATTCTTCGCACAGATTTGATTGTGTCCTACCATAGTCCAATTATTCGTGGGTCCCACTGCTGGTAACGTCCGCTCATGCGAAGCAAAGGCCGCAGGGCGGCCAGAAACAGAGGGAACGTCTTTCTCATGAATGCACGGATTGTTCGGCTCGCAGCCGCAATTGGTCTGATCGGCGCCGTCGCTCTTCCCGGTCTGGTTTTCGCCCATGGCGATGTCGTCCCGCAGCCGGTGGATACCACCGGGCTGGAGAAGCTGGGTGAGAAGTGGCGGGACAGCAATCCCTACCGCGGCAACCCGCGCGCCATCGAGATCGGTTCGTCCGCCTTCAACCAGAACTGCGCGCGCTGCCATGGGCTGGGCGCGGTGTCCGGCGGCATCGCCCCCGACCTGCGCTATCTGGAGAAGGGGGATGCCGGCGACGAGTGGTTCAAGGAGCGCGTCACCAACGGCTCGATCCGCAACGGCGTCACCTACATGCCGCAATTCGGCGAAGCACTGGGGCAGGAGGCGCTGTGGTCGATCCGCTCCTGGCTGGAAACCGTGCACGAGGAGTGACCCCCTGCCGGATCGTTGGCTCCTTCCCTCCCTTCCTTTCTTCCAAGGTGGTCATCCATGATTCGCAGAACCGCATCCCTGGTCTCCGTCGCGGCGGCCCTGCTGACCGCACCGGCCTTCGCCGCCGATCACGCCACGCCCGAGCAGGCCAAGTCGCTGGTCGCCGAGGCCGTCGCCTATCTGAAGGCCAAGGGGCCGGACGAGGCGACCAAGGCCTTCCAAGACCCCAAGGGCAGCTTCCGCCGCGGTGAGCTGTATGTGTTCGTCTTCGACACCGACGGCCGCTATGTCGCCTCCGGCGCCAACCCGAAGCTGGCCGGCTCCAACGCCGCCGATCTGAAGGACGCGGAAGGCAAGCCCATCGTCCAGGCGATGATCGGGGAGACCAAGGACAAGCCGAACGCCGTCATCGACTATGTCTGGCTGAACCGCCAGACCAACAAGGTCGAGCACAAGCATTCCTACGTCACCCGCGATGGCCGTTACATCGTCGGCGCCGGGACGTACGATCAGTGACGGCCTGAGACTGCCGCCGTCGGATAGCGTCTGAAACGGTTCCGCCCGGCCCCTGTACGAAGGTCTGCTTCGTACAGGGGCCGGGCGGACGTCTGTCTGGGGCAGGGGAGGGGCGGGGTTTCAGTACAGCTCCTGCGCCTCGCGCGCATAGTCCAGCAGCTTCTCCACCGACCGCGCGCGGTCCGCCGTCTCGGCGAAGCGGGTGCGTGCCGCCTCGGCAGCCTGCGCCCGTGCGGCGGCATCCTGTCCAAGCGTCGCGGCACGGTCCAGGAAGGCGGCCTCGTCGGCAACGGTCGAGGCGGCGCCGACGATGCCGGCGACATCGCCCTGGGTATAGCTCACCACCGGCAACCCGTCCGCCAGCGCGAAGGCCGCGCTGCCGCCGCCGCCCTGGCGCGGCGGGTTCAGATAGGCGGTCGCCACGCCATACAGCCCGCGAATAGCGTCGACATCTCCCAGCGCATGCATCCGCGCCGCGTTGCGGGCGGCGGCGATCCGGCCCGGCAGGTCGGTCACTGCGCCGGCGAAGGCGACATGCGCGTCGGGCACGCGGTCGAGCAGGCGGTCGAGCGTTTCGAGGAACTCCGGCCCAACCTCCTGATCCAGGCGGTTGCCGACGACGACATAGAGCGGCCCGTCGGCCGGCAGGCCGAAATCGGCGCGGCTGCGTGCCGGACCGGCATCCGGCAGGGTCCAGCCGAAGGAGAAGGGACGGAAGCGCGCCCGCGCCTCCTCCGGCCAGCCGGCGGCGCTGTCCTCCGGGGCATAGCCCAGCAGAAGCGTGGCGAGCGAGGGCGGCAGGCCGCTGGAGGTCGGCAGGAACACCACCGGCCGGCTGCGGGCGAACAGATCGGCCACCGTGTTGGAGCCGCCGAAGGCAACGATCACATCGGGATCGAAGCGCTGCACCGCATCGACGATGGCGGTCAGCTTCTCCTCGTCGAAACGCGGCTGCGGGAAGGACAGCATGCGGACCTCGGCGCCGAAGGCGGTCAGGGTCTGTTCACCGTCATATTCCGCGGTGACGTTGTAGCTGTATTCGGGAACGAAGCCGTTCTCGCCTTCCACCGCCATGGCGTTGGGGTTGACGATCAGCACCTGGCAGCCATGGTGGTCCTGGAGCCGGCGGGCATAATCGAAGGCGTCGGTGGTCGGCTGGTGCCCCTCGCCGAGCATCTGGTTGGTGATCAGCGCCACCCGCCTCACCGCAGTGCGCGGCGCCACCCGGCGCAGTCGGGTGTCGAGGCCGTAGCGGCGCGCCGTCTCATCCACCAGCAGGCGGTAGAACCGGCGGAATTCGCCGGTGGTGAAGGCGCTGACATCGCCCTTGCGCGTGTCGCCCTGGAACAACCGCATGGCGATGCCCCAATAGGCGTAATGCATCGACGGGATGGAGAAGCGCAGCGGGTCTTCCAGTGCCGTGTTCACCAGGGCGCGGTAATGGGCCACGTCGCCGGTCAGCAGGAAAAGCAGCGACTGGCGCCGCATCACGTCGCCCATGGTGTAGCGGGCATCGACCTCGGCGGCGGCGGCGGCACGGATGTCGTCGTCATAGCGGCGGATCAGGTTGGCGAGCGCCCCGACATTGCCCCAGCCCTCTCCCTCGTTGGTCAGCAGGGTCAGGGCGCGGGCGAAGCTCATCGCCGCCTCGCGGTGGCGGCCGGACGCGTGCAGGGCGTGACCCAGATTGGCATGGAACAGCGGGGAACCGTCGTCGCCGGCCACGGCCTGGGCGATGCGGTCCACCGCCTCGTCCGCCCGGCCGGATTGCAGCGCGATCACGCCCAGCAGATGCAGGGCGTCCGGATGGCCGGGCGACGCGTCCAGCACGTCGCGATACAGCCGTTCGGCCTCCGCGGTGCGGCCGGCGCGGTGGTGTTCCGTTGCGACGGCCAACGTCTGCTCGATCTGGTCCATGATGCACGTCCTTGCTGTCCGGGGCGGCCCCGTTCCCCGGCGACCGTCGTCCCATGCTGTTTACCCTGTTTTAGGGGACACGCGATCAACTTTCCGCATGCATGGATTTACGACCTTTCGGGGAGACCGCGACCGCGGCGTCATCCTCCGACCGACAACAGCCGCCACCGCCATCCTGGCACGGTGTCTTTTGTGGGCTCTCCTCGCCCTTGCCGGGATCGCCGGCGCGGATGCGGCCCAGGCGGCCGATCCGGGGGCGGCCGATCCAGGACCGGTCGATCCGAAGCTGGGCGGCCGGTCGATTGCCATCAGCCTTGCCGACCGCCGCCTCTACCTGACGGATCCCGACGGCGGAACCCGCAGCTTTCCAGTCGCCATCGGCCGTCCCGGCGTGCCGATTCCCGTCGGCGACAGCAGCATCCAGCGCAAGCGCCGCGACCCGACATGGCGGCCGACCGCCAACCAGCGGCGCGACAACCCCGCCCTGCCGCGGGCGGTTCCGCCCGGACCGGACAACCCGCTGGGCCGGTTCGCGCTCGATCTCGGCTGGCCGGCCATCGCCATCCACGGCACCAACGACCCGGACTCGATCGGCACACGAGCCAGCGGCGGGTGTTTCCGCATGCTGCCCGCGGACATCGAGACCGTCTTCGCGGCGGCGGAGATCGGCATGCCGGTGCGGGTGGTGCGGGAGTCGCTGGGCGGGGGAAAGCCGTCGCTGCCGGCTTCCCGGCCGGCCGGGACGGTTGCGGTCGCGGTCAAGACCGCACCGCCGCCCCCACCGCCGTCCTTAGCCGCTCCGGTGCCCGAGGTCGCCATCGCCAAGCCACCGGAGCCGCCACCGGAGCCGCCGCCAGCGCCGGTCGCCGATCCGCGCTGTGCCATCGTGACGGCGCCGCTGCGGCGGATGATCTGCGACGTCCCGGCGCTCGCATTTCTCGACGGCCGTGCCCGCGGAACGCAGGATCGCTTTCTGTCCGGCATCGCCGATCCGGCGGCTCGCGCCGGCGCGGCCTATGAACTGATTCAGGACGAGCGGCGCTTCCACGAGCGGATCGCGGCACTTTGCTGGATTCGCAGCGGGACCGAGGGGGACCCGGCAGTGGCCGCGGCGGCGCAGTCCTGTCTGGCGACGGCACTCGACCGCCGGTTGAATGAGGTGACGGAGCGTATCGCGAGCCTGCGCGGCGGCACCCGGATCGCCGGCCGGCCATAGCGGGATCGGGACGAATCGCGTTGCCAGCGGTCGTTCTGGCTTGCCTGCATCCCCCTTGGACTGCTAACCCGCAGAACCCAACCGTTCGGACAATCCGCCGCCCATGCCGATCGACTATTATTTGAACATCGCGGCCTCCGGCCTGCTGACCGGCCTGGTCTACGGGCTGGCGGCGCTGGGGCTTTCGGTCATCTTCGGCGTGGTGCGCGTCGTCAACTTCGCCCATGGCGAGATGATGGTGGCGGGCATGTACGGCGCGGTGCTGCTGGGCGGCTGGCTGGGTCTCGACCCGCTGCTGTCGGCTCCGCTCATGGCGGCGCTGCTGTTCGTCTGCGGCTGGCTGTTGCAGCGCGGGCTGGTCAACAAGTTCGTCGAGCGGCCGGAGCACATGCAGTTCATCCTGCTGCTGGGCATCGCCACCATCCTGGTCAACGCCATGCTGATGCTGTTCGGCCCGGACGCCCGCAACGTCCAGGTGCCCTACAGCTTCGACACGGTGGAGATCGGGTCGATGCTGCTGGATGCCGTGCGGCTGCGTGCCGGGGCGGCGGCCATCGTGGTGGCGGCGGCGCTGTTCGCCTTCTTCCGATTCAGCCGCACCGGCAAGGCGATCCGCGCCTGTGCCGACAACCCGCTGGGCGCCCGCGTGGTCGGGCTGAACATCGACGGGCTCTATGCCCTGACCTTCGGCATCGGTGCCGCGGTGGTCGGGGTGGCGGGTGCGCTGATGACGCTTCTGGTCGATGCCCGGCCGCAGCTGGCGCCGGAATACACGCTGCTCAGCTTCATCATCGTCATCGTCGGCGGGCTGGGCAGCCTGCCCGGCGCGCTGCTGGGCGGCGTGCTGATCGGCATGTCGGAGGCGCTGGCCGGCTTCCTGCTGACGCCGTCCATGAAATCCCTGTTCAGCTACGGGGTGCTGATCGTGGTTCTGCTGCTGCGCCCGCAAGGGCTGTTGGGGAAACGGTCATGAGCGGGCTTTCGGGCGTGATGTTTTCCGGAATTACCGGGCGCGGGATGGCGCTGCTGGTCCTGGCGGCGCTGGGACTGGCGGTGGCGCCCTTCGTCGCCGACCGTTATCTGGTGTCGGTGCTGACCACCGTGCTGTGGTTCGCCTATGTCGGTCAGGCCTGGAACGTGATGATGGGCTTTTCCGGCCTGCTGTCGCTGGGCCATGCGCTGTATGTCGGCCTCGGCGCCTATGTCAGTGCCGCGCTGTTCGTCCATTTCGGCATCGGCCCCTGGGCCGGCATGGTCCTGGCGATGCTGGTCGCGGTGGTGGCAGGCTGCGTCATCGGCTTCCTGGGCTTCCGCTTCGGGGTGAAGGGCGTGCATTTCGCCCTGCTGACCATCGCCTTCGCCGAGGTGGCGCGCATCGGCTTCGACCACATCACCTGGGTCGGCGGCTCCGGCGGCTTCTTCCTGCCGGTGGAGGCGGGGGCGAGCGATCCGCTGAACCTGCGCGGCTCGCCGGTGCTTTTCTATTACGTGGCGCTGGCGCTGGTCGTCGGCGCGCTGTTCCTGTCGCGCGCCCTGCTGCACAGCCGGCTCGGCTATCAATGGCTGGCGGTGCGCGAGGAACCGGACGCGGCGGAGGCGTCGGGTGTCGACCTGTTCCGCGCCCGCATGACGGCGGTGGCGGTGTCGTCCGCCCTGACCGCGCTGGGCGGCGTGTTCCAGGCCTTCTATTTCAACAACCTGTTCCCGGAGCAGGTCTTCTCGATGGGCCGGTCCATCGAGATCATCCTGCCGGCCATCGTCGGTGGCATCGGCACGCTGGTCGGCCCGATCCTCGGCGCCTTCATCCTGACGCCGCTGGGCGAGGCGCTGACCTTCCTGATCGAGGCCGGCGGGCTGGACTTGCCCGGCCTGAAGCAACTGTTCTACGGCGCGGCGCTGGTGGTGATCGTGGTATTCCGGCCGGAGGGCGTGTGGCCCTGGCTGGCCCGCCGCCTGCGTCTCGTCCGCCAGCCGGGGGAGGGCGCCTGAGATGACCGCCTTGCTTGAGGTCGAGCGCCTGTCCAAGCGGTTCCGCGGGCTGAAGGCGGTGTCGGAGGTCAGCTTCACCGTGCCGGAGGGGCGCATCCTGGCGCTGATCGGCCCGAACGGCGCCGGCAAGACCACCACCTTCAACCTGATCGCCGGCGTCTTTCCGCCGGACGAGGGTCGGGTGACGCTGAAGGGCCGCAACCTGACCGGCCTGAAGCCCAACCAGGTCTGCGTCGCCGGAATCGGCCGCACCTTCCAGATCGTCAAGCCCTTCGGTCAGCTGACGGTCGAGGAGAATGTCGTGGTCGGCGCGCTGGCCCGCGAACGGTCGGTGGAGACCGCGAGGCGGCAGGCCCGCGCCGTGCTGGAGCGTCTGGAACTGGCCGATCAGGCCAACCGCCCGGCGCGCAGCCTGACCCTGCCCGACCGCAAGCGGCTGGAGGTCGCCCGCGCGCTGGCCACCCGTCCGACCCTGCTGCTGCTGGACGAGGTGCTGGCGGGGCTTCGCCCGACCGAGGTCGACCGGATGGTCGAGGTCCTGCGCGACCTGAACCGGCGCGAAGGCCTGACCATCCTGATGATCGAGCATGTCATGCGCGCGGTGATGGCGCTGTCCGACCGCGTGGTGGTGCTGGACCATGGCGAGAAGATCGCCGACGGCGCCCCGGCGGAGGTCGTCGCCGACCCCCGCGTCGTCGAATCCTACCTGGGCGCCGAAGCGCTGGACTGACCGGGCGGTTCTCAGTTGCTGAGGTTCGCCGGGTCCTCTCGGTAGGTGACGGAGGCGACCTCGGCGGCCAGGGGATGGCCGGGATAGGTGAAGCGGCGCAGCCATTCGGTGTCGCCGGACGCGCTCCAGAAGCGCAGCATCAGCCGGCCCGGCATGCGCGGCAGCTCCTCCGGCTTGCCCGACACCTGATGGACCGGCTTGCCGTCGACGGTCCAGACGATGCCGGTGGGCTTCCAGTCGAAGCCGTAGCTGTGGACGCCCTTGGCGGCGTCGAAGCCGAGATCGACCACCGTGTTGCGGTGTCCGGCGCCGTTGACCACATAGCTGATCTCCAGCTTGGTGGTGTCCTTGCCGGCGATCCCCATGGTGATCTCGTCCCACGGATCGCCGAAGGGCGGGCCGGTGTAGTGGGAGACCGATGTCATCACCCCATCGGCCTTCACCGCCTTCAGCGACACCGTGTAGGCGCCGTAGCCGTAAAAGCGGTGCGTCGAATATTCGCCGCAGGAGTAGCGGTCGCTGCCGGACATGCGCTCGCTGCCGGAAATCCGGTCGCTGACCGACAGGGCGAGGTGGCCTTTCCCGGCGGTGACGTTGGCGCGGCTCCAGGTGCAGTTCATGTGCCCGCCGGCCTTCCAGCCGTCCGACCGCTGCCAGCGTGAGGTCTCGAAGGACCCGGCATTCTCGCTGAAGCTGCCGCCGATATGGCTGAACAGCGACTCCGCCAGCGCCGGTGCGCTGCCGAGCAGAAGGGCGGCAAGGCCCGCCCCGATCGCCGTCGTCCGTCCGCTTTGTCCTAAGGCATCTCTCCGCATGGCTATTTCCTCCCGCTGATACCGGGCCTATCCGCAAGATCGGTCGGCCTGCACCCCGATATCGCGAGGGTGGGGCGAAGCGGCAACGGCGCGGCCGGGGTGCGACAGGCACTTGCCCGGCGTACCTCAGCCGATAACCGAACCGAATGGGGGATGTCGGACGTCGGGTGTCAGACGCGGGACGTCAAACGTCGGTGACGCCGCTCTTGGGGATGCGCACGTCGCGGTGGACCGACATGCTCAGCAGCAGGCCGACGCCGATCATCAGCGTCATCATCGCCGATCCGCCATAGGACACCAGCGGCAGCGGGATGCCGACGACGGGGATCAGGCCCATCACCATCGCCACGTTGACGAAGACATAGAGGAAAAACTGAGCCGTCATGCCGACCGCGACCAGCCGGCCGAACTGGCTGCGGCTGTTCAGCGCGATCACCCAGCCATAGATGAACAGCAGGATGTAGAGCGCCAGCAGCGTGGCGGCGCCGACCATGCCGAACTCCTCCGCCAGGACGACGAAGATGAAGTCGGTGTGCTTTTCCGGCAGGAACATCAGCTGGCTCTGCGAGCCGGACATGAAGCCCTTGCCGAACAGGCCGCCGGAGCCCAGCGCGATCTTCGATTGCAGGATGTTGTAGCCGGCGCCGAGGGGATCGGTCTCCGGATCGAGGAAGGTGTAGACGCGCTGCTTCTGGTAATCGTGCAGGAACTCCCAGGCGATGGGGATGGCGCTGAGGCCGCCGCCGATCACCAGCAGGAACTTCCACACCCGGACCCCGGCGGCGAAGAAGATGGCACCGCTGCCCATGATCAGCAGCAGCGAGGTGCCGAGGTTGGGCTGCATCAGGACGAAGGCGACGGGCGTGAAGACCAGCAGCAGCGGCGGGATCAGCAGCAGCGGCCGCCCGATCTGGTCCAGCGTCACCCCGTGGAAATAGCGGGCGAGCGCCAGCGTCAGCGCCGGTTTCATCAGCTCCGACGGCTGGAGCTGGAAGAAGCCGAGGTCGATCCAGCGCTGGGCGCCCATGCCGATGCGGCCCATCAGTTCCACCGCGATCAGCAGGCAGAGCACCATGAAGAAGATGACGTAGGCCGACTTCATCAGGTGGCGGATGTCGACCAGCGCGATCCCCAGCATCAGGACGAGGCCGGGAATGGCGCGGACCAGCTGCGGCTGCGCCCACGGCTTCCAATGGCCGCCGGCGGCGGAATAGAGAAGCCCGACGCCGACCCCGGTGATCGTGCAGATCAGCAGGACCAGCCCCCAGTTGATGAGCCTGAATTTTGTGCCGAGCGTCAGCTGCGACCGCTGCGGCTCCAGGCCGCCGGAGCCGAGATGGGAAAGAACCACGACCTTGCGCCGATGTTGCCGGAAGGGACGGAGCCGGATCGGACCCGGCAAGCCGGCCCCGGACTATCGACCGGAGTAAGCCGGCCGGCGGGGACCGGCGCGGATAATGCGGCAAGCGGCCCCGCGGGTAAAGGCGGCCGTGCGTCATTGCCCGCAGGGCCGCTTTTTCTAACCGGTCCCGCGCGTCCTTTTCCTGGCTGTCAGGCGTGCAACGCAGGGGTCAGCGCCACCGCGGGGTAGAAACGCACCTGATTGCGCCCGGCATGTTTCGCATCGTAGAGCGCGCTGTCCGATTGGGCCATCAGGTCGGAAAACTCGCTGTGTTCCCGCGTCAGGCTGACGCCGCCGATGCTGCAGGTCACCGTCACACCGCCTTCGGCGCCAAGCTGGGCCAGCTGCCGCTCGATGGCGCTGCGCAGCCGCTCGGCCAGCAGCCGGCCGGCCTCGGCACCCGTTTCCGGCAGCAGGATGGCGAATTCCTCCCCGCCGATCCTGCCCACCGAATCCTCGTGCCGGATCTGCGCGGCACAGCAATCGGCCACCGCCTGGATGACCCGGTCGCCGAATGGATGGCCGGCCCGGTCGTTGACCGCCTTGAAGCGGTCGATGTCGAGCACCAGCACCGTCAGGTCGCGACCGTGGCGGCGGGCGCGGCGGAACTCGACCTCGCCCAGCTCGAACAGGCGGCGGCGGTTCAGGCTGCCGGTCAGCCCGTCGGTGTGGGCGAGCTTCGCCAGTTCGCGGTTGAACTCGTCGCTGGCCATCAGGACATAGTTGATCGCCCCGACCACCGTTCCCAGCAGCGTCAGCAGGAAGGTGAGACGCTCCACCCGGTCGTCGAGCATGTAGGCGGTCGGTGCCTCGCCCTGTGTCACACCGGCGCCCATGCGGACCAGATAGGCCATGGCCAGGGAGGCGCAGAGAATCCCGGTGACATAGTGGGGAATGCCGCGCCCCTCGTAACGCACCAGCACTTCGAAGGCGATCACCAGCAGCACGGCCGCCGTCGTGAAACTGACCAGGATACGGATCGAAGAGAGGCCACCGCCGGACAGCAGCAGCAGGGCACCGACCAGCCCCACCGCCAGCCCGACGGCCACGGGCAGCAGCGGCGGTGCTGGCCGATTCTGCAAATGGCGGACACTGGTGTAGTTCATCGCCAACCCGGCGATGCCCAACCCGTTGGCGAGCGGCACGAGCAGGTCCGGCGCCAGGCCGCCTCGCGTACCGGCGACCAGGAAGCCCGTCCCTACCAGGAACTTGCCATAGGCATAGGCGCGCAGGGAGTTGCGGATATGGTGCGGATAGCGGCCGGAGGCAACGGCAATGGACAGCCCGACGGCAAAGCCTATTACGGTGATGACCTGCGCGATGAAGGTCGTCTCGAAATCCATCCGCAAACCCGCCACGCACCGTTACGCCGGTATGTCATGGGCACGCTATACGAAGCCTTGGCCGGTGACAAGCCGAAGGGAGCGAGATTTGCGGCTGGATTTATGACTATTGGATCTAGATTGTCGCTGGTACCAACTGAGGGTTTGTAGGCGCTGCGGCTCAACTCTTATTGAGCGTATTTCAGGCGCCCCGCCCCTCAGCGTGCCTCGGGCGCATAGCCTTTGACGAAAAGGTCCACGGCGGCATCGACGAACCGCTCCAACTCCTCGTCGCTCGGCCGTTCGCTCAGGCACAGCAGAAGCTTCATGTGCATGTTGGCCTTCAGCAGCCCGAAAAACTGGTGGGTCGCGAGATCGCAGTCGGTGATCGCCAAGTCGCCCCTTTCCGTCATGTGGGCCATGAGCTGGCGCCCGCGCTGGAAGGTCTCTGCAGGGCCGCTGTCATAGAAGGCCTGGGCCAACTGCGGCTGCCGCAGCACTTCGCCCAGCACCATGCGGTAAAGGCCCAGCGCCTTGGCCGAGGCGATGAAGCGGACGAAGGTTCGGCCGATCAGGCGAAGACCGTCCGCTGCCGGAAGGTGCATCGCCTCGTCCCACACGCCGGCCAGGACGGAGTACGCGCATTCGGAGGCGACCATCGCCCGGAACAGTTCCTCCTTGCTGCCGAAATGGGCGTACAGCGTCGCCTTGGACACGTTCGCCTTCTTGGCGACCGCGTCCATGCTGACGGCACTGTAGCCATGTTCCAGGAACAGGGTGCCGGCCGCGTCCATGATCTGGGCCGGCTTCGATCCTGCTTCGGGAGTGGGGGCAACCAACGTGGTCATGCGCGCCTCGCCTGAGTCCATGTGCTTGGCCCCTACCGCGTTCCGCATCGCCCGACAAGCCCCCTGACACCCGTTGACAAAAACTAAACCGTTCAGTTCGGTCTTGACAACAGATAGGCCGTCCGCCATCTTCCGGCAAGACTAAACTGAACGGTTCAGTTTCTTTTCCGTGACGGCGCCGGCAAGAGCGCATCGGCGGAATCCTGACCGGATCGCGGTGGATTGGGGATAGAGACAATGGCGAATGGCGTGCGGAAGATCGTGCTGTCGGGCGTTGCGCTGGCCGTGCTGGCAGGTGGCGCCGTCGCCGGCCAACATTGGTGGACGGAAGGCCGGTTCATGGAATCGACCGACAATGCCTATGTGCAGAGCGACATCACCGTCGTCAGCCCGAAGATCTCCGCCTATGTCCGCGATGTGAAGGTCGCCGAAAATCAGCTGGTGCGGACGGGCGACGTGCTGGCGATCCTCGACGACCAGGATTTCCGCGCCAAGGTGGCGGAGTCCGAAGCCGCGGTGACCGCGCAGAAGGCGGCGCTCGGCACGCTGGACAGCAAGCTGGAGCTTCAGCGCACGGTGATCGATCAGGCCGCCGCCACGTTGGCGAGCGCCGAGGCCGAACAGCGTCGCGCCCAGCAGGACTATGAGCGCAACCGCTCGCTGGCCAGCGACAGCTGGACCAGTCGCCAGAAGCTGGAAACCGCCGACGCCGACCTGCGCAAGGCGGTGGCGCAGGTGGCGAAGGCGCGGGCGGCGCTGGCCTCGGAGAACGAGCAGGTCAACGTCCTGCGCGCCACCCGGACCGAGACGGAAGCCCATCTGGCCCAGTCGCAGGCCACCCTGCAGACGGCGCGCAACGATCTGGACAACACCGTGATCCGTGCGCCGGTCGACGGCGTGATCGGCAACCGCGGCGTCCAGGTCGGCCAGTATGCCCGGCCGGGCGTGCAGATGCTGTCGCTGGTGCCGCTGCCCGACGTCTATGTGGTCGCCAACTTCAAGGAGACACAGCTGTCGCGCATGCGCCCCGGCCAGCATGTCAGCATCTCCGTCGACGCCTTCCCGGATCGCAATCTGATCGGCACGGTGGAAAGCTTCGCCCCGGCTTCGGGGTCCAAGTTCTCGCTGCTGCCGCCGGAGAATGCGACCGGCAACTTCACCAAGATCGTGCAGCGCGTTCCCGTCCGCATCGCCCTGCCGCGCGACAACGCGCTGGCCGGCCTGCTGCGTCCCGGCCTGTCCGTGGAGGCGGAGGTCGACACCCGCGGTGCCGACAGCCAGCCGCATCTGGCCAGCGGCGGCGTCTTCGGCGCGCTGACCGACAAGCAGGCGGTGGCCGCCAGATAAGCGGCCACAGCTCCGGCGGGGACGCCGCTCCTCCTCCCCCTTCGGGGCGGCGTCCCTGTCCGTCAGTCACGTCAATAGATCCAGGCAGAATATCGGCCGAAGTCAGCCCTGGGGCCACCCCCGGGGCGGCAGTCGTTCGGCCGGACGGAAGGCAGCGGTTCCATGGCGACACCGGCCCAGGGCATGCGCCCCCTCACCCCCCGCGACATCGCCGGCTTCTTCGCGATGGTCGTCGGCATGTTCATGGCGATCCTGGACATCCAGATCGTCTCCAGTTCGCTGTCGGAAATCCAGGCCGGCCTCGCCGCCAGCGCCGACGAGATTTCGTGGGTGCAGACCTCCTACCTGATCGCGGAGGTCGTGATGATCCCGCTGTCGGGCATCCTGTCGCGCATCATGTCGACCCGCGTGCTGTTCACCCTGGCGGCGGCCGGCTTCACCCTGACCAGCGTCGCCTGCGCCTTTGCCGGCGGCATCGAATCGATGATCGTCTGGCGGGCTTTGCAGGGCTTCATCGGCGGCGCGATGATTCCGACGGTGTTCGCCACCAGCTTCATGATCTTCCCGCCGGAAAAGCGGGCGGGCGTGTCGGTGATGATGGGGCTGGTCGCCACCATGGCGCCGACCATCGGCCCGACGCTGGGCGGCTATCTGACCCAGCACCTGTCCTGGCACTGGCTGTTCCTGGCCAACGTCATCCCCGGCATCCTGGTGACCTCGCTGGTCTGGTTCCTGGTCGATGTCGACCGGCCGAATCCGGAACTGCGCAAGGGCTTCGACTTCCTCGGGCTGGGGCTGATGGCCGCTTTCCTGGGCAGCCTGGAGTATGTGGTGGAGGAGGGGCCGCGCAACGACTGGTTCGACGACGAGGCGATCTTCGCGCTGGCGGTGGTGGCCGCCGTCTCCGCCGCCGGCTTCTTCTGGCGGGTGCTGTCCTACCGCAATCCCATCGTGGAACTGCGCGCCTTCGCCGATCGCAACTTCGCCATCGGCTCGCTCTACAGCTTCATCCTCGGCATCGGTCTCTACGGGTCGGTCTATCTGCAGCCGCTGTTCCTGGCCCGCGTGCGCGGCTTCAACAGTTTGCAGATCGGCGAGATCATGTTCGTGACCGGCATCTTCCAGTTCATGTCGGCACCCATCGCCGGCGCACTGTCGAAGCGGATGGACCTGCGCGCCATGCTGGCGCTGGGGCTGATCCTGTTCGGCACCGGCGTCTGGCTGAACAGCCATTTCACCGCCGACACCGGCTTCTGGGAGCTGTTCCTGCCGCAGGCGGTGCGCGGCATGTCGCTGATGCTGTGCTTCATCCCGATCAACAGCGTGGCGCTGGGCACCCTGTCGCCGGACAAGCTGAAGAACGCGTCTGGCCTCTACAACCTGATGCGCAACCTGGGCGGCGCCATCGGGTTGGCCGCGATCAACACGGTGCTGACCGACCGCAACGCGCTGCACCTGAACCGGCTCGGCGACAATGTGAACCTGGCCCGTCCGGAGGTGCAGCAGATGGTCGACAATCTCAGCCAGCGCTTCGACGGGCTGGTGGCCGATCCGACCGCCGCCGCGATGTCCAGGCTGGTCGGGCTGGTCCAGCGCGAGGCGCTGATCCTGACCTTCAACGACGCCATGCTGCTGATGTCGGCGGTGTTCTTCGGCGCGCTGCTGTTCATGCCGCTGGTGCGCCGTCCGGGCGGTCCGGTGAAGGCGGACCATTGAGCATGGGATAGGTTGCCGCCTATGGGTTGTGCTATAGCTTGACGGAACGTCAGACCGCCAGTCCGAATACCTGCACAAACCCGGCCGAGTCCCATGAGCAAGCGCCAATACACCCGAACCGAGGTCAAGGAACTGCTGGGCGCGCTGGAGCGCCAGTGCCGTGAGGCATCGAAGCTGGCCCAGTTGGCCGAGCATGAGGCCAGCAAGCACAGCTTCGGCGCCTACCGCGATTTCCGCGACAAGGTGGGCGAGTTCCAGGCGCTGGTCATCCTGATCGAGCAGCGCCTGCGCAATCTGGTCGATGCGCGTTCCGACGATCTGCGCGACCAGTTCGAGAAGCTGGACATGGTGATGCTGGCCCTTCTGGTGCGGGCCAGCATGCGCTTCTTCTTCGTGCTGTCGGCCAACCCGATCCTGCCGATGGGTGCCCGCGAGATCTTCGTCGCCGAGCTGCGCAGCCTGCACGATGCCGCGGAAAAGCTGAAGCGGCCCAATTATGTCGGCAAGCTCGGCCCGGAACTGGACCGTGACCTGGAGACGGCGTCTCTGATCCTGGAAGAGATCATCGACAAGGCGCCGAGCCTGCTGAACTTCCGCGGAGCGCCAGTCAGCGGGGAGTAGGGGGCTCCGGCGTCCAAAGCCCCCGCCACCTCACTTCGCCAGGAACTGCGCGATCGTGTCGCCCGCCTTGCCGATGTTCACCACGCCGTCGAGATGGCCGAGCGTCGAGGTGATTGACTCGGTGTACTCCACCGCATTCCCCTGCTTCTCCAACCGGTCCTTCAGCGGACGCATGTTGCGGTCCGGCGGGAAGACGAGGTCGTCGGCCGATGGGATCAGCAGGACCGGAGCCTTGATCTTCGCCAGACCGTCCTCCAGCGAGGCGCCGTTGCCGGTGACGAAGGTCTGGTTGGCCTTCACCAGATAGAGGAAGTGGTTGGCGTCGCTGACGGCGGCACGGCCGGAAGCCGCCTTTTCCAGCCAGGCTTCGATGGCGTACTGGTTGCCCATCGCGGCCTTCGGGTCCTTGCCGTCCTCCGCCCATTTGCGGCCGAAGGCGGCGTCGGCCCATTTCCAATGGCGGGCGTGCAGGGTGACCAGCTTCAGCGCTTCGGTCAGGCCGGCCTTCGGCTCCGCCTTTCCGTAATAGTCGCCGTTGTTCCAGTTGGGGTCGAGTCTGATCGGTGCCGCCCACAGGTTCAGCCAGCCGATCAGGAAGGGGTCGGCCTCCGGTCCGCCGATGGCGGCGATGACGCGCTTGACCATCTCCGGATGGTCGGCCCCCCATTCGAAGGCCTGGAGCGACCCCATCGAGCCGCCCATCACCGCTTGCAGGGTCTTGATGCCCAGGCTGTCGACCAGCGCCTTCTGGACATTGACGAAGTCCTGGATGGTGACGATGGGGAAGCTCATGCCATAGGGCTTGCCGGTATCCGGATTGATGCTGGTCGGGCCGGTGGTGACGACGTTGGGATCCTTGGGCGACAGGTTCACCAGCGTGTCGGAGGCGATGATGAAATATTTGTCGGTGTCCAGCGGCTTGCCGGGACCGATGATGCTGTCCCAATAGCCGGGAGCGGCATCATCAGCCTTGTATTTCCCGGCGGCATGGCTATTGCCGCTGAAGAAATGGGTGATGAGGATGACGTTGTCCTTGGCGTCGTTCAGCTTGCCGTAGCTTTCCCAGCCGATGCGGACATTCTTGATCGTCCCGCCACCGGTGGTGGTGTAGGACGGCATCTCGAAGACCTTCTTCTCGACGATGGCGTCGAGCGCCAGAGCGGGCAGGGCGCCGAACAGGCACGCCGCCATGGCGAGGCCGCCGATGCAGCCTGACCGGATGGAACCGCGGACAACCCCACGCATGTGCATCCCCCCTCGGATTGTTTTGCTGGAGGGGGAGTCTACGCATAAGGTCGGGCCTGTCCAGACGCCTTCGCTGACGCTTACGGTCAGGGGCTGCCTTTAGCGGAGGCGGACGGCGGTGCCGTTGACCGACACCATCAGCATGCCGTTCTCCTTGCCCAGCACCTCGTAATCGACGTCCACCCCGACCACGGCATCGGCGCCCAGCGTGCGGGCCGAGTCCTGCAGGTCGGCGAAGGCCGCCTCGCGTGCCTCGCGCAGAGCCGCCTGATAGCCGCCGGCCCGGCCGCCGACGATGTCGCGCACGGAGGAGAACAGGTCGCGGAACACGTTGACGCCCATGATCGCCTCGCCGGCGACGATGCCGAGATACTCGGCGATCTGGCGGTCTTCGATGGAATCGGTGCTGGTGACGATCATGGTCGCAACTCCTTGCAGTCGGCTTCGATGCCGCAGAGATGGGGCCGCCACGGCGGAGTCCAAGGCGGCACTGCGAAATCGCAGCGGCCTTGAGTCCATCGCGCCTTCCCCCATCCGGTCGCGACCGTGTAGGACAGGGTGGGGGACTGCCGAGGGGAGAGCGATGGACGACACGCGGCGAGCCATCCTGCGCTGGATGACCGGCGTCATGGAGGCGAAGGACTGGAGCGCCGGCGGCTGGGCGCGGTTGGCCGGCGTCACCGCCACCAACCTGACCCGCTTCCTGCGCGATCCGGCGATGGGCAGCGTGCCCAGCGCCGACACGCTGGCCCGTCTGGCCCGCGTCGCCGGGTCGGAGCCGCGTTTCCTCGACGACCATGCCTATGCCCCGGTCACGCGCGTGCCGGTGCTGACGCTGGAACAGGCGCACATCTTCCTCGACCTCGGCCGCCGGGCAGGGGAGGCGTTCCTGGCCGGGGCGCTGAAGGAGGGAGCCGCGTCGGTCGCCATGGACGGACACACCTCCCGCCGGGCCTTCGCGCTGCGTATCCTGTCCAAGAGCCTGGACGCCGCCGGCGTGCTGCCCCGCGACTGCGTGGTGCTGGAGCCGCTGGACGTGCTGACGCCGCAGGCGGGCGATGTGGTGGTGACGGTGGGCGAGGGCACCATCTGCGGATACCGCTTCTTTCCACCCCATCTGATGCCGGTTTCGACCGATCCCGATTGCCACCCCACCGCCTTCGACCGTGCCCATGTGGCCGGAGTCGCCGTCCACGTGGTGCGAGCGCTTCGCATGTAAAAGCCCGTGGCGCACAGAGTCGCGGTGGCCGTTCCCATCCGCCGCGACTCGCAAAAACGGTCACCTCTACTCCGTCCGTTTTGACTTGTGACGACTCTCGTCAGAACACACCAAATATAGCATGTTTTCAGCTCTTTGATCTGGTCTACGGCCAAGCCATAGGTTCACGTTTTGTTCTTGAAAGCTGCATGTTCGCATCCCATATTCAGGGTCCGGTGAGGCGGTCCAAAACACATGCTGCGAAGTCGCAGCATAGGCCACGCTTCGAAGCCGGGAAGATGGCCCGAAAGGGCCTGGAACCGGGAAAAGCGGAACAGCATGGCGATCACTCAGGCACAGCGGGATTTGCGGGCAGGGCGGATTGGGTCGTCGGATGCGACGCGCGTGATGGCCGGCGACTGGCTATCGCTGTGGCGCGAGAAGACCGGCCGGGTCGAGCCTGAGAATCTGGATTTCGTCGCCGCCGTACAGATTGGAATCGCGACCGAACACCTGCACCCGCGCTTCGTCGCCCATGCCACCGGCCGCGCCTGCGTTGCGGCACCCGATACCTACCGCCATGCCGAGCATGACTGGATGGTCGCCCATCCCGACTTCCTGACCGGCAGTGTGGCCGATGGCGCTCTCGACACCATCGTGGAGGCGAAGTTCAACAGCGGCTTCCAGAGCGATGCCGATCTTGCCCGCCGCTATCACTGGCAGGTCCAGCACCAGCTGGAGGTGGTCGGTCTGGACCGCGCGCTGCTGTCGATCCTGCGCCCCACCGGCCACAGTCTGGTGACGGTGGACCGTCGGCCGGACGACGTCGAGCGGCTGGTCGAGACGCTGGAAGCCTTCTGGTGGCACGTCGTCAACGACGTCGAGCCGTCGGACCCGCTGCCGATGGACGGCCCGTCCTATGAGAACGGCCGCGTCTTCGACATGGGGCGGCACAACCGTTTCCGCGCGCTGGCCGACCGGCTGGTCGCCAACCGGGCGGCGGCGCTGGAGGTGAAGGAGGCCGAGGCCGCGCTCAAGTCGCTGATGCCGGACGATGCCCGCATCGCGTTCGTTTCCATCGATAAGGCCGACGGCAAGTCTGATGGCCGGTCCGGTGGCCTCTATCTCGCGCGCGACCGCGAGGGCCGGCTCAGCCTGCGCTATGGCGCACCGCCGCGCCGGGCCCTGGCGGACGCGCAATCCTGGGTGCCCTCCGCTGACCCGAACGGGGTGGAATTCAGCCTGGAAGCAGCGCTGACCGCCGGCTGGGGTGAGGGGAGAGCCGAAACGTTTGGACAAGAAGGACCCAAGTCATGGGACGCATGAGCAAGACCGACCACCTCGTTGCCGATACCGAGACGCCTGAGTCGAGCGTTACCGAATCCAGTGTGACTGAATCCAACGTGACGGAGACCGCCCCGGTCGAGGCGAAGTCCGGCGGCAGCCGCGGCTCGCAAGGGTCCAAGGGATCCGCCGGCGCCAGCAGCCGGGCGGAAGAACCGCAGCGCATCGACACCATGTTCCTATGGAACCGGCTGAAGCGCACCGACCCGAAGGCGACAAAGCCCTTCACCCGTGCCGGCGGCTTCCGCGGCACGCAGATCGACCCGACATGGCGCTTCCAGATGATGACGGAGGTGTTCGGCCCGATCGGCAAGGGCTGGGGCTACGAGCAGGTCGACTGGACCATCGCGGAACGGATGATCTTCATCTGCGCCCGCGTCTGGTATATCGACCCGGAGACGAAGGAGAAGTGCTTCACCGGCCCGCAGTGGGGCGGGACGGAGATGGTCCGCCGCCGCAACGGCATGGAGATGCCGGACGACGAGTGCTTCAAGATGTCGATGACCGATGCGGTCGGCAAATGCCTGCTGCAGATCGGTCTGGCCGCCGACGTCTATATGGGCCAGTTCGACGACAGCAAGTACCGGGAGGAATCGGAGGCCTTCTATGCCGCCAAGTCCAACCCGGACCTGCAACCCGCCGCCGTCGAAGCGTTCGAGGCGGAGGTGAAGCGCCGGCTGGGGGCCTGCCTGGACCTCGATGACCTGGAAGAGGTCTGGCGGTCGGGCGTCGGCACCCGACTGCGCGAGATCGGCGCCGTGGACCGCGCCGCCCAGCACCGCATCACCGGCCTGTTCGCCCAGAAGAAGGCCGAGATTCTGAAGCGCGAGGAAGAGGACGGGCGGGAAGCCGCCTGACGGAACGCCCCATGATCCAGACGACTCACAGCACCGGCGACCGGTCGCCCAGCGGTCTTTTCCGCATGAGCGCCTGGGAAGGCGAGTTCGAACGTGCCAACGCGCAGCTGCCGCGCTGGTACTGGAATCGTGACCAGCGCCGCCGCCACTACGCCCGTTGGGTGGAGGCAGAGGCCGAAACGCTGGCGATGCGGCTCTCGGGACTGCTGCGGTCCGACACGCCGTCGGAAACCGCGGGTGCGGCCCATGTCCTTGTCGAATCGCTGGCGCGTGACATCGATTGGGCTCGACGGTTGGAAGACTCGGAATCGGAAGACGGCAAGTTCGCTCACGCCGCCTGACCGCAGGCGGCATCAAGGGAAGGATATCATCCCATGACGATAGAAGAGGTCCAGGCGCGTCTGCGCGCCGCTCAAGCCCACCTTGGGCGTGAGGGCCGCTTCGCCCTCACCCTCAGCCTGGACGGGCGCGAGGAATGCTACATCACCCATTGGTTCCGCCCCGAACCGCACGCCTTCGAGGACTGCCGTGCGGTCGGTTCCGGAACCCTCAGCGAATGCCTGGACGCGCTCGACCGCTATGTGGCGGTGAACCGGGTGCGCGACGAGGCCCCGATGCTGATGGCAGCCGAATGACATCCCCGTAACGGCCAATCCATCGGCCTTCATCCCCTCGTTCCCCCCGCGGACGAGGGGATTTTTTTGTCCGCTCCTCGCGGGCTGCCGCGATTGTGCTATCGTCGCCATATTCGAGCGGAAGGGGAGCGATCATGGATCCCGCACTTGCCTTCGTCAGCATCGCCGGGGCCATAGCGGTCGGCGCCGCCAGTCCGGGGCCGAGCTTCGTGCTGGTCGCGCGCACTTCCATCGCCGTGTCCCGCCGGGCCGGTCTGGCCACCGCGCTCGGCATGGGAATTGGCGGCGTGTTCTTCGCGTCCCTGGCGCTGCTTGGTCTGCATGCGTTGCTGTCGCAGGTCGGCTGGCTCTATGCAGTGCTGAAGCTCGTGGGCGGGGCCTATCTGCTGTACCTCGCCATCCGCATCTGGCGCGGGGCCGCAGAGCCGCTAGTGATGGCGGAAGAGGGGCGGACCGCCCCCGCCGGGCTGATGCGACCGCTGCTGTTCGGGCTGTTGACGCAACTGAGCAACCCGAAGACGGCGCTGGTCTATGGCAGCATCTTTGCCGCGCTGATGCCTGCCGAACCGCCGGTCTGGCTGTTCGTCCTGCTGCCGCCGGCGATTTTCCTGATCGAGGCCGGCTGGTACGCCATCGTCGCCGCAGCGTTTTCCGCCGGCCGGCCGCGCGCCGCCTACCTGCGGTCCAAGCGTTGGGTCGACCGGGTCGCCGCCGCCGCCATCGGCGGACTGGGCATCCGCCTGATGGCGGACGCTCTGCCCCCTCCCTGACCTTACTTCTTCTTGCCCGACTGCGCCCGGGCGAACGCCTCGGCGAAGGCGCTGTTGACCGGCTCCGGCGCCTTGGCCGGCTTCGGCGCAGCCTTGGCCGCAGGTGCCGCCGGGCGGCGATCCTGCTGCTGCGGCTGACGCGCCGGTCCCCGCTCATCGCGGCGCTCCTCCCGGCGGGCCGGACGCGGCGCTTCCTCGCCCATGCGCATGGTCAGGGCGATGCGCTTGCGGGGAATGTCGACCTCCAGAACCTTCACCTTCACCACGTCGCCGGCCTTCACCACCGTGTGAGGGTCCTTCACGAAGCTGTTGGCGAGCTGGGAGATGTGCACCAGCCCGTCCTGGTGGACGCCGATGTCGACGAAGGCGCCGAAGGCGGTGACGTTGGTGACGACGCCCTCCAGCATCATGCCGGGCTGGAGGTGCTTCAGCTCCTCGACGCCTTCCTTGAAGGTGGCGGTCTTGAACTCCGGACGGGGGTCGCGGCCGGGCTTCTCCAGCTCCTTGATGATGTCCTCGACGGTGGGGACGCCGAAGCGCTCGTCGGTGAACTCCTCGGCATTCAGGCCGCGCAGGAAGCGGGCGTCGCCGATGACGCTGCCGAGATCGCGGCCGGTCGTCTTCACGATGCGCTGGACCACCGGATAGGCTTCCGGATGGACGGCGGAACCGTCGAGCGGATTCTCGCCGTCGCGGATTCGCAGGAAGCCGGCGGCCTGCTCGAAGGTCTTCGGCCCCAGCCGGGCCACGTCCAACAACTGCTTGCGCGAACGGAAGGCGCCGTTGCGGTCGCGATGCTCCACGATGTTGCGGGCGATGGTCTCGTTCAGACCCGACACGCGGGTCAGCAGCGGAATCGAGGCGGTGTTCAGATCGACGCCGACGGCGTTCACGCAATCCTCGACAACCGCGTCCAGCGACCGGGCCAGCTTGCCGCCGGCCACGTCATGCTGGTACTGGCCGACGCCGATGGACTTCGGCTCGATCTTCACCAGCTCGGCCAGCGGGTCCTGGAGGCGGCGGGCGATGGACACCGCACCGCGCAGGCTGACGTCCAGGGTGGGGAACTCGTGCGCCGCGGTTTCCGAGGCGGAGTACACCGAGGCGCCGGCCTCGCTGACCACAAGCTTGGTCAGGGACAGTTCGGGGTGGCGCTTCATCAGGTCGGCGGCCAGCTTGTCGGTCTCGCGCGACGCGGTGCCGTTGCCGATGGAGATCAGTTCCGCCTTGTGCCGGGCCGCCAGTGCCGCCAGCACCGCCAGCGAGCCGTCCCAGTCGTTGCGCGGCGGGTGCGGATAGATGGTGGTCGTTTCCACCAGCTTGCCGGTGGCATCGACCACCGCCACCTTCACGCCGGTGCGGATACCGGGGTCGAGCCCGATGGTGACGCGCTGACCGGCGGGGGCGGCCAGCAGCAGGTCGTGCAGGTTGCGGGCGAAGACGCGGATCGCCTCATCCTCGGCGCGCTCGCGCAAGGATCCCATCAGATCGGTCTCGATGTGCGGGCCGATCTTCAGCTTCCAGGTCCAGCGCACCACGTCGGACAGCCATTTGTCGGCCGGGCGGCCCTGGTCGCGGATGCCGGTGTGGACGGCGATGGTGCCCTCCGCCGGGTGGGGCTGGCCGTCCTCGACGGCCAAGTCCAGGCGGATGTCGAGCACGCCCTGCGCCCGGCCGCGGAACAGCGCCAGCGCCCGGTGCGACGGCAGCTTCGACCAGTTCTCCGAGAAGTCGAAATAGTCGGAGAATTTGGCGCCCTCCGCCTTCTTCTCCTCGATCACCTTGGAGGTGACGACGCCCTTGTCGGCCATGGCCGTGCGCAGGCGGCCGACCAGCTCGGCATCCTCGCCGAAGCGTTCGACCAGAATATGGCGGGCGCCGTCCAGCGCCGCCTTTACGTCGGCGACACCCTTGTCGGCGCTGACGAAGGCGGCAGCCTCCGAATCCGGCTGCTTCTTCGGATCGGTCAGCAGCGCGTCGGCCAGCGGCTCCAGCCCGGCCTCACGGGCGATCTGGGCCTTGGTGCGGCGCTTCTGCTTGTAGGGGAGGTAGAGGTCCTCAAGCCGGGTCTTGGTGTCGGCCTGTTTGATCTGGCGCTCCAGCTCCGGCGTCAGCTTGCCCTGTTCCTGGATGGTGGACAGGATGCTGGCGCGGCGGTCCTCCAGCTCGCGCAGGTATCCCAACCGCTCCTCCAGAGTGCGGAGCTGGGTGTCGTCCAGCCCGCCGGTCGCCTCCTTGCGGTAGCGCGCGATGAAGGGGACGGTCGATCCCTCGTCGAGCATGGCGATGGCGGAAGCGACCTGGGACTCGCGGACCGACAGTTCGTCGGCGATGCGCTGGCTGATGGACAGCATGAGGCAGGGATCCTGCGGACTGGTGACGAAACAACGGGCGTCTGTCATAGCGCGTCGGGGCCGGGTGACGCCACCCCGGCCTTTCGTCAGAGAGACAGGGCAGGGCAGGTCAACCGTCAGCGGGACCATACTGCAACGATCTTCGCAAATAAGTGGTAGGGGGCGATTTCTCCCCTCCATTCATCGGCCGTTAACCATATCGGTCTATATCTTTGCGTGCAACTTGGTTGCGTTTCCTCCCGAACCAACTTAAGGGCGGCCTGGCGGCGATACCGTCTGGCCGCCTTTTCTTTTTCGGTCGCCCGGTCCGTTTCCGGACAAAGGAAAAAAGGCCGGGACGAACATGCCGCCCCGGCCTGACCCCGGATGTGTCTGCCGCCGGTCGAAACCGAAAGGATCAGGGAAGGCGGCTTTCAGCCAAACGCAGGCGGCCTTCGGGGGAGAGACGGGAAAGGGTATCGACGACGCGCGCCTCGATCTCGCTCCGCAAGGCGGCGTCATTGGCATGGACGCTGTCGAACATGGCCTTGACGACGGCCGCATCGAAAGGCTGGGCCATCAGGGCGGTGCGCAGACGGGGAGTGAACTCCTCCCGGCTGACATGCATGCGGACGAACAGCGGGCGGGCGTCGTCCAGCGCCTTGCGCAGGACCGTGGCATCGGCCGGCGACAGGCGCCGCGACACGTCGTCGACGAAGCGTTCCAGCAACTGGTCCGGCCCGCCGGGCGGCGGGGGTGGGCGGAAGCTGTGGGCGACGACGAAGCCGCCGGCAAGCATATTGAGCGCAAGGGACCCGACCAGCAGGAACCAGGGCCAGCGGCGCCGGATCGACGGCGTCATCGCGTGTCTCCCAGATAGCTGACGATCATCACGCCGGACAGGCTGGGAGTGCTCGTCTTTTCGAAGGAAATCAGGCCCTGGCTGTAGCTGAGGAAGCCGACCAGCGCCATGCCGGCCAGGAACCCGGCCAGCGGGGCAGGGCGGAAGGGCGGCCGCGACAGGAACCACGGCACGAATTCGGGCACGATCCGCTGCGCCAGACAGTCGGCGATGCGGTCGAAGACCTCGGCCTCGCGCCGGGATGAGACCAGCGGGGTCGAGGCGGCATCGAGCAGCGCGTCGGTGACGGCGGCATCGGCCAGCAGGTCGCGGGCTTCGGCACTGTCGTCCAGAAGGGCCAGGGCATCGACCCGGGCCGAACGCGGCCAGCTGTCCAGATCGGCGCCATAGGCCTCGGCGTAGCGTTTGAACTCTTTGAGCGTCATGACCGTGCACCGTCCTTCTGACGGATCAGGGGTTGAAGCCGGGCCCGCACGACGCGGCGCGCCCGGACCAGCAGACTTTCCATAGCCGAAACAGACACCTGCAGTATTTCCGATGCTTCAGCGCACGTCATCTCCTCATGGTAGCAGAGGCTGAGCGCCGCCCGCTGCCGCTCCGGAAGAGCGGCGATCGCGGCATCCACGGCGGCGCCGATCCGGATGCCGTCGATCACCGTTTCGGCGCTCCAGGCCGGGTCGGCGATCTCGTCGGCGGCATCCAGGGGGGCGAAGCTGCGGCGCCGCTTGTAGTCGATGGCACGGTTCACCACGATCCTGTACAGCCAGGTCGTGAAGCGGGTTCCGTCGCCGCGCCAGCGGTCGGCGTTGGCCCAGATCTGCAGGAAGGCGTCCTGCGCGACCTCTTCGGCGTCGGCGGCGTTCCCGACAACCCGTTGGGCCAAGGCGATGCTGCGGCGCAGATGCCGGCGCGTGAGCGTTCCAAACGCTTTCCGGTCACCGGCCGCGGCGTCCGCCATCAACGCCTCGTCCGTCACCGTCTCCTCGGTAGGCTTCACGCCGTCTTCCGCCCGCTCCCGGTTGCTGTCAGGCTTTTATACGCGGCCGGGACCGGAAGTCCTGCGCGGCGGCAGGCAATTTTCCCCATAGTGGATTTCCCTGAGAAGCGGCCCTGCTCCAGCAGTTAATTTCCATAAGAATGCTTATGCGTCTCTTGTGCGCGCTGACCGGAGGGCGCTCTCCCGGCACGGTGCGCGGCCGGCATCGCTGCCCGCCTGACGGGAACCCCGGTACGGCCTTGCGGGTTGTTCCAAGCATGACCGTGGCGTCATCGAACACCGGCGGCGCTGCCAACGAGGCCATTGAAGGACCGCATCATGCTCAAGATTCTCGGCTGGGCCATCCTGATCATCTTCATCATCGGCCTGCTGGTCGTCACCGGCATCCTGAAGCTGATCTTCTGAGGCTGCCCAGCGCAAAAGAACCTCCTGCGCAGACCTGCCCTGCCCCGCCCGTCTATTCCTCCGCCAGAGCCAGTGCGCGGCGCAGATGGGTGCGGCAGTCGGCGACCATCCGGCGGATCAGATCGTCGCAACTCGGGATGTCGTCGATCAGGCCGATCGCCATGCCGGCGGACACGATCCCGTCCTGAACATCGCCGGACTGCATGGCCGCCCGGCCGCGCTGGCCGGCGACAAGGGGCCGAACTTCTTCGAACTGGGCACCGCCGGGGCGCTTCTCCAGCGCCACAACCTCATCGGATACCGCATTCCTGAAGACGCGGGCGGTGTTGCGCATGCTGCGCAGGATCAGGTTGGTGTCGCGTTCCCCGGCGGCGACCAGCGCCTGCTTGATGCCGTCATGCACCGGCGCCTCGCGCGTGCAGAGGAAGCGGGTGCCCATGTTGACGCCCTGGGCGCCCAGGGCCAGGGCTGCGGCCATGCCGCGCCCGTCGGCGATCCCGCCCGACGCGATTACCGGAATCCGCAAGGCCCGCACCGCCGCCGGGATCAGGATCAGGCCCGGGATGTCGTCCTCCCCCGGATGGCCGGCGCATTCGAACCCGTCGATGCTGATGATGTCCACCCCGGCCCGTTCGGCGCTCAGCGCATGGCGGACGCTGGTGCATTTGTGCAGGATGCGGATGCCATGGGTCTTCATGCGCTCGACGAAGGCACGCGGGCTGTTGCCGGCCGTCTCGACGATGGTGATGCCGCTGTCGATGATGACGTCGAGATAGCGTTCATAGGGCGGCGGCTTAACCGCGGGCAGCATGGTCAGGTTGACGCCGAATGGCCGGTCCGTCATCGCGCGGCACCGCCCTATCTCACGCGCCAGATCCTCCGGCGTCGGCTGGGTCAGTGCGGTCAGGATGCCCAGGCCGCCGGCATTCGATACGGCCGCCGCCAGTTCCGCCAGCCCAACCCACTGCATCCCGCCCTGCACAATAGGGTAATCGATGCCGAGCAGGCGCGTTACCTCGGTTTTCATGGCGTCCCCTTCCCCATATCCGACCATTTGTCGCAGACAGTCATGGAACCGCTGCGGCATACTTCCTTATAAGCGACCCCAGACACCAATTTGGAATATGATGTTCGGCGTATGATAAAAGAGCTGAGCTCCGGAAAATCCAAGAGCGATCATACAACGTATCCTAGGATAATGAAGTATAGGGTCTGACAGGATATCCTGTCGCTTCGTTCACCTCGATGCGGTGCGCGCGGCGAAAACAGGGTTTTTAAGCCGCTGATTATGCTGAATACCGGCGAAAGCCGGCGGGCATCGTCAGCGGGGCCCGATGTGAAGACGGGGCCGGCTCAATAACGGACCGTCGAACTGTGACCGAGACGAGCAAAGGACGATTGTGACGCCTGCAACCGGACCGGAACCGTGGCCCCAGACCATGGCGGGCACGCTCGACCTCGACGCCTGCGCGCGCGAACCGATTCATCTTCCCGGCAGCATCCAGCCGCATGGCCATCTGCTGGCGGTGGAGGCTGACAGCCTGCGTCTGGTCTCTGCGAGCACCGAGGCCGGAGCGGTGCTGAACCGCCCGCCCGCCGAAGCCTTCGGTTTGCCCATCGACCGGCTGATCGACTGCGCGTCGACAACGTCGCTGATCCGTGGACTGCGCAACGCTCCGACGGAGCCGGTGCAGCTTGAAATCCTCAAGCTGCGCAGCGTCGCCGACCATCAGGCCATCGCCCACCGCTCGGGTGCCCTGGTGATCCTGGAACTGGAGGAACTGCCCGCCACCGGTGCCGGCACGCTGGAGGCGCTGTACCCGCAGATGCGCGAAGGCATCCGGCGCATGCAGGCTGCCCATGATTTCGACGCCCTGCTGGCCAGCACGGCCGCGGAGGTGCGGTCGCTGACCGGGTTCGACCGCGTGCTGGTCTACCGCTTCGATGAGCAATGGAACGGCACCGTCATCGCGGAGGACGGGAACGGCCGCCTGCCCTCCTACCGCGGCCTGCGCTTTCCGGCCTCCGACATCCCGCAGCAGGCCCGGCGGCTCTATGCGCTGAACCGCCTGCGGCTGATCGCCGACGCCCGCTACCACCCGGTCCCGATCCTGTCCGGCAGACGGGATGCGCCGCCGCTGGACCTCAGCTTTTCCGTGCTGCGCAGCGTCTCGCCGGTGCATCTCGAATATATGCGCAACATGGGCACGCCGGCTTCCATGTCGATCTCCGTGATGGATGGCGACAGGCTGTGGGGCCTGATTTCCTGCCACCATGCGGAACCGCGGCAGGTCTCCTTCGCGGTGCGCACCGCCTGCGACCTGCTGGGACAGGTGCTGTCCAGCCAGATGATTGCGCTGGAACGGGCGCTGGACGCCGACCACCGCATCCGCTCCAAGAGCACGCAGGCCCGCCTGCTCGCCCATATGGCGGCGGCGGAGAGCTTCATCGACGGGCTGAGCGACGACCGCGAGGATCTGCTCGGGCTGGTCAACGCCGATGGCGCCGCGATTCTGTTCGACGGCGACTGCCGGCTGATCGGCCGCACCCCGCCGCAGGAGGTGGTCCAGGGCATCGCCGCGGAACTGGCCGGACAGGGCATCAAGGATCTGTTCGTCAGCCACCAGCTTCCCACCGAGATGCCGGCCGCCGCCGGGATGGAGCGGACCGCCAGCGGCCTGCTGGCGATCTCCATCTCGCAGTTGCACCCAAGCTATCTTCTATGGTTCCGACCGGAGATCGTGCAGTCGATCGACTGGGCCGGCGATCCCAAGAAGCCGCTGGACTCCAGCGGCGGGCTGTCGCCCCGCAGCTCCTTCGAAGCGTGGAAGGAGACGGTGCGCGGCCAGTCCCTGCCCTGGCGCCATGGCGAAATCGAGGCGGCCGGCGATTTCCGCAACGCCATCGTCAGCATCGTTCTGCGCAAGGCCGAGGAAATGGCCGCGCTGAACGAGGAGCTGCGCCGCAGCAACGGCGAGCTTGCCGCCTTCTCCTATTCGGTCTCGCACGACCTGCGGGCCCCGTTCCGGCACGTCACCAGCTATGCCGAACTGCTGCGGTCCCGCGCGAGCGACAAGCTGAGCGAGCGGGAGCGTCATTATCTGGACAGCATCATCGAGGCGGCGAGTTCGGCCGGGCGGCTGGTCGACGGGCTGCTGCATTTCTCGCAATTGGGCCGCGCCACGCTGGCGCGGGTGGAGGTCGATGTCGGCCAGCTGGTGGAGGAGGTGCGCCACCTGCTGGAGCCGGATTTGCAAGGCCGCAACCTGCGCTGGACCGTGCACCCGCTGCCCGGCGTGACCGGCGACCCGACCATGCTGCGGCTGGTGGTGCAGAATCTGCTGGCCAACGCCATCAAATACACCCGCGACCGCAACGATCCGGAGATCGAGGTCGGGTGCCGCTCCACCGCCGACGCGCACGAGTTCTTCGTCCGCGACAATGGCCGTGGATTCGACATGGCCTATGGCGGTAAGCTCTTCGGCGTATTCCAGCGCCTGCACCGCGAGGAAGAGTTCGAAGGCATCGGCATCGGGCTTGCCAATGTCCGGCGCATCGTGGAGCGCCACGGCGGGCGGGTCTGGGCGGAAGGCAGGCTGGATCACGGTGCCACCTTCCATTTCTCCTTGCCGCGGTCCGCCACCGCCGAATCGAGGTAGCCCCATGGCCACGCTGAAACCGATCCTGCTGGTCGAAGACAACCCGAAGGACCTGGAGCTGACGCTGGAGGCATTCGCCGAGGCGCAGCTCGCCAACGACATTGTCGTCGCCCGCGATGGGGCGGAGGCGCTGTCCTACCTGTTCCATGACGACGGGCAGGCGGTGTCGAAGCCGACCGACCCGAAATATCCGGCCGTCATCATCCTCGACATCAAACTGCCGAAGGTGGACGGGATCGAGGTGCTGCAGCGCATCAAGGCGAACGAGAACACCCGCGCCATCCCCGTGGTCATGCTGACCTCCTCCAAGGAAGAGCAGGATCTCGTCCGCAGCTACCGCCTGGGGGTCAACGCCTTCGTGGTCAAGCCGGTCGGCTTCAAGGAGTTCTTCGACGCGATCCGCGACATCGGCAGCTTCTGGGCGATCCTGAACGAGCCGCCTCCCGGCTGTCTTCCCCGCCGGCCGCGCGGTACCTGATGGGTCAGGTGATCGACGCCGCCGGCAATACCGCGGGTCAGGACCCGCCGGCTCCCTGCCGCGTCCTCCTGCTGGAGGACAGCGGCATGGACGCCGATCTGGTGCGCGAACATCTTCGGATGATCGACGACCATGCGTTCGACGTCCATCGCGTTGAGACGCGGCAGGCCTTCATCGAGGCCGTCACCGACGGCGGGCCCTTCGACCTAATCCTGTCCGACTTCGACCTGCCGGATTTCGACGGCATGTCGGCGCTGGCCATCGCGCGCGAGCGGCTGCCGCGTGTGCCCTTCATCTTCGTGTCCGGCATGCTGGGCGAGGAGAACGCCATCGAGGCGCTGAAGAAGGGCGCCACCGATTATGTCGTCAAACTGCGGATGGAGCGGCTGCAGGTGGTGGTCCGCCGCGCCCTGATCGAGGCGCGCGACCGCAACGAACTGGCCGACAAGCGCGCCGCGCTGGCTGAGAGCGAGGCTCGGCTGCGCTTCGCGCTAGAGGCTGGCCGGCTCGGTTCGTGGGAACTGACGCTGGGGACCAACCGGCTGCGCGTCTCGTCGATCTGCGCCGCCAACCTCGGTCTGGCCGATCCGGCGGAGATCCCGACCTACGAACGGCTGTTGGAGCATGTCCATCCCGACGACCGCGAGCATCAGAAGGCGATGGTCCGGCAGGCGGTGAGCAGCGGCTCGCCGCTTGACATGGAATACCGCACGATCTGGCCCGACGGCAGTGTCCATTGGGTGCAGGTGCGCGGCCGTGCCGTCTATGACAAGGACGGCACGCCGACCGGGATGGCCGGCGTTTCGCTGAACATTACCGACCGCAAGAAGGCCGAGGAGCGGCAGCTCCTGCTGCTGGAGGAACTGAACCACCGGGTCAAGAACACGTTGGCGATGGTGCAGTCCATCGCCAAGCAGACCCTGCGCGCCGCCCCGTCGGTGGAAGCTTTCCCCGATGCCTTCCAGTCCCGTCTGCGCGCTCTGGCCCAGGCCCATGACCTGCTGACCCGCCGTCATTGGCAGGGCGCCTCGCTGACCGAGATCGCCGCGCTGACGCTGGAGCCCCATGTCCATGCCGGCCGCGTCAAGGTCGGCGGGCCGCCGGTCAATCTGACGACCGGCGTGGCGGTGTCTCTGCACCTCGCCTTTCACGAGCTTGCCACCAACGCCGCGAAATACGGTGCGCTGTCGGCGGAAAACGGCCGTGTCGATCTGGATTGGGAAATCGTCAAGCCGGGGCAGACGCCGGTGCGCGATGGCGTGAGCGAATCCTACGGTCAGACTGGTTCCGGCCAAACCGGCGGCCGATCCATCCGTGACGGTGCCGGCGCGCTGGTGCTGCGCTGGCGCGAGAGCGGCGGGCCGCCGGTGGCGCCGCCGACCCGCCGCGGCTTCGGTTCCCGCCTGATCGAGCGCGGTCTGGCGCATGAGTTGGAGGGCGATGTCGCCCTTGCTTTCGAAACCGCCGGCGTGCGATGCCGGCTTGTCATTCCTCTGTCGTCGCGAGTGAGCCCACAGTGACCGACGCTAATCTGTCGAACCTGACCGTCCTGATCGTCGAAGACGAACCGCTGATCGCCATGAGCCTGGAGGACGCCCTGATCGACCAGGGCGTCGCCTGTCTCGGCCCGGCGGGTTCGGTGTCCGCGGCGTTGGAAATGATCGAAGCGGGTGGATTCGACATCGCGCTGCTCGACGTCAATCTGCGTGGCGAGCGGGTGGACGCGGTGGCCGACCGGCTGGCCGGCGCCGGCATCCCCTTCATCTTCACCACCGGCCATGGGGCCGAGGGCCTGCCCGATGCCCACCGCACCCGGCCGGTGATCGGCAAGCCGTTCCGCGACATCGACATCACCGACGCCCTCGCCCGCCACCGGCCGCGCTGACCGTCTGTCCCGCCGGTTCCGCCACCGGCACCGTCGGGACCGGCCCGCACCCGCATCGACATTGGACCGACCCCGGGCCAGGCGCAGCCCTGCGCGATGCTTCCGGCATGCTGCCTGCTGCCTCGTCGGCCTCCCCGTCCCGCTCCTCCGCTTCCCGCCCGGCGCGACAACCTGTCGCGGCTGACAATCAGCCGCTTTGACAATGACCGGCTAACTTGTATACTAGTATGCACAAAGCGGCGCTTCGGCTGCTGCTTCAACGAGATTGACGGCCGCTGAAACATGCCCGATGGCGAAGGGGCGCGGCGGCGACGGGATGAAATTCGCAGGAGTGTCTTCCATGAACATCAAATCCCGGATCGACCGCATCCCCGGCGGGATGATGATCGTCCCCCTGTTTCTTGGCGCCTGCCTGAACACGCTGGCTCCCAATACGGGGAAATTCTTCGGGTCCTTCACCAACGGCCTGATCACCGGCACGTTGCCGATCCTGTCGGTGTGGTTCTTCTGCATCGGCGCCAGCATCAGCCTGAAGGCCACCCCGCTGGTCCTGCGCAAGAGCGGGGTGCTGGTTTCAGTCAAGATCCTCACGGCGGCGATGGCGGGCGTCATCGCCTCCTGGTTCATCCCGGCGGAGGGCATCACCTCGGGCTTCTTCTCCGGCCTGTCGGTGCTGGCGATCATCGCGGTGATGAACGACACCAACGGCGGCATGTACATGGCGCTGATGCAGCAGTACGGCACCAAGGAGGAAGCCGGCGCCTTCTGCCTGATGTGCCTGGAATCCGGCCCCTTCATGACCATGGTCACGCTGGGCATCGCCGGTCTGGCCGCCTTCCCCTGGCAGACGATGGTCGGCGCCCTGCTGCCCTTCCTGATCGGCTTCGCGCTGGGCAACCTCGACAAGGACCTGCGGGCCTTCTTCACCCAGGGCGTCTCTGTGATGGTTCCCTTCTTCGCCTTTGCGCTGGGCAACAACCTGAACTTCTCGACCATCCTCAACACCGGCCTGCTGGGCATCGTGCTGGGTCTGGGCGTCATCGCCGTCACCGGCTTCATGCTGGTGCTGGCCGATATTCTGCTGGCGAAGGGCAACGGCACGGCCGGCATCGGCGCCGCTTCCACCGCCGGGGCCGCGGTGACGGTGCCGCCGATCATCGCTTCCATCGAGCCGACCTTCGCGCCGGTCGCCCCGTCCGCCACAGCGCTGATCGCCACCAGCGTGGTCGTCACCGCCCTGCTGACGCCGCCGCTGACCGCCTGGTGGGCGCGCCGGTTCGGCGTGCTGTCGCCCCGCTATCGGGCGGCCGAGGCGGCCAAGCTGGCCCAGCCGGTGGGGATCGCTCCGGCCGAATAAGGGCGTGGATTGTAAAAGGCCGCCGGCGGGTTTCCCTGCCGGCGGCCTTTTCCATTACTGCTTCTGGGCCGGTGCGGCGTTGTGGGTGTGGCCGGCGCCGGCAGCCCCCATGCTGTGGCCTTCGGCCGGCGCCGCGGCCTGCCCGGCCGCCTCGATCGCGATCTCGACCTCGACGGTGCCGGCCTTCTCGAAGCGCAGGGTCATCGGGATGTGGGCGCCCTTCACCAGCGGCTGCTTGAGGCCGAGCAGCATGATGTGCAGCCCGCCCGGCGCCAGCTTCACCGCCTCGCCCGCCGGGACCGGGATGCCGCCGGCGACTTCACGCATCTTCATCACGCCGTTCTCGTTCAGATGGGTGTGCAGTTCGGCCTTCTCCGCCGCGGGGGTGGAAGCGCCGACCAGACGGTCTTCCGTCGTTCCGGTGTTGGTCAGCGACAGATAGGCGCCGCCATTCGGCGCGGACGGCGCGGTGGCGCGGGCCCAGGGATGGCCGATCTCGATTGCACCGGCCTTGAAGCCGTGGGCCAGGGCGGTGCCGGCACCGAACAGGGCGATGGCTGCGGCGATGCCGAGAATGCGCTTCATGAACTCTTCTCCTGGAATGCGGATGTGAAGAACAGGGGATGGCCGCCACGGCGGATGACGCCGCAGGGCTCGTGGGTAGGGGGCGTGCACCGGGCACGCTGTGCTGCGGCGGTCGGGACGCGGCAATCCGCACAGGGATCGGGCGTCGCGGCCGGCAGCGGCGATGATTCGAAGCCGGAGGAAAATCAGGCGAGCGGTGGGGGAGCCCGCGCCTGAAGGGTCGACAGGAACCAGCCGGCGGCGACATGCTCGGCCGGCAGCAGGCGGGTGTCGCGGTCCATGGCAAGGGCGGGGCCGACCGCCAGCAGCGGCGGCGGCAAGGCCAGCCCGGTCACCAGCGGGCAGAGCGGGCAATGGCCGGTTCCGGACGATGCCGGGTCCGGCGACTTCCCATGATCGCCGTCATGGGGGATCGCGAAATCGGCCGCAACGGCCTGTATGGTGGTCAGGCCGCCGGAAAAGCAGATCGTCAGGGACACGGTCTCCCCGGCCTGGGCGATCCCGCCGCTCGTCAGGGGCATCCAACCCCAGGCGATGACTTGCAGCAAAAGGGCAGCCATCCCGGCCACAAGGCCGAGCCGCCGCACCCGCCGCACTGTCATCCGACCGAAAGCCATCCGGCTTCGACACCCTTCTGCAAACGCCGGGCGTTCCCGGCAAGGATGCGGCCACGATAGCGCAGCGTTCATGAACGGACGAGCGGCAAATGGCCCCACAGGCCGCGCAGGGCCGGCTTGTTGTCTCAGGCCAGCAGGCGGAAGGCCGGCTCCGGCCGGGACAGCAGGTCGCGGCGCAGCGCCTCGATGGTGGCGTCGTCACGGGCGGAGCGGGGAACGGCCACCGGCACCTCCGCCACCACCCGGCCGGGCGACGGCGCCAGCAGGAGAATCCGGTCGGCCAGAGCCAACGCCTCGCGCAGATTGTGGGTGACCAGCAGGACGGTGGTCGGCCGCCGGTCCAGCAATTCCGACAGCAGCCCGCGCAGCCGCAGCGCCGTCGGTTCGTCCAGCGAGACGAACGGCTCGTCCATCAGCAGCAGGTCCGGCTCCACCACGAAGGCGCGGGCGAGCGCCACCCGCCGCGCCATGCCCAGCGACAGCTGGGTCGGAAAGCGGTCGGCGAAGGGCGACAGCTCCAGCAGCTCCAGCATGGCGTCGACCGCCGGCCCGCGCCGCTGCGCCCGCAGCAAAACCAGCGCCAGATTCTGCCGCACCGTGCGCCAGGGCAGCAGGCGCGGCTCCTGGAAGACATAGCCGATGCGGGCCGGCTCGCCATCCGGCCGCGGTCCGATCTCCACCCTGCCGTCGAAGGCGCGGTCCAGCCCGGCGACGATGCCGAGCGCCGTCGTCTTGCCGCAGCCGCTGGGACCGACGAGCGCCACGACCTCTCCCGCCGCGGCCGACAGGGTCAGGCCGCGCACCGCCTCCACCGCGCCGAAGCGCTTGGTGCGGATCTCAAGCGTCAGCGGGCATCCGCCGCCAACGCTGGCAATGCCGCTCGGCCGGCTGGAGGACGCCGTATTCCAGAAGCTGGACCACGGCCACGAACGCGATAGTGTAAGCCAGGATTCCTGCGACATCGAACGTCTGGAAAAGGAGGTTGATCTGGAATCCGACACCGTCGCTGCGGCCCAGCAGTTCGACCACCAGCACGATCTTCCAGATCAGCGCCAGGCCGGACCGCGCAGCCGCGGCGATGGTGGGGGTGAGTTGCGGCAGCAGCACATGGCGAAGCCGGTCCGCGGGCGACAGGCGGTAGACGCGGGCCATGTCGACCAGCCCCTCGTCGATGGCGCGGGCGCCGGCCCGCACCAGCACCACGGTGTTGGGAATCTTGTTGATGGCGACGGCGCCGATGGCCGCCGCCTCGGTCAGGCCGAACCAGACATAGGCCAGCACGATGACCACCAACGCCGGCAGGTTCAGGAAGAAGACCAGCCAGGGGCCGAACAGCCGGTCGATGACGGGCGAGCGCCCCATCGGCAGGCCGATGCCGACGCCGATGGACATGGCGAGCGCGAAGGCCGCCAGCACGCGCAGCAGGGTGACGCCCATGTGATGGAACAGCGCCCCGCTCTCCGCCTCGCGCAGCAGGGCTTCGGCCACCACCGGCGGTCCTGGCAGCAGGCGTCCGCCGACGATCATGGCCGCGGCCTGCCACAGCGCCAGCAGCAGCAGGATCGATACCACTGGCATCAGGGCAGGCATCAGGGCGCGGCGCACCGGCTACGCCCCGCCGGTCCAGAAGGTGCCCGGCGCGATGGCGGGTGCGTCGCCGACCAGTTCCCGCCCGCCCAGCCTCGCCATCAGCGCGTAGAGTTTCGCCGCCCCTGCCCGCTCCTCCTCCGTCCAGCGGCGCGGGATGCCATCGCGGTAGCGGTCGCGCAGCGTGCGGAAGGTGGCGTCGTCCTCCGCCTGCATCAGCGGGGCGAGCCGCTCCCAGGCGGCGTCGGACTGCGCCAGCAGGGTCTTCGCCTGAGCGGTGGCGGCCTGGAAGCCGGCAAGGGCGGCCGGGTTGGCGCGCGCCCACTCCTCGCGGAAGACATAGCCGATGGACGGCACCGTCGCCGGCTGGCCCAACGCTTCCAGCATGTCGGCCACGGTCATCGACACCCGCATGCCCTTCGCTTCCAGCCGGGCGGCGAAGGGCCAATAGGTCAGCACGGCATCGAGGTCGCCGTCGGCGATCTTGCTGTTCAGCAGGGGCGGGGCGGCGAAGAAGGGCTGCGCATCGCGGTCGAGCGACAGCCCGTGCCGGTCGGCCGCCACCGCCTTCAGCAGAAGCCAGCTCTTGTCGAGCGGACTGCCGGCGACGCCGATGCGCTTGCCCCGCAGATCGCCGACCCCGGCAATCGCGGAGCCGGCGGGAACCACCAGCGCGCCGACGGCGGTCGAATAGGGGATGAAGCACAGCGCCTCCCCCTTGCTGCGCATCCGCGACACCCACAGCCAGTCGGAAACGATGATCTCCACCGCGCCGGCCTGGAGCGCCACCTGGGTGGCGGGGTTGCCGGCCAGTTCGACCAGTTGCAGGTCGATCCCGGCCTGCCTGTCGAAGCCGTTGGCGCGGACGGTGTCGAGTTCCCAGCTGACCGTGCCGAATTTCAGCACCCCGGCGCGGACGGCCGGAGGGCTGGCGGCGGAATCGGAGGCCGCGGCGGTCCGGACCAGTGCCGACGCCAGAAGCGCGCCGGCCGCCAGCAAGGTCGTCCGTCTGCTACAGCCTGCCGCCATGGTCCCCGTCCGCTCATTCTTTGGACTGCCAGCTTACGAGGACTGTAGATGGTTCGTATATTCAACGATAGGAGGATAAGGGAGGTATCGCCGGCTGGAGGGCCGGTGGCGTCACAGCCCCAGATAGGCCTGCTTCACCGCCGGGTCGGCCAGCAGTGCCTCGCCCGTTCCCGACAGGACGACGCGGCCATTCTCCAGCACGTAAGCGGACTGGGCGATGCGCAGGGAGGCCGCGACATTCTGTTCGACCAGAATGATCGTCATGCCCTCGGCGGCCAGCGAGCGGATGATGCGGAACAGCTCCTGCACCAGGGCGGGCGACAGGCCGAGCGAGGGCTCGTCGAACATGATCAGCTCCGGCTTGCCCATCAGGCAGCGGCCGATGGCCAGCATCTGCTGCTCGCCGCCGGACAGGGTGCCGGCCGCCTGATCCAGCCTTTCGCGCAGGCGCGGGAACAGGTCCAGCACGCGGTCGTAGGTCTGGCGCGCGCCGGCGCGGGCGCGCGGGATGACGGCGCCCATCTCCAGATTCTCGCGCACGCTCAGCGTCGGGAAGATCTGCCGCCCCTCCGCCACCTGACCGACGCCGAGGTCGCAGACGACATGGCTGGGCAGGCCGGCGATCTCGCGGTCCTTGAAGCGGATGCTGCCGCGCGCCGGCTTCAGGATTCCGGCGATGGCCCGGATCAGCGAGGTCTTGCCCGCCCCGTTGGCGCCGACGATGGCGGTGGTCTGCCCTGCCGGCACCTGCAGCGTCACGCCGTCGAGCGCCTGGGCGTCACCATAGTACAGGTCGAGATCGGATACGGTCAGCATGGCGGCGGGGGTCCGGACAGGCGCGAAGTTGCGCCCTCTATAGCGCGATCATTTCAGGAAGAATACCGCGCTCATCACCAGCCCGACGGCGATGATGCCGGCGCGCAGCACGGGTTTCGGAATCCGGCGGCCGAGACGGGCACCGACATAGCCGCCGGCGACCGCCGCCACCGTCATCAGCAGCGCCTTCGGCCACTCGACCGCGCCGCCGGCGGCGTACGCCACCACGGCGATGGCGGTCAGCACCGCCGAGAACAGGTTCTTCAGCCCGTTCATGGCGTTCAGGTCGGTCATGCCGAACAGGCTCAGCTGCGCCAGCAGGAGGATGCCGAGCCCGCCGTTGAAATAGCCGCCATAGACCGAGACGGCGAACAAAGTGCCCAGCATCGCCCCGTTGCCGTGCAGTCCCAGGCTGCGCAGCCGCTGCGCCAGCATGGTGCCGAAGGCGAACAAGCCGGTCGCCAGCAGCAGCAGCCACGGCACGATGCCGCGGAACACCGAATCCGGCGTCACCAGCAGCAACCCGGCCCCGGCCAGACCGCCGACCAGACTGACCGCCGACAGCAGCGGAAGGCTGAGCGTGCCGACCGGCGTCAGGTCCTGGCGATAGCCATAGACCCCGCTGGCATAGCCGGGCAGCAGGGCGACCGTACCAGTGGCGTTGGCGGCGACCGGCGGCACCCCGGCATAGATCAGGGCCGGCAGGGTCAGGAAACTGCCCCCGCCGGCAACGGCATTCATCGCCCCGGCGAAAAATGCCGCAGCCAATAAAATCAATTCGATCATGATATTATGAGCGGTTCCTCAACTCCCGGCGAATGATCTTGCCGGTGGTGGTCATGGGAAGGCTTTCCATGAATTCGATGGCGCGCGGATATTCGTGGGCGGCCAGCCGGGTCTTCACATGCTCCTGGATGGAGGTGACCAGCGCATCGTCCGGCGTCACGCCCTCCTGCAGGACGACGAAGGCCTTGACGATCTCCGTGCGCAGCGGATCGGGCACGCCGACAACGGCCGCCATGCGGACGGCGGGGTGGCCGATCAGGCAATCCTCGATCTCGCCGGGGCCGATGCGGTAGCCGGCCGAGGTGATGACGTCGTCGTCCCGTCCGACGAAGCGGATGTAGCCGTCCTCGTCCAACTCGCCCTGGTCGCCGGTGACCAGCCAATTTCCGATGAATTTGGCCGCGGTGGCGTCGGGGTTGTTCCAATAGCCGAGGAACATCACCGGATCCGGGCGGTGCACCGCGATCAGGCCGAGTTGCCCCGGCGCCAGGCGGTTGCCCTCGCCGTCGATCACCGCCACGTCATGGCCGGGGACCGGGCGGCCCATGATGCCGGGCTTCGGCGCCATCAGCGTGGCGGCCGAGGAGACAATCATGTTGCACTCGGTCTGGCCATAGAACTCGTTGATCGTCACGCCGAAGGTCTCGCGCCCCCAGTCGAGCAGCCCGGCGCCCAGGGTCTCGCCGCCGCTGGCGACCGATCTCATGTCGATGGCATGGCGCGCCCGCGGATTCTTAACCGCCCGCATCATCTTCAGCGCGGTCGGCGGCAGGAAGGCGTTGCGCACCTTGAATTCGGCCAGCAGGGCGAAGGCGGCCTCGGCGTCGAACTTCTCGAAGCGGTGGGACACCACCGTCACGCCATGGTGCCAGGCCGGCAGCAGCACGTCGAGCAGTCCGCCGATCCACGCCCAGTCGGCCGGTGTCCAGATGCGGTCGTCCGGCTGCGGGAACAGGTCGTGCGACATCTCCACGCCCGGCAGATGGCCCAGCAGCACCCGGTGCGCATGCAGCGCGCCCTTCGGCTGGCCGGTGGTGCCGGAGGTGTAGATGATCAGCGCCGGATCGTCCGGACCGGTGTCGGCCGGGGTGAAGCTGTCGGACGCCGCATCGCACAGCCCGTGCCAGTCGAGGCAGCCCGGCCCCGACCCGTCGATGCGGTAGACGGCGCGCAGGTCCGGCAGGCGGTCGCGGATCTGGGCGATCTTGGCGGCGCCCACGGCATCGGTGACCACGGCGCGGGCGCCGCAATTGGCCAGCCGGTATTCCAGCGCCTCCACTCCGAACAGCGAGAACAGCGGGACGGCGATGCCGCCCAGCTTGTAGACCGCGACGTGGCTGATGGCGGTTTCCGGCGCCTGGGGCAGCAGGATGCCGACCCGGTCGCCGCGCGCCACGCCCTGCGCCGCCAATGCGTTGGCGAAGCGGTTGGACAGGGCGCGGATGTCGGAGAAGCGGTATTCCTCGACCCCGCCGTCGCGCCGCTTGTTGATCAGGGCGATGCGGTCCGGCTCCGCCTCCGCCCAGCGGTCGCAGACGTCGACGCCGATGTTGTAGCGGTCGGGCACGCGCCAGGCGAAGGCGCGGGACACCCCTTCCCAGCTGTCCGCATTGGGCAGCATGTTCGTTCCCTCCCAAGGGCTTGTCGTCGATTCCTTTGTGGAACCGTTGGGTCGATCATAGGAGCAACCGAGGCACCGCGTCACGCATCGGGAATAAGATGCGGGTCAGCCATGTTGATGGCGTCAGGAACGGACGGTTTCGTGCCGATCCCAACAGGACCCAACAGGACGAGAGCCACCATGAAAGCCAGCCCCTTCCTCGCCGCCGCGCTGTCCGCCAGCCTGCTCGCGGCCCCGCTTGCCGGCTGCGCCCAGCCCGGCTACGGCGATTCCTATGGCGGCGTCAGCGCCAACAAGCAGACGGCCGGCACCGTGCTGGGCGGCGTGGTCGGCGGTCTGGCAGGCTCGCGCTTCGGCGGCGGCAGCGGCAAGCTGGTGGCGGTGGGCGTCGGCACGCTGCTGGGTGCGGCGCTGGGCAATGCGGCCGGCGCCTCGCTCGACCGTGCCGACCAGAATTATGCCCAGCAGGCCGCGGTCAACGCCTACAGCGCGCCGACCGGCAGCACCGTGCGCTGGAACAACCCCGAGACCGGTAATTACGGCACCTACACCCCCGTGCGCGAGGGGACCGGGCCGCAGGGCCAGCTCTGCCGTGAATACCAGACGACCATCGTCGTCCAGGGCCGCACCCAGCAGGGCTTCGGCACCGCCTGTCAGCAGGCGGACGGCACTTGGCGGGTGGTCAGCTGACGCAAGCAACCGGCAGTAAAACCTCAGGCGAGCGCCGTCCGACGCCGGGCGGCGCTGCCCGATTTGGGGGCGGGGCCGGTTAGGGCGCAGGCGATGCGCACCGCTCCCTCGCCATCCAGCGGCAGTGAAGCGGCTGCATCCTGCATCCGCTGCCGCTGCCCCGCATCGGTCCAGAGAGCGAGCGCTCGCTCGGCGATGATCCCAGCTGCCTCGGCCGGGGGGCGTCCACGGGCGTCCACGGCACTGCTCCAGCCGAACTCCGCGGCATCGCTGCTCGCCATCGCCTGATTGTCGGCGGTGACCACCAGCAGGGTCGGCACCGCCAGGGCCGCCAGTTCGCCCATGGTGCCGCCGCCGGCCGACACCGCCAGCCCGCTTTCCGCCATCAGCGCGCCCATGCGCGGGCAGTCGATCTCCACGGCAAGCCCATCGCCGGCAAGCTTTGCGACCTCCGCCGCGCGCGGGTTGCTGCCGCCGACGACGGCGACGATCCGGCAGCCGTCGGGCCGCCGCTTCGCCAACGCTTCGAGGACCGGGCCGGTCAATCCCAGCGGGTCGGAACCGCCGAAGGTCACCAGCAGCACCGGGCGTTCGGCGATGCCGAGCCGTTGCGCCTGTGCCGCCAGTCGCACCTCCCGCCGCAGCGGGGCATAGCCGGGGCCGAGCAGCAGGACGGCGCCGGGCGCCATAGCGTCATAGGGAAGGGCGTCGGCCTGCGGTGCCGCATTGACGACGAGGTCGGCATGCAGCGGCGTGCCGTCGCCCAGATCGTCCCAGGCCAGTACCCGTGCGCCCGCTGCCTGAAGCCCGGCGCGGTAGGCCTCGCCGAAGCGGTAGCCGTCGAGCATCACCGCTCTGCCATGTTCCCGCCGCAGCAGCGAGCGGGTGGCGGCCAGATCCGCCGCCTCTCCCACCGGGCCGGCGATGGAGACATGGCGGAAGCCGTCGGAGGTCAGACGGCGGTCGATGGCGGGCGTGGATTCCACGGCGGCGAACAGCGCCTCGTGCCCCTGGTCGCGCAGCGCCTCCGCCACGGCGAGACAGCGCATGACATGGCCGGTGCCGATGGTCGGCGAGGCGTCGGCACGGATGAGGATGACGGCCATGGCGCGGGTCCGTAAGAGACGGCGTGGCTGTCCTACCACGGCACGCGGGATCGGGGTGGCCAGCATCTTGGCCCGGCACTTTGCGCCTGTCCAGCGACAGACCGGGGGCGTGCGGGGGTAAATTGCGGTCCTCGGGACGGCGCGTCGGGAGTCCCCCCTCAGGACTCCCGGCCGGCAATGACGCTGGCGGCGGTGGCGAGGCTTTCCGGCGTGCCGATGTCGAGGAAGCGGGCCTTGGCGACATGGGCGTTCAGCGTGCCGGCCGGCAGCTTTTCCAGCACGTCGCGTTCCAGCGACACCGCACCCGCCGCGACGAAGCGGTCGAGGAAGGCGGCGGAGAACAGATAGACCCCGGCATTGATGGTGCCCGCTCCCGGCGCCTTGTCCAGGAAGCGGCGGACGCGGCTGTCGGGACCGATCTCCACCCGTACGAAGCGGGACGCGTCCTCCACCGTCACGCAGAGCACCGACGCCTCCGCCCCCGACAGCCGGTGCGAGGCGATGAAGGCCCGCAGGTCGGCGTCGAGGAAGGTGTCGCCGTTCACCACCAGGATGGTGCTGCTCCGCAACTCCTTGCGGACATAGCCGAGCGCGCCTGCGGTGCCGAGCGGGCGCGGTTCGATCTGGCAGACGACGTCGATGGTGCCGGCCGAATCCCCGCGGGCGAGCCAGGCCGTCACCCGGTCGGCCAGATGGCCCAGGCACAGCACCACGCGGCGCGACCCGTAGGTGGACAGATAATCGAGCAGGTGACCGAGGAAGGCGCGGCCCGCAATCGGGGCCAGGACCTTCGGCGTGTCACCCAAAACGCCCCGGATGCGCGTGCCGAGCCCGCCGGCGAGCACCGCGACGTCTATGTTGGCAAGAGCGTCCTCAGACCGCACCGACCGTCCTTTCGCTGAAGTCCCGCTGTCGTCATTCGGCTTGCCGAAGCAGCTTACGACGGAGCGGGCGCCGGGTCATCCACCCTGCGCGGGACCCGGCGGCCATAGTCGATAATGGGCGCGCTCGGGAATCGCAATGCGGAATTGCGCCGAATCATCCACTCTCCGATGGTCACCCCGACCGGGAGCGGTCATCAGCCAGTCGGCGCAGGCGCTGCGCGACTGTAGCAAGAGCGGCGTCATGGTCGCCGGACCGGCCGATCAGCGCCATCGTCGGGAACCAGGGCCGCACCGCCGTTCCCAGGGCCGACCAGTCCCCGGCTCCGGCGATCCGCCAGACCGGCACGCCGAGTGCCGCGGCCAGTTCCCCCACCGCGGTCGGCGCGGATATGACCAGATCCAGGCCGGACATGAGTGCCGCCACCCCATCCAGATCGTTGCGCTGGTCCAGATCGGGCCAGTGATGCAGGGCGGTGCCGAAGCGGTGCAGGGCCTCCTCCCGCTCCGCGTCGTGACCGTCATATTGCAGGCTGACGAAGGCGATGCCGGGGATGCCGAAGACCGGTGACAATTGTGCGATCCGGCTGTAGGCGCCGGCCCGGTCCGCCGTCATCCGGCTGCTGCGCCAGCAGATGCCGACCCGCAAGCCGGGGCCGAGCGCCGCCAGCCTCTCGCGCCAGCCCGCCGCCAGCACGGGATCGGCGGTGAACAGCGGATTGTCCGCGCGGAACCGCCGCAAATCCGGCCGCAGCCGTGCCGCGACGCTGCCCAGCGGCGCGTGGCAATCGGCATCCCGCGGATCCGCGGTGGGTGCCCGGACCTCTGCCGCCGGCAGGGCGCGGGCGAAAAGCCCGGCAAGGCGCGGGTCGCATTCGACGATGACCGTCCCGGCCCGACCGAGCAGATCGGGCAGCGCCGTGCCGAAAAGGATCTCGTCGCCCAGCCCCTGCTCTCCCCACACCAGGATGCGGCGGCCGGCCAGCGGCTCGCCCTGCCATTCGGGGATGTCGAGGCGGCGGGACACGGCGTCGCCGGTGGCGAAGCGGTGGGCGTAGTCGGCCCAGCCGCTGTCGAGATCGCCGTCGGCCAGCCGCAGCAGGGCCCGGTTCATCCGCGCCTCGGCCCGGCCGGGGGCCAGCCTCAGCGTGCGGTCGGCAAACAGGGCGGCGAGCCGGCGCTCTCCCCGCATCAGCAGCGTGTGGCCATGGTTGACCAGCACATCCGGCAGGTCGGGGGCGAGCGCCATCGCGTGGCGGTGGGCGTGCAGCGCGTCGTCCCAGCGCCCGAGCCCGGCCAATGCCATGCCCAGGTTCGACCAGCCCTTGGCCGATGCCGGGACGAGGCGCAGCGACCGGCGGGACTGGCGGGCAGCCTGGGCGAAGCGCCCCAGTCCCTTCGCAGCCGCGCCGGCCGTGGTCAGCACCCCGGCAAGGGCCGGTGCCAGGGCCGCTCCACGGGTGCAGGCGTTTGCCGCCTCGGCGAAGCGGCGGGCGGCGAGCAGCGCTGCGGCGAGGTTGCCCCAGCTTTCCGCCTGCATCGGGCGCAGCCGGACGGTGCGGCGGTGCAGCGTGGCGGCCTCGGGCGCGGCGGCATCGGCCTGGAGCGCCACGCCGAGATTGCCCAGCGCTTCGGCAAAGGCCGGGTTCAGCGCCACCGCAAGCCGGTGCCAGTGGATGGCGGCCTTGATCCGGCCGAGCCGGAGCAGGGTCAGGCCGCCGTTGGTCCAGGCGGCCGGCTGGGTCGGAGCCATGGCGACGGCCTGCCGGTGCAGCGTTTCGGCCTTTGCAAACCGGCCTTGCCGGTGCAGAGCGACCGCCTGTGCCGCCAGCCTCTCGCCATCCGGGACAATTCCTCTCTCCAAGCCCTCTGCCTGGGGGGGAGAGGGCATCCGTTGGGGGGAGAGGGAGCGCAGCGCACGCGCCATGTCGGCCATCGTCGCCGACAGCGGCTCGCCGGGGCGGGGCTGGAACAGCCGCATCGACGGATACCAGGGGCGCACGCCGGCTCCCAACTGCGTCCAGTCGCGGGTGCCGAAGCGCCAGACCGGGGTGCCCAGCGCGCCTGCCAGTTCGCCGATCGACATGGCGGGCGAGATGACGAGGTCCAGACCGGCGATCAGGGCGGCTACGCCGTCGAAATCGTCCTTGCGGTCGAGGTCGTCCCAACGGTGCAGGCGGATGCCGAAGCGCCTCTCGGCCTGCCGGACCTCCTCCTCCACCTCGCCATATTGCAACGGCACCCAGTGGATGCCGGGCAGCGCGAACAGCGGCGCCCAGCCGTCCAGCGGCAGATAGGCGGCGCTGCGTTCGGAGGTCATCATCTGGCTGCGCCAGCCGATGCCGATGCGCAGTCCCGGACCGAGGGCCGCCAGCCGCTCGCGCCACCGCTCCACCAGCCCGGCATCGGGGACCAGCCAGGATGGCCGCGCCGGGAAATCAGCCAGCCGGCGGCGGAGGACGCGGGGCAAGGATCCCATCGGCACGTGGCGGTCATAGTCCGGGATCGCCATCGCCTCCCGCCCCTGCCCGTCCATCGCCTCCGCCCGCACCCTCAGGGTGGGGAAGGACCGGGCGAACAGCGGCACCAGACGGCGGTCGATTTCCAGAATGGTGGAGACGGCCCGTCCGGCCAGCTCCGGGCAGAGGGCGGAGAACAGGATGGTGTCGCCCACCCCTTGCTCCCCCCAGACCATCAGGCGGCGGCCGGTCAGATCCTCGCCACGCCAAGCCGGGGCACGAGGCTGGCGCCCCTGTCCGACCTGACCCGATCCGAAACGCCAGCCATAGCCGGGCCAGCCGCGGTCGAGATCGCCAGCCTCCAGCCGCAGCAGGCCCTTGTTGAAGTGGGACAGCGACAGGTCCGGCCGGAGAGTCAGCGCCCGGTCGTAGCAGCGCTCCGCCTCCCCGCTGTCGCTCAGCCGCTGGCGGGCCAGCCCGAGATTGCTCCAGGCCTCGCCATAAGCAGGGTCGAGCGCCAGGGCGCTGCGGTAGCAGTCGGCGGCACCGGCGTAGTCGTGCCGGCCCTGGCGCAGATGGCCCAGATTGTTGCGGGCCGGCGCCTCCAGCGGAGCAAGACGGATGGCGCGGCGCTGCGACCGCTCGGCCTCGGCGAAACGCTCGGCGCTGCGCAGGGCGTTGCCAATGTTCGTGTGGGGCTCCGCCAATGCAGGGGCGAGCGCCACTGCCACGTGCCACGCCCTCCAGGCGTCGGCGGTGCGGCCGGCGGCGTGGTGGGCATTGCCCAGATTGTTCCAGGCGCCGGCGAAATCGGGCCGGTGGTGGACTGCCTGCCGGTGCAGGGCCTCCGCCTCGGCTGGGCGGCCTTGGGCGGTGCGGACGCTGCCAAGATTGTCCAGTGCGTCGGCATGGTCGGGCTGAATGGCCGTGGCCGCGTCGAAGCAGGTCGCGGCGTCCTCCAGCTGACCGAGAGATTTAAGACACAGCCCCAAACCATTGAGACAGAATGGATCGCGTGGGTTGAGCCGCAGGGCATCGGCGTAGCGCTCCGCCGCGTCCTCCATCCGCCCGGCGGCGTGGAGGGCGGCCGCCAGAGCGGACAAGGCCGAGGCATCGCTGGCCCCTCCGCCCAATGCCGAGGCCATCCGCAAGGCCTCGACAGCCTCGTCCAGCCGGCCGAGCTGGCGCAGGCTGACGGCCCGGTTGGTCCAGGGACGGGGATCGCCCGGCAGCAGATCCGCGGCTCGGGTGTGGGACGCCAACGCGTCGTCCGCTCTCCCGAGCCCTTGCAGGGCGGCACCGAGATTGAGGTGCGCGTCGGCCAGTTCGGGCGACAGCCGGGCGGCCTCCGCATAGCGGTCCGCCGCCTCCGCCAAGCGGCCTTGCGCCGCCAGCACCAGGCCGAGATTGAAATGGGCGCCGACATGGCTGAAATCGCGCTCCAACGCCCGGCGCTGCGCTGCTTCGGCTTCTGCGAGCCTGTCCAGACGTTGCAGAACGATCCCGAAATTGGCGTGATAGTCCGCCACTCCGGGGGCCAGATCGACGGCTTTGGCAATCAGCTCAACGGCCTGAAGGTTGTTGTTGCGCTGGTGGTTGAGGACGCCGAGCAGATGGAGGGCGTCGGCGTGGAGCGGCTCGGCTTGCAGCACCCGTCGATACAGAGGCTCCGCAGCGTCCAGCGCTCCATTCTGATGATGGCGCAGCGCCTCGGCAAACCAGTCGGCAGTGTTCACACATCACCTGCGGAAAATTTGACAAGCAACTGAACCGCCTTTTGTATTGCGTCTTTGACGCTATCGCCGGCATCGGGTTGAATGCAGCGCATGGAGGGAAACCATGGGCGAACCGCGGTGCCGAGCTGGGTCCAGTCGCGGCGGCCCAGACGCCAAACCGGAGTGCCGAGAGCCGCCGCCATCTCCCCGGCGGACGAGGCCACGGTGATCACAAGGTCGAGGTTCGCCATCAGGGCGGCGGTACCCTCCAGATCGGCGATCTGATCGAGGTCCGGCCAGCGGTGGACGCACACACCCAGGCGCTGCTCGATGGCCGCGATCTCCGCTTCCCGCCCGTCATATTGCAGGCTGACGGCATGCAGGCCGGGCAGCCGCAGCAGGGGCGCCCAATCCTCCAACTCCGTATAGGACTGGCGACGTTCGGTGGTGAGGCGCTGGCTGGTCCAGGCGATGCCGATTTTCAGGCCGGGCCCGAGTGCCTCAAGACGCGACCGCCACGCCGCGACCCGCATCGGGTCGGGCTTCAGCCAGCCGGCGGGGGGCGGCGGCATGGGGGCGGTCCGCCAGAGCAGGCGTGGCAAGGAGCCAAAGCCGAGATGGCAGTCGGCATCGGACGGCCGCCGCGTCGGCCCCCGCACGGTGGTGCCGGGGAAGGAGCGCTGAAACAGCGGGACCAGCCGCGGCTCGCATTCGACGATGGCGCCGGGAAGACGGGCCAAGGCCTCCGGCAGCAGCGCGCCGAACATCAGTTCGTCGCCCAGCCCCTGTTCAGCCCACAGCAGCAGGCGGCGTCCCACGAGGTCGCCACCGTCCCATTCCGGGATGTTGAGAGGGTGCTTCGGTTTCAGGCGGCCGGACTCGAAGCGGACGGCGTAGTCTTCCCATCCTTCCGCCAGCCGGCCCTGCCGCAGCCGCAGGAGGGATCGGTTGAAGCGGGCAAGCGCCTGCGCCGGATCGGCATCGAGAGCAAGGGTGAACTCCCGCTCGGCAGCGGCTTCGTCGCCGAGATCCTGAAGGGCGAGCGCCAGATTGGTGTGGGCGGCGGCATAGCCCGGCCGCAGATCCAGCGCCCGGCGTTGCAGGTCGGCGGACTCCACGATCCGTCCTTGCAGGCGACGGACGGTGCCGAGATTGGTCATCGCCTCCGCCATCGTCGGGGCGAGCCGCAGGGCGCGGGCGAAGGCATCGCCGGCCGGGGCGATCCGGTCGGCAACCTGAAGGGCAAGGCCATGGGCGTTCCAACCCTCGGCATCCGCCGGCTCCAGCATCAGATGGCGGCGGTGGGCCGGCAGCGCATCGGCACCGCGGCGTTGCAGCGATCCGGCCAGGGCGAGTGCGGCCGGCGCGTGATCCGGCCGGCGGGCCAGCACGGCATGCAACGCCGTTTCCCCTTCCTCGCTCCGCCCCAGGTCGAGCAGGGCGAGGCCGAGGGCGGCGTGCACCTCCAGCAGGGACGGGTTGGCTGCCAGTGCGTGGCGCAGCAGCGGTTCCGCCTCCGCCGAGTGGCCGAGGCTGCGCAGCACGCTGCCGAGGTTGCCCTCCGCCTCCGCGTAATCGGGACGGGCGCGCAGGGCGGCACGGTAGGCGTCGGCGGCTTCCGTCGCCTTGCCCTGGGCATTGAGCGCGTTGCCCAGCGTGTTGGCGGCTTCCGGGAACGGGCGGCGCAGGCGCAGGGCGTTGCGGGCGGCGCGTTCCGCCTCGGCCGGGCGGCCGAGCGCCTGGAGGGCGTAGGCGAGGTTGGCGTGGTAATCGGGGACATCGCGTCTGGCCGCCACCGCCTGCCCGATCAGGTCGGCGGCGTCGGTGAAGCGGCCGGTCTGGCAGGCGATCATGCCCAGCAGGTGCAGGGCGTCCGGCTGGCGCGGTTGGGCGGCGAGCGCCTGACGGTAGAGCGCTTCCGCCTCGGCCAAACGGCCGGACTGGTGCAGCGGCACGGCCTGCCCGACCAGAGCCGCGGCGTTCGCAGCGGTGTTGCCGGAATTGCGCTGCCCGGAATTGCGCTGGTTACTCATGCCCCGTGCCGTTCCTGTTGGCTACGGGTAAGGGATAGCACGATTCCGATGTGGTGGAATGGGGGCGCGGCAATCACCGCGCCCCCTGCCCTCCCTTGATTTACGCCCCCACGCCGACCGGCGGGGTCGGAGCGGCGTTGACCGGATCGGCGAGCTGGGCATCGACCACCGCGACAGCGGTCATGTTGACCAGACCGCGGGTGGTGACCGACGGGGTGACGATGTGGACCGGCCGCTGGACGCCCAGCAGGATCGGGCCGACATTCTGCGCCTCGCCCAGGATCTTCATCATGTTGAAGGCGATGTTGGCGGCGTCCAGGGTCGGCATGACCAGCAGGTTCGCCTCCCCCTTCAGCCGGCTGTCAGGCAGCACCTCCTTGCGGATGGCCGGCGCCAGGGCGGCGTCGGCATGCATCTCGCCGTCGATCTCGACATCCGGCATCTGCTCGGACGCCAGCTCCACCGCCGCGCGCATCTTGCGGGCCGAGGGCGTGTCGGCGCTGCCGAAGTTGGAGTGGGACAGCAGGGCCACCTTCGGCTCGATGCCGAAGCGCTTCACCTCGTCCGCCGCCAGCCGGGCGATCTCGGCCACCTGCTCGGCGGTCGGGTCGGGGTTGACGTAGGTGTCGGTGATGAAGTGGACGCCCTTCTGCGAAATCAGCGCGTTCATCGTCGCGGCGACCTTCACGCCGTCGCGCAGGCCGATCAGGCCGCAGATGTGCGCCCAATGCTCGTTGAAGCGGCCGGTGGTGCCGCAGACCAGCGCGTCGGCCTCGCCGCGGCGGACCATCAGGGCGCCGAAGACGGTCGGCTGGGTGCGGACAACGTTGGCGGCATGGCTGGGCGAGACGCCGCGGCGGCCCATCAGCTTGCGGTAATGTTCGGTGAAGTTGTGATAGCGCGGGTCGCGGATGATCTCGATGACCTCCACGTCCTGGCCGATCTTCAGGCGCAGGCCCATCTCGCCGATCACCCGCTCGATCACCTCGCGGCGGCCGATCAGCACCGGGTGCGCGATGCCGTCGTCGACCACCACCTGGGCGCAGCGGATCACGCGCGGATCCTCGCCCTCGGCATAGACGACGCGCTTGGGCGCGGTCTTGGCCTTGGTGATGACCGGCTTCATGAACAGGCCGGAGCGGATGACGTACTGGTTCAGCTGGTCCTGATAGGCGCGGAAGTCGGCGATCGGCCGGGTGGCGACGCCCGAGTCCATCGCGGCCTTGGCAACGGCCGAGGACACTTCGACGATCAGGCGCGGGTCGAAGGGCTTGGGCAGGATGTAGTCGGGGCCGAAGCGCAGCGATTCACCGACATAGGCCGCCGCCACCACGTCCGACGGTTCGGCGCGGGCGAGGTTGGCCATGGCATGTGTCGCCGCGATCTTCATCTCTTCGTTCACCGTGGTGGCGCCGACGTCCAGCGCACCGCGGAAGATGAAGGGGAAGCACAGGACGTTGTTGACCTGATTGGGGAAGTCGGAGCGGCCGGTGGCGATGATGGCGTCCGGACGGGCTTCGCGGGCCAGATCCGGCATGATCTCCGGCTCCGGATTGGCGAGCGCCAGGATCAGCGGCTTGTCGGCCATGCGGGCCAGCAGCTCCGGCTTCAGCACCTTCGCACCCGACAGGCCGAGGAAGATGTCGGCGCCGTCGATGACGTCGGACAGCGTGCGCGCCTCGGTATTGTGCGCGTAGGCGTCCTTGTACTCGTTCATCTCCTCGTTGCGGCCCTTGTGGACCACGCCGATGCGGTCGACCAGCCAGACATTCTCGCGCCGAACGCCCAGCGACAGCATCAGGTCCAGGCAGGCGATGCCGGCGGCACCGCCGCCGGTGGAGACGACCTTGACCTTCGAGATGTCCTTGCCGACCAGAGCTAAGCCGTTCAGCACGGCTGCACCCACCACGATGGCGGTGCCGTGCTGGTCGTCGTGGAACACCGGGATCTTCATGCGCTCGCGGCACCGGCGCTCGATCTCGAAGCAGGCCGGGGCGGCGATGTCTTCCAGGTTGATGGCGCCGAAGGTCGGCTCCAGCCGGACGATGGTGTCGACCAGACCATCGACATCCAGCTCGTTCAGCTCGATGTCGAAGCAGTCGATGCCGGCGAACTTCTTGAAGAGGACGGCCTTGCCTTCCATCACCGGCTTGGCGGCCATCGGCCCGATGTTGCCCAGCCCCAGCACGGCGGTGCCGTTGGTGACGACGGCGACCAGATTGGCGCGCGCTGTCAGCTCCGCCGCCTTCGACGGATCCTCGGCAATCGCGGTGCAGGCATGGGCCACGCCCGGCGAATAGGCCAGTGCAAGATCGCGCTGGTTGGCCATGGGCTTGGTCGCGACGACTGCCAGCTTACCGGGCCGCGGGTTGCGGTGATACTCAAGCGCCATCGCCTCAAAATCGCCGGACATCGGGTCTCTTCCTCCGGTTAACGAGATTTCAGTTAATTCTTTGGGTTCACTTCACCTGGATGGCGGTTATAGCCCATTCGGACTGATGCGCCAACCACCCGGAATACAGAAGGGGACGATTCGAACCAAATCGAAGCGTCCCCCTGATCTTACAGGAACCTTTGCCGGGCCGGATGGATCATCTTTGGAATTTCCAAAACCGGCCCGCGCATGCTTGCCGCGCGTCTTGTGCAGGTGCTCAGAGGCGGGCCAGAGCCGGCTCCTTGAAGTGCTGCTGGTATTCGGCGACTGCCTTGCTCTCGTCGAACTCGCCTTCCATCTTGGCGACGACGACGGTGGCCACACCGTTGCCGATCAGGTTGGTCAGCGCACGGGCTTCCGACATGAAGCGGTCGACACCCAGCAGCAGCGCCAGACCTTCGATCGGCAGGACGCCGGTGGCCGACAGGGTGGCGGCCAGCGTCACGAAGCCGCCGCCGGTGACCGCTGCCGCGCCCTTGGAGGTCAGCATCAGGATGACCAGGATGTAGAGCTGCTGCCAGATCGTCAGGTCGACGTTGAAGGCCTGGGCGATGAAGATCGCGGCCATCGACAGGTAGATCGAGGTGCCGTCCAGGTTGAAGGAATAGCCGGTCGGGATGACGAGGCCGACGACATGCTTGGAGCAGCCGAACTTCTGCATCTTCTCCATCATCCGCGGCAGCACGGATTCGGAAGACGAGGTGCCGAGAACGATCAGCAGTTCCTGACGGATGTAGCGGACGAAGTTCCAGATGCTGAAGCCATAGGCCTTGGCGATGCCGCCCAGCACGACGAAGATGAAGATCGCCATGGTGAGGTAGACCGAGGCCATCAGCTGGCCGAGAGCGGTCAGCGACGAGATGCCGTACTTGCCGATGGTGAAGGACATGGCGCCGAAGGCACCGACCGGGGCGACGCGCATCAGGATGCCGATCACGCCGAACAGGGCGTGGCTGATCTTGTCGAAGATGTCCTCGACCAGCTTGCCCTTCTGGCCCATGGCGGACAGCGCGACGCCGAACACCACGGCGAAGAACAGGATCTGCAGCATGTCGCCCTGGACGAAGGCGCCGACGACGTTGTCCGGCACGATGCCGACGACGAAGTCGATGAAGCCGTGCTCCTTGGCGGAGGTGGCGTATTTCTGCACCGCGTCGGCCTTCAGCTGGCCGGGGACGATGTTCATGCCGGCGCCGGGGCGGACGAGGTTGACGACGATCAGGCCGATGCCGAGGGCGAAGGTGGTCACCACCTCGAAATACAGCAGGGCCTTGCCGCCGACCTTGCCGACCTTCTTCAGGTTGCCGATGGAGGAGATGCCGGTCACCACCGTCAGGAAGACGATCGGGCCGATGACCATCTTGACCATCTTGATGAACAGGTCGCCCAGCGGCTTCATCTCCACCGCGATGGACGGGTAGAAGTGCCCCAGCAGGATGCCGATGCTGATGGCGGTCAGAACCTGGAAGGTCAGGTTGGTGTAGAAGGGCTTCTTCACCGTGCCATGCCGGACGGCGGTCGCGTCTGCGCTCATGCTGCTCTCCTCGTGGCGTTCCTCAGAACGGCGTTCCTGGCGGGGTGCCCGTTCTTTCGTCCGGCATTCGGCGCCGGCTGGGCGGGCGGCCCCCAACTGATTGCCTATGAAAGCAAGCGGTGGGCCAATTGCTGAATCCAGCAACATCAAGCATTTGGTGAAATGGAGAGGGCGAGAATCCGCACGACACAGGGTCCGGCGATGTGCGAAAATCCACACACTTCACAGCGCTGCGGCATCATTGTTGCGGCGCAGCATGACCAGGGGCGGCGTTGCTTATCCAACCGGGCGAACAGGCGACAGATTCAACCACCCCTCCCGCCCCGGCCGTGACGCTCTCGCCGGCGGCGCAGCTGGTGGCACGGGCGCTGGAACGGCCGCGCCGGCTGCTGCTGGCCGCTCTGCTGCTGGGCGTGCCGGTGGCGGCCGGGCTTGCGGCTGGCTGGGCCTCGTCGCTGGCGCAGGAGGATCTGCGGGAGAGCGCCCGGGCGCAGCTGGCGCTCTACAACGCCAACCTGCGGGCGGAGCTGGAGCGGCATGCCGCCGTACCGCTCGCCCTGGCGCAGGATGCGGAGGTGCGCGCCCTGCTGGCCAACCCGACGGCGGATGCCGTCGACCGGCTGAACCGCAAGCTGCAGGACATCGCCCGCGCGCTGGATGCGCTGGCGCTCTATGTGATGGACGCCAAGGGAACGACGGTGGCGGCCAGCAACTGGAACAGTCCGGCCAGCTTCGTGGGCGAGAATTTCTCCTACCGGCCATATTTCCGCATGGCGATGGACCAGGGCGAAGGACACCATTTCGCGCTGGGCACAACGTCGCTGGTGCCGGGCTTCTACACCGCGAACCGGGTGGTGGCGGAAAACCGCACAGTGGGGGCGGTGGTGCTGAAGCTGGGCTTCGACCGGCTGGAATCGGCCTGGACGCCGGGACAGGAGAGGCTGCTGGTGACCGACCGCGACGGGGTGGTGTTCATCACCAACGTGCCGTCCTGGCGCTATCATGCCCTGCCCCGCCGCCTGCCGATCAGCCTGCCGATCATCCCGGAGGGCACCAGCGAAGGGCTGGACGTGCTGCCCTGGGCCTTCGGCGGCGCGTCCGACCGCATCGCCCTGGAGGAGAAGGACGGGCAGAAGCGCTATCTGCTGACCTCTGTCGCCATGCCCGGCGGCGACTGGACCCTGCACAGCCTGACCAGCCTGGATCCGGTGACCGCCCATGCCTGGGTCGCCGGGCTTCTCGCGGCGGCGGCGGTGGCGATGGCGGCGCTCGCCGCCTATGCCGTGGCGCTGCGCCGGGTGGCCCTGGTGGAGAGGATCGCCCTTCAGGAGGAATCTCGGGCGGAGTTGGAGCGCCGGGTCGCCGCCGCCACCGCCGACCTGCGCGCGGCGGAGAACGAACTGACCCAGGCGGCCAAGCTGGCGGCGCTGGGCCAGATGTCGGCCGGCATCGCCCATGAGATCAACCAGCCGCTGGCCGCCATGCGCAGCTTCGCCGACAACGCGGTAGTGCTGCTGGAACGCGGGCGGCTGGACTCGGTGCGCGACAATCTGGCGGAGATCGCCGAGCTGACCGACCGCATGGCCGCCATCACCCGCCAGCTGAAGGGCTTCGCCCGCCGCGCCTCCGGCACGCTGGGGCCGGTGTCGGTGCAGGGCGCGGTGACCCAGGCGCTGGCCCTGCTGGAGGCCAGGCTGCGGCGCGAGGACATCGTCGTCGAGGCCGATCTGCCCGACCAGCCGGTCCGGGTGGTGGCGGAGGATGTGCGGCTCCAGCAGGTGCTGGTCAATCTGATCGGCAACGCCGCCGACGCCATGCGTGGCTGTCCGGTGCGCCGCCTGCGCATCGGGCTGGTCGCGGCCGAAGGCGAAGCCCTGCTGAGCGTCGCCGATACCGGCAGCGGCATCGCCGAGGCCGACCTGCCCCGCCTGTTCGTCCCCTTCTTCACCACCAAGGAAGCCGGCGAGGGGCTGGGGCTCGGCCTGTCGATCAGCCATGGCATCGTCGAGGATTTCGGCGGCAGCCTGACCGCCGCCAACCGCAACGGGAAGCCCGGCCATGGCGCCGTCTTCACCCTGCGTCTCACCACCACGGAGCCGTCCGCCAAGGAGCAGAATCAATGAGCCGGTCCATTCCCGAGGTCGCCGGCCCAGAGGCCGCCGGCAACGTGATCTTCGTCGATGACGAGCGCGCGGTGCGGTTGGCCGGGCAGCAGGCGCTGGAGCTGGCGGGGTTCGAAGTGATGGCCTGCGACGGAGCGGAGCGGGCCTTGCGCCATATCGGCCGCGACTGGCCGGGCTGCCTCGTCACCGATGTGCGCATGCCGCAGATGGATGGGCTGGCCCTGCTGGCACGGGTTCAGGAGATCGATCCCGACCTGCCGGTCATCCTGATCACCGGCCACGGCGACGTGCCGATGGCGGTGGAGGCGATGCGCAACGGCGCCTACGATTTCCTGGAGAAGCCCTTCCCGTCCGACCGGCTGACCGAGGTGGCGCGGCGGGCGGTGGAGAAGCGCCGGCTGGTGATGGAGAACCGCCGGCTGCGGGCGCAGATCGCCGGGGGTGTCGACCCGGCGGAGACCATCGTCGGCCGCACGCCGGGCATCGAGCGGCTGCGCACCACCATCGCCGCGGTCGCCGACACCGATGCCGACGTTCTGGTGTTCGGCGAGACCGGTACCGGCAAGGAAATGGTCGCTCGCGCGCTGCACGCGGCCAGCGGCCGGCGCAAGAACCCCTTCGTCGCGCTGAACTGCGGCGCCATGCCGGAATCGATCTTCGAAAGCGAGCTGTTCGGGCATGAGGCCGGCGCCTTCACCGGTGCCGCCAAGCGCCGTGTCGGCCGGATCGAGCATGCCGGCGGCGGTACCCTGTTCCTGGACGAGATCGAGAGCATGCCGCTGGCCCTGCAGGTCAAGCTGCTGCGGGTGATCCAGGAACGGGTGGTCGAACCGCTGGGATCGAACGAGCAGGTGCCGGTCGATCTGCGGGTGGTGGCCGCCACCAAGTCCGACCTGCGGCAGGCGGCGGATGCCGGGAAGTTCCGGGCCGACCTCTATTACCGGCTGAATGTGGTGGTGCTGACCATCCCGCCGCTGCGCGAGCGGCGCGACGACATCCCGCTGCTGTTCCAGCACTTCGTCGCCCAGGCCGCCGCCCGCTACAACCGCGAGCCACGGGTGCCGAGCCGCGACCAGATGCAGCGCCTGATGGGGCAGGACTGGCCGGGCAATGTCCGCGAGCTGCGCAATGCGGCCGACCGCTTCGTGCTGGGGCTGGAGGATGTGGCGCCGGCTCCGGTCTCGGCTCCCTCCACCCTGTCGCTGGCCGAGCAGGTCGATCTGTACGAGAAGGGGTTGATCCAGGCCGAACTCGCCCGCCACCGCGGCAGCGTGAAGGCCGCCATCGAGGCGCTGAACATCCCGCGCAAGACCTTCTACGACAAGCTCAAGCGCTATGGGCTGAGCCGCGACGATTTCCTCGACTGAGGGCATGCGACATTTTGCACCCGGTTCGGCGAACGGAATGGTCATTGTTCCCGAAGGGTTATTGCGCCACCCTGCCGGAGGTTGATCGGCGGCAATCGCGGATGCGGCGATGGACGGGGTGAATTCAAAAGCCTTCCGTTTCTTCAATCGCAGGACGGGAGAGCATTTCTACACGGCGGGCACGGCCGAGCGGGACGGCATCATCGCCGGAATGGCCGACATGAGCTATGAAGGCGTCGCCTTCCTGCAGGGTGGCGGCGCCAGCAACCCGGTGTCGGTGGCCCGCTTCGTCAGGCTGGATACCGGGGAGCATTTCTACACCGCCAGCGTCACCGAACGGGACTACATCCTCCAGAACATGGCGGACCATTACCGTCTGGAGGACCTGCAGGCCTTCCTCGTCTCCGCGACCCCGGACTATCAATTCTCCCAGCCCGTTTACCGCTTCCTCGACACGGCGACCGGCGGTCATTTCTTCACCGCCTCCGAAAGCGAGCGGGACGGGGTGATGGCAAGCCTGTCGAGCTATCGCTACGAGGGGGTGGCCTTCTATGCGAAGCCCACCCCACCGCTTCCCCCTGCCCCATCGGGCGCTTTTGACGAGACGTGGTATCTCCAGGCTTATCCGGATGTCCGCGATGCGGTGAATGCCGGCTGGATGACCGCCCGCACCCATTACGACGCCTTCGGCAGGCGCGAAGGCCGCATGCCGAACGACATGGCGGCGCTGAATGGCGACGACCATTGGATCGCTTTCGACGGAGCGCCCGGCCATGTCAGGATTCTGAATGGCGGATCCGGCAACGACATACTCGACGGGATCGACGGATACAGCATTTCCACCAGCACGATGGTCGGCGGCCACACTGGCTACAGCGACTACAGCGACCGGCTGTTCGGCGAAACCGGCGACGACACGCTGTACGGTGCGCAGAACGATACCCTGAATGGCGGAAGCGGCGACGACACCTACTACGTCCATTCCGCCGGCGTGCTGGTGACCGAAGCAACCGATGCGGGCACCGACGAACTTGTCCTGATCGAGGACGGCATCAGCGGCTATTATACCTATTCCATGCCGGCCAACGTCGAACGGATGCGGGTGTTCATCAATCCGATCGCCGATCCGTCGGTTCCGACCATCGCGGGAAGCGCTGCTGACGACTGGATTTCCGCCGGCAGTACCAACACCCAAATTCAACTTCTGGGCGGATCCGGCAACGACACGCTGAACGGCGGGTCCGGCGGCAGCGGCGGTGCGGTCGTGGAGGGGGGCGCTGGCGACGATTATCTGCTGGCGGTCGGATACAATGACGCGCGATTCTACACATGGGTGGCGTCGGGCAACGACACGCTGAGCGGCGGTGACGGCGACGACACGTTGGTGGCCTGGACCGGCAACGATCGCCTGACCGGCGGCGGCGGTGCCGACACCTTTCTCGTCGATCTAGGCTCTCCGCCGAACCGTCTCTGGCAGGATCCGAAGGCCTGGACCTCCTATCCGGGCCCCGGCGGCAATTCCTATGTCCTGTGGTCGGGCACGTCGGTAACGACGGTCACGGACTTCCAGCCGGGCGTCGATGTGCTGAGCTTCCACCACACCACGCTCAGCCTTTCCGACATCATGGCGCGCTTCACGGACCGCGCGGACGGAATGGGCGTGGTGGCCAGCTTCACCAACGGTGAACTCGGCCTTTCGGCACCGGGCGTTACCGGCAACGGCTTCACGCTCTCGCTCGACAATGTGAAGCAGTGGCAGGTCTCGGCCGACTGGTTCTCGGTTTCCCCGACCTGACGAAACGGCCGGCCGAAGGACTGGCCGTCCCGTCCTGCAACTCTCCCATCGGGGCAATTGACGAACGCCCAAGCTTGCCAGTGGTTCTGCCGGTTCCCATGTGCCGTCTCCACCCGTCTGGCCGGCGCCGCGGGTGGCGCGGCCGCACGGACCTTTCCTTCGGTCCGGCTGTTGTACCGATAGACCGTGCAGCACCGACGTCGAAGGGGACGGCCTGAGAATGTCACCGAGGATTAGCACCATGACCCCCCGTCTCCTTGCGGAGCTTCTGGAACCGATCCTGACCGCCGCGGATGACGACGAAGAGGCCCTGTCGGAGGCCGTGAACCTGACTGCGGAGGCCATGGCGGCGCTGGGTGCCACCGTGCTCGACCCGGACGGTCAGCCGGCCCGCGGGGTGTCCGATGAACGGGCCGTCGTCGCCGCACTGAACACCCACGCGCACAACCTGATGCGCGACGGCCGTCTGGACGATGTGGTCGAGGCCCTTCAAGTGGCCGAGCGGATCGGCCGCATCGCCCATCTGCCGCACCACCCGCGTACCGTCTGACCACTCTTTTGGGAGAAGGCGCGGTCGTTCGTGGAAACGGCTTCGCGGGTGCGGGAACTCCTTCCCTCCGTGCTGTTTGAGCGACGTGCCACCCAGCGCTCAACAGGGGAGGAGCCCTCGTGCCCACTGCGCCGCAGTCACATGCCCAGCCGACCGTGCTGGCGAACCCGCTGGAAAGCGAGATACTGTCCCGCCTCCAGGACGATCTGCTGCCGGACCATCTGCTGACCCGCCGCTGGTATGCGGCGAAGGACGCCGGACGGCCGGTCGTGCGCATCGTCGATGCCCTGCCGCTGCCTCTGGCCGGCGGGGCGCAGGCTCAGCTCTGCCTGCTGCGGGTCGAACCGCCGGGGCGTGACCCTCAGCTCTACCAGCTTCCCCTGATCCTCGACCGCGGCACCCGCGAGGATGAATCGGCGATTGCCGGTTCCAAGGATTTGCAGAGTCCCGGCCGGCTGCGCGACGGCTATGCCGATGACGGCGTGGTCCGCGCGCTGCTGGGCGCCATCCTGAAGCGCGACACGGTGCCGGGGGAAACGGCGCTGTCCGCCGGCCTGACCGCCGGCCACACCCGCGCCTGCGAGGCGCTGTCCGACCGGCTGCGCGCCGACGCCCCGCTGCACCGGATGACGGCGGAGCAGTCCAACACCTCCATCCGCATCGGCGACACCGCCATCCTGAAGGGCCTGCGCAAGCTGGAACCGGGCATCCATCCCGAACTGGAGGTCAGCCGCTTCCTGACCGAGGTGGCGCAGTTCCCAAACACGCCGGCCCTGCTGGGCTGGGTGGAGCGGTCCAACAGCTCCGGCTCCACCACGCTGTGCGTCATGCAGGAGCTGGTGCCGGAGGCGAAGGACGCCTGGGGGCATGTCACCGGCTACCTGAACGACCGCGTCGCCCGCTTCGAAGACACCGACGCGTCCAAGGCCGGCGATGCCGACAGCGTTGCCTTCCTGCGCCTGCTGGGGCAGCGGACGGCGAAGCTGCACCGGGCGCTCGCCACCCCCGGCGGCGGCGACGCCTTCACGCCGGAACCGGCGACGGCGGAGCGGCTGACGGAGTGGGCGGGCGGCGTGCGCACCCTGGCCAAGCGCGTGCTGGAACGGCTGCGTTCTGCGGGGCCGGCGCTGGACCCGGCGATTTCGGCACAGGCCAACACGCTTGCCGCCAGCGAGGCGGCGGTGATGGCGCAGATCGACGCGCTGATCCCGGCGACCGCCGATCTCAGCGCCATGCGGCTGCACGGCGACTATCACCTGGGGCAGGTGCTGGTGTCGCGCGGTGACGTGCAGATCGTCGATTTCGAAGGCGAGCCGATGCGCCCGCTGGCCGAACGGCGGGCCAAGCATTGCATCCTGCGCGATGTCGCCGGGATGCTGCGCTCCATCGCCTATGCCGCCGCCATGGCGCGCGACGCGATGCCGGCCGGTCTCGACGGCCCGTCGCGCGACGCCCGCACGGCGTGGCTCTCCTGGTGGGAAGGGGCGGCATCGGCTGCCTTCCTCGACGGCTACCGCACCGCCATCGGCGATTGCCCCGGCTTCCCGCGCGATGCCCAGGCGGCCCCGGCGCTGCTGAAGCTGTTCCTGCTGGAGAAGGCGCTGTATGAGGTCGGCTACGAGCTTGCCAACCGGCCGGGCTGGGTGGCGATCCCGCTGGCCGGCGTCACCGCCATCATCCGCGCCGATGCCGGTCCGGAGATCGCCAGCCGCGACCGTGACCGCATCGCCCCGGTGGACGAGCGCCGCCGCAGCCACTCCATGCCCTTCGGGGCGGAGGTGCAGGCCGACGGCTCCGTCCGTTTCTCGATCTGGGCGCCTTCGGTGGCGTCCATCCTGCTGTCGCTCGACGACGGTGGCCAGCCGGTGGCGATGGAGGGTCAGGGTGACGGCTGGTTCAGCCTGACCACCGCGCGGGCGCAGGCCGGCAGCCGCTACCGCTTCGTCCTGCCGGACGGGCTGGCGGTGCCGGATCCGGCTTCCCGCTTCCAGCCGGACGACGTGCATGGTTCGTCGGAGGTGATCGACCCCGGCGTGCATGTCTGGACCGATGCCGCCTGGACCGGCCGGCCCTGGCACGAGACGGTGCTGTACGAGCTGCATGTCGGCACCTTCACGCCCGGCGGCACCTTCCTGTCGGCCATCGAGCGGCTGGACGATCTGGTCGAACTGGGCGTCACCGCCATCGAACTGATGCCGGTCGCCGACTTCCCCGGAACGCGCAACTGGGGCTATGACGGTGTGCTGCCCTTCGCCCCCGACAGCGCCTATGGCCGGCCGGAGGATCTGAAGGTTCTGGTGCAGGAGGCCCATGCCCGCGGGCTGATGGTCTTCCTCGACGTCGTCTACAACCATTTCGGGCCGGAGGGGAATTACCTCCACGCCTTCGCCAACAGCTTCTTCACCGAGCGGCACAAGACCCCCTGGGGGGCGGCGATCAACGTCGATGGCGAGCGCAGCGGGCCGGTGCGCGACTTCTTCGTCCACAACGCGCTCTATTGGCTGGAGGAGTTCCACCTCGACGGGCTGCGGCTGGACGCCGTCCATGCCATCATCGACGACAGCGACCGTCATGTCCTGGAGGAGCTGGCGGAGCGGGTGCACAGCCATTTCCAGAACCAGCGCCATGTCCATCTCGTGCTGGAGAACGATGCCAATCAGGCGCGCTTCCTGACCCGCCACCGCGAGGGCGATCCGCGCTGGCACTCCGCCCAGTGGAACGACGACCTGCACCACTGCCTGCACAGTGCCGCGACCGGCGAGGATGGCGGCTACTACGCCGATTACGCCCACGATCCGGCCAAATGGGGCCGTACCCTGGCGGAGGGCTTCGCCTTCCAGGGCGAGCCGTCGGCCTACCGCGACGGCGAGCTGCGCGGGGAGCCGTCTGCCCACCTGCCGCCGACCGCCTTCGTCACCTTCATCCAGAACCATGACCAGATCGGCAACCGCGCCTTCGGCGAGCGCATCTCCCACATCGCCAAGCCTGAAGCCGTTCGCGCCGCCACCATCCTCTATCTGCTGGGGCCCGGCATCCCCATGCTGTTCATGGGCGAGGAATGGGCATCGGCCAAGCCCTTCCCCTTCTTCTGCGACTTCGGCGACGAACTGGCCGAGGCGGTGCGCAAGGGCCGGGCGGAGGAGTTCGCCAAGTTCCCCGAATTCCAGGACCCCGACGCCCGCGCCCGCATTCCCGACCCCACCGCGCCGGAGACCGCTGAGTCGGCCAAGCTGGACTGGGAGGCCCGCGAGGCACCGGAGCATGCCGACTGGCTCGACTGGTATCGCCGGGCGCTGGCCCTGCGGCGGGCGGAGATCGTCCCGCGGCTGGACGGCGTTCCAGGCGGTGCGTCGAGCCACGGCGTCGCCGGCAAGACCGGCCTGACTGTCTGCTGGAAGCTGGGCGACGGCAGCCGCCTGCATGCCTTCGCCAATCTGGCCGACAGCCCGGCCGCCGACTTCCCCGAGGTTACGGGCCGCGTGTTGTGGACGGAAGGCGCCGGGCTGACCGGCGACACGCTCGGTCCCTGGTCGGTGGTGCTGTGGCTGGAGGAAGCCTCCGCACTCGACCGGCTGGCCGACCGCATCGGGGTGGAGCGCTCCTTCGACAATGCAGCCGGGGAAACGGTGACGGCCAGCGAGGACACCGTCCGCGCCCTGTTGTCGGCCATGGGTGTGGAAGCGGGGGACGAGGCCGCCGCACTTGCCCATCTCGACCGGCTGGACGAGGAGGAGTATGGCCGCGCCCTGCCCCCGGCGGTGGTCCGCCGGGCGGGCGAGGCGGTCACCGTGCCGGTCACCCTGCCCCACGGCACCCGCACCCTGCGCTATACCCTGACGCTGGAAAGCGGGGAGACGCAGAGCGGCGTCGTCGGTTTCGGCAGCCTGCCGCGCTGCCGCTGCATCACCGCCGGCGACGTGACCTATGCCGAACGCCGCCTGCCGCTGGGTCCGCTGGCCCAGGCCGGCTACCACACGCTGCGGGTGGAGACGGAGCACGGCGCGGCGGAAACCCGCCTGATCCTGGCGCCCGCCCGCTGCCATCTGCCGACGCCGATGCTGGTGGGGGAAAAGCTGTGGGGCCTGTCGGCGCAGCTCTACACCCTGCGCAGCGAGCATGACTGGGGCATCGGCGATTTCGGCGACCTGCGGACGCTGGCCGACATCGCGGCGGCGCGTGGAGCGGCGGTGATCGGGTTGAACCCGCTGCACGCCATGTTCCTCGACAATCCCGAACATGCCAGCCCCTATTCCCCGGCCAGCCGGCTGTTCCTGAACCCGCTCTACATCGACGTCACCGCGGTCGCGGAATTCCTCGACGATGCCGACCTGCGGAAGGACGTCGCCTCGCCGGAGTTCCGGCAGGCGCTGGACGCGGCCCGCGCCTCCGCCAACGTCGATTACACGGCGGTGTCCGGGCTGAAGCTGCCGATCCTGGAAAAGCTCTTTGCCAGTTTCCGGGCATCGGCCAAGCCGGACCGTCGTGCCGCCTTCGACGCCTTCCGGAGCGAGGGGGGCATCGGGTTGGAGCGCTTCGCCACCTTCCAGGCCTTGCGCGAACGCTTCGCCGCCGAGGGCAAGGCGGACTGGCACCGGTGGCCGGCGGACTACCACGACGCCACGGCGCAGGCGGTTGAGCGCTTCGCCACGGAGAATTCCGACCGCGTCGCTTATTTCGCTTGGCTGCAATGGCTGGCGGACGACCAACTGCGTCTGGCGGCGGAGCGGGCCGCCGAACTCGGCATGGCCATTGGCTTCTACCGCGATCTTGCGGTCGGCGCCGATGCCAGCGGGGCGGAGACCTGGATGACGCCTGAGGTGGTGGTCGACGCCGCCCATGTCGGCGCCCCGCCCGACCTGTTCAACCCGGCCGGCCAGGATTGGGGGCTGCCGCCCTTCCATCCCCAGGCGCTGCGTGCGGCGGGATATCAGCCCTTCATCGATCTGGTCCGCGCCAACATGCGCCATGCCGGGGCGCTGCGCATCGACCATGCGATGGCGCTCCAGCATGTCTACTGGATCCCGGACGGCCATCCGCCGGGCGAAGGCGCCTATGTCGCCTATCCGATGGAGGATCTGCTGGGCATCCTGGCGCTGGAAAGCCAGCGTCACCGCTGCCTCGTCGTCGGCGAGGATCTGGGCACCGTACCGGAGGGTTTCCGCGAGCGGATGACCGAGGCCGGGGTGCTGAGCTACCGCGTCGTCTTTTTCGAATGGACCGAGGACGGCGCCTTCAAGGGGCCGAAGGAGTATCCGGAACTGGCGCTCGCCACCGTCGGCAGCCACGACCTCGCCACGCTGCGCGGCTGGTGGGAAGGCGACGACATCACGCTGAAGGCCGAGAAGGGCCTCTATCCGGCCGACGACGAGGAGGAGAAGCAGCAAACCCGCCGGTCGGCCGACCGTGGCGCCCTGGTCGATGCCCTGCGTGCCGCCGGGATCGCCCTGCCCGCCGGCCTCACGCCTGACAGCCCCTATGACGAGGCGCTGGACCACGCGGTGCACGCCTTCCTTGCCCGCACCAACTCGGCACTGGCGGTGGCGCAGCTGGACGACCTGACGCGCGAGCGCGATCAGGTCAACCTGCCCGGCACCACCGACCAGTACCCCAACTGGCGCCGCAAGCTGTCGATGACGCTGGAGGATCTGGCCGACGCGCCGGAACCGGCGGCGGTCGCCGACATCCTGGCGGCGGCGCGTCCGTCCTCCGCCCCCGTCCGCACCTGACCCCGTCGTCCCTTTCCACTCCGCCCTTTCCCATTCCGAGGAGCACACACCCATGGCCCCCGCCGCCGGCAAGCCCATCCCTCGTGCGACGTACCGGGTCCAACTGAATGGCGAGTTCGGTTTCGACCGCACCGCTGCCATCGCCGACTATATCGCCCGACTGGGCGTCAGCCATCTCTATGCCTCTCCCTACATGAAGGCGCGGCCGGGCAGCACCCACGGATACGACATCGTCAACCACAACGAGCTGAACCCGGAGGTCGGCGACCAGAACGACTTCCGCGATCTGGTGGAGGCGCTGAAGCGCAACGGGCTGGGCCAGATCCTGGACTTCGTTCCCAACCACATGGGGGTCGGCGGCTCCGACAACGAATGGTGGTTGAACGTGTTGGAGTGGGGGGCGGAAAGCCCGTATGCCGGGTATTTCGACATCGAATGGGAATCCGACTACCGCTATCTCCAGGGCAAGCTTCTGGTGCCCTTCCTGGGCGACCAGTATGGCGCTGTGCTGGTGTCGGGCGGGCTGGATCTGCGCTTCGATCCGGAAACCGGAAGCTTCGCCGTCTGGGCCTATGACAGCCACAAGCTGCCGGTGCGGCCGCAGGATTACGGCACCATCCTGGGCACCGATCACCCTGATCTGGAGCGCATCGGCGATGCATTCGCCCATCTTGCCTACGCCCGTCCCCATCAGATCGCGCGGGCCGGCGTTCAGAAGGCGGAATTGGCGACGCTGGTGGCGACACGGCCGGACGTGGCCGATGCGATTGCCCAGCGGCTGTCCGTCTTCCGGGGCTATCAGGGAGAGATCGACAGCTGGGGCCACCTGCACGAGCTGATCGGCCGCCAGAACTGGCGCGTCGCCTATTTCAAGGTCGCGGCCGACGACATCAATTACCGGCGTTTCTTCAACATCAACGAACTGGCCGGCCTGCGCATGGACGAGCCGGAACTGTTCGACGTCGCCCACCGCATGGTTCTGGGGATGGTGGCGGACGGCACGCTCGACGGCATCCGCATCGACCATATCGACGGGCTGATCGACCCCAAGGGCTATTGCGAGCGGCTGGTCGCCGCGTCCTCCAAGCCCTTCTATCTGGTGGTCGAGAAGATCCTGGCCCGGCATGAGCGGCTGCGCGAGGATTGGCCGATAGACGGCACCACCGGCTACGAATACGCCAACCTGATGGGCGGCCTGTTCGTCGATCCCAAGGCGGAGGAGGCCTTCACCCGTCTCTATGGCGACTTCATCGGACGGCGCGACAATTTCGAAGAGGTGGTGCGGCAGTGCAAGATCCGCATCATGGAAAGCGAAATGGCAAGCGAGCTGAACGTGTTGTCGCGCAAGGCGGCGCGCATCGCCCGCTCCAACCCGGCCACGGCCGACTTCACCGCCAACATCCTGCATCAGGCGCTGAAGGAGACCATCGCCCGCTTCCCCGTCTATCGCACCTATGTCGACGGCGGCGTGCCGAGCGATCTGGACCGCCGCGACATCGACTGGGCGATCTCCCAGGCGCGGCGGGTCGAGCAGGGGCCGGACGGTTCGGTCTATGATTTCCTGCAACGCCTGCTGACCACCGATCTGGTGGCGGCTCCCAAGAGCGGCTACAGCCACCGGCAGGTCACCCGCTTCGCCATGCGCTTCCAGCAGTACAGCGGGCCGGTGATGGCCAAGGGGCTGGAGGACACCGCCTTCTACCGCTACAACCGGCTGGTGGCGCTGAACGAGGTCGGCGGCCATCCCGACCATTTCGGCGTCAGCGTCTCCGCCTTCCACCGCGCCAACCAGGACCGGGCCCGCAACTGGCCGGGCAACATGCTGGCCAGCACGACCCACGACACCAAGCGCGGCGAGGACACCCGTGCCCGCCTTTACGCCCTGTCGGAGATGCCGGAGGAGTGGGAGCGTCAGGTCCAGACCTGGAGCCGGCTTCTCCGCGCCCGCCGCGGCGATGTGGAGGGCACCGCCCCGCCCGATCGTAACGACGAGTATCTGTTCTATCAGTTGCTGCTCGGCGCTTGGCCGGCGGAACTGACCGGAGCGTCGGTCGACCGGATCGAACAGCCGGCGATGACGGCCTTCGCCGAGCGCATCGTCGGCGCCATGACCAAGTCGATGCGCGAGGCCAAGGTACATTCGACCTGGGCGGCGCCCAACGAGGCCTATGAAGGCGCGGTCGTCAGCTTCATCCACGATGCGCTGGACGTGACCCGCCGGAATGCCTTCCTGGAAGCTTTCCTGCCCTTCCAGGCGTCGCTGGCGCGCACCGGCATGGTCAACGGCCTCTCCCAGGCTCTGCTGAAGCTGACCAGCCCCGGCGTGCCCGACATCTATCAGGGCTGCGAGCTGTGGAATCTCAGCCTCGTCGATCCGGACAACCGGCTGCCGGTGGACTATGACGCCCGCCGCGAGCTGTTGGAGGAGGTCGAGGGTATCGTGGAACGTGGCACGGTTGCCGGCCTGCTGGAACGCTGGACCGACGGTGCCGTGAAGCTGGCGGTGACCCGTCAGGCCCTCGCGGTTCGTGGCGAGATGCCGGAGGTCTTCAGCGCCGGGGAGTATCTGCCGCTGGAGGCGACCGGCGAGCGTGCCGACCATGTGGTGGCCTATGCCCGCCGCACCGGTGACGCAACCGTGGTGGTGGCGGTGCCGCGGCTGGTCGGGCAACTGGGCGAAAAGCCCGATTGGGGCAACACCGCCATCCCGCTGCCGCGCGGCACCGGCTGGCGTAATCGCCTGACGGGGGCAGAGGTTGAAAGCGGCGACGCGGTGATGGCGGCGACGCTGTTCGCCGACCTGCCGGTGGCCCTGCTGTCCGCCGAGGGCTGACGGCCAACCTGGAACGGGAAAAGGCGCGCGGGTGACCGCGCGCCCTTCTTCATGTCCGGAACGCCTGGATCAGCGGACGGTGCTGCCCGTGCCGGTGGACGAACCGCCACCCATCGAACCGCCCATCGAGCCTGACGGCTGCTGGGTGCCGACCGGGCCGTCGGAACCGGTGCCCATCGAGCCGCTGTTGCCCAGGCTGTTGCCGCCGGTGCCGTTGGTCGAGCTGGAAGAGCCGGAACCGGTCATCGATCCGCTGCCCATCGAAGAACCGCTGGTGGCGCCGCTCTTGCTGTCCACGCCGCCCATGCTGCCGCAGCCAAGCTGGTTGTTCGACGTGCAGGGTGGGTTGGTCTGGTTGGAGTTGGTGCTTGAGCCGGCGCTGTTGGCCGCCGGGCTGCCGGAGATTGAACCGCTGCCGGCGGCGAAGGCCGGAGCGGCCATCAGGGCCAGAGCGGTGGCGGCGCCGATCATCAGGCTCTTCATGGGGATTCCTTTCGCTGGGCGGCCCGTCAACGCCGGTGCGGCGGCAGGCCGAAAACTTGTCGGTGGGGTCCGGTTCGTCCCCGCTTGCCACCCCATCAACAGCCGCAATCCGGAATGATCGCGCGTCATGCGGAAACGAAAACGCCCGCCGAAGGGCGGGCGTTTTCAGGCGTCTAAAGGACGGTGAACGGTCAGGCCGTGCGCGCCTTCGGCAGGCCGGCGGCCATGGCGGCGGAGCCGTGGAAGATCTCCAGCGCGGCCGGCGTGGAGGACGGGCGCAGGCCGCCCAGGATTTCCCCGGCGGCGCCGACGGCCTGGACCAGCGCGTCCGGCATCACCGGCTTGCGCAGCAGGCCCATGGCGAAGGCGCGGGCTTCGGCGGCGTGGTGATCGAAGCCGGTCATGAGCAGCGACGGAATGCCATTTTCTTCCCACAGGCGACGGGCCAGGACCAAGCCATTCTCTCCACCGGCGAGATTGACGTCGACCAGCGCCAGTTCGGGACATTCGCGGGCACCGACCCGCGTAGCCTTGGCGGCGTCGCGCAGCGGTCCAACCACGGTATAGCCCGCATTCTCCAGAACGGCCTTCACGGCCGGACCGATCAGCGGATCGTCCTCGACGACAAGCACCTTCAAGACGGCATGCTCCCTTGAATGACGGTGCGGGCTTATAGCCCGTTCCGTCCGGTTTCCGAAGCCTGTTCGGCTTCGATCAACTGAACCGCCCATGTTTGTCGCGGTTCCGCTCCGTTCAAGAGGTCGAAGGGGTACTCCCTTTCGGTCATGGCGCCCTACTGAACGTCCGGGTTGGAAACATACACCATCGCAGAGCGTTTTACCCGGACGCGAGAGAGGATACACGCAATGGCATTCGTCGAACTGACCGATACGTCCGGGGAAACCGTTTTGGTGAACCCCATCGCCGTCGCCTATCTGCGCAGCGGGGGCGACGGTGGCACCGATCTGTATTTCGCCGGCCGGGCGGAGCCCCTGCGGCTGACCGGGGCGCCGTCGGACATCGTCCGCGCCCTGGAAAACGCCGCACCCACCCCGCCCGATCCTACCCTGTCGCTGCTGGCCTGACGATAAGCTCAGGCGCAACCTTCTGGTTTAGCGGGGATAGTTGGGGGCGCGCTTCTCGAAGAAGGCGGTGATGCCCTCCGCCGCCTCCGCCCCGTGCAGGGCTTCGACGAAGAAGGCGGCCTCGCGGTCGAGCTGGTCGTCGGGCGCGCCGAAGCCGCTCTCGATCAGCCGCTTGGCCCGGCCAATGGCGAGCGTCGGCCCGCCCGCCAGCCGCTCCGCCCAGACGAGCGCCTCGGTCAGCGTGGCACCGGGCGATACCACCCGGTTGACGATGGCGAGCTGGGCCAGCCGCGCCGCGCCGATTTTGCCGCCTTCGAACATGATCTCGGCCGCCAGCTGCGGCGTCGCGGCACGGGCGAGGAAGGCCGTCGCCCCGCCGTCGGGGTTGAGACCGACCTTCACGTAGGCGAGCGTGAACACGGCATCCTCCGCCGCGACGATCAGGTCGCAGCCGAGCGCCACCGAGAAGCCGGCCCCGGCGGCGGCCCCCTCGACGGCGGCGATCACCGGCTTGGGGCAGGCCCGCATGGCGCGGGTCCAGCCATGGAAGCGCTCCAGGCTGGCGCGGGTCACCTCCGGATCGGCCTTGGCGTTGCCGAGCAGCCGGCCCAAGTTGCCGCCGGAACAGAAGGTGCCGTTGGCCCCGGTCAGGACGATGGCGCCCACCCCCGGATCCTCGGCCGCCTGGACCAGCGCGTCGCGTGCGGCGGCCATCATCTCCGGCCCCAGCGCGTTCTTGGTGGCCGCGTCGTCCATCGTCAGCACCATCACGCGGCCCTGGCGCGCGACGGTCAATTGTCCGCTCATAGCTCGGTTCCCTCCCGGTTCTCGCTGCCCGGCCGGTATTTGAACATGCCTTCCGACGTGGCGATCAGGGCGCCGGTATCGGCGTGGCGGATCTCCGCCGCCACGCCGATGATCTTGCGCCCGCCGCCGCGCAGCCGGCCGGTGGCGATCAGCGTACCGGTGCGTGCCTGACCCAGGAAGCTCGTCGACAGCGACAGCGTCATCACCCGCCGCACCCGGCCGGGGAAGGGACAGTATGTTGCCGAGAATCCGGAAACCGTGTCCAAAAGCGTCACCAGAACCCCGCCATGCACCACGCCGGCCCGGTTCAGGTGGCGGTCGTCGATGGCCATCGCCAGCTCCGCCTCGCCTTCCTCCCAGCGACTCAAGGCGTAGCCCAGCAGGCGCTGGAAGCCCGACTCCGGCTCCCCGTTCAGCAGATCGTCCATACCCTGTTCCATCACGCGGCTGTTTCGTGCGCGAAGTAAAGCGCGTGAAGACGCTCCAGGTCCACCCGGTCGCCGCGTTCGGACAGCACGACCTTGCCCGACTGCATCAGATAGACATGGTCTGCGATCTTCAGGGCGCGGCTGGTGTTCTGCTCCACCAGCAGGATGGTCAGCCCCTCCGCCCGCAGCCGCGCCAGGATGCGGAAGATCTCGTCGACCACCACGGGGGCGAGGCCGAGCGACGGCTCGTCGATCAGGCAGACGCGCGGCTGCTCCATCAGGCCGCGGCCGATGGCGAGCATCTGCGCCTCGCCGCCCGACAGGGTGCCGGCGATCTGCCCGCGCCGTTCCGCCAGCCGGGGGAACATGTCCATGACCATCGCCCTGTTGCGCTTCCAGTCCTTGCGGCAGCCGCGCGGGAAGGCGCCCATCATCAGATTGTCCTCAACCGTCATGTCGGGGAAGATCATCCGGCCCTCGGGGATCATCACCAGCCCGTCGGCCACCCGGTCCCAGGTCTTCGCCGCCTTGCGGCTCTGCCCGTCGACGCGGATGTCGCCGGAGGTGGCGGGCACCAGCCCCATGATGGCGCGCAGCAGCGTGGTCTTGCCGGCACCGTTCGGGCCGACGATCACCGTCGTCTTGCCGGCCTCAACCGACAGCGAGACGTCCCACAGCACGTTGATCGCGCCATAGCCGGCGCGCAGCGTCAGGATGTCGAGCGCGTTGGTCATGATGCCTCCGCAAGGGTGGTCTCGCCGGTGTAGCTGCGGATCACCTCCGGGTCGCGGAACACCGCGCCGGGGGAGCCGTCGGCGATGATCTGGCCGAAATTCAGCACCAGCACCCGCGGGCAGAGCGCCGCGATGGTGGCGATGTCATGCTCGATGATGACCATGGCGAGGCGGTAGCGGTCGCGCACCGCCGCCAGCCGTTCCATGAAGGCGCGCTTGCTGCTGGTTTCCAGTCCGGCCAGCACCTCGTCCAGCAGGAGGAGGCTGGGCTCGGTCGCCAATGCCTTGCCGACCTCCAGCGCCTTATGCTCGGTCAGGGCCAATTCGCTGGTGGCGTCGCGGTCGGCCTTGTCGCGCAGGTTCAGGATGTCGAGGATTTCGTCGATCCGCCTCAAGTCCTTCTTGCCGGCGCCGAAGCGCTGGGCGACCAGCAGATTCTCCCGCACCGTGCAGTGGCCGAAGGGGCGCGGGATCTGGAAGCTGCGGCCGATGCCGAGCCGTGCCCGCTTCCATTCCGGCAGCTTCAAGAGCGAGGTGCCGCGAAAGTCGAGCCGCCCGGCGGTGGGGCGCACCACGCCGGAGATGACGTTGAACAGCGTGGTCTTGCCGGCGCCGTTGGGGCCGACCAGACCGATGCTCTCCCCTTCCGCGACGGAGAAGCTGGCGCTTTTCAGCGCCTGGACGCCGCCGAAATTGACCTGGACACCTTCAAGCGTGAGCATGGCGGCTCTCCTTCACCGGGCGGCGGCGCAAGGTCGGCATCAGGCCGCCGGGGCTGAACAGGATCATGGCGCAGAGCAGCACGCCCAGGATCATCTGGTGGCCGTGCGGCAGGATCGGCTTGAACAGCAGCTGGTCGACCAGATAGATCGCCAGTGCCCCCACCACCGGCCCCCAAACCGTGCGGTAGCCGCCGAAGATCGCCGCGGCGATGGGCAGCACGGTCCAGCCGCTGGAGAAGGCGTAGTCGGGGTCGAGGAAGCTGATGAAATGGGCGTTGAAGGCGCCGACCACCCCGGTGATGAAGGCCGACAGCACCAGCATCGCCGCCTTCAGATGCGTGCTGGGCACGCCGACCACGCGGGTCGCCACCTCGGTGTCGTGCATCGCCTTCAGGGCGAGGCCCCAGGTGCTGCGCCGGATGGCGTCATAGGCGAGGGCCGCCAGTACGACGATGGTCAGGACGATCAGGTAGCCGCCCAGCTTCTCGCCGAAATCGAAGCCCAGGACTTTCGGAAAGCGCGGGATCGACAGCAGCCCGCCGGCCCCGCCGGTGACCGGCGTCATCTCGGTCGTCAGAATCTGGAAGATGTGGGCATAGGCGAGGATGGCGAGCGCGAAATAGGGACCGCGCAGCCGAAGCGCTGGCAGCATGGCGATGGAGGACACAGCCGCCCCCACCCCGCCCAGCAGCATGGATGCGAAGACCGGCACCCCCAGCTTCATCGCCAGCACGGCGGAGGTGTAGGACCCCACCCCGAAGAAGGCGGCGTGGCCGAAGCTGACCATGCCGCCGAGGTTGCCGAGCAGCGCCCAGGCCACCGCCACCCCGGCGATGGTCAGCGCCGCGACGATCAGCCCCAGCACATAGGCGTTGCCGCCGAACAGCAAAGGCACGCCGACATAGGCGATGGCGAGTGCGGCGATCAGAAGAAGACGGTTCATCGGGGAATTCCTCATCGCGCCAGTGCCCTCCCCCCGCCGAACAGGCCCGAAGGCGAGACGAACAGCACGACCAGGAACAGGATCATGCCCGCCAATTCCTGAAGCGAGGCCGACAGGTAGGTGACCGTCAGCGATTCGATGACGCCGATCATGACGGCGCCGATCAGCACGCCGGGGATCGACCCCATGCCGGCCAGCACGGTGATGATGAAGGCCTTGACCGTCAGCACATGACCGAGCGCCGGGAAGACGGTCTTGCCGGTGTAGATGGCGAAGCCGGCGAAGGTGGCGAGAAGCGCGGCAATCAGGAAGGACAGGATCTCGATCCTGCGCGGATTGACCCCCATCAGCGTCGCCGCCGCCCGGTTCGACGACAGCGCCCGCACCGCGCGCCCCTGCCAGGAATGGTTCAGCCACCACCAGACGCCGGCCATCAGCACCAGCCCGCCGACGAAGGACGCGACCTCCGCATTCATCGCGAATAGGGTGTCGGCGACGACCAGGGAATCCTGGAACCAGGGATCGGATGTCGAGTGGATGTCGGCCTTCCAGATCGACAGGATGGCGTTGGTCAGGATGATCCCGAGCCCGAAGGTGAGGATCAGCGAGTTGATCTCGCGGTCCTGCCGGATGCGGCTGAGCAGCGCATAGACGATGGCCGACGCCGACCCGACGATCACCAGCGCCACCGGGATCGCCATCACCGGGTTGACGCCATAAGTGGTTTCCGCCGCATAGGCAACATAGGCGGCCAGCAGCACCAGCTCGCCATGGGCGAGGTTGATGACCCGCATGGTCCCGAACACCAGCGCCAGCCCGACCGCCACGGTCGCGTAATAGCCGCCGGCGAGCAGGCCCGAGAACAGTGCCTGGAGCGTCAGTTCGAACATGGGTTGCACCCTGTTGGAGGTGGCCATTTCCCCTCTCCCCGGCGGGGAAAGGGGGGCTCGCTCACCAAGGCACCGCCGGGAAGTTCATCTTTCCGTTGGCGGCGTCCTGGGGCCAGACCAGGACCACCTTGCCGCCCTGGTGCTGGCCCATGCGGTGGGTGAAGTTCAGGTTGTCGCCGTTTTTGTCGAAGGTGACGCGGCCAATCAGGGTGTTGGCGTCGGTCTTGCGCAACTCGTCGGCCAAGCCGCCCTTGGCGAGCGTCCCCGCCTCGTCGGCGCGAACGACGGCGTCGATCAGCAGGCGGGTCTGGACGTAGCCGAACTGCCCGAGATAGTCGGGATCCTTGTTGAACAGCTTTTTGTAGGTGGCGGCGAACTCGACCGCTTCCGGCTGGGTGAATTCCACCGGGTAGGGCAGCATGGAGGTGCCGTAGACAGACTCCATCAGGTCGGGGAATTCCTTGGCCATCTGCGCGGTGGCGAGCGACCAGACGCCGACCACCGCCTTGACCTGCGGTTTCAGCACCTTGGATGCCCGCAGGATGCCGACATAATCGTTCTCGTAGCCGACCATGGCGATGACGTCGGGACGGTCCTGGAGTTTCACCTTGTTCATCAGCGGCTTGAAGTCGCTGGTTGAGCCGTCGAATTCGTGCATGCCGACCGTGACGCCCTTGGCGGTCAGCGCACTGTTGACCTGTTTGGCGAGGCTGCTGGTGGCATCCTTGTTCAGATAGACGATGGAAACCTTCTTCGCGCCCATCTCCTGCAACATGCCGATCATGGCGAGCGCATAGCCGTCGGTGTTGTTGATGCGGAAGAAGGTGGGATAGCCGCGCTGGGTCAGCTCCGGCGACACCCCGCCCGAGGTGATGTAGACCAGCCCGGCCTTCTGCGCCGCTTCCGACGCCGGGCCGATGATGTTGGAGCCGTAGCCGCCGGTGATCGCCACCACCCCGTCGCCGGCCAGCTTCTCCACCGCCGCCACACCTTTGGCGGGCGAGGTCTCGTCGTCGATGGTCTGGACCTTGAAGCTATGCTTGCCGGCATAGCTCCTGTTCGCCATCTCGACGGCGACGGAGATGCCCTCATGCATGCCCTGGCCGACGCGGGCGAGGCTGCCGGTGAGCGGCAGTTCGGAACCCAGCAGGAAGTCCTTGGCCTGCGCCGCCCCGGCGCCGAGCGCCGCCGACAGAGCGAGGGCCGAGACGGTTACGAGATTGGCGAGCGTCCGGGTCATGCTTTTGGTCCCTCCCATGGGCATTGCTTTTTGAGGCTTTGTTTTTCGGTGTTCCGGTCTCTGCGTCAGGCGGCCATCACCTCGGCGGCGAGCGCGCGGAGGCCGCTTTTCAGCAGCTTGCCGGTCGGGCTGGCCGGCAGGGCGTCCATGGCGACGATGCGCGACGGGCGCTTGTAGGGGGCCAGCCGTTCGGCGGCCCAGGCCTTCAACTCATCCTCCGTCGCGCTGCGGCCGGAGACGAACTGGACGAAGGCCACCACCTCCTCGTTGCCGGCGACGGCATAGCCGACCACCGCGGCCAGCGTCACCGCCGGGTGGCTGGTCAGCACCCCCTCCACCTCCTCCGGATAGACGTTGAAGCCGGAGCGGATGACGATCTCGCGGATGCGGCCGACCACGGCGACGCAGCCGTCCGGCTCCAGCCGGGCGACGTCGCCGGTCTTCAGCCAGCCGTCGTCAGTGACGGCCTGGGCGGTCAGCGCCGGTTCGCGGTAATAGCCGAGCATGACGTTGGGCGCGCGGACCCACAGCTCTCCCGGTTCGCCGCCGGCCGCGTCCAGGCCGGTGACATGGTCGACGAAGCGCATCTCCACCAGCGGCAGGGCCGGGCCGATGGAGGTGTCGCCGCGCGGCGCGTCCAATCGGGTCTGCGTCACCGTCGGCGAGCATTCGGTCAGGCCGTAGCCATTGTGCAGCGGCAGGCCGAACACCCGCTCCACCGCCAGCTTGAGGTCGAGGTCCAGCACCGAGCCGCCCGACGACAGGTAGCGCAGGGCCGGCGCGGCGGGCTTGCGGCCGGTGACGGTGGCGTGCTCCACCAGCTTGGCGTACATGGCTGGAACACCCTGGAACACGGTCACCCCGTCCTGTTCCAGGGCCTGCCACACGGCTGCGGGGGCGAAGCGGGGGACCGTGTGCAGGCAGCCGCCGGCATAGAGGGTGCCGAGACAGGTCGAGGCCAGCCCGAAGACATGGCTGACCGGCAGCACGCCATAGGTGCGGTCGCCGGGGCCGAGCCCGCGCATCCAGCCCGACACCGAGGCGACGAACAGCAGGCCGCGGTGCGAAAGCATCACGCCCTTGGGCTTGCCGGTGGTGCCCGAGGTGTAGATCAGCGCGCCGACCTGCCGCATGTTGCCGGCATGGACCGGCTCCGGATCGGCGTCCAGCAGCGGACCGACGGCCATCGGCGGCAGATCCGGGTCGCCGAGCGGCTCCGCGCCATGGCGGGCGGCGTGGGCGGCAGCCTCATGGGATACCGTATCGGTATAAAAGACGCGGCGCGGCTGGCAGTGGTCGCGGATGGTGTCGATCTCGCGATCCGACAGGCGGGCGTTGACGATGACCGGCCAGGCGTCGCGCTCGCTGGCGGCCAGGATCAGGGTGACGGCGGCGAGGCCGTTCTCGCAAACGATCATCACCCGGTCGCCGCCGACCACCCCCAGCCGCTTCAACTGCGCGGCGGCGCTGCCGACCGCCTGGGCCAAGCGGCGATAGCTCCAGTCCTGCGTCCCGTCGAACAGGGCGGGGGCGTCCGGAGTCCGTTCCGCCCAGGCAAGCGCGGCGTTGCTGAAGCGTGGCGGCAGCGCCGCCACCATTTCAGCGAAATCGGGAACCGGCCGCCCGGCGGTCATGCCGCCTCCCGGATCATGTTGCGGGCGATGACGAGCTGCTGGATCTGGGTGGTGCCCTCATAGATGCGGAACAGGCGGACATCGCGGTAGAAGCGCTCGATCCCGTAATCGGCGATGTAGCCGGCCCCGCCATGGATCTGCACCGCGCGGTCGGCGACGCGGCCGACCATTTCGGTCGAGAACATCTTGCAGCAGGCGGCGTCGGTGTTGACGTTCTGCCCGGCATCGCGGCGTCGCGCGGTTTCCAGCACCATGCAGCGGGCGGCATAGGCCTCGGCCCGGCTGTCGGCCAGCATCGCCTGGATCAGCTGGAACTCGGCGAGAGGCTGGCCGAACTGCTTGCGCTCCATGGCGTAGGACAGGCTGTCGCGGATCAGCCGCTCCGCCAGACCGACGCAGACGGCGCCGATGTGCAGACGGCCGCGATCCAGCACCTTCATGGCGGTCTTGAAACCCTGCCCCTCCTTGCCGCCCAGGATGGCGGCGGCCGGAACGCGGCAGTCCTCGAAGATCACGTCGCAGGTGTGGGCGCCCTTCTGGCCCATCTTTTTGTCGATGGGGCCGAGCGACAGGCCGGGCGTCCCGGCTTCCACCAGGAAGGCCGACACGCCGCGGGCGTCGCGGCTGTCCAGGTCGGTGCGGGCGAAGACGGTGAAGAGACCGGCCTGCGGCGCATTGGTGATATAGCGCTTGGTGCCGTTCAGGATGAAATGGTCGCCGTCGCGCCGGGCGGTGGTGCGGAGCGAGCCGGCGTCGGAGCCGGACTCCGGCTCGGTCAGGGCGAAGGCGCCGACGATCTCGCCGGCGGCCAGACGCGGCAGATAGCGCTGCTTCTGCTCCGCCGTGCCGTCGATGACAATGCCCTGGGAGCCGATGCCGTTGTTGGTGCCGATCAGCGAGCGGAAGGCCGGGGAGGTCTGGCCCAGCTGGAAGGCGACCTGCACCTCGTCGGTCATCGACAGGCCGAGCCCGCCATACTCCTCCGGGATCGACAGGCCGAACAGGCCCATTTCGCGCATCGCGCCGATCACCTCGGCCGGGATGGCGTCGTCCTCCGCCACCTTGTGCTCCAGCGGGACCAGCTTCTCGCGGACGAAGCGCCCCAGCGTGTCCAGCAGTTGATCCAAAACGTCCTTGTCCAAGGCCATGCGTGCTCTCCGTCCGGGGAGAATGATTTCAGGGGAAACCAAGCGTCGGGGGGATCGAGGGGGCGCCGCCTCGTCTGTTCGTTGGCCACGCTGACAGATGCGAAAATGCCTGTCAACAAAATGAAATTGAATTTCGATAAACGGAATATGGGTGGCGGATCGGAGGTCTGCCGCGCGTCTGCGCGGGCTTGCCAGCCGGATCGAAGCGGTTAACCTTTTTCCCGAAATCACGGCCTGGACCGTCAGGCCGATAAATCGCAGGAGGGTTTGGGATGATCGACCTCTATTTCTGGCCGACGCCGAACGGCCACAAGATCACGATCTTTCTGGAGGAAGCCGGGCTGGATTACAGCTTCAAGCCGGTGAACATCTCCACCGGCGACCAGTTCAAGCCGGACTTTCTGGCCTTCTCGCCCAACAACCGCATGCCGGCGATCATCGATACCGCCCCGGCCGACGGCGGCGAGCCGATCAGCGTGTTCGAATCCGGCGCCATCCTCGTCTACCTCGCCGAGAAGACCGGCAAGTTCCTGCCCGGCGACGTGCGCGGCCGCAAGACGGTCCTCGAATGGCTGTTCTGGCAGGTCGGCGGCCTCGGCCCGATGGCCGGCCAGAACCACCATTTCGTCCAATACGCGCCGGAGCGCATCCCCTACGCCATGGAGCGCTATGTCAAGGAGACCGGCCGTCTCTATGGCGTGATGGACAAGCGCCTTGCCGACAATGAGTTCCTCGGCGGGGCGGATCTGTCCATCGCCGATATGGCGAGCTACCCATGGATCGTCCCGCACGAACGCCAGCAGCAGGATCTGGACAACTTCCCCAACCTGAAGCGTTGGTTCACCGCGATCAAGGAACGGCCGGCGGTGGTGCGCGCCTATGAAAAGGGGCAGGAGATCAACCCCAACCGCACGCCCACGGTGAATGAGGACAGCAAGAAGATCCTGTTCGGCCAGTCCGCCGACACGGTGAAGCGCTGACCTGCGACTGCCGGCCCGGCTTCACGCGCCGGGCCGGCAACTTCGTATAGCCACTCAGCCCCTTCGCGGCACCCGTTTGCGCCGCGCAGACTTTCGGGTGTCCCCGGCGTAGACGGGACCGTTCGTCTGACCAGCGTGTTGTTTTCGGTAGAGAATATCTACCGGAGACGCCGCGCCGATGAGCATCTGGCCACGCACCGACTCCGACGGCACCCTCCGGCAGAGGGCGACCGGTTCCGCAACCGCAACTGACATACAGGTCGCCCTGCGCCCCTTGCCGTCGATGCCGGAGTTGGCACGGGCATGGACGGAGCTGGAAGGCCGCTCCGACTCTTCCTTCTTCCTGTCCTGGACCTGGATCGGGACCTGGCTGGCGCAGATGCCGGATGGGATCGAGCCGCAGCTGCTGGTCGCCCGCCAGGAGGATGAGACGGTCGGGCTGGCCCTGCTCTGCCCGCGCCTGCGGCGTCGGTTCGGGCTGCTGCCCAGCCGCTGCTGGATGCTGCACGAGACCGGCGACCGCAGCTATGACCGGCTGTTCATGGAGTATAACGGCATCCTCGCCGACCGCCGCGTCGCCGACGAGGTGACGGACGCCATGCTGCATTGGTTGGGCGGGCGGCTGGGTGCCAACGACGAGCTGGTGCTGGGCGGCCTGACCCTGGCGGCGGAGCGGGCGGCCCGGCGGGTGGCGGCGCGGACCGGGCACACGCTGCAACTGCGCGTCGCCGATTCCGCACAGTGGGTGGATTTCGCCACGGTGCGCGCGGCGGGAGGCGATTTCCGCGGCGGGCTCGGCCGCAACACGCGGGCCGCGGTGAACCGCAGCGAGCGGCTTTACCGGGCTCGCGGTGCGCTGGAACACCGCGTCGCCACGACGGTGGACGAGGCGCTGGAGTATTTCGCCGGGCTGGAGGTGCTGCATCAGGCCGGCTGGCAGGCGCGCGGGCAGGCCGGGGCCTTCGCCAATGCCGCCTTCCGCCCCTTCCATCGACGGCTGATCGCCGAGGGGATGCCGCAGGGCGCCGTGCGGCTGAGCCGGGTTAGCGCCGGCGGGCAGGCGGTCGGCTATCTCTACAACTTCGTCCACCGCAACCGCGTGCTGAACTATCAGGGCGGCTTCGCCTTCGAGGCCGACAACCGGCTGAAGCCGGGGCTGCTGAGCCATGTGCTGGCCATCGAGGAGGCGCTGGTCCGCGGCGAGGATTGCTACGACTTCATGTCGACCCCGGCCGGGCACAAGCCGCTGCTCTCCAACGCCGAACAGCCGATGAACTGGCTGACGCTCGGCCCCGACCGGTTCAGCCGGCGGATGGAGGCGCATGTCCGACGGGCGCGCGGGGTGATGGCCGATGCGGTCAAGCGGTCGCTGCGCGGATGGATCGCGCCGGCCAAAGGCATTTGAGTGCGGGATCCGAACGGGGGAATTGGCGATGAAGACCGGGATGAAGGCCGGGCCGCTGGCCTGCGTGTTGGGCGACATGGATCTGGTGCGCCCGCTGGGGCTTGCCGGTATCCGCTGTGCCGTGGTCGGGCCGCCGGACGGGGCGACCGCCCATTCCCGCTTCACCGCGCAGCTGATCCCCTGGCAAGGCGGCAACGACGGGACGCTGGTCGACCGTCTACTGCGCTTCGGCGCCGCCCAGTCGCAAAAGCCGGTGCTGTATATGGAGGAGGACGCCCAGCTGCTGATGGTGTCGCGCAACCGCGACCGGCTGGCTTCGGTCTTCCGCCTTCCGCTGGCCGACGCCGAACTGGTGGAGACGCTGGTGGACAAGGGCCGCTTCCAGGCGATGGCGGAACGGCTGGGTCTGCCGGTGCCGCGCACCCGCCGGCTGCGTCCCCTGCCCGGCAGCGAGGCGCCGGAGTTGGACCTGCGCTATCCCTTGATCGTCAAGCCGCTGACCCGCCGTCCGCCCTGGGACGAGATCGAGGGGCTGGGCAAGGCGATCCGGCTGGACGGGCATGATGAGCTTCGCGCCCTGTGGCCGCGTCTGATTCCGGTCGGCATCGAGCTGCTGGCGCAGGAGTTGATCCCCGGGCCGGAAACGCGGATCGAAAGCCACCATGTCTATATCGACGCCGGCGGTGCTGTGGCCGGGGAATTCACCGGGCGCAAGATCCGCACCTACCCTGTCGATTACGGCCACAGCACGGCGCTGACCATCACCGACATCGACGGCGAGGGCGCCGATGTGGCGGCGCTCGGTCGGGAGATCGCGGCGAAGATCGGCCTGCGCGGCGTCGCCAAGTTCGACTTCAAGCGCGCCCCGGACGGACGGCTGCACCTGCTGGAGATCAACCCGCGCTTCAACCTGTGGCACCATCTGGGGGCGGTGGCCGGGGTGAATTTGCCGGCGATGGTGCAGGCGGACCTGACCGGCCGGCCCCGCCCTGCCCCGGCCCAAGCCCAATCCCAAGCCAAGGCGCGCCCCGGCGCCTGCTGGTGCCACATCAGTAAGGACCGGCTGGCGGCGCGGGAAAGCGGCGTGCCGGCGGCGCACTGGCTGGCCTGGGTGGCGCGCTGCGAGGCGAAGGCGATCACGCCGGACGACCCGATGCCCTTCCTGCGGCCGAAGCTGGACCGGCTGCTCGCGCGCATGCCCGGCGGCATCCGGTCCGGCCGCCTTGTGAAGCCCTGACCCCCGATAACCCATGAAGATCGCCCTGATCTCCGACATCCACGCCAATCTGGAGGCGTTGCAGGCGACGCTCGACGCCATTCGGGCGGAGGGGGCGGAGCGCATCCTCTGCCTCGGCGACATCGTCGGCTACAACACCGACTTCGCCGCCTGCATCGCCCTGCTGCGGCAGGCCGGCGCCGTCTGCATCGCCGGCAACCATGACCGGGCGGTGGCGGGCCTGATCGGCACCGACGGGTTCAGTGGCCCGGCGGCGCGCGCCGTCGCCTGGACCGGGGCAAGGCTGGACGAGGACAGCCGTGCCTTCCTGACCGGCCTGCCCCTGACCGCCGATGTGGACGGCACGCTGGTCGGCGTCCATGGTGCCCTGCATCCGGAGGTTGGCAAGGAGCTGGTCCGGCTCGACGATGACGGAAAGCGGGCCTTGAGCCTGCGGGCGCTCGCGGCGCATCCGTCGGGCGCGCGGATCTGCGCCTTCGGCCACACCCATCGGGCCGGGCTGTGGGAATGGCGCGACGGTGCGGTGCATGCGGTGGCGCTGGACGGCGGGCTCAACGACCGGGCGGTGTTGGGTGCGGAGTTGCGGGCGGATGGGCTCTACCTGCTGAACCCCGGCACGGTGGGGGAGCCGCGCGGGGCCGACGCCCGCGCCTGCTTCGCCTGTTACGACACCACCGCGCGCCGCGTCACCCTGCATCGCGTCGCCTATGCCCGCCGCGCTGCCTTGGCGAAGACCCGTCGGGCGGGGTTGGCACCACGTTTTGCCGCAGTTCCGGCACCGGTTCGGATGAAGTTGATCGAAATACTGAGACTTCTTGGTGTCTACGAGTGGTTGAAACATGCTCTTCCCCGCCGTGCGTCATCAATATGACAATCCCGTAACGCGGCTTTGCTTCAACAAAGACTGGAAAATGAGCATAATCCGGCGCGGGGGCAATGGTGACGCCGGGCTATGGACATTATCGGTATTTCAATCGGCGCTGCCGGCGGGGTGCGGACCCGGCCCGGCAGGACATCGCCGCCCCTGACCGCATCGCTGGCGCTGGGCCTTGCCATCGGCCTCGCCGCGATCCTGCCGGCCGCGACCCTGCCGGCCCATGCGCAGGAGACTGACGCCTCCCCCAAGGCGACCGTGGCGGACAGCGGGCCGGTGCGGCTGACCATCCTCTATACCCAGGGCACCACCGACCTGGACGAGACCGCCGGGCGCGGCGGCATGGCGCGGCTGGCCGGCACGATCCGGCAGGAGCGGGCCGCCCATCCCAACCTGCTGGTCCTGCATGGCGGACAGACGCTGGCGCCGTCGGTGCTCGCCTTCTACGATCAGGGCGCCCACATCATCGACCTGCTGAACGGCATGACCATCGACGCGATGGCCGCGCTGAACCGCGAATACCATCATGGCGACGACCGGCTGAGCGCCCGCGCCTTCGAGGCCGGCTTCCCCATCGTCACCACCAACGCGGTCGACCGCTCCACCGGCCGCACGCCGGACGGTCTGGAGGAGGCGGTGGTGCTGACCGCCGGCCCCTTGCGCATCGGCGTGATGGCGGCGACGCCGGTGCTGACGCGGGAGACCACCCGCACCCAGCGCACCGAGTTCCGCGACCCGGTGCGGGCGCTGGCCGCCAAGGCCGCCGCCTTGCGGGCCGACGGCGTCGATCTGGTGGTGGCGATGACCGGCTATGCCGGCGACACCCACCGCAGCGTGCTGGCCGCCCGGCCGGCCGACATCGTGCTCTACCAGGACCGCAGCCGCCCCTTCGCCGTCGAGTACGACGGCCGGTTCCTGTCCGCCACGGTCGGGCCGCAGGCCGCCTGGGTGCTGGCGCTCGACCTGACGATGCAGCGGACCGCCGGACCGGACGGTCAGCCGGTGGTGACCTGGACCCCGGCGCCGCGCCTGATCGACACGGCGACGGTTGCGCCCGACCCGGCGGTGCTGATCCAGGCCAGGGCCTATGCGGCGCGGCTCGACACCATGCTGCGGATGGAGGTGGGACGTCTCAGCGCACCGCTCGACACCCGCAAGGAGTCGCTGCGGACGGGCGAGAACGCCTTCGCCAATGCGGTGGTCGACACGCTGCGCGAGGCGCTGGACAGCGACGTGGCGCTGTTCAACGGCGGCGGCATCCGCGGCGACCGCCAGTATCCGGCCGGCACCCTGCTGACCCGGCGCGACATCTACACCGAACTGCCCTTCCACGATGTCGGGGTGGTGCTGGACGTCTCCGGACAGCAGCTCTGGGATGTGGTGGAGAGCGGCGTGTCGGCGGTGGAGCAGTTGCAGGGCCGCTTTCCCCATTTGTCCAATGCCCAGGCCGAGATCGACCTCGGCCGCCCGCCCGGCCAGCGGCTGCGCAGCCTGTCGGTCGGCGGCAAGCCGGTCGCTTTGTCCGGCCGCTACCGTCTGGCGACCAGCAGCTTCCTGGCGGCGGGGGGCGACGGCTACGGCATCCTGGCCGGCGCGCCGCGGCTGGTGGAGGACCGCAACACCGAGTTCGTCTCCACCCAGATGATCGACCAGATCGCCCGCAGCGGCGAGTTCGTTCCCCGGCTCGACGGCCGCATGACGGTGAGGCGGTGATGGACGGGCTGTCTTCCACCGCCCTGCCGGCATCCGATGCGGTGGTCATAGACAACACCGCGCGGCGCATGCCGCAGACGCCGCCGCCGAAACGCAGGCGGCGTTTCGGCATCGCCCTCCGCATCACGCTGGGCCTGTCGGTGATGGCGCTGCTGGTGCTGCTGATCGGCGGCGTGTCGATGTCCTCCTTCCGCCTGTTCCGGGCGGAGGTGGCGGCGCTGTCCACCAACACCCTGCCGGAGGTCATCACCAGCGCCGAACTGCACGGGTCGTTGCAGAAGCTGGTGGCGCAGCTGCCGCAGCTCGCCGCCGCCGCCTCGACGCCGCAGCGCCGGTCCATCTATGACGGGCTGGTGACGGAACTGGATTCGATGCAGCTTCTGGTTGCCCGCATGCGCGGCCTGATGAAGGAGGGCGATCCCGGCGCGGGCGAGCGCGACGGCAATGTCCGCCTGCTGGAGCAGACCCGCTCCACCCTGCTGATCCTGGCCGCCACGGTCGCCGACCTGAACGCCGAGGTCACGCGCCAGATCGACTATGGCGACCGTCAGGCCGAAGCCGCCCGCGCGCTGAGCCGGCTGGCGGCGGCGATCGAGAGCATGCCGGACACGGGGGCCTGGGCGGCCCGCATCGGGGCGCTGATGGCGCGGGCGGCGGGAGCGACGCAGCTCGATCATCTCAGCCGCCTGAAGGGCGAGGCGCGGTCCGCCGAACGCACGCTGGCCGAACTGGCCCGCCTGTCGGGCGGCGCCCCGGACCCCACCGGGCAGATGATGTCCACCGTGCAGGAGGAGCTGTTCTCCCTGCTGGTGGCGCCGGGCGGGCTGTTCGAAAGCGCCATCGACAGGTTGCAGGCGCGCAATCGCGCCCAGGCGCTGACCGGACAGGCCCAGGTGCTGGTCGAGACGGTCGAACGCTCCACCCGCACTCTGTACGATTCCATCCGCGACCAGTCGGCCGAACGCACCGATGCGCTGGCGGCGCTGATCGCCGAACGCACCCGCACGGTGATGGTGTTGGCCGGAACGTCGCTTCTGCTGGCGGTTTGCGTCTATTTCTTCTTCCGCCGCTTCCTGTCGACGCGGCTGGTGGCGATGAACCGGGCGGTGCTGGCCCGGCTGTCGGGAAACCGCCAGCCCCCCCACTGCGGCATTGCGGCGCCGGCCGGCCTGCCGGTTCCGGTCCCGGTCGATGGCGACGACGAGATCACTGACATCGGCGCCTCGATCCGCTATTTCATCGAGGAGATCGACCGGCGCCAGCAGGCCCTCGCCGACAACGAACGGCGCTTCCGCGATCTTGTCGAAGGCTCGATCCAGGGCATCGTCATCCATCGCGATTTCCATGTGCTCTATGCCAACGACAGCTTCGCCGCCATGCTCGGCATGACGGTGACGGAGGTGGTCGCCCTGCCGTCCCTGCTGTCGGTGGTGGCGGCGACGGAACGCCAGGCGCTGATCGAGGGGTACGACCGGCTGCTGGAGAATGGGCAGTCGACGCCGCGCCGCCGCATTCGTGCCTGCCGGTCCGACGGCGCCGGGCTTTGGGTGGAGCTGACCGGCCGGCGCGTCGACTGGATGGACGGCCCGGCGATCCAGGCGGTGGTGGTCGACGTGACGCGCGAGGTGGAGGCGGAGCATGCCCTGCGCCAGTCGCGCGATGCCGCCGAACGCGCGCTCGACCAACTGAAGGCCACCCAGGCCAGCCTGATCCAGGCGGAGAAGATGGCCTCGCTTGGCCAGCTGGTCGCCGGCGTGGCGCATGAGGTGAACACCCCCATCGGCATCACCATCACCGGCGCCTCGCAATTGCAGGCGCTGATCGGCGAGCTGTCGGACCGCCACACGGCGAACGCGCTGAAGAAGTCGGACTTCCAGCGCTTCCTCAGCGACGGGATGGAGATGGCCAGCCTGATCCTGTCGAACAGCACCCGTGCCGCCAATCTGGTGCAGAGCTTCAAGCTGGTCGCCGTCGACCAGTCCAGCGACGAACGCCGCCCCTTCCTGCTGCGGGATTACATCGACGAGCTGCTGCGCAGCCTGCACCCGACCTACAAGGCGCGGACGGCCCTGGCCATCGACGTCGCCTGCCCTGCCGACCTGGAGCTGGACGGCTATCCGGGGGCGCTGTCGCAGATCCTGACCAACCTGATCATGAATGCGCTGGTCCATGCGCTGGATCCGGAACAGCCCGGCCGGATCGCCATCGCCGCCCGGCTGCTCGGTCCCGACATGGTGGAACTGTCGGTCGCCGACGACGGCAACGGCATCGCGCCGGACGTGCTGCCCAAGATCTTCGACCCCTTCTTCACCACACGGCGCGGGGCGGGCGGCAGCGGGCTGGGGCTGCACATCGTCTACAATCTGGTGACCGGCCGCCTGCACGGCACCATCGGGGTCGACAGCCGTCCCGGCGAAGGCACCCGTTTCACCCTGCGCTTTCCCCGAGTCACCGCGGGCGCCTAGAACCGACCGCCGCTTTCCGATCCGCCCGATCCCGGCCTGCGCCTGTCCGCGGACGATCGGACATCCGCAGGTATGGCGCCATCCGCCCAATCCAGGCCCGCCCGTCGGTGCCGGTTGAATTCACGTGCAAACAGTCGGTTTCCTATACAGACTTCCAGTGTTTTTGTCGTTATGCGGGAGCTTGATCAAAATGAATTTCAATCGGCGCGATTTTCTTGCGACGGCCACGGCTGCTGCGGGTGCCTCCCTGCTGCCGTTCGGCCCGGCGCGGGCGGCGACTGCGAAATACATCCGCTACAGCGCGACCAGCGACGAAGGCAAGGCGATGCTGCGCAGCTACGCCACGGCCGTGCAGAAGATGGTGGCCCTGCCTCCCGATCATCCGCACAACTGGTTCCGCAACGCCTTCGTCCATTTCATGGACTGTCCGCACGGCAACTGGTGGTTCTATGTCTGGCACCGCGGTTATATCGGCTATTTCGAAGAGACGGTGCGCAAGTACAGCGACAATCCGAATTTCGCCTTTCCCTATTGGGACTGGACGCTTCTGCCGCAGATCCCCAACGAGATGTTCGACGGCGCCCTGACCCCGGTCAGCGAAGCCTTCCTTCCCTACACCAAGGATTTGAAGACCTTCACCGCCTACATCAAGCCGGCGATGAAGGCCTATTGGGACACGCTGAACGAGGCTCAGCGCAAGCAGCTGGACCTTCGCGGCTACAGCAGCTTCGGCAAGCTGTGGGACGACGTCACCGGGTGCAGCCACGGCAAGTGCGATCCCGGCAACCAGGCCTTCGCCGCGACCGACCGTGCGCGCTACCTGACCCGCGAGAACCCGAAGCTGGACGACAAGACGGCCAAGGCCTGCTCGCCCCACACGGTACTGACCGGCCTGCTGCCGGTGGACTACTACAATGCCGACGTGACGCACAGCTTCACCAGCTCCAAGACGGCGTCGCACAACGTCATGCCGGGCAAGGACACCCAGTTCTCGGTGCTGGAAGGCCAGCCGCACAACCTTGTCCACAACTACATCGGCGGCGTCGGCCCGTGGGATCCGGGCCCCTACGGCAACATGACCAACTTCCTGTCGCCGGTGGATCCCGTCTTCTTCCTGCACCATTCGAACATGGACCGCCTGTGGGACGTGTGGACGCGCAAGCAGCAGCGGCTGGGCCTGCCGATCCTGCCGACCGACAAGGAGGAGCTGTCGCAGCTGTCCCGCGAGCCCTTCCTGTTCTTCGTCCGCGCCGACGGCAGCTATGTCCTCGACGGCCGCGCCGGTGACTATCTCAGCACCGAACGGTTCCAGTACGAGTATCGGCACGGCTTCGGCGACGCGGAATCGGCACAGGTGGCGGCGGCCAAGCCATCGGCTCCGGTCAAGGGCACGGTGGCCAAGGGCGTGGGATCCGTCCAGCTATCGGCAGCGCCGTCCAGCCCGGTGGTGATGGCGGTCAAGGTGACCCGCCCGGCCGGCAGCGGCGCCCCGCGGAATTTCGACCTGCTGATCAACGCGCCGGCCGGCGTGACGAAGGTGGCGGCGGACAGCCCCTATTACGGCGGCACCATCGGCTTCTTCGGCCCGGCCATGCACGGCATGGCGGACGATGCCACCTTCACCCTGCCGCTGCCCGAGCCCGCACGCACCGCGGCACTGGCCCGGAGCCCGGCCGCGCAGGCGGCGGCGCCGGCAACCGCAACGCTGGAGGTCCGCATTGTCCCGTCCAACGGTTCCACCACCGCCGCGCCGGCGGTCAAGGGGGTCTCGCTCCACACCCTGTAAGGCTTGGCAGGCCGGCAGACTGCCGGTCGCCCTGCTCGCGCTGCTGGTCCTCCTGACGGGCCAGCCCGCGGGCGCGGCATCGGCCGGTCAGTCCGGGAGACCGGACGGGAATGGGGAAACGACGCTCGCCCTGCCGCATCCGCCGCGGCAGGGCGAGGTCGCCATCCTGGCGGTCACCCTGGGCGTGCTCACCCGCGGGCAGACGGTGGAGGTCACAACGGCGGACGGCGAGCCCATCGGGACCGCCGCCCCTTTCGGCCCCCAGCGCGGTCAGGGTGCCGGGACGGTCACCATTCCGGTGCCGGCCGGGGCCCTGCGGGACGGTCGCCTGACGCTCCGCCTGCGCATCACCGCCTCCGGCTCGCCTCCCCGTCCGCCGACGGCGGAGGAGGTCGGAGAATTGCGGCTGTCCGTCATCGGCCCACCGCCCTGACGGCGGCGGTCTGGGCGGCGGTCAGCGCACCGGCCCGTCGAACCAATGCCGGCCCTGGCGGTCCTCCACCTCGATCACCCAGACGTCGGGGTCGTAGCGGAGCTGGCGGGCGATATAGGCGTCGGCATCGGCCTCCGGCACCGGGTCGGCGCCGGTGCCGCGCGCCCAGAACAGCCGCTCGCCATCGGCCTCGCGCGTCTGGACCAGCACGGAAAAGGTCCGGTCGAGCCGGTTGATCTTCAGAATCACGGTGCCGCGGCTGGGGTCGCCCTTGCGGACCACGGTCATCGCCACGCCCTGGGAATCGGCCGTGCGGATATGGGCCGAGACCCAGAGATGCGTCGGAAGGCGGTCGTCCATTGCCGTGACGGGCTCCTGATCGTCAGCTTTCGCTGACCTGGGATTTTCGCTGTTCTTCGATCCTCGCTCTGCCCGGCCGGCCGGTGTACAGAAGAGGGTATGGCTACACTCCTGGACGCTCTCAACGCTGCCGTCAACCACCACATGGCCGGCCATGCCGATGCGGCGGCCGACGCCTACCGACGGATCCTGGCGGCGGACCCGGCCCAACCCGACACGCTGCACCTGTCCGGCGTCCTGCGGGCGCAGACCGGCGACGCGGCCGCCTCCGTGCGGTGGATCGCCCGTGCGGTGCGCGTCCGTCCGGCCGCTCCGGCGCCCTGGAGTCATCTGGGGGCGGCCCTGCGGGCGGCGGAGATGCCGGAGCGGGCGGAACCGGTGCTGCGGCGCGCCCTTGCGCTCGATCCGGCCGACGGCGACGCTCTCGAGGCGCAAGGCGCCTCCCTGCATGCGCTGGCGCGCTACCCCGATGCGCGGCGCTGGCTGGAACGTGCGGCCCGGCTTCGGCCCGGCCATGCGGCGACCTTACTCAATCTCGGCACCGTCCTGCGCGACCAGCGCCGTTTCGACGAGGCGGAGGGCTGCTTCGACGCCGTGCTGGCGCGCCAGCCCTCCCGTGCCGATGCCCATCTCGCCCGCGCGGTGGGGCGGCTGGTGCGCGGCGACCTGCACGCGGGATGGGAGGGGTTCGAGCACCGCTGGCAGCGCTTCGCCACCCCGCCCTGGGCCGGACAGCCGCCGGGCGGCGCCACCATCCTGCTGCACATGGACCAGGGCTTCGGCGATGCCATCCAGTTCGTCCGTTATGCCCCGCTGGTGGCGCAGATCGCCGCGGCGGGCGGCGGGCGGGTGATCCTGGAAAGCCATATGCTGCTGTACCGGCTGTTCAATCGCTGCCTGGGATCGTCGATCCAGGTGCTGTCGCGTGGCGAGGATCCGCCGCCGCACGACATCCATTGCCCGCTGATGAGCCTGCCGCATGCCTTCGGCACCGGCCTGTCGGACATTCCGGCCGCCGTGCCCTATCTCGCCCCGGATCCCGGCGACGTCGCCCGCTGGCGCGACCGGCTGGACGGGCTGGATGGACCGGGGGAGGAGGATGTTGCCCTCCGGGTCGGGCTGGTGTGGGCCGGCAACCCCCAGCACCGCAACGACCGCAACCGCTCGATCCCGGCGGCGGCCCTGCTGCCGCTGCTGATGGTGCCGGGCGTGCGCTTCGTCAGCCTGCAAACCGGCGAGGCCGCCACCGGGCTGGACCGCCTGCCCGGCGTGAGGGTGCCGAACGGGATGGAGCGGGTGCGCGACTTCGCCGACACCGCCGCCATTCTCGCCAACCTCGACCTGCTGGTGACGGTGGACACCGCCATCGCCCATCTTGCCGGGGCGATGGGCGTGCCGTGCTGGCTGATGCTTCCCCATGTGCCGGACTGGCGGTGGCTGCTCGACCGGGCCGACAGCCCCTGGTACCCGTCGCTGCGACTGTTCCGCCAGCCGCGCCCCGGCGACTGGGCCACGGCGCTTGGCACCGCCGCCGCCGTGCTGAAGGCGCAGGCCGCCCGCGCCGTCCGGACCGCCCGGTAGAAGCGGCAACTTCGGCGGGAGCTTTCTGCCCCTCCGCCCCGGCGGCACTAGGCGAAACTTTCCTACCGGGCGGCAATTTCCGGCCACGCCGTACAGCTTGTTCAAAAAATTCAGTGTTTTCAATGTCTTGAATCTGAAGCGGCAGTTGGCACTCCGCTTGCTAGATAGGGCGCAGAAGACCTTTGCCCTTTCTTTCGGAGACCCCCGGCCATGAGCATCTTCGGTTCGATGACAACCGCCGTTCTCGGCCTGAATGCCCAGTCGAAGGCGCTCGGACATATCTCGGACAACATCGCGAACAGCTCGACCATCGGCTACAAGCGTGTCGATTCGGCCTTCGAGACGATGGTCCTGCAGTCCAGCCAGCGTCTGCACGAGCCGGGTGGGGTCACGGCGCAACCGGTCTTCATGAACAACATCCAGGGCAGCCTGACCCAGGTGCAGAGCCCGACCAACATCGCCATCCAGGGCCAGGGCTTCTTCAGCGTCACCAAGGTGGCGACCCAGGGCTCCAGCACGCTGGTGCAGACGCAGACCGGCACGGTCAATTCGTCGGCCGCCTTCTACACCCGCGCCGGCGACTTCGAACTGGACAAGAGCCGCTATCTGGTCAACAGCGCCGGCTATGCCCTGAACGGCTGGCTGGTCGATCCGGTGACGGGCGTCCTGCACAAGGACCAGGTGGCGCCGATCCAGGTCAATTCCCTGATCGACAAGCCGGTGGCGACCAACACCATCGACCTGGCGGCCAACCTGCCGGCGACGCCCAAGGAAGGCGAAAAGGTCCCCGACAGCAGCATCCAGATCTTCGACAGCCAGGGCAACCCGCGCACCGTCAACTTCAAATGGCGGCAGCAGGCGGACAGCAGCTGGCGCATGGTCCTGGACGCGCCGGGCTCCAACACCAAGCCGGTCGACGGCACCTTCACCGGCAACCCCGCCACAGTGACCTTCGGCCAGAACATCGCGGGCCAGACGGCGGTGGCACAGGTCAACGTCATCACCATTGCCGGCAACAACACCAACGGCCAGGACAACCTGCGCATCGGCGACACCTACTCGGTGAAGGTCGACGGCACCAACTACAGCCTGAAGGTCACCGCCGACAACATCGGCTCGATCCGGACCTATTCGGGTCTGGCCGGCGCGCTGGCCAACCAGATCAACTCCGCCTCGCCGGCGGCCTCGGTGCTCGCCACCTCGTCGGGCCAGACGATCCGCGTGACCGCCCGCAACCCCGGCACGCCGTTCAAGCTGAACACGGACGTGGTGTCCGGCACCAACACCACCAACACCATCGTCAACCAGACCTCGACGGCGGCGACCGCCAGTTCTGGTGAAATCGACAAGTTCCAGTTCCCGCAGACCCAGGTCGAGGTCGGCGACTCCTTCACCATCAACGTGAACGGCACGGCGATCAGCTATACGGTGACCGCCGCGACCTATCAGAGCTATTCGTCGGTGAGCGACGTCGTCTCGCAGCTGGCCGGCAAGATCAACCAGGCGCTGGGATCAAGCGTCACCGCCTCGTCGGCCGGCAACATCCTGTCGATCCAGGCGAATGCGGTGAACACCAACGTCACTTCCACCGCCACGGTGACCAACTCCTCCACCGCGGTGAACACGATGAGCTCGCTGCCGTCGGTCTCCAGCGTGGCCGGCGTGCGCCAGAGCCGCACGGTGACCCTGACCGGCACGCCGGGCGACATCGGCACGCAGTACACCCTCAGCATCAACGGCACGGCGGTGACCTACAGCACCACCGGCGAAGAGATGACGATGGAGGACATCACCGCGGCGCTGGCGAACAAGATCAACTCGAACACCTCGCTGCCGGTGACCGCCACCGCCCAGGGCGGCGTCATCACCGTCACCTCCAAGACCGCGGCCAGCCCGACCGGCACCAACACGATGACCGGCACCGGCACGGTGACGCTGAACGGATCCACCATCGACATCGGCGACACCTACAACATCACGGACTCCGGCGGCACGACCTATCCGCTGACGATCACCAACGCCAATTACGGCCTGTACGACACGCCGGCCAAGGTCATGCAGTATTTCGCGTCGGTCGTCCCCGGTGCGACCGCCAGCGGCAACACGCTGACGCTGGCCGGTGCGAGCGGCACGGTCGTCGACGCCCCCGCCGCCCAGTTCACCCTGGACCAGAGCGCGGTCGCCGGCCAGACGCCGGCCCATATCGGCCTGACCTTCGGCAAGACCCCGGAGACGGTCGGCACGCTGACCAACATCTCCACCGCCCTGGTCGGCACCGGCTCGGCGGTCAGCGCCGCCAACCAGTCCGCCGGTTCCGACGCCAACGTCACCTTCACCGTCGATTACGGCTTCGGCCCACAGCAGATCACGCTGAACCTCGGCAAGTACCAGAAGCCGGGCGGCCTGACCCAATATGCCGGCGAGGAGATCAACGTCACCCAGCTGGTCCAGAACGGCGCGCCACGCGGGCAGTTCAAGGACGTGGTGTTCGGCGACAACGGCACCGTCATGGTCAATTACGACAACGGACGGTCGAAGATGGTGGCGAAGGTGCCGATCATCACCTTCAACAACCCCAACGCCCTGCAGCGCGAATCCGGCGGCGTCTTCATCGAGAGCGAAGAGGCCGGCAAGCCGAACTTCAACGATCCGGAGACGAACGGCGCCGGTGCCGTGGTGGCGAACAGCGTCGAAAGCTCCAACGTCGACATCGCCGACGAATTCACCAAGATGATCGTTACCCAGCGGAGCTATTCCGCCAACGCGAAGATCGTCACCACCTCGGACGAAATGCTTCAGGAAGTGCTGGGGCTGAAGCGCTAAGCGCGGCCCTGACCTTCTGATTGTCTGATCGCTTCTCTACTGATCGCCAGCTTCCCGATCGCCGGTTCCCTGATCGTTTGAATGGGGGGCGGCAGCCGTCCCGGCACCGCCCCGACCATCCCGATCCGTGAAAGGTCTCCCGCCATGTCCCTCTTCGCAGCCTTGAACAGTGCCACGGCCGGGCTGCGCACGGTCCAGACCAGCGTCAAGCTGGTTTCGGACAACATCGCGCAGGCCAACGACCCGAACCGCACGCGTCACACCGCCCAGCAATCGGTGGACGCCAGCGGTCAGGTGGTCAGCACGACCTATCGGCGGGAGGTCGACAAGGCGCTGATGGCCCAGGTCATGGACCTGACCTCGCGCGATGGCGGATCGCAGGTGACGACCACCTACATGCAGCAGCTGGGCGACCTGATGCGGACCACCAACGGGACGCCGCTGCTCAACGAGTATTCGGACAAGTTCCAGGCCGCGATCAAGACGCTGTCCACCTCGCCGGAGGACGAGACCGCCCAGTACCAGCTGGTCCAGGCGGCCGAAAGCTTCTCGCGCGAGATCCGCCGCGTGTCGGAGGGGGTGGAGCAGCTCGACCGCGACATGAAGACCGACATCACCAAGTCGGTCGACACGGTCAACGACCTGCTGAAGCAGATCAACTCGATCAACAACGACATGGTGTCGCTGCAGGGCCAGGGGGCCGCCGCCAACACCGTCGCCGACAAGCGCGACGGGCTGGTCCGCGAACTGAGCACCTATATGGGAATCCGCACGGTGGAGCGGCCGGACGGCCGGCTGGCGATCTTCACCCCGTCGGGCTTGGCACTGGTAGATGCGCAGCCGGCAAATCTTTCCTATGACGGCGGCAACATCAACCTACAGGTCGGCAATCAAGTCACCTCGATCAACAACCACCTGACCACCGGCAAGCTGGGATCGCTGATCCAGATGCGCAAGGACGGCTCGACCACCGAGCCGCCGACCCCGGCCAGCGGCGACCCGACGACGGAGATCATCCGCAAGCTGCGCTCGCAGCTGGACGAGTTCACCAAGGCCTTCACCGGTCCGACCAAGCCGGGCGAGCCCACCAGCTTCGCCGACGCCTACGACAACGGTGGCACGGCCGCTGCCGGCGAACAGGCCAACCAGTTCTTCACCGGAACCGACCGTTTCACCATCAACATCAACGCCAAGCTCCTGGACAACACCAGCAAAATCAAGCAGTCGGCCATCGACGACATCGTCAAGGCGGTCAATGCCGCCGGCCGCAGCTTCAGCGCCGACGGCCTGCAGATGAAGGACACCACCTACAGCGCCATGGGCAGCGCCATCACCGGCACCTGGATGGCCGCGGCCAAGACCGCCAGCACCGCCGCCGATTCCAACAAGGAGTCCATGCAGCTCCTCACCGAGCGCTACCAGTCGCAGACCGGCGTGAACATCGACGAGGAAATCGCCCAGCTCCAGCAGCTCCAGACCTCCTACCAGGCTTCGGCACGGGTCATGCAAGTGGCCAATGCAATGTTTGATGCGCTGGAGGCGGTGGTCCGATGAGCTCGATAACGGGAGTCAGCAGCTACTCGAAATATCTGAGCCTTGTCCGGAACCTGTCCGGAGGCCAGAACGACATCAACAAGCTGTCCGAACAGCTGACCACGGGCAAGAAGTCGGTCGATCTGAACGCCTACGGTCCGGAGGTGCAGAAGCTTCTGGACCTCAGGGCGGAGATGGCGAAGAAGAACAACTACATCCAGAGCATCAACACCGCCGCACCGCGCGTCGCCGCGACGGACAAGGTGCTGACCTCGATGGAGTCCATCGTGTCGAGCTGGACCTCCAGCACGACCTTCCCCTTCCAGCCCGGTCCGGCCAGCGTCACCACCCCGACCAACACCAACCCCGACGGGATGAAGCTGTCGATCGACGCGTCCAAGTCGACGCTGACGGTCGGCGCCAAATACACGGTCACCGCGGTCCCGTCGCAGCAGGGCACCAACGGCACCTTCGACGTCACGGTGACCGACGGTCTGGGCGGCAAGACCACCCGCGCCATCAACCTGGGCACCACCCCGCCCAACGACGGCAAGGGCTACAACTTCAACATCTCCGGCGGCCCCGGCGAGGGCGCGATCCTGAACCTGACCTTCGACAGTCTGAAGGCGGCGTCGAGCAGCAGCTTCTCCGTCAGCTTCCCGCAGGCCGACCAGGTCAAGGACCGCGCCGAGGGCGCGATGCGCGACATCCAGGCGCTGCTGAACCAGCGCTTCGGCGACCGCTACCTGTTCGCCGGCTCGCGCTTCGGGACGGAACCGGTCACCGACCTGACGGCGACGACGCAGACCAGCAAGATCACGCTGAACGGCGCGGTGGTGAACACCGACGATTATTTCGAGGTGACCGTCTCCGGCAAGACCTTCGGCTATCAGATCCAGGCGTCCGACCCGAAGACGCTGACCTTCGTCGCCCAGACGCTGACCACCCAGATCAACGCGGCCACCCCGCCGCTGCCGATGACGGTGTCGACCTCCAACGGCATCATCTCTCTGGTCGGCCAGCAGCCGGGGCAGAAGTTCGACCTGTCCGCCCGCGTCGTCAACTCCGCCACGGTGGAGAACACCGCGACCGCGCCGTCGACCACCCAGGCGCCGACGGCCACCCTGCCGCAGATCGACCGCTTCACCCTGAACGGTGCGGCGGTGGACATCGGCGACACCTTCGAATTCACGGTCGCGGTCGGCGATCCCAACGATCCGTACAACCAGAACTACTATCTGAAGAATCCGACCGAGCCGCATGACCTGCCGCCCTACCAGTCCTACAAGGTCAGCTACACGGTCAGCGACACCGACTATGCCGCCGGCGTCACCAATGTCGGGCAGGTGGCCGACAAGCTGCGCCAGCAGTTCGGCAATCTGAATCCTGCCCCGCCGGTCACCATCGATGCCCTGGGCAACGGTCCGGGCATCGCGTTGACCAGCACGGCCAATGCCGATCCCAACCACCCCGGCCGATCGTCGCTGTTCTCGACCAGCGCCAAGGTCACGAACGGGTCGCTGCAGAACACCATCTCGGTCGGCACGCTGCCGCCGGAGCAGGACAGCCAGACCGCCGTGCCCAATGCCGAGCCGCCGGACCTGCCCTTCTACGATTCCGAATATCTGACCAAGGGCAAGAATGCCGACGCGTACCGCAAGTCGCAGGTGACGATCGACGACAACCTGAACCTGACCTATGGGGTCAGTGCCGACGATCAGGCGTTCCAGACGCTGGTGAAGGCGATGCAGCTGGTGCGGACGGCGGCGGCCAACCCCGGCAAATGGACCGAATACAGCACCCAGGCGCGCGAGATGCTGACCCAGGCATCGGACCAGATCCGCTCGGTCCACGCCAAGGTCGCCTCCGACGCCGCCACGCTGGAGACCAACAAGGACGCCCACACGGACTCGGTCGCCACCCTGACCGACCGCCTCGCCAAGATCGAGGGCATCGACCAGACCGAGGTCGCGGCCCGGCTGAGCAGCGCGATGAATGTCCAGCAGGCGACCTACACCGTAGCAGGCCAGACGCAGAAGCTGTCGCTGCTGAATTATCTGGCCTGAAAAAGAAAGGGGGCGGCCGGACCGGCCACCCCCCCCTGCCTTCCGTCAGAACCCGCAGCCGATCACTTGGAGCGGCCGGCCGACTGGGTGAAGTTGTCGTAAGGCAGCTCGGCCACGCGGAACCACAGCTGCACCTCCTCCAGGAAGGGCTTCCAGCTGTCGTAGACGGCCTTGAAGTCCGGGTTGGTCTTCGCGATGTCGTCGTACAGCTCGAAGGCGATCTTGTGGGCGGCTTCCATCAGGTCGCGCGGATAGGGGCGCAGCAGGGCGCCCTTGGCGACCAGACGCTTCAGCGCCTTGGCGTTCTCGGCGTCGTAGCGGGCGGTCATCGCGCCGTTCGCCTCGGCGCAGGCCGCGGTCATGATCGCCTGATAGGACTTGGGCAGCGCCTCCCATTCCTTCTGGTTGATGTAGAGCGAGACCTGCGGCCCGCCTTCCCACCAGCCCGGATAATAGTAGTATTTGGCGACCTGGACGAAGCCCAGCTTCTCGTCGTCATAGGGGCCGACGAACTCGACCGCGTCGATGGTGCCCTTTTCCAGCGCCGGGTAGATGTCGCTGCCGGCGATCTGGGTCGGGGCGGCCCCCAGCTTGGCCATGATCTGGCCGGTGATGCCGGCGATGCGGATCTTCAGTCCGTTGAAGTCGGCCAGCGACTTGATTTCCTTGCGGTACCAGCCGCCCATCTGGGCGCCGGTGTTGCCGGCCGGGAACTGGACGATGCCGTGCTTGGCGAAGAAGGTACGCATCACCTCCTGGCCGCCGCCATACTGGAACCAGGCGTTCTGCTGGCGGGCGTTCGGGCCGAAGGGGATCGCGGTGTCGAAGGCGAAGGTCGGATCCTTGCCGACATAATAGTAGCCGCAGGTGTGGCCGCACTGGACGGTGCCGTTCTGCACGGCGTCCAGCACCTGAAGGCCGGGGACGATCTCACCGGCGGCATGCACGCGGATCTGGAACTTGCCGTCGGTCGCCTCGGACACGCGCTTGGCGATCAGTTCGGACGTGCCGACGAGGATGTCGGTGCTCTTCGGGAAGCTCGACGCCAGACGCCACTGGATGGCCGGCTGGCTCTGCGCGATGGCCGGGGCCGCGAGGGTCGAGGCGGCAACGGTCGATACGGCACCGACGCCGGCCTTGGTGAGAAACGCTCTTCTTTCCACTCCCGCTACTCCGCAAGATTATTGCTATTGCCGACAATTTCCACGACCCGCAATGAATCAGGGAATTTCAGCGACTTAGGCGAGAGTGTAACAAAGCATCCGATGCGGCGCCCCGCATCGCATAAATGTGCATGCCTGCCTTTCGAGGGTGTAGCCGGCACCCTCGAAGAGCTTATGCGGGGACGGGTCAGGCAGGGGTGCGCAGGCGTCCCAGGAAGACCGACAGCGGCGGCATCACCAGCGTCCGCCCGTCGGCGGTCAGCTCCGGCGGCAGGGCGCCCGGCGCGCGGGGAATGGGCAGGGCTTCCGGTTCGCCACGGCCGCGCAAGGCGAATTCCGCCGGCCGGTCGGCCATATTGAAGACGGCCAGCAGGCGGTCGTCTGCCGTACAGCGCTCGAAGGACAGCAGGTCGCCATGCTCCTCCACCGCGGTGACACTGCCGCTGCGCAGCGCCTCCAGGTCGCGGCGCAGCGAGAGGGCGGCACGCCACACCGCCAGCGGGCTGCCCGCGGTCCGTTCCTGCCGGTCGACGGCGAAGTCGCGATGGGCGTCGGGCACCGGCAGCCAGGGGTCGGCGACGGTGAAGCCGGCATGGGGCTCGCCGGCCCGCCAGGGCATCGGCGTGCGGCTGCCGTCGCGTCCCTGGAAGTCGGGCCAGTAGGTGATGCCGAACGGATCGCGCAGATGGTGCTGCTCCAGCGCCGCGTTGGGCAGGGCCAGCTCCTCCCCCTGATAGAGGCAGACGGTGCCGGGCAGCGACGCGGCCAGCATCGCCAGCAGGGCGTTGAAGGCCTGTGGATCGGCACCGGCGGGCAGCCAGCGGCTGGCGGCCCGCTCCACATCGTGGTTGGACAGGCTCCAGCAGATCGACTCCGGCCGTCCGGCGGCGCTCAAGGCCTGGGCGAACCCCTTGGCGCTGAAGGGCTGCTTGGCCAGCGACAGGGTGTAGGCGGCGTGCAGTCCCTGCGGCGTGCAGTAGGCGGCGATGCGCTGGCCGGCACCGGGCTGGCTGGACAGCTCGCCCAGAAGGACGCGGCCGGGATAGCGCTCCACCGTCTCGCGCAGGCGGGACAGGATGCTGCCGATGGCCGGGTGCATCATGTCGTAGATGTGCTGCTGCAAGGCGAAGGGCTTCAGCGGCGGTTCGGACCCGCGCCAGACGGCGGCGGGGTTGGAGCGCAACTGCGGATCATGGGCGAAGAAGTCGACGGCGTCGATGCGGAAGCCGTCGACCCCGCGCTCCATCCAGAATTCGGCCGTCTCGCACAGCGCATCCATCGCCGCGGGGTGGTGCAGGTTCAGCGCCGGCTGGCTGGACAGGAAATGATGCAGGTAATATTGCCGCCGCCGCGGCTCCCAGCTCCAGGCGGCGCCGCCGAACACCGACAGCCAGTTGTTTGGCGCGGTGCCGTCGGGCTTGGCGTCGGCCCAGACATACCAGTCCGACTTGTCGTTGTCGCGGGACCGGCGGCTCTCGACGAACCAGGGATGGGCGTTGGAGGTGTGGCCGCAGACCAGATCGACCAGCACCTTCAGACCCAGCCCATGGGCGCGTTCGATCAGCCGGTCGAAGACGGCGAGATTGCCCATGCGCGGATCTACCGCCCGATGGTCGGCGACGTCATAGCCGAAGTCGGTGCGCGGCGACGGGTAGAAGGGGCTGATCCACACCCCGTCGACACCCAGCGAGGCCACATGGTCCAGCCCCTCGATCACGCCGTCGAGGTCGCCCCAGCCGTCGCCGCCATGGTCGCGGAAGCTGAGCGGATAGATCTGGTAGAGCGCCGCCCCGTTCAGCCAGGACAGGTTCGGGCCGGACGATTGGGAAAGGGAGAGTGTGTGGGGCAAGGCAGCAGGCTCCGCGCCGGGTGGTGCACATGCGGGTCGCAGAGGTGCGGCTCGCGGTATCAGCTTCCTGCGTCATGGCTAACGAAAGGTTACCGGCCGTTCGTCGTCACAGGACCAAGCCGTTCGACGGGACCGGCCATCGGGACAGAAACTTTCGGGTGGGTGCCCTGGGACTTGGCCCTTGCAAGGCGCTGCGGCTATACCAGCGGCGCGGTCATGGCGGCTCTGGCCGGGGAGCGGGAATGCGGCGGGACGGGACGGCGGTTGAGATGGCCATGGCGAAAGGCGAAAAGCGGCTGGGTCGTTACCGTCTGCTCGACCTGATCCGGCAGGACGGCGACGCCCGGCTGCACCGCGCCCTGGATGCCAACGGACAGGCGGTGGCGCTGTGGACCGTGCCGCTGGCTCGCCTGTGCGCCGATGCCGCCGGGCTGGAGCGGTTCCGGCGGATGGCGGGCGCCGCGGCCCGGCTGTCCCACCCGGCCATTCCGGCAATCCTGGCCTCCGGCGAGCTTGCCGGCACCGCCTTCGTCGCCACGGCACCGGCCGATGGGCCGACGCTCGCCACGAGGCTGGCCGACGGACCGCTGGAGTGGGAGGATACCGTCGCGACGCTGGACCGCATGCTGGACGCGCTCGCCGCAGCCCATCGGGCCGGCGTGATCCATGGCGCGCTCGGTGCCGACACCGTGCTGCGCGCCGGACCGGCGGCGGTGGTCGCCGGGTTCGGCCGTGCGGCCTTGACCGCGGCAGCGGTGGACCGGCGCGACGATCTGGCCGCCGCCGTGGGGCTGACCGAACGGCTTCTGGCCGGGCACGACCAGCGGCCGGGGGTGTCGGCCCTGCTGGCGACGTTGCGCGACGATGGGGCTGGGGCGTTTCCGGATGCAGGTGCGCTGCTCCGGGCCGTCAGCGCGTTGAATGGATCGTCCGTTTCGTCGGCCGGCGCGGCACCGGCGCGTGCCCGCCGCTGGTCGCTGCTGCTCGGCGGCGTTGCCGTGCTGGGCGGCTTGGCTGCGGCAGCGGTCCTGAACCGGTCTGCCCCGCCTCTGCCGCCACCCGTGGCGATGGTCAAAGACGCGTTACCCGAACCGGCATCCGAGCCGCCTGCATCGTCCCCTGCGCCGGCGCCCTTCCTGCCGCCGGCCCTTCCCCCGGCAACCCCCCGGCAGCCGCCGGTCGCGGCGGTGGCGGCGGCGCTACGCTCCATTCCCTGCGCACTGGTCGGCGTGGAAACGACCGGGGGGAGGCTGCTGGTTTCAGGGACGGTCGCCGGGGAGCGGGCTGAGACGGCGGTGCGCGAAACGGTCGAGACCCTTGCCGCCGGCTGGGACCATGGCTTCGACCTCGCCACCGCGGATGCGCGGTTCTGCGACCCTCTGGGCAGCGTCGACACGGCGCTGGACGCCAACCGGGGCTTGGCCGAGCCGTTGGCGGTGAGCATGCTGGAGGGGCCGGCGCTGAATGCCGGCGATCCGCTGATGCTGGAGATCCGGGCGCCGGCCCGTCCGGTTTGGTTGCAGGTCGATTATTTCACCATCGACGGCAGCGTCGTGCATCTGCTCCCCAACCCGTCGGACAGCGCCATCGCGCTTGTCGCAGGCGCATCGCGCCGGTTGGGCGAGAGGGGGGAGGACGGGAAGCCGGGGAACGGGCGGTCCTGGACCATCGGCCCGCCCTATGGAACCGAAATGCTGCTGACCATCGCCACGGCGGAGCCTCTCTTCGCCACCCCGCGGCCGGAGCAGGAGCCGGCAGCCGACTATCTGGCCGCATTGACCGATGCGCTGGCCGCGCTGCCGGACGATGCCCCGGCGGCGCTGGCGGATGCACGCTTCATCGCCACCGGGCCGTGAGCGGCAGGGCTCGATGGACAGATCCCGCCGGGACGGTCAGACGGTCGCGGCGAAGCGTCCGACCACCACCGTCACGTTGTCCATTCCGCCGGCCGCATTGGCGGCATCCACCAGCGCGGCGGCGGCAAGGGCGGGGTCGGATTCCTGACGCAGGATGCGGGCGATGACGCCGTCCGGCAGCATGCCGTTCAGCCCGTCGGAGCAGAGCATGACGACATCGTCCGGCATCAGCGACTGCACGCTGACGTCCGGCTCCACATCCTCCGCCGTGCCGAGCGCGCGGACGATGATGTTCCGTTGCGGTGCGGTTCCGCGCCCGCCATTGTCCAGCCATATCTGATAGAGGCTGTGGTCGCGGGTCAGGGTGCGCAGCTCTCCGTCGCGCAGGCGATAGACCCGGCTGTCGCCGGCATGGAACACCGCCATGTAGGCGGTTCCGGGAATCCGCCACAGCCCGGCGACGGTGGTGCCCATGCCGCGCCCCGACGAGAACCCGCGGGCCAGGTTCAGCTCGTAGATCGCCCGGTTGGCCTGCTGCACCGCAGACCGTGCAACCGACAGCGCATGGCGCACCGCCGGCTCTGTCGCCGCCGGGTCGGTCTGGGTGCGGTCGGCGTCGTCACGCTTCGCCAGAGCGATCGGATTGGACGGCGCATGGTCCCGCAGGATGCCGGAGATCACCTCGACCGCCTTGCGGCTGGCGATGTCGCCACCGGCATGGCCGCCCATGCCATCGCAGACAACCGCGAATTCCCCGGCAATGCTGACCTGGAAATCGTCCTCGTTGCGGGAACGGGCACGGCCGACGTCGGTCAGCCCGGCGACGGTCAGGGCAAAAGCGGCGTTCGGCATTCAGGCGGCGGCTCCCGTCTCGCATCTGGGCCGGCTCGATTGGAACCGGTCCCATCAGGGCCGAAAGCATCGGCGGGATACCGGCGGCAAGGGAAAGGAGCGGCGGCCGTTTGCCCGATAATGGCGCAAGCCCCGCGAAAGATACAGCGGCGATTGCATCGGGGGCGTTACAGGCCGGCGATGCTCCGCTGGTGTCGGGCATCCGATGTGCTAAGGTTCCCCGATATGCCGTCGGACAAGGGATGGACCGCCATGGTCGGCAGTATCGGCATCGCGCTCAGCGGTTTGACCGCCCAGACCCGGCGGCTCGACGCCTCGGCCGCCAACGTCGCGAATGTGCGCTCCACCGGGGCCGTTCCGGGCGCCGACGGCGGCGCGGACGGCAAGCGCGCGGCCTACCAGCCCATCGCGGTCGCGCAGAGCGACGCCAATCCCGGCACGCGCACCAGCTTCACGCCGATCACGCCGGCCTATTTGCAGGAATATGCGCCCGATGACAGTGCGGCGAACGGCGACGGCATGGTCGCGACGCCGAACGTCGATCTGGCGACCGAGCGTATCAACCAGATGGCGGCCAGCCGGGCCTATGGCGCCAATGTCGCCGTGGTCCGGACCCAGGACGAGATGTTGACGTCCCTGCTCGATTCCAAAGTCTGACCGACGGAAAGCTCGGCTGTCGGGATGTGCCGGGACCTGCCCGGCCCCGGGTCAGACGGTGATGTTCAGAGTCTGCCCACGCGTCGGCGTGACGTTGCCGCCGCCGGAGCCGCCACTGGAGCCATTGCCCGACTGCATCAGGGTTTCCACCGTCGCCTGCTGCTGTTCGGCATTCTGGTTCAAAGCCTTGACGCCGAACGCCATTTGCCCCTGCGCCTGCATCAGGGACATCGCCGCACCGGCGGTCGATGACGTGACATCCATGCCCATCCTGCCCCCTGCAAACCGCGCCCTTGGAACAGGGCGTCCTCAGATCACGACATTGACCCGACCGGCGGATGTGCCGGTGGAAGTGGTCGCGACCGAAGCGGAGTGTGCCACAAATGCCGCGGCGGCGGAAGCGGTCGACGTGACCGGAGCCGCGGTCCGGGGGGTGGAAGGGGTGGCGGTGCCGGCCGTTGTAGTCCCATCGGTCCCGCCGCGCCCATAGGCCGCAGAGCGGCCGCCCGCCTGTCCTCCCGTTTGGCCGCCCTGGCCGCTTTCGCCGACCGTCAGCTTCAGCAGGGAGGCGCGTTCCGCGTCCTTTTCCTTCTGCTGGGCTTCCTTGTACTGCTTCAGGGCGGCTTCGGTCGGAATCTGCGAGACGGTCTTCCCGTTGGCCGGGTCGCGGTACAGCATCACCAGCCGCGAGGCGTCGGTGTCGTAGCTGAAGGCGACGGTCGGGAAGCGGTTGACCAGCGGCTCGGTTGTACCGGCCGTATCGGCTTCCGCCTGCGGGACGGTGCTGGAGGTCGGAGTCCAGGTGCCGGCCCCTGGGTCAACGGCATCGCTGCCGCGGGGCGTCATGAAGGCGAACGGCCGCGAGACCGTCGATGTGGCTACCGCCACGTTCATGACCAGATTGTCCGGATAGGTGAATGTTGAACATTAAATTACCTTAACCCTGGCCGCGCGTAAAGGGTTTCTTTACACTTATTTGGAGTGGGGATTCTAACCCATATGGAGAAAGGGGATTTCCGATGCGCAAAATATTTATGTCGAAAACTAAGATACTCCCGTCCACATGCTTGCGGTGACGGCACCGGTCGTCCTAAAGCGTTGAGCCATGGCCACCATCCTCGAAGCCTTGACGCTGGCGCTCGACCTGCATCTCGCCGGCCGTTTCGGTGAGGCGCAGGAACTCTACACCCGCATCCTCGATGTCGAGCCGGAGCAGCCGGACGCGCTGCATTACCTGGGCGTGCTTGCCGGACAGATCGACCGGGGAGAGTTCGGCCTGACGCTGATCGGCAAGGCGCTGGCCCTGCGGCCGGAGGCGGCCGACATTCACGCCAACCGCGCCAATCTGCTGCGCGGGCTCGACCAGCTAAACGAGGCCGAGGACTCCTACCGCCGCGCGCTGGCCCTGCGCCCCGATTTTGCGGAGGCCTGGACCGACCGCGCCTTCGCCCGCCATAGCCGCGGCGATCCGGCCGCCATCGACGCCACCGCCACGATGCTGGAGCGCGCCCTGCGGATCGAACCGGCCCTGGAGCCCGCGCGGGAAAGGCTGGTCGATCTGCTGCATGCGCGCGGCCGGCTGCGGCTGGAATCCGGGCAGGTGACGCCGGCGCTGGCCGACCTGATCCGGGCCGCGGCACTCGACCAGCGCGATGCCGACATCGCCTTCCTTCTGGGCAATGCCCTGTTCGCCGCCGGGCTGCGCGCGGATTCGGTGATCGCCTTCCGCAACGCCCTGGCCCTGGTGCCGGATTTCCTGTCGGCGGCGCTCAATCTCGGCATCGCGCTGGCAGCGACCAACCATGCCGCCGCGGCGCTGGCCCCGCTCCGCCATGCCGTCCGCATCGACCCAGCCCATCCGGCGCCCCGCGACACGCTGGCTCTTGCGCTGCGTTCGCTCGGCCATGCCGAGGAGGCCGACGCACTGGTCCGGCCCGCGCCGCCCCAGCAGCCGGTCAAGCCGGCCCCCAAGCCCGCTCCGTTCCGCCGGCCGCGCCGTCGGTCCTGAGCGGCGTTCGTAAACCGCCGGCCTAAACCGCCGCTCTAAACAGCAGGGCGCTCGGCCAGCACCACCAGTCCCATCACAGGTTCGCCGCTTTCGAAGCGCAGCCGGTCGTGGTCGCATCGCCGCAGCACAAGTCCGGCATTCGCCACCGTGGTGCGGACGTAGGCTTCGGCATGGGCATAGCGGCCGTGGGTGGCGACGCGGTGGGGCCGTCCGTCGGCCGGGTCCAGAACCTCCACCGTGAAGGCCAGCCGGCCGCCGGGGCGCAGCGCGGCGCGAGCGGCGGCCAGAGCGTCGTCGAGGATGCCGAAATAGCAGAACACGTCGGCCGCCATGACCAGATCGAAGGCCAGCCGATGCGCGGCCAGGAAGCCGACCAGCTCCGCCGCATGCAGCCCGTCATACAGGCCGCGGGCACGGGCGCGGTTCAGCATGCCGTCCGACAAATCGACACCGACCAGCCGGCGGGCATAGGGCCTGAGCGCTTCGGCGCACAGCCCGGTGCCGCAGCCGGCATCCAGCACGTCGAGGTCGCCGGCCGGGACAACATCATCGGACAGCAGCCCGGCGAGAAGGGCCGGGGCACGGTAATCCAGCTCGGCCAGCTTGCGGTCGAACTCATCGGCGAACAGGTCGAAGGTCTGGCGCACATAGTCGTCGGGCGCGCGCGGGTCGGCCTCCTCGCCGGCGATGGCGGCACCGATGTGGCGGGCCAGCGGGTTGTCCGGGTGGTCGCGCCGCCACAGCCGGGCCAACGCCGCCGCGTCCTCCTCCCCGCCCTGTTCGTGCAGCAGATAGAGCACGGCGCCGAGATTGTCATGGGCATCGGCCCAGTCCGGCCGAAGGGCCAAAGCCCGCCGGTAATCGACTGCCGCCCCGCCGAAGCGGCCGAGGTCGCGCAGCAGGTTGCCACAGTTGTTCCAGGCCTCGGCATGGTCGGGACGAAGGGCGAGCGCCTGACGGAAGGCGGCTTCCGCCTCATCCTGCCGCTCCGCCTGACGCAGGACGGAGCCGAGATTGTAGTGCGCCATCCCCTCATGCAGGCCATGGAAGACGGCGGCCCGGTAGGCGGCGGCGGCCTCGTCCAGACGGCCAAGAGCGCGCAGGGCGTTGCCGTGGTTATTGTGGGTGCCCGCGAGTGTCGGGTCGGCGGCCAGCGCCTGGGCATAGAGCGCCCCCGCCCCTGCCGCGTCGCCGGCTGCGGCCAGCGCGTCGGCCTGCCGGCTGAGCTTCACCGCGGGTGGAACGGCGATTCCCGCCAGCCCCCTGCGCAACCCGCCCCGCAAGGACGAGCGTGACCCTGCCATCGCGTGTTCTCCCCTCTCCCGCAGGTCGGTTCCCCGCCGATATCAATGGCATCTTTACCGTGATCCACCGATGATGGCACTCCCTTTGAGGGTGCGGGCAGTCAGGGACGGGGCCGGAACGTGGCGAAGCACACCAACATGCTGGCGCAGGCAGTGGCACACCATCAGGCCGGACGTGCCGCCGAGGCGGAGCGCGGCTATCGCGACGTGCTGACCAAAGACCCGCGCAACGCCGACGCGATGCATCTGCTGGGGGTACTGGCCCTGCAATCGGGCCATGCGGAAGAGGCGGTGACCCTGATCGGCAAGGCCCTGGCGCAGACCAGGGGAGTCGCCGATTACTGGGACAATCTGGGCAGCGCGCTGTCCGCTGCCGGACGTCCGGACGAGGCGGTGCAGGCCCACCGCAACGCCACCATCCTGGACCCGCAAGGGGCGCAGCGGCGGCACAATCTGGGCAATGCGCTGGCAGCCCTTGGCCGTCACGACGAGGCGCAGCGGGCCTTCGCCGCGGCGCTGGCGCTGAAGCCGGATTATGCCAAGGCCTGGTACAATCTCGGCAACGGCCATGCCGCGCTGCACCGCTATGGCGGGGCGGTGACGGCGCTGGACCGCGCGGTGCGGCTGGCCCCGGGCATGGTGGAGGCGCACAACAATCTTGGCGACGCGCTGGCGATGGCCGGCCGGCTGGATGAGGCCATCGCACAGCACCGGCTGGTGACCCGGCACCGCCCCGACGATGCCACCGCCTTTTACAATCTTGGCGCCGTCCTGCAACAGAAGGGCGCTTTCGAGAGTGCTGAGATCGCCTATCGCCAAGCTTTGAAGCGCAACCCGCGCCACAGCGCCGCGCTGAACAATCTGGGCAGCGTCCTGAAGCGGCTGGGCCGTCCCGATCAGGCGGAGCTTTGCCACCGGCAGGCGCTGGATCTGCACCCGGAGTTCGTGGAGGCGCGCTATAATCTCGGCAACGCCTTGCAGGCGCAGGGGCGCTACGAGGAAGCGGCGGCCTGCTTCGAGGAGGCGCTGGCCCAGCAGCCCGACCTTGCCACCGCCACCTACAACCTGTCTCTGCTGGCGCTTCTTCACGGCGACATCGCACGCGGCTGGGCCGGGTACGAGCGGCGCTTCGCCGCCGGGGAGGCGGTGCCGAACCGGCACTTCCCCATTCCGCGCTGGGGTGGAGAGGTGCTGCGCGGCAAGCGGCTGCTGATCTGGCGCGAACAGGGCGTGGGCGACGAGATGATGTTCGCCTCCTGCTATCCGGACGTCATCGCCTGGGCGGGCGGACCGGTCACCATCGAATGCGATCCGCGTCTGGTGCCGCTGTTCCGCCGCTCCTTTCCGAAAGCCACGGTGCGGGCCGAAAGCTGCACCGGTGACGCTTTCGGCGAGCCCTCACGGGAAACCATCGATCCGCCCGACTGCGACCTCCAGGTTGCGGCGGGCGACCTGCCGGAACTGCTGCGCGGCAGCCTGTCCGCCTTCGAGCCGCAAGGCCCCTGGCTGGTGGCGGACCCGGCGCTGGTGGAGCGGTGGCGGGAACGGCTGGCGGCGCTGGGGCCGGGCCTGCGGGTCGGCATCGGCTGGCGCAGCCAGTTGATGACGTCGGATCGCAAGGCCGCCTATGTGATGCTGGAGCATTGGGGACCGCTGTTTGCCGTGCCCGGTCTGGTCTTCGTCAATTTGCAGTATGACGAGTGCGAGGCCGAGATTCGGACGGCGGAGGAGCGCTTCGGCGTGACCATCCACCGCTGGGCCGATCTGAACCTGAAGAATGATTTCGATGGCGCGGCGGCGCTGACCGCCAACCTGGATCTGGTGATTTCGCCGGCGATGTCGGCGGGGGAGCTGGCCGGGGGGCTGGGGGTTCCGGTCTGGCGCTTCGGCGGCCGCGACTGGACCCAACTGGGCACTGGAACCCGCCCCTGGTTCCCGACCATGCGTCTGTTCCAGCCGCGGCCCGGCGAAGCGCTGGACTCGATCATCGGAGACATCGCCGAGGCTCTGCGCGCCACGATGCCGGAGCCCAAGCCTGCTTCCGGGGAGAAGGCGGTTCCCGAACCGCAGACGCCCGCCGATTTCGATGCGCTGCTGAACCATGCCGCCGACCTTCACCGCACCGGCCGGCCGGATGCGGCGGAAGCGGCCTATCGTGCAGCCATTGCCGCCGATCCCCGGCGCGAAGCCCCTGGCCATCCCGATGCCCTGCATCTGCTTGGGCTGTTGATGCACCAGACCGGGCGGAACGACGATGCGCTCGCCCTGATCGGCGAAGCGCTGCGCATGGATCCGGCCTTTCCCCAGGCCTGGAACCATCTGGGGCTGGTGCATGAAATGGAAAAGCGCCACGCCGACTCATCCTTCGCCTTCGCCCGCGCGCTGGCCCTGCACCCGGCCTATCCGGAGGCACTGACCCATCTGGGCCTCGTCCATCAGATCGGCGGACGGACGGCCGAGGGCATACGGCTGCACCGCCGCGCCATCGCCATCCAGCCCGACCATATTCCAGCCCACGCCAATCTAGGCCATGCCTGCGAGCTGACCGGGCAGACGTCGGAGGCGACCGGCCATTACCGCCGTGCGCTGGCCCTGCAACCGGAGTCGGCCGATGCCAACAACAACCTCGCCACCATGGCGACGCTGTCCAACCGGCTGGACGAGGCGAGGAGCCATCTGCGCTGCGCCCTGCGGGTCGATCCCGGCTTTGCGCTGGCGGCCTGGAATCTCGGGCTGATGGATCTCGCCGACGGGCGAATCGCGGAAGGCTGGGCCGGCTATTCGCGTCGCTTCTCCGCCCGGCAGCTGCAACGGGCCCGCCGCATCGACCGGCCGGTCTGGACGGGCGAGGCGCTGCGGGGCCGGCGACTGCTGGTCTGGTCGGAACAGGGCGTCGGCGACGAGATCCTGTTCGCCTCCTGCTTCGACGCCTTGAACGGGCTGGATGGGCCGGTCACCGTCGAGTGCGATCGGCGGCTGGTCAGCCTGTTCGCCCGCTCCTTCCCTGGGGTGGCGGTACGGGCTGAGACGGCGGACCTCGCCGGGCGGGAAACGATCGACCCGCCGGATTGCGAGTTGCAGATGCCGGCGGGCAACCTGCCCGCCCTGGTCCGCGACAGGGTGGCGCGTTATCCGGACCGTCCAGCCTATCTGCGCCCCGATCCCGGCCTCGTCGCCCGGTGGCGCGACCGCCTCGCCGCCCTGCCCGGCCTGAAGGTGGGGCTGGCATGGCGCAGCCAGATCGTCACCGTGCAGCGTGCCGCCGCCTATACCGGCCTTGCCGACTGGGCGGCATTGCTCGACATGCCCGGCGTCAGCGTGGTGATGCTGCAATATGGCGACTGCACCGCCGAACTGGCGCGGGTGGAAACGGCAACGCGCCGGCTGCACCGGTGGGACGACCTGAACCTGAAGGATGATTTCGAAGGCGTTTCCGCCTTGATCGCCAACCTGGATCTGGTGATCTCGCCGGCCACCGCGGTCGGCGAACTGGCGGGTGCGCTGGGCACGCCGGTCTGGCGGCTCGGCACCCGCGACTGGACGCAGATCGGCACCGGCATCCGGCCCTGGTTCCCGGCCATGCGCCTGATCCAGCCGCAGGAAGGCCAGGGGTTGGCCGACGCGGCCCGGCGGGCGGTTCATGCGCTGGCGGCGCTGGTTCCGACCGGATGAGCGAGAGCCATAGCCTGCTTGACGAGGCGTTCGACCGTCACCAGTCCGGCGGCTTCTACGAGGCGGAGCGTCTTTACCGCCGCATCCTCGCCCGTGAGCCGGCGGCGGCCGAAGCCCTGCACCGCTATGGCCTGCTGGTCGCGCAGCTTGGCCGGCTCGAGGAGGCCGACGGGCTGCTCGCCCGCGCGCTGACGCTGGACTCGAGAGCGAGCGAGGTGGCGGTCAACCACGCAAAGATCCTGCGCGCTCTGCACCGGCCGGAGGATGCCGCCCGCCGGTTCCACCATGCCCTGATGTTGTCGCCCGCCCTGCTGACGGCGCTGGAGGGGCTTGGCCATGCCGAACGCGAAGCCGGCCATACCGCGGCGGCGGCGGAAGCCTATGGCCGGGCGGCCCGGCTCGGCACCGGTGCGGCGGTGCTGCATCGATGGGGCATCGCGCTGGACAGCCTCGGTCGGCCCGAGGCGGCGGCAGAGGCGTTGCGACGCTCCGCCCGCCTCGATCCGACGGTTCCCTCCGTCGCCGTCAGGCTCGCCTCGATCCTCGAACGGCTAGGATGCAAGGGCGAGGCTGCCGGCTGGTATCGCCACGCCCTGGTGCTTCAGCCTGGCCGTGACGAGGTGCGCAGGGCGCTCTCCGACATCGTTGATTCGGTCGTTGGCTTGCCACAGGTGACATAACCCTTTGGTTCAAAGGGTCTGTTGGCCTCCGGACGGTGGTGCGCGAAGTGATTTCAAGATCCCACCCCTGCGACCCACTGTCATACGTCTGAACGGTTGTGGCATCTTTTCGCATGGTTTGACCGCATAAAACGCAAGATTAAGGTTGTTCGGCGGTTCGGATGGGTGAACACTGCTGTTACCGGACCGTCACATTGGGGCGGGACGCGGACTGATCACATGGAGAGCGACTCATGCACACTGAAGCTCGCCTTTCGTCTCTGCAGGAAAAGCACATGCGCCTGGACCGGGCGATCCTCGACGAGGAGAAGCGCTCATGGCCGGATGAGAGCGCAGTAAAGCGCCTCAAACTCGAAAAGCTGCACGTCAAGGAAGAGATCGATCGCCTGACGCGCCCCGGCCCGCTGAATTGATCCCCCCCAATCACAGCAATGTCCTTTGATCTTCACCCTTGAATAGGGGTTAAAGGCCGGGTTGAGGTGGACCGCCTCATCCCGGCCTTTTGACGTCCGAATTCCGGAAACAGCCGCCGGCCCGGCGGACGCGCTCAAGGTCCGCCGCCACCTTGGGAAGGAGGTCGGCCACCCGTTCGCCGGGACCGGTCCAGAATAGCCGCATCGACGGAAACCAAGGCCGCACACCGGTGCCGAGCGCCGTCCAATCGCCCGTGCGTCCCAGCCGCCAGACCGGCACGCCGAGCGCTCCGGCCAGTTCGCCGGTGGAGGTCGCCGGAGCGATCACCAGATCCAGGGCCGACATCAGCGCCGCCGTTCCGTCGAGATCGTCGCGCAGGTCGAGGTCGGCAAAGTCGTGCGGCGCCCGGCCGAAAGCGGCGCGCGCCGCCGCCAGTTCCGCATCGCAGTCGCCATATTGCAGGTTGACCGGGATCAGGCCGGGCAAGGTCAGCACCAGCCGCCAATCCTCGATGCGCGTGTAATCGGGCATGCGGTCGGGATCGAGCTGGCTGCTGCGCCAGGCGATGCCGACCCGCAGGCCGTCTCCCAATCCGGACAGACGCCGCCGCCAGGTCTCGACCGCCGCCGGGTCGGCGCGCAAGGCCGGTCCCACAGCGGCGCCCATAGTGGCGAAGTCCGGCAGGGTGCCGCCCAATCGGCGAGACAGCGATCCGATGGGGACATGGGCGTCGATGTCGGACGACGGCTCGCCGGGCGAGGCGGGGACCGGTCGCACCGTTGCGCGGGGGAAGGAACGAGCGAACAGCGGTACGAAACGGGGATCGCACTCGACGACGACATGGCCCCCGTCATGGCCGGCCCAGGCAATCAGCTCCGGCAAACGTTGTGCGAACATCAACTCGTCGCCGATGCCCTGTTCGCGCCAGACCAGAAGGCGCTTCCCCGACAGGGGCCCGCCGCCCCACAGAGGGGCACCGGGGCACCGGAATGCCGCCGCCATGTCGCGCGTGTCGAAGCGGCGGTCATAGCCATCCCAACCCTGTGCCAGCCGGCCGGCCGTCAGCTCCAGCAACCCGCCATTGAAGGCCGCCGCCGCGTGGCCGGGCTCAACTGCCAGCGCGCGGGCACACCATGGACTTGCCGCGGCGGGTTCCCCCAGTTCGCGCAGCAGCCGGCAGCGGTTCGCCATCGCGTCGGCCAGGGCGGGGGCGAGCGCCAGGGCACGGCGCCCTGCCCGTTCCGCCGCATCCAGCCGGCCGAGGCGGCGCAGCGCCACCGACAGGTTCATCCACCCCGCCTCCAGACCCGGCGCCCGACGGAGCGCCTGTGCATGCGCCCGCTCCGCCTCGGCCCAGCGGCCCAGCCGGGCGAGGGCGACGCCGAGATTGTCGTGCGCCTCGGCCAGATCCGGGTCGGCCGCGACCGCCTTCCGATGGAGGTCAGCCGCGGCGGCGCTCCGCTCCAGCACGTCTAGTGCGTTGCCGAGGTTGGTCAACGCCGCCGCGCTGTCAGGCTGGATCGCCAGAGCGGTCCGGAAACTCGCCGCCGCCGGTCCCGCCATTCCGAGCGCCAGACGGACATTCCCCAGACTGATATGCGCCGTCGCATATTCCGGAGCCTCGGCGACCGCAGCGGCGATGCGTCCCTCCCCTCGCACCGACGCGCCCGACTGGTGGGCGAGCAGGCCCGACAGGTGCAGGGCCACCGGGTTGCGTGGGCGGCTTGCCAGCACCCGCTCATAGAGGGAAGCCGCCTCATCCCAGGCACCGCTGCGGTGGGCGGCCACTGCAAGTTCCAGAAGCCTGTCCGGGTCGGGGTCCGGATCTGCGGTGTCGGTTGTCCCGGAATCGCCACCCCCTGCCCAGTTCGCCCCCGGACTGGCCGCCCTGCCCCGTGGCGTCGCGCTGGCACGCACTGCATTCGCCATCCGGGCAATCGCGGCCTCAAGTCCTTCGCCCTGATTCGGCTGGAACAGCCGCATGGTCGGGAACCAGGGGCGGGCGCCGGTGGCAAGTTGCGTCCAGTCGCGACCGCCGAAGCGCCAGACCGGAACCCCCAGCCCCCCGGCCAGTTCCCCCGCCGACATTGCCGGCGAAATCACCAGATCCAGGTTGGCGGTCAGCGCCGCCGCGCCATCGAAATCATTCTTCAGGTTCAGATCGGCCCAGCGGTGGATGGTCACGCCGAAGCGCTCCTCCGCCGCCCGAAGCTCCGCTTCGCACTCGCCATATTGCAAATTGACGAAGGTCAGGCCGGGCACGGCGAACAGCGGTCCCCAATGCTCCAGCATCACATAGGCGGCCTTGCGGTCGGCGGTCATCAGCTGGCTGCGCCAGCCGATGCCGACCCGCAGGCCCGGTCCCAGCGCCGCCAGCCGTTCCCGCCACCGCTCCACCAGCGCCGGGTCCGCCACCAGCCAGGATGATCGGACGGGAAAGCGCTTCAAATCGGCACGGAGCAGGCGCGGCAGGCTGCCGGCGGCGATCTGGAGATCGGCGTCGCGCGGGTCGGGACTCTCCGGCCGGACGTCGGCGCCGGGGAAGGATCGCGCAAAAAGCGGCACCATCCGGCGGTCGCATTCGATCACCAGACGACCGGCGCGCCGCATCGCTTCCTCATAGCAGGAGGAGAACAGGATCTCGTCGCCCACCCCCTGCTCCCGCCATACCAGCAGCCGCCGCCCGGCAATGTTCTCGCCGCGCCATGCCCGCATGGTCAGCCGGCGCCGCTGGTCCTGGAATTGCGGCGTGGCGAAGCGCCATTCATGATCGGCCCAGCCTGCACGCAAGGCGCCCGTTTCCAGCAACAGAAGGGAGCGGTTGTATCGCGCCTGTGCGTGCTTGGGATCGGCCGCCAGCGCCGCGTCGAAGGCGGCAAGTGCCTCCTCCTGCCGGCCGTGCCGTTTCAACAGATAGGCAAGGTTGCCGTGCGCATCGGCCAATGAGGGAGCAAGCTCTATGGCGGTCCGGTGGCAGGTCTCCGCTTCCGCAATCCGGCCCATCGCTTCCAGCGCATTGCCGCGGTTGGTCCAGGCGACCGCAAGGCCGGGGTCGCAGCGGGTCGCACGGTCCAGAATTCGCGCCGCCTCGTCGAAGCGGAGAAGCTTGTGGAGGGCGCCGCCCAGATTGCTGAGCACATCGGCCGTTCCCGGCGTCAGGCTGGCCGCAATGCGATGGACCCTCACCGCATCCCCGGGGGTGTCGGCCAGTTCGGCAAGGTGCCCCAGAGCGGGCGCCAGATCGGGGCGCAGGCGCAATGCGCGGATGATGGCGAACCGGGCGGCGGCCGCCTGTCCGGTGCGGCGGAGCAGCGCCGTCCGGTTTACCCAATGGCCGGCACCGTCCGGCTGCACGGCGACGCAGGCACGGGAGGCACGGTCGGCGGCTTCGAACTGGCCCAGCCCCTGTTGGACTTCGCACAGGGCGGCATGGGCGGAGGCGTTGTGCGGGTCGGCGGCGGCGGCCCGGACCAGCAAGTCCTGCGCCTCCTCCAGCGAACCGTGCCGCTTGGCCAGAACACCGCCCAGATGCAGGGCGACCGAATGGCCGGGCACCCTGTCGAGAAGTTGCCGCACCAGGGCCTCCGCCAGCGCAAAGTCGCCGGTGCGGTAATGGGCGACGGCTTCGGCCATCTTCCGGTCGTCGTCGGGATCCGGCTTGGCGGGCGCAATCATGGCCGGTTGCCGGGCCGGTTGCTGCGCCTGCGGCCTGCCGGATGCCATGTGCTGCAACTCCTTCGCCATCCGGGCAATCGCGGCCTCAAGTCCTTCGCCCTGATTCGGCTGGAACAGGCGCATCGTCGGGAACCAGGGGCGAACCCCGCTGCCCAGTTGGGTCCAGTCGCGGGCACCGAAGCGCCAGATCGGAACCCCCAGCCCTCCGGCCAGTTCCCCCGCCGACATCGCCGGCGAGATCACCAGATCCAGGTTGGCGGTCAGCGCCGCCGCGCCATCGAAATCATCCTTCAGGTTCAGATCGGCCCAGCGGTGGATGATCACGCCGAAGCGCTCCTCCGCCGCCCGAAGCTCGGCCTCGCACTCGCCATATTGCAAATTGACGAAGACCAGGCCGGGCACGGCGAACAGCGGCTCCCAGTGGTCCAGCATCACATAGGCGGCCGTGCGCTCCGACGTCATCATCTGGCTGCGCCAGCCGAGGCCGACCCGCAGGCCCGGCCCCAGCGCTGCCAGCCGCTCCCGCCACTGTTCCACCAGCGTTGGGTCCGGCACCAGCCAGGGCGCCTGCCCGTCGAAACCGGACAGGCTTGCGCGCAGATGACCCGGCAGGTCGCCAGCCGGGACATGGGCATCGACGTCCGGCGGCTGAATGGTTTCATCGCCGGCAGCATCGACCGACTCCGCCCTGACCGTCGCCTGAGGGAAGGAGCGCGCGAACAACGGCACCAGCCGGCGGTCGCATTCGATCACCACATGCCCGGCCCGCCCGATCAGCGACGGGTAGCAGGAGGCGAACATGATCTCATCGCCGACCCCCTGTTCCCGCCAGACGAGCAGGCAGCGCCCGGCGGGATTTTCCCCCTGCCACAGCGGGGCGGCGATCCGCCGGTTCACATAGCCCTTCGCCCAGAACCGCCGACGGTAGCCGTCCCAGCCACCGGGCAGATCGCCACGGGAAAGCCGCAGCATGCCGCGGTTGAGATGCGCGGTGTTGAGCGACGGATTGACCGACAGGGCAAGGTCAATCCAGGGTTCGGCAGCGGTATCGTCCTGATGGCATTGCCAGAGCATCATGCCGAGGTTGCCGGCCGCTTCCGCATGCCGGCCGTCGATCTCCAGCGCACGCCGATGCGCGGCCTCCGCCTCGCCGATACGGCCGAGCCTTTGCAGGACCAGACCGTAACCGGTCAGCGCGGCAGGGCTGCCGGCATCGATCGCCAGGGCTCGCCGGTACATCCGTCCCGCCTGGGAAAGGTCGTCACGGTCGAGCAGCAGGCCGCCGAGATTGACAAAGGTCTCCACGCTGCGCGGGTCGGCCACCGCGGCTCTGCGATAAAGACGTTCGGCATGGTGGAGTTCGCGCCGCAGGATATGGATGCCGGCAAGATTGACCAGAGCCTTGCCATAATCGGGACGGAGCCGCAGGGCTCGCCGATACCAGCGCGCCGGCCTTTCAGAATCGGCTTCCAGGTCGTAGCGGTTTTCCAGCGACGTGCCGTGGTTGTTCACCACCATGGCATCGCCGGGACTGAGTGCCACCGCGCGGCTGAGCACCAGGGTCGCCGGGCCCATCTCTCCCAGTTCGAGCAAGGCCACGCCCAGATTGTTGCACGCCCCCTGCATCGCCGGTTCGCGGTCCAGCGCCAGACGGAACTGCACGACCGCTTCCCTCAGACGCCGCGTGCCCTGAAGGGCGGTGCCGTAGCTGAAGTGCAACTGCGCAGTGCCGGGATTGGCCGCGGCCGCCGCAGCCAGGATGCCGCAGGCCGCCTCGTGGTCGCCACGGCTGTTCAGCAGGGCGCCCAGTTCCAGCGACAGATCCTTATCGCCCGGCGCGTCTTGCAGCGCGCGGCGCAGACAGGCCTCCGCATCGGGATGGCCCAGGTTACGCAAACAGATCGCCAAGTGCCGCCATGCGGCGGAATGGGAAGGGTCGGCCTGCACCACCGCATAGAAGGCGTTGGCTGCCGGAGAAATCTGGCCCAATTCCCGTTGCAGCACGCCGTAATTGAAACGGGCCGTCAGGTTGTCCGGCCCCAGGGTCAGCGCACGGGCGTAGGCCTCCGCCGCCTCATCCCGCCGGCCGAGGCGCTGAAGCACGGTGGCGCGGTTGTTGTAGGCCTCGACATATCGGTCGTTCTGCCGGATTGCGACCACATAGGCGGCCAGCGCCTCCTCCAGCATGCCGAGATCGGCCAGGACATTGCCGAGGCTGTTGTAGGCCGTGGCGAAGCCGGGCTGCACCGCCAGCGCGGCCCCCAGATTGGCCAGAGCCTCCGCGGTGCGGCCGGTCTGGTGCGCGATGATCGCCGAGAGGTGCAGTGCATCGGCATGCGCCGGGTCATCGGTCAGGATCCGGCGGTAAAGCGCCAGCGCCTCGGCAAGGCGGCCGGCGCGATGCAGCGGTAATGCGGCGTCGAGCAGCTCGGCGACGGTCACGGTGTCCGATCGGTGGTCGGTGGGTCTTCGTCGTCGCCGGCGGCGCTGTCGGCCACACCGCCATCCAGCGATCCGCCATCCGCCATCCTGAACAGCTTGCGGCAGAGCTTGAGCGCCCGATAATAATTGCGGCTTTCGACCAGACGCGCGATCTCGTCCAGCATCTTGGAAGCGTCCGGCCGCGCTTCGCGGGTTTCGTCCAATATCGAAGCGAAGCGTTGAAGATTCAGCGTCGAATCTTCCGGGAAGATGTAGACGAGCTGAATGACGAAATAGAGCTTCTTCTCGATGCAGTCGATCTGCTCTTCCTTCAGAACCTCGCGCCCGCGCAGGAAGTTGGCGGTGTTGTAGAGGAAGAACGAACCCGGACGGTCGCCGGCACCGATGACGGCACCGTTGATGATGACCTTCTCGTTGGGACGAAGCACGAACTTGAGTGGCATGAGTAGGGAACCCGAGGCTTGCGGGCCGTTGCCGTCCGGCCTTTGCCGGACCGGTCCGGCCCAAAAAAGAAACGGGCGGCGGCCTGATGCCGCCGCCCGCCGGGCGTGATCCTACCCGAACTCGCCGTCGGAACTCTACGCCTTAGAACAGGCGCAGGATCGACTGCTGCGACTGGTTGGCGAGCGAGAGGGCGATGGTGCCCAACTGCTGGCGGGTCTGGAGCATCAGCAGGCTGGCGCCTTCCTCGTTCTGGTCGGCCAGCGTCAGCTTGCTGGCGCCTTCCGTCAGCACGTCGCTGAACTCCTTGGTGAAGTTCTCGCGGGTCGTGATGATGTTCAGGTTGGTCGACAGAGACTGCGAGGCCGAACGGATCGTCGCCTTCGCGTTGTCGAGGCCGGCCACCGCCTTGTCGATGTCGGCGCGGTCCGTCCAGCCGTTCTGCGCTTCGTCGAGTTTCAGACCCTGACCGCTGGTGGTCAGGTTCACCGCGCTCACCGTGATCGCGTTCGTGTTCGTCTCGTTCAGCTGGACGGTGATGTCGTTCTTGGAGTTGGCGTCGGAAATCTGCTTGGTGACGATGTTGGCCGAGCAGTTGGCCGAAGCCGCCTTCTTGATCGTCTTCGCATCGACGTCCAGGTGCACGGTGCCGCTGTCGAAGGCGAACGCCTGATCGCCGCCCGTCAGCTTGCCGTCGCCCTTGTCGTTCGTGGCGTCACGGGTGACCTGGGCGCCGTTGGAGTTGGTGACCTGGATTTGCAGATCGACCTTCTTCTCGATGGTCGAGATGCCGTTGCCCTGGTTGTTGGCTGCTTCCAGCAGGCGGCGGTCGACCGTGAAGGACACGATGGTGCCCGACGCGAAGCTTTCCGAAATCTTCTTGGTCAGCGCGTTGGTGGCGCTGGAGGTCAGCGTGAAGTCGGTCACCGCGCCGGCCGTGGCGTTGCCGGTGAGGGTGATCGTGCCGGTTGCCGTGACGGTTGCGGAGGCGACGTCCTTGCCGACCAGGCGGCCGGTACCGGTGAGGGCCGTGCTGATCGAGGCCTTCAACTGGGCGGCCACCTGGGCCGAAGCGTTCTGGCCGACGGCGACGTCACCCTTCGTGGCGGTGTAGCTGAAGGACTGGCCTTCCACCGTGATGGTGAAGATGTCGCCTTCTTCGATGGTCCCGCCGACATTCACCGTCGACACCTGGGCCGAACCGGTCTTGGCGGCCGTCGTCAGGGCGGTCGAGGTGGTCTGGGTATTGTCGAAGTAGGAGATCGTGCGGCTCTCGGTGCCGTCCGTCACGATGAAGTCGCGGGAACGGCCGTTGGCGCCGCGCACCTCGATCTGGACGTCAGAGAAGCTGCCCGACGTGCCGGACATCGTGCCCGACAGCTTCAGGCCGGTGAAGCCGTGCGCATTTTCCGCGCTGGAAATGTCGGAGGTCTTGCCTTCGATCGAGCCGTCGCCCTTGACGCGGATCGAGTAGGTGTCGGCCGACTGCACGTTGGTGACGCGGGCGTTGTCGACGCCGGTCATGCTGTTGACGGCGGCACGGGAGGCGCTGGTGCTCTCCATGCTCATGCCGTTGCCGGCGATCAGGTTCTTACCGCCGTAACCGCTGTCGGCGGCGAGCTTGTCGATCTGGCCGCGCAGCGTGTTGAACTGGGCGGCGAGCGACTTGCGGGTGGCGACGGAGGCGGCATCGTTGCCCAGAGCCGCATAAGCGGCTGTGGTCAGACCCTTGGCCTGGTCGACCATGGAGTCGATCGAGGTCAGGCCCTTGTCGGCGGCCTGGATGGTGCTGATCGACTGGCCCATCGCGTCCTTCAGCGACGTCAGGTCGCCGGCGCGCTGATTCAGACCCTTGGCCGAGAAGAAGGCGGTCGGGCCGTCGAGGGCGGTATTGACCTTGTTGCCCGTCGACAGGATGTTCTGTTTCTTGTTGATCTGCTCCTGCGTGCTTTGCAGCTGCAGGAGGTTGGTCCGCATGGAAGAGGACAGGGTAACGTTGCCGGCCATGGTAGCCACTCCTTTGGAGGATCAATGTCCGGAAGCGCACTGCTTTCGAGGCGCTTGAACCGGAAGGGGACTAATTCCCCCGCCAAAGGGGTAGGCAAAAAGCGGGCCAGTTCAAATTTGCCGGGTTTGCTTGGTAATCCGTGCCGGTGGGTAGCAAACAGCCCGGCAAATTTTGCCTATCCATCGGCAAATTCTGCCGGTCAGGCGGCAGGGCTTGCCGGGGCGGCAGATTCTGCCGGGTATTTCCTGCCGGGCAGGACAACCGTTTCGCACACCGCCAGCGGCCCGGCGACGAGCGCCGCGCTGCCCCAGGACCAGCCGACGCCGAAGCCGGACAGCAGAAGCCGGCGAGGGCCGGCGGTCAGGCTGTCGGTCAGCGAAGCGGCAAGTGCCAGCGGAATGGAGGCGGAACTGGTGTTGCCGACCTCGCGCAGGGCGACGACGGTGCGGTCGGCAGCGACGCCAAGCTTCTGGCCCAGATGGCGGATCATCTGGGCATTGGCCTGATGCAGGACGAGGTGGTCGACCATGTCCGTGGTCCAACCGGCGCCGTCGAGCGCGGCACGCACGCTTCCCGGCACTTCGCGCAGGGTGAAGGCGAAGACCTGGGTCCCGTCCATGAACAGGCGTGCCGGCCGGTCCGGATGGCGCATCGCCCCGCCGTCGGCCGCCAGATAGGGTGCACCGGCCCCATCGCTGCCCAGGTCGAAGGCGATCGGTTCCGCCCTGTCGTCAAGCTCCAGCGCCACCGCGGCGGCCCCATCGCCGAACAGTGGGGCGACCGCCCGGTCCTCCGGGTCGATCAGCCGCGAGGTGGTGTCGCCGACCAGCAGCAGCGCCCGCCGCCCGGCGGGCCTCAGCATCCCGCCGGCGACCCACAGCCCATAGACGAAGCCGGAGCAGCCATGGGTGATGTCGAGCACCGCCGCGCCCTTGCGCAGCCCGAGCCGCCGGTGCAGCAGAGACGCGGTGCCGGGCAGCGTTTGGTCGTGGGTCTGGGTCACCAGAACCAGCAGGTCGATGCTGTCGGGCTCCCACCCCAATCCGTCGAGCAGGCGGCGGGCGGCGGCCTCGGTAAGGTCGCTGGTGCATTGTCCGGGGGCAACGATCCGCCGCTCCTCGATCCCGGTGGCGGCGGCGACCTTGCGGGCTGCCTCCTCACCGAAGCGGCGGGCGAGATCCGCAACCGTCTCACGCCCGTCCGGCACGCAGCCGACGATGCCGCGCACGCACACCCCGTCGATCCGGCTGGCGACCATCTCCGCCTCCCCCGTTTTCCTGCAGCATCACAAGCGGCCTCAGCAGGTGATGCCGCCGTCCACTGTAAGGGACTGACCCGTGATGAAGCCACCGCCGTCGCTCAGCAGGAAACGGACCAGCGGCACCACGTCCGCCGCGGTGCCCAGCCGGCCCAGCGGGGTGCGGCGCACGATCTGGTCGCGCTGCCCGTCGGACAGGCTGCCCGACATCTCGGTGTCGAGATAACCCGGCGCCACCGAATTGACGGTGATCGCCCGCCGCCCGACTTCCCGGGCCAGTGCCCGGGCCAGCCCGTCCAGCCCGGCCTTCGACGCCGAATAGGCGGCCAGACCGACATAGCCGCGCTGTCCGATGATGGAGGAGATGTTGACGATGCGCCCACCCTGTGCGCCCGCTCCACGAGCCACCAGCTTGGCGCGCAGGAAGGCGCGGGCGGCCTGGAGCGCCCCGGTCAGGTTGGTCTGGATCACCGCCTCGGCATCGACCTCCGGAAAGGTTGCCAGCAGGCCTTCGCGAGCGATGCCGGCATTGTTGACCAGCCCCCACAGCGGCGAATTGCCGCCCCAGGCGACAGCGGCGTCGAAGAAGGCGCGGACCTCCGCCCCATCGCCGATCCGGCAGGGGTGCCAGAACAGGTCGGGACCGGACAGCCGCTCCAGCGCGTCCGACGGGGTGCGGCTGCAGGTGGAGACCCGGTAGCCGTCGGCCAGCAACGCCTCCACCAACGCGAGGCCGAGGCCGCGGCTGCCACCGGTGACGACGATGTGCCGTTTGGCCTGGGAGCCGTCTTCCACGGTCGGATGGGCAGCGGTCATTGTGGTCCCTTTCGGCTCTTCTTGCCCGCAGCGCTCAGCGGGATATGGTCGGCGAAGGTCAGGGCGCGCGGGCGGGCGGCAGGCGGCAGATCGGCGGCGGCGGCGCGCAGGCCAGCGCGCAACGTTGCCTCGTCCACGCCCGGCGCCGCCACGATGGTGGCGGTCAGCAGATGGCCGGTGATCGGACTCGGCACGGCCATGACCATGGCATCGGCCACCCCGTCGACCGCCAGCAGGCGGCGTTCCACCGCTTCGGCGGAGACCTTCACCCCACCGACATTGACCAACCCATCGAGGCGGCCGGCGAACAGCACCCGGTCGCCCTGGCGCTCCACCAGATCGCCGGTGGACAGCCAGCCCTCGCCGTCGGCCACTGCGGGGGCGGCGCGCGGGCTGCGCACCTCCATCACGCCGTCGACGATGCGGAGCGCCAGCCCGTCGGGTGCGTCGTCCAGCCAAGCAGCGGGAAAGCCGGCGCGGCCGTCGGCGACGGCGAACAACGCACCGGCCTCGGTCGAGGCGTAGATATGGCGCAGGCGGGCATGGGGGAATCGCGCTGCCAGCCGGTCGAGAAGCGGCTGGTCAACGGCCTCGCCCCCCAGCGTCACCGCGGCCAGCGGCAGTTCCGCATCGCCGAGCGCCATCAGGAAGGCGCGCCAGAAACTGGGCGTGCCGCTGACATGGGTCACGGCATGACGGCGCGCCGCCTGCGCCAGGGCGGCGATGGTGCCGCCACTGCCACCGGGCACCGCGACCAGCAGAGCCCCGGCGGCGGCGGCGGTCAGCATCACCTGAAGGCCGGCGAAGGCGCCGGGATCGTAGCTCAGCAGCCAGCGCGCCCCGTCCTCCGCCGCGCCGCGCAGCCGGCCGCGCAGCCGGGCGAAGTCATGGCGCAAGCGCTTGGGCGCGCCGGTGGTGCCGGAACTCTCCAGCGTGACGGTGAAGCCCTGCCCCAGCTGCCAGCCCTTCGGATCCACTGCGCCACGAGCCAGCAGCAGGCCCTTCCCCGCCGCTTCCGCCGCCGCCAGAGCGGCCAGCACGCGCGACGGCCGGTCGGCCTGCACGACGCCGCCCGCCGGAACCGGCAGTGCCGCGAGATCCGCCCAGACGAAGACGTCCTCCCCTTCGATCAGGCGGAAGGCGGGATGGAGCCAGTCGGGGCGGCGGCCGGTCATGCCGGGACGGTGTAGAGCGCCGCCAGTTCGCCGACGGTGGTGAACTGGCGGAAGCCCTCGCGGAAGGGATCCTGGCCTGTCCGCTGTTCCAGCACCACCAGCAGCGTCGCGAGGTCGAGGGAATCGATGGGCAGATCGCCGTCGAGGAAACGGCTGTCTGCCGTCAGGGGCGGCAGCACCTCCCCCTTGTCAGCGGCGATGCGGCCGAGTTCCTCGGCGATCAGGGCGAAGATGCTGTCGGTCATGGTCTTTTCAACTCAACGGATCGGACGGCCGGGCTTGACCGTCATCGCAGCCGTCCAGAAAGCTGCGGATGGCGGCGGTCACCGGGCTGGCGGCCTCGATATGCGGCAGGTGGCCGGCATTGTCGAACACCCGGTAGAGTGCGGCCGGCGGCAGCCAGTCGGCCGGCGGCATCGGGATGATGCGGTCTTCGCGGCCCCACAGCACCTGGATCGGCATCGGATAGGCGCTCCAGTCCACCGGCGGTCCGCCACCGGCATGGGCGGCGAAGGACTCCGCGACGATGCGCTCCAATCCGGCGCGGCGGACCGGGTCGGCGCCCTGCGCGTGCAGCACCTCGCCGAAGCGGGGAATCAGCGGCGAGGGGCCGGCGAACAGCCGTTCGGCGCAGGCGCGTCCTTCCGCCGCATCGGCGGGGGCTATGGCCCGCTGCAGGAAGCCCAGGTCGAATGCCGTGCCCAGGCCGGCGCTCGACAGCAGGGTCAGGCTCGCCACCCGGTCGGGCGCCACCGTGGCGAGTTCGCGCGCGACATAGCCGCCCATCGAATGGCCGACCACATGCACGCGCGGCAATTCCAGCCCGTCGAGGAATTCGAGCAGCCACGGCGCGAAGTCGGAAACCAGGCCGCTGCCGACATCGGGCGTCGATCCGCCATGGCCCGGCAGGTCGACGGCGATGGCACGCCGCCGGGCCGACAGGGCCGACAGATTGAACTGCCAGGTCAGGCGGTCGCCGGCAAAGCCATGCAAAAGCAGCACGGGCACGCCGCCGCTGCCCACCGAAAGATAAGCGGCAGGGCCGCCGGCGACGGTGGCGACACCGGCGCGCAGACGGCTTCCTTCCGAAACAGGGCCGGCCGAAACGGGGCGGGCTGAAACAGGCCGGGAAACGGGCACCGCTCAGGCCGCGACCGGCGCACCCGCCAGGGCCAGCAGGTCGCCGACCGTCTTGGCCTTGGCCAGTTTCTCGCCCTCGACCACGACGCCGGTCTTCTCGTCCACCAGCGCGATGAAGCTGATGACCGCCAACGAATCCCAGGCCTCCAGCGATTCCAGGGCCTCGTCGCCGGTCAGCGTGCCGGGATCCAGTTCGAGCATCTCGTCAAGAGCGAGAAGGAATTCGTTGCGATTCATCTGTTTTTTCTCCTTGGTCGAACCGGCACCGGGTCAGTGCAGCGACTTTTGCCGGACCGAGCGGTTGATGTCCACCCAATCGGGGTGGTCACGAAGAGTTTTGCAACAATCCTGCCAGCCGAAGACGGGGTTGACCGGCAAGAGCGCTTCCAGCAGGCGGCGCACCAGTTCATAGTCGGCGGGTTCATCCACGCACCAGCGCTGACCTTCCAGATCGCTGTCCAGCGGCAGGTCGGGCACCAGCTCCGTCCCCAGCCGGAAACGGTCGGGGCGGAGGTATAGGTAGGGGGTGACGTGCTCCCGCTCCGCCGGGTCGGTGGCGTTCACCGCCGCCTCGTCCAGCAGACGGCGCGGAAAGATCTCGGCGTCCAGGCCGCGCGGATAGCGTGTGCTGTCGATCGACAAATAGTCCAGCGGCTGGCCGTCCTGAAAGGCGGCGATCAGCCGGCCGACCAGTGCCGGGTCGATCAGCGGACAGTCGGCGGTGACGCGGACCACCAGATCGGCGTCGGCCAGCGCGGCCGCGCCGGCGAAGCGGCCCAGCACATCCTGCTCGTCGCCGCGAAAAACGGCGACGCCAAGTCCCTGCGCGCACTCCACCACCGGGTCGTCGGTGGCATTCACCGTCGTCGCCAGCACCACCGCATCCAGGCCGGGCGTGCGGGACAGCCGCTCCAGATGATGGGCCAGCAGCGGACGGCCGGCGGCCGGCATCAGCACCTTACCCGGCAGCCGGGTCGAGGTCATGCGCGCCTGCGAGATGGCGACGATCTTCTGCCCGTTCGGAGGCTTAGCCATGCGGCCCCTCCCCTGGAGGCGCCAGCATGTCCCAGCCCAGCGGTTCGCCCCGGCGAAGGCGGCGGACGGCGCGGCGGCCCAGCACTTCCGGCAGATGCTTGGGCGCCATCCCGAAGCCGGGGCGGATGGAACGGACATTGGCGGCGGTCAGCGGCTCCCCCGCCTCCACGTCGGCAACGACAAAGAGGGAACGGCGATAGTCGCGACCACCGGCCTCGCTGGGCTTCACCCCGTAATCGACGCAGCCCATGGCGGCGGTCGCCGTGCGCACGGCGTCGGCCATCGCCCTGAACTCCGCCGGCTCCAGCGAAAAGGCGCTGTCGACACCGCCGTCGGCGCGCGACAGGGTGAAGTGCTTCTCGATCACCGTCGCTCCCATCACCGCGGCGGCGACCGGCACGGCGATGCCCTGGCTGTGGTCGGACAGACCGGCGGTGACACCGTCGAAAGCCTCGGCCAGATGAGTGATCGTCCGAAGGTTGCAGTCTTCCGGCGGAGTGGGATAGCCGCTGACGCAGTGCAGCAGGGCGAGCGGGACATCGCCCGCCGCGGCCACCGCCTCCTCGATCTCTCCCAGCGTGGCAAGGCCGGTGGAGATGATCAGCGGCTTGCCGGACCGTGCGGCACGGCGGATCAGGGGAAGGTCGATCACCTCGAAGGAGGCGATCTTGAAGGCCGGGGTGTCAAGTTCCTCCAGCAGTTCGATGGCGGTCTCGTCGAAAGGAGAACTGAAGATGGTCAGCCCGAGCGACCGTGCCCGCTCGAACAGGGGGGCGTGCCAGTCCCACGGGGTATGCGCCTCGCGGTAGAGGTCATGCAGGGTGCGTCCATTCCAGAGCCCACCCTCCAGCCGGAAGCCGGGACCGTCATGGGCGATGGTGATGGTGTCGGCGGTGTAGGTCTGCAGCTTGACCGCGTCGGCCCCCGCCTCCTTCGCCGCATCCACCAGCGCCAGGGCACGGCCGAGGTCGCCATTGTGGTTCCCCGACATCTCCGCGATCAGGTAGGGCGGATGCCCCTGGCCGATTGGGCGCCCCGCGATGGACATCGGCGGTCGGCTGGGGAGACGGCCGTTGGCATGGCCTGGAGCGGCATTCGACACGGGCAGGTTTTCCAATCGGATCGGTCTGACGGACCCAGTCTTTCACGAAATCATGAAGGAAGGTTAATTTCCGGTGGCCGGTCCGCCGCCGCGCAGCAGGGTCCGCGCTTCCTCGCCATAGGCGAGCAGCCGTTCGACGCAGCGGGTGCGGTCGCCGATCTTGACGAAGCGCGCCTTGGCCGCAAGCCTGGCCTCGGCGAGGGCCTCGGCATCGGTGGCGAGCGTCACGGCACGCGCCAGATAGGCATCGCGGTCGGACACGCAGAACGCCGGGCCGGCATTGCTGGCGACATCGCCCGAACCATAGCTGATCACCGGCACCCCCTCCGCCAGGGCATAGGAGGCGCCGCCGCCGCCACCCTGGCGCGGCGGATTGAGGAAGACGTGGCAGCGGGCATAGAAGGCGCGGATGTCGGGGAGATGGCCGAGGCAGCGCATGCGTCCCCGATTGCGCAAGGCGGCAAGGCGGCCCGGCAGTTCCTTCACTTCCCCGGCGAAGACCAGCGCGCTGTCCGGGCAGCGCTCCAGAACCTCGTCGAACAGTTCCAGGGTTTCCGCCCCCACCTCCAGGTCCAGGCGGGTGCCGACCACCGCAAAGAGGACAGTGTCGTCGGGGAAGCCGGTTTCGACGCGCTTGCCGTCGGACGGCGGCGGCGTGAAGCCGAAGGTGAAGGGGCGGAAACGGCGGGCGAACGGCGCCCGGTAGAGCGCCGGGATGGAGCGGGTGTGGTCGTTCTCCTCGTACCCCAGCACGATGTGGGCGAGCGAGACGGTAATGCTGGAGGTGGTGGGGATGGCGACCACCGGCCGGGCATCGGCCTCCGCGTACAGGTCGGCCACGATGTTGGACCCGCCGAAGGCGACGATGAGATCCGGATCGTAGCCGTCGATGGCCTCGACGATGACGCGCAGCTTGTCCTGGCTGAAGGCCGGCTCGGTGAAGGAGGCGACCTTCACCTGCCGGCCGAACATCTTCAATGCGTAGACGCCTTCCAGATCGGCCGCGACCTCCGCCACCATCGGCGGGACGAAGACATTCTCGACCCTGGCGGGCATGCCGTTGACGTTGATGATGGCGACGTCCAGCCCGAAATCGTCCTGCATGCGGGCGGCGAAGTCGAAACAGTCGCGGGTCGGCTGATGCCCCTGGTTGGTGAACTGGTTGGTCACCACCGCGACGCGGCGGATCGGCCCGTCGCGAAAGGCCGCCCGCGCCGGTGTCAGCCCCCAGCGCCGCGCGATCTGCCTGACCATCGCCGTGTAATAGCGGAACAGGTCGCAGGCGACGAAGGTCGCCATCTTCTCGCCGCTGGCGGTTCCCAGGAACAGCTGCCGCGAGATGCACCAGTGGGTGTAATGCAGCGCCGCCGGATCGGCGCTGTCGCCGCCCAGGATCAGGTAGTGAAGGATGCGCTCCAGGTGATAGAGATCGCCGGTCAGATGGAACAGCACGGAACGCAGCCGGATCGTGTCGTTCACCGGCACGTCGCGCTCAAGCCGTTCGGCAAGCTCCATCCGGTCGTCGAACTCCATGGTCCGGCGGATCTCGTCGCAGAGCGCGGTGAAGCGGTTGAGCTTGCCGGCGTCGATTTGCCGGTCGGTGAGAAAGACCGTCAGGGCGGCGGCGGCCGCGGTCACGCGGTCGGATGGAACCGTTCCCGGCATCGTCTTGACCTTTCCACTCCAGGCAGCCTTCCCGTGTGTACCGCCGCCACCGCAGGCCGTGCAAGCAGGCACTGCCTGCGGCAATCCATGGGTGATGTGTGCAGCGCGGCAGAAGCCGTTGCACAAGGCGGCGGATTGCGACACACTCCTAATAACCTTATTTTTAAAAGGGTAACTGGGATGACTGGCTTCGACTCCACCACCGGTGCCGCCGGCGTCGTGACCGGGCTGATCGAAAAGGCCGCCGCCGAACTGGACGCGATGTCCGATGCCGCGGGCGAGATCGCGCCGGAGGTCGGCGACCTCACCGGCGTGCTGGTGGAGGCGCAGCGCATCGCCGACCGGGCCGCCCTGGAATTGCGCCGGCTGACCCGGAAGCTGTCGCGGACGGCCGCCTAAGTCTTCAGCCCGGCGACGCCGTCCAGGATCACCCCCTCGTTCAGGGCGCGGCGTTCGAGCTTGGCGCCGAACAGCTTGGCACCGGTCAGATCGGTCCTGGCGAGGTCGCAGCCGCGCAGGTTGGCGAAGGACAGGTCGGCATTGCCGAGATTGACCGACCGCAGGCAGGCGCCGCTGAGATCGGCATAACGCAGCTTCGCCCCCGACAGGTCGGCCGGACGGGACCGCTGCTCGTCGAACACCAGGGGGCGCAGGTTGACGTTGCGCAGGTCGGCATTGTTCAGCTTGGCGTTCCGCAGGCTGATGCCGCGCAGGTCGCCGTCCGTCAGCTTAGCGCCGCGCATGTCGGCGCGGTCCAGCACCGCGGCCTGCATCTGCACGCCGGAGAGGTCCAGGCCGTAGAGCGTCGCGCCGGCCGCGCGCAGCATGGTCAGGCACATGTGAGCCAGCGACGGCGCATGGCGCAGGTCGAAACCGGACAGGTCGAGCATCGCGCCCTGTGCCCCGCTCGACCCCACCCAGGTCATATGGTCGGCCAGCAGGTCTTCCAGGGATCGCCCCAGTTCCGCCACCACCCGGCCGACCGGCTTGTCGGTCAGCGCCTCTTCCACGTCGGCGTCGGTGAGGTCGGCCATCACCATGGTGGCGCCGGTCAGTACCGCGCCGCGCAGGCAGGCGCCGCGCAGATCGGCGCCGGACAGGTCGGCTCCTTCCAGGTTGGAGCCGGTGAAATTGGCGCCGCGCATGGTCGCCCGCACCAGCTTGCACCCGCGCATCACCGCGTCCGAGAAGTCGGTATGGACCGCCATGATGCCCGACATCCGGGCGTTGGTCAGGTTGGCCCCGGACAGGTCGGCACCGTCGGCTTCCGCCGGGCTGGACTCGATCTGCACCATGTGCAGATGGCCGGAGCGGTCCTTCTCGGCCAGGGAGCCGTCGCGCAGATCCGCCTCGAACAGGTTGGCGCCGACCAGGATGGCGCCACGCAGACAGGCGCCGCGCAGGTCGGTCTTGATCAGGCTGGCCCCGTCGAAATTGGTCTGCCGCAGGTCGGCGACGAAGAAGGAAGCACAGTCGAGCCGCGCACCGGACAGGTCGGCGCCGCGCAGGCTGGCGCCGACGAAATCGGCATGGGCCAGATCGCGTCCCGATAAATCCAGGCCGGACAGATCGCAGAAAGACAGGTTTGCACGCGCCCCACCGACACGGGCATTGCGGAACATCTCGTGTTTCCGCACCGCCTGATCGAGCTGCGCCTGATCGAGGCGCCTGAGCGTGCGATTCTGCACCATGGTCCCGTGAACTCCCTTTCCCGGCACCAGTGTGCGGCAGGCCAACTTCAGAAAGGGTTAACTCATGCCGCGGACTCGTTCTCCATGGCCGGTTCCCCGCCGTCGGCCGGACGGCCCCGTTCCGACAGGATGGAGGCGATGACGCCGCGCAACTCCTCCGGCGACACCGGCTTGTGCAGAAGCCGGCAGCCGGTGGCGACGGCCTCGCGGATGCGTTCGGGCGCGGTGTCGCCCGTCAGGATCAGGCCGGGCACCGGACGGCCCAGCCGCTCCCCCACCTTCGCCACCATCTGCACGCCGGTCAGCCGGCCCGGCAGGCGGAAATCGCTGACAATGAGGTCGGGAACGGTCGTGTCGGGCATGGAGCCGGCCTTTGGGGAGCCGGCCTGGAGCCTGGCCCCGCCGATCAGCGCCAGCGCAGTCTCGCCCTCATCCGCGACGACAACGCGATAGTCCCAGCTTTCCAGCAGCAGCCGCACGGCATCGCGCTGGATCGGGTCATCCTCCACCACCAGGATCAACCGGTCGCCGGCCACCACCGGATCGGCGTCCTGCACCGGCGCCGCGGTCGACACCCGTTCGGTTCCGACCACCGGCACGCTGACCGCGAAGACCGAACCGCGGCCCTGATGCGACCGGACCTCCACCGCGTGGCCCAGGAGTGCCGCCTTGCGACGCACCTTGGCGAGGCCGAGGCCGAGACCCTGGCGGCGGTCGCGCTCCGGATTGCCGAGCTGGACGAAATCCTCGAAGATGTTGTCGAGCTGTTCTGGCGGGATGCCGGTTCCAGTGTCCCACACTTCTACGCGCAGCCACCGGCCCTGACGGCTGCCCTGATGGCGGCAGCCGATGGTGACGCGGCCCTCGTCGGTGAAGCGGATGGCGTTGCGCACCAGATCGCCCAGCATTCGGGTCAGCAGCGTGCGGTCGGTCCGGATCACCATCCGGGTGGGCATTGCGCGCAGGACCAGCCCCTTTTCCGCCGCCATGCCGCGGAATTCGGCCAGCAGATCCTCGAACACCGCCGACACCGGCACGTCGGCCAACTGCGGCCGCACCACGCCGGCATCCAGCGTCGCCACCTCCAGCAGAGCATGCAGAAGCTTCTCGCCGGCGTCCAAAGCCTCGCCCATCTTCTCGGCGATGGCATGGTCGCGGGTGTTGGCGAGGCGTTCCATCAGAATATGATGAAAAAGCCGCAAGGCCTGGAAAGGCTGACGCAAATCATGATTGGCAGCCGACAGGAAACGGCCCTTCGCCTGATTGGCCCGTTCCTTTTCCTCCAGCGCGCGGCTCAGCTTCACGTTGAGGGCGCTGAGTGCTGCGGTGCGCTCCTCCACCCGCTGCTCCAGCTGGACATTGGCCTGTTCAAGCTGGGCGTTCGCCTCCGTCAGGGCCTGACGGGCCAGCGCCTCCCGTTGCAGGCTGGCGGCGCCGAGCAGGGAGAGGCCTGCCAATGCGGCGACGCCGGCAACCACCACGATAAGACCGCGCTCCATCCGGACATACCAGGGATCCAGCACGCTGGTGCGCGGGATCGTCACCACCGACAGGACCGGCAGGCCGGCCATCCGCTTCAATCCGAGAATCGAGGGCTTGCCGTTCACCATCCATTTCGCATCGACCCGGATGGTTCCGGCTTCGAGCCGTGGCAGCGGGCCGAGCGATGGAGCACCCGCGCCGGCGAGGCGGACGCCGTCGGGGCGGTACAGACCGACCGAGCGGGCGCTCGCGTCGAAGGGTTTCAGCATCGGCTCCAGGGCCGCCAGCGGCACGGCCACCAGGATCGCACCGTCGAAAACGCCCGCCGCAGTGTGGATGCGGCGGGCGAGAAGAATGGCCGGCTGCCCCGCCACATGCCCGAAGGCCGGCAGGATCCGACGTTCCTCCTCCGCCGATAAGGGACGGACCAGAAGCGACAGGCCGTCGCTGGTTTCCGGCTCGGCGAAGGCGACGGTGGGACCGTAGAGCGCCGTCCCGTCGGCACTGAGCAGCGTGACGCGGCCGTTGCGCTCCACAGCCATCGCCTCGGGCAACGTGCGCTGTCCCCAGGAGGCCAGGCCACGTCCGTCCATCCGGCCGGCGACTTGCTCCAGCAGGCCGACACTGGAATCCAGCACGCCGCGCGCATGGCTGTCGAACAGGATGGCCGCTTCCCGTGCGTCCTTCTCGGCCCGGTCGAGCGTGTCACGATAGTCGAGCGCGGTGACGGCGGCCCAGGAGGCCGTCCCCAGCAGCGCCAGCATGGCGCACAGGAAGGCGACCAGCATCCGTGGAGAGGCGGCGAGACGGCCGGGGCCGGCGGCTAACGACAGGGAAGACGGAGGCATCTGTGGCGATGACATCGGCCCGGTCACACGGGCATTGGCTGGATCAGCGGCAGACGATGCCGAAGCTCCTTCCAAAGCGGCGGCGACTGGTCGGTGACGGTCATCGGCGGGAAATCCTGGGCGGTGGCGGAACTGGGCGGGTGACAGGAGAGCGGCCGGATCGCCAGCGACTGGGATGCCAATCGAGACGGGCGAAGCAGCCAAGATTAAGTTTCAACTTTTCCGAATGTTCGAATGACAAATCAACCCGCAGTTCCCCGTTCGGTTGACGGTTTGGAACTAAAGCTTAGCTCCATTAGCCAGAGGAACAATATCACAGGAAGAAATGTCACGCGATCAGTCTTGGCGACTATGACCAACATCGTAATCACCTGCCCATTAGGTCAAGGCAGGTTGAGCGGAACCGTGGAAAGCTCCGACCGCGATTGCGAGCTTGTTCACTACTTTAGATAAAGTACGCCGCCACTTTTGCCGGTTGCGGTCCAGGCGTCGGAAACGCAAATGGGCCGCCCGCGCGGGAGGCGCGGCGGCGTCGTAAGAACGGGACGGTCAAATCAGGGAGGGGGTGCGGACGTCTGCGTCTCGCCACGCACGATGAGGATCAGGCCGTCATCCGCCGCCTCGATCTCCTTGCCGGCATCGCGGGGGATCGGGACTTTCTGGCGGCGGCAGAACAGCAGAAGCAGCGCCAGCGTCTTGCTGGGGGTGAAGACAACCTCCCGCGATCTGGAGGCGCCGCTTTGCTGGATTTGGACCGACAGACCGCCATCGGAGGTTGGCGTCACCGTGGTGACGACGCCCAGCGGCAGATCCGTCTGGTTCGGAGCCTTCTGGTACCAGGCGAGGGCTTTCTTCAGGGCGGAATTGGTGAAGTACAGTTCACGTGTCTCGACGATCATTCCATCCCTGACCAAACACTCACGCCCGGCCGCCCTCCAGTCCCGGATTCAACCGGAACGTGATCGCGCGCCCCAGTTTGGATTCCCGCAGAAGGATCTGCTTGGTTTCCAGCAGCTTGATGGCCCGGTTCACATTGGGCCGCTGCATGCCCAGCGCATCAGCCAGTTCGGACTGGAGCACCGGAACGGAGCGATCGAAATGGAGCCTCCGGCTCAGATAGGTGAACACACGAAGCGCCTCCAGAGTGATCTCGCGGTCGGTCGAAACGGCTCTGGAGATGACGTCATGATGATGCAGCATCGTGGCCTCGGTACGCAAGGTTGTCAGGTTGCTGGGGCGATAATCGGAATGGTTCGGCGTTGCGCCCCGCAGGCCCGCGGTGCCGGATGAAGTCTGCGATTCCGTGTTCGGTTGCGTCATCGGCCCTTCCCTTCCGCTGTGGCCGGCGAGGCCGGCATGTTCGAATGAGGTGACCGTACCGCAGGATTATTGTTCGCGTATGTCGCCACGATTTCGCCGCTGACATAATTGGTGTCTGTGGAAGCAATCATGAAATCGGATTGAAACCGCAAGGTGCCCGCCGCCGACCCAGGACCGCCCGATGCTGCGCCGTTTTGTCGCGGGAACCGGCTCAGTTACAGCCCTGTTTCAACTCTCATGTGCCCGGCGATGGAGTGCCGGAGTTGGAAGGGAGAGCCGCCATGCACCGACTGATTCTGTTGCGCCATGGCCAGAGCGTGTGGAATGCGGAAGACCGCTTCACCGGCTGGACCGACGTCGGCCTGACCGACCACGGCATCGCCGAGACCCACAAAGCTGCCGAATTGCTGAAGGCGGCCGGCATCGACGTGGACATCGCCTTCACCTCGGTGCTGAGCCGGGCAATCGAGACGCTGCACCTCGTCCTGCGCGACATGGACCGCTTGTGGCTGCCGGTGCACAAGCACTGGCGCCTGAACGAGCGGCATTACGGTGCACTGCAAGGGCTGAACAAGGCGGAGACGGCGGAGCGCCATGGGGCCGAGCAGGTGTTCCAGTGGCGGCGAAGCTGGGACGTGCCGCCGCCGGCCATCGAACCGGACGATCCGCGGTCGGCCGTCACCGACCGCCGCTATGCCGGGCTCGCCAAGGCGAACCTGCCGCGCGGCGAGAGCCTGAAGGACACCACCGAGCGCGTCATTCCCTTCTGGCGCGACGAGATCGCTCCGGCGCTGCGGCTGGGGGCGCGGGTTCTGGTGTCAGCCCACGGCAACAGCCTGCGCGGGCTGGTCAAGCACCTGGACAATGTCGACGACCAGGACATCCCGCTGTTCGAGATCCCGACCAGCCGGCCGCTGGTCTATGAACTGGGAGCCGACCTGACGCCGCTCCGCCGCTACTTCCTGGGCGAGAACGGCGCGGTCGAGGAGATTGGCTGGCCGAAGCGCGAGGGGGCAGGCAAGGACAGCAGCGCTGCGGCTTGAACCTGCCTTTACGGTGTCGCACCACGCCGCTTCGGGCCTCGGCCGGTGCGGGGGCCGGTGGGGGGCCCGTTCCGGCCGGGAGCGCGACCGGCCGGGGCGCCCTCCTTCGCCACCGGATGGTGGAAATGGTGCTGGTGCGCCGGCTTCTCGCCATTGCCCCGCTCCGGCGGACCGCGCCGGCCGCCGCGGTGCTCCTCGACACGGCTGCTGTAACAGTTGTCGCAGACGCGGAATCGATGGTTGGCTTTCAGCCGCGCACCGCAGACCGGGCAGGCGCGGGCGAGCGAGCGCTCGGCGAGCGTCCGCTCGATGAAGGCGTTCAGGTGCGCCCGGCGCTCCTGGCACAAATCCATTTCGGGATAAGCGTCGGGAAAGCGGTAAGCCAGCCAGGCGTAGGCGGTCAACTCCTTCACCGCGCGCTCGGCCTTCTCCAGCTCCACGTCGGTGCCGACGCTGTGGCGGAAGCGCTCGGCGGCATCGGGGGCGGCGTTGGGGATGCCCCTGCCCTGGTTGACCGCCCAGCCGCCCAGAAGGCGCAGGTTGTTCTGGTCGCGGGTGTCGATGGGGCAGCGGGCCAGCATGTCGCGCTGGGCCAGCGGCAGCTTGGCGCGGTCCACCGCGGTTGCCGCCTGGATGCGCTGCTCCAGGTCGGTCATGCGGAAGGTCTGGTTGGCGCGCAGCAGTTCCTGCCCGGCGGTGCGCAGCACCTTGGCGAGGCTGTCGGTGTCCAGCTCCTGCGCGATGGCCTCGACATGGCTGAGGTTGGGCGAAATCCACGAGCGCGGATCTTCCGGCGGCACCGGCGGCGAGGTCAGCGCCCGGCGAACCGGGTTGATGCTCTCGCCGTCCAGCACGGCGACACGGCCTTCCTCGCGCAGGCCGAAGCGGCCGGCCCGGCCACCGATCTGGCGGATCTCCGACGCGGTCAGTTCGCGTTCCTCCCGCCCGTCATATTTGCGGGTGGTGGACAGCACGACGCGGGCGACCGGCAGGTTCAGCCCCATGCCGATGGCGTCGGTCGCCACCAGCACGTCGGCGGTGCCCTCGCGGAAACGGCGCGCCTCGGCCCGGCGGACCTCCGGCGACAGGGCGCCGTAGATCACCGCGACATTGTGATTGCGGCCCAGCAGGTCGTGGCGGAGCGCCATCACGTCCTTGCGCGAGAAGGCGATCAGCGCGTCGCCGGACTTCACCTCCTCCAGCTTAACCCGCTCCTCCTGCACGCGCAGCGGCGACTTGCGGGTGAACTCGACGACCTCCAGCTCCTCGCCCATGGCGTCGGCCAGGCGCTTGACATAGGGGATGGCGTCGGCGGAGCCGGTCATCAGGATTTCCGGCGCCGCCACGCCGGCCACCGCCTGGGTCCAGGCCCAGCCGCGGTCGGGATCGCCGATCATCTGGATTTCGTCGATGACGCAGGCACCCCAGACTTTGCTGGTGTTCACCATCTCGATGGTGGAGGAGGTGAAGCCGGCGCCCGGCCGCACGTCGCGCTCCTCGCCGGTGACGAGGCTGCACGGCCGGCCACGCGTTTCCAGCGCCTCCTGCCCTTCCAGCGCCAGCAGACGCAGCGGGGCGAGGTAGCAGCCGCTCTCCGCCTCGGCCAGCCGGTCCATCGCCGCGTGGGTCTTGCCCGAGTTGGTCGGGCCGACGAACAGCCGCAGCTTGCGGATCATCGCACGGGCGGTGGCGAAGCTGTCGAGATAGACGCCCATGCCGGACGCGTCTTCCAGCCGCTCCCGCCGGACCTTCAGGCCGGCACGGGCGGCGGCGGTGGAGAAGGCCTCCTCCATCGCGTCGAGCAGCGTCTGCAAACGCGGGATCCGGCCGCCGAAACCGACGACGCGGCCCAGCTCGTCGGCGAAGCCCTTGGGCCGCCAGGAGTCGCCGAAGCCGGCCGCCCGCTGCGCCATCGACGCGACCCAGCCGTCGACCCGGTCCTTGGCCTTGGCGATGGCGGGCGAAGACAGGCAGGCGCCCTTGACCCGCTTGCCCAGCGCCTTGGCCTGCGGCCGGCCGAACCCCTCCTCGATGGTCAGCAGGCCCCACAGGTCGGCCTCGATGTCCGGAAGGGGGCCGAGCGCCACCTTGAAGCGCAGCTTCAGTTTGCGGTCGGTGCCGGGGATCTGGACGACATGGTTGACCGCGACCGTCCAGCGCGCCGGGGTGCTGTCGGCATCCACCTCGATCCCGTCGCCGCGCACCACGGCGGCCACCGCGCGCAGGGCGTCGCGGCGGTCGAACTCGTCAGCGGTGCCGGGGGTACGGCCGGAACGGGCGTTGTCGGAAGTGTCGTCGGTCATGATCGTCTTTTCTTGAAATTGCCCCGGTGATGCAAGCGCTTCGGCCGGTCATATCGGCCGTGCGGCCGGTCCGGCAAGGCCGTCAGGCCCTGCCCTCAGACGACAGCCATAGAGCGCCAGGGTCTCTCTTTATGGCCGGGGTCTCACTTTATGGGTCTGACCGGTCGATTCGGCAAGCCGAATCCCCCGATGGGAGCAAGCCCGGGCTAATTCGAATCCGTCGCCGTTTCGCCGATCTCGCCCGTGCGAAAAGGGGGGAGGCACGGCCACATAGAGCCACGCAGGTTTGGTGGTCCGACCCCAACGGGTTAGCCGCCGCCGCCCGGCGGACAGGCCCGGCACCGGGTCAAGCCGGACCGGCCGCCAGATCGGTCGTGTAACGTTCAATGCTTTGTTCCGATTCATTTTTTTGGGAGATGCGCATGCCGAATCCTCGTGAGGTCCTGGAACTGATCGAGCGCATGCGGTGCATTTCGAACGACGGCGAGCGCCGGGCCCTGATCGAACGGCTGGGCGCGGCCGACCGTCCGACGGTGCTGTCCTTCCTGAACGCGCACGGGCTGAACGTCTGCATGACGTCGGACGCGGCACTGACCGCCTTCGGCGCGTCGGACGTGCTGCTGCGCGACGGGATCGGGTTGCAGGCGGTTCTGCCGGTGCTGGGCATGCCGGCCGGCCTGAACATGAACGGCACCGATTTCATCCCGCTGCTGCTGAAGACCCTCAGCCCCCGCAAGGTCGCGATCTACGGCACGGCCACCCCGTGGCTGGACCGCGCCCGCGTCGCGTTGGAGGCGGCGACGCCGCACCGCTACGCCGACCTTCAGCACGGCTTCCACCCGGTGGAGCATTACATCGCCCAGGCGCGGGCCAACCGGCCCGACGTGATCCTTCTCGCCATGGGCATGCCCAAGCAGGAACAGGTCGCCGCGGAGCTGAAGCACGCACTGGATCATCCGGTGCTGATCGTCAACGGCGGCGCCATCGTCGATTTCCTGGCGGGCCGCTTCAAGCGCGCTCCCGAGGCCGTCCAGCGCTCCGGCCTGGAATGGGCCTTCCGTCTGGCGCAGGAGCCCCGCCGCCTGTTCCGCCGCTATTGCATCGGTGCCTTCGGCTTCGCCTGGAGCACCCTTCGCCTTCGCCGTGCCGCATCCCTCCGAACCCGCGGGACGGGCGCCGCAGCGCCCGCTTCCACCCGGATCTCTCCGTCACCGATCCGGCGGTCGCCTATCCAGAAGGAGCTTTGAGACGTGGAAAACCTTCCCCAGATCAACAACGGAGGCCACGGCGGCCCGCCGGCTCCGGCGTGGCCCACCCAGGTCGGCCACCATGCGCCGCGTGAGTTCGACGGCCCCGCTCCGGCGATGGGCCCCGACTTCCGCTTCATCCTGCGGGTGCTGGCGGCGCACAAGACGCTGATCATCCTCATCGTGCTGGCGCTGACCTCCCTGTCGGCCTTCGCCGTCTCGCTGATGAAGGACAAGTACACCTCCGAAGCCCTTCTGCTGGTCGACAACCGGCAGGTCCGCGTCGTCCGCGCGGAAGACCAGGCGCTGAACTCGATCACGCCGGAAGACGGCGCGATCCTCAGCGAGATCGAAATCCTGAAGTCGACCGCCGTGCTGTCCCAGGCCGTCACCGACCTGAAGCTGGCGACGAACCAGGAGTACAACCCGCCGGTCCAGGCCGACGAGACGAAGCCCTTCGTCGAGCGCGCCACCGCCTGGACGCGCGAGCAGGCCCACGCCGTGTTCGGTCCGGAACTGCCGGGCGTCGTCCAGGCCGTTCTGGCCCATGGCGACAACATGACCAAGGACACCCACCTGCGCGAGACCCGCGCCGCCGACAGCATCGACGGCGTCCTCGACCGCGTTCGCCGCAACCTCGAGGTCGGCGTCGTCGGCCGGTCGCGCGTGATCCAGGTCCGCTACACCGCCGGCGACCCGGAGATCGCCCAGAAGGTGGTGGACACCGTCGTCCGCCGCTACATGGAAACCCGCCAGCAGATGGACCGCGATCTGTCCACCAGCGCCGTCGCCTGGCTGGAAGACCGCATCGGCACCCTGCGCAAGGAAGTCGCCGCCGCCGACACCAAGGTCGACGCCGTCCGCTTCAAAGCCGGTCTGGTCAAGAACGGCACCAACGGCCTGATGGCCACCACCGAACTTGAGCAGGCCCGCCTGCGTCTGGCCGAGGCCGCCGCCACCCGCGCCCGCGCCGTCGCCCAGGCCCAGACGCTGGAACGCAGCGCCGGCAACGGCGGCAGCCTCGCTTCGCCCGTCGTCGCCCAGCTGCGCGCAACCGTCGCCTCGATCTCCACCGAGCTGGCCCAGCTGTCGCGCCAGTACGGTCCGAAGCACCCGCGCATCCAGGAACTCCAGGCCCGCCTGAACGAGGCGAACTCCTCGCTGCAGCAGGAGGTCCGCCACGAGATCGGCGGCGTCCGCGAGGCGGCCAACGTCGCCATCGAGCAGGAAAACGCCCTGAAGGCGATGATCGCCAAGCTGGAGACCGGCTATCAGACGATGACCGAGGAGGCGGTGCCGCTGCGCACGCTGGAGGCCGAGGCCCAGGCCAAGCGCCAGCTGCTGGACAGCCTGCTCGGCCGTCTGGAAGAGGTGCAGGCCCAGCAGGACAACCGCGCCTTCCCGACCGCCGTCAAGCTGGTCTCGGCGCCGCAGGTTCCGCATGAGCCGTCGGGTCCGTTCCGCATCCTGATGCTGCTGGCCGGCTTCGTCGCCTCGCTTGCCGTCGCCGTCTTCATCGTCTTCGGCATCGAGCTGTTCCAGCGCCGCATCCGCACCCCGGAAGCCGTCCGCCGCATCCTGGGCGTGGGCACGGTCCACATCGTCCCGCACCACTCCACCCGCGGCACCCGCGGCCGTCTGGACCAGATCTTCCAGAACCATCCGTTCTCGCTGTTCTCGGAATCGATGCGCGCCCTGTTCCGCAACCACCTGTCGGATCTGGGTCCGGTCGGCTCCATCGCCGTCACCTCGGCCCGCCCGCAGGACGGCAAGACCTCGATGAGCCTCGCCGTCGCCCAGGTCGCTGCCCAGGCCGGCCGCCGCGTGGTGGTGGTCGACACCGACTTCCGCCGGTCGCGCATCGACGGCCTGTTCAACCTGTCGGCCAAGAAGGGCCTGTCGGACTGGGTTTCCGGCACCGCCACCCTGGATGAGATCGTCCACACCAGCGAGGACGCGCCCTATGCGATGATCCCGGCCGGCCGCCTGATGCCGGAGACGCTGGACCGCTTCAACGTCGACGGCCTGATCCACCTGATGGCCGGCCTGTCGCCGCACTTCGATCTGGTGGTGTTCGACACCGCCCCGGCACTGGCCGTGTCGGATGCCCGCATCGTCTGCGGCGCCGCCTCCAAGGTGCTGTTCGTCAGCCGCTGGGGCCACACCACCGCCAGCGACCTGCAGGCGGTCGCCGACCTGGGTCCGATCGACCACAGCAAGTTCGTGGCCGTGATGACCGACGTGAACCTGAAGAAGGCGGCGTCGCGCGGTTACCAGGGTCCCTACAACAGCTACATGGCGACCCGGAAGTACTACGGCGACACCACCCTGCGGACCGCGCCTTAACGCGGGAAGCCGGGGTGACCTGAAGCTCCTTCGACCCAGAGGCCCTTTCCTTCCGGACGCTGCGGCGCCCGGAGGGAGGGGCCTCACCATGACCGGAACCGGCCGCTGGCCGCTTCGACCGGCCCCCGCGACAGGAAGAGAGAGCCCCTCCGCATGACCGAACGTCCGAAGCCCGGTTTCCCGAAATTGTACCCGACCCAATGGCGCCCGAGCCGGCGCGACCTGCTGTGGACCGCAGCCGCCGGTGCGGTTCTGGCGAGCTGCCGTGGCGCCAGCGGTCCGACGACAGCGGAAGCCGCCGCCACCCAGCCGCAGGCGGCGGAGCCGACGGTGACGCTGCGCGAGGCCTGCCGTGCGCTGGGCATCCGCCACGGTGCCGCCCGCGACCATTTCATCGATCCGGAAGACCCGATGCTCGATCGGCTGATGGCGCGCGAATGCGATGTCGTCACCCCGGAGAATGGCGGCAAATGGGGCGTCTTCCAGCACACCGAGGGCAATTACGACTGGCGCCGCTTCGACGCCGCGGTCGAACTGGCGCGCAGCATCGGCGCCACGCCGAACTGGCACACAATCATCTGGCAGCATATGGGCATGCCGCCCTACATGAAGCTTCCGGCAGGCCGGCAGGCGGAGCTGGACATCTCGGAAAGCGCCTATTTCTCGCCGGACGGCACGCTGAACGCCGAGAATGTCTGGCCGCGCTTCACCGGCGTGGTGGAGGCGGTGCGGCAGCGCTACGGCGATGTCTTCTACCGTATCGACGTGGCCAACGAGGTCTTCTTCTGGGAGACGGTGGAGAGCCACCCGAAGGAACAGGACCGCTACGGCTTCCGCCGCGGCATGTGGTGGGTGGCGGCCGGCGGGGCGGAGAAGGGGCCGGAATGGCTCGATCCCTTCTTCCACCATGTGCACAGGGCCTTCCCCAAGGCGAAGCTGGTGCTGAACGAGTTCGGCATCGAGATCGACGAGGGCTGGCAGCAGCGCAAGCGCGCCTATCTGCTCGACTGGCTGACCGGGGCGGTGAAACGCGGCGTGCCGATCCACGGCCTCGGCCTGCAAAGCCACCTGATCGGCGGCAAGCCCTATGACAGCGCCGGCATGCGCAAATTCCTGCGCGCGGTCGACAAGCTGGGCCTGTCCGTCCATCTGACGGAGATGGACGTGGACGAGACACGCCTGCCCCGCTCCTGGTCACGCGCGGAGAAGGACCGGGCGATGGCCCAACTGGCCCGGCAGTATCTGGCCGACATGCTGGATAATGCGCGGGTGGAGGAACTGTGCTGGTGGCACCTGCGCTCCGACCTGAATTTCATCGCGCGGGAGCATCCGGACCTGGATGCCCACCCCTCCCCCTATGACGAGGACTCCCGGCCCCTGCCGCTCTACACGGCGGTGGTGGAGACGCTGCGGGAGAAGGCGCGCACCGGCAAGGCGCGGTCGGGCTGACGGCGCCCCGGATGACGTACCGCGGGGGTAAGCCGTTGGTGCCGTCCACCCCCTGCGATAGGCCCGCGCACTTTCTCGTTCGCGCGCGCGCGTCCGGTGCCGCTCCCGTTTAGAGTCCCTGAATGCGTCCTGTACCCATCTGATGGAGAGGTCGATCGTGCAGAACACAGCCGACACATTGCCGATGGATCGCCTGCCCGCCGATCGCACGGCGGACGATGCGCTCGTCGAGCGCTACCGGCGGAAGTTCCACCTCTCGCCGACCTACCCGCTGACGGCCGAGATGGTGCAGCGCCATTGGGACCTGGAGCGGCGGCTTGCCCGCGAACTGCTGGACAGCAAGCCGGACGAGCGCTGGGACGTGTTCGAGCAGGCCTATACGACGCTCTACACCAGCTGTCCGTGGCTGAACGAGGCGGAGGACGATGCGCACACCCGCAACGACGACCTCGACTTCCGCCATTTCCTGACGCTGCTGGGCGGGCCGCAGGACGTCTACGAGGTGGGATCGGGCAAGGCCCGGCTTCTGCGCTACCTCGCCCGCCACGGCTACCGCTGCGTCGCCACCGAGGTGACGCGCGAGCGCGGTGCGACCTGGATCGAGCAGGATTCCAACGTCACCTGGAAGAACAGCGACGGCATCCACCTCGCCCGTTTCGAGGCGGCCGACCGTTATGACAGCGTGATCTCCACCCATGTCGTGGAGCACATGCATCCGGAAGACGTGCTCACCCACATGGAGAATGTCCGCACCATCCTGAAGCCGGGCGGCAAGTACGTCCTCAGCATGCCGCACAAATACGCCGGTCCGGCAGACCTGTCGGAGGTGTTCGGCCTGAACGAGCCGATCTGCATGCACCTGCGCGAATATGGCTGGGGCGAGACGGAAGCCATGCTGCGTCAGGCCGGCTTCGGCCGCGTGGAAGCCGTCTACATCCTGCCAATGGCGGTGCGCCGCCGGATGAACCTGCATTTCGCCAGCCGCGCCTATCTCGGCTATGCGAAGCTGGTTGAGGCATTTTTGGGACGGTTGCCGTTAACCCTTAATCGCAAGCTCGGAAGGGTTGGACAGCTCTATCTGTTCCGGCCCGAGGTGTTCGTGGTGGCCCATAAGCCCAAGTGATGCCCGTTTGAGCGCTACGAAAAAGCGCTATATCAAAGACTTACCGACATGCCGGGCCCCTTTGTTGCTGCAATGCATCGACAAAGGGGTTTTTCGTGTCTCTTTCTTTTCACAAGTGATAGTGGCATTAGAGCCGCATTTCGCTAAAATTTGAAATACCTCGTTAACCTTTTCCGGCCAGATTGGGTTTCAGCGAAATTCACGGAAAAGAGGATACTTCCAATGGCAACCAGCCCCGTCGATACGACCTTCGTCGTCAATGCCTCGGGTGTGACTGCCGGAGGAGTCTGGCCGCATTTCAAGTTCCTCGTCGATGGCGTCGCCGTCGGCCAGGCGACGGTCAATTCCACCAGCGCCGGCCGGTACAGCTTCACCACCAAAGTGGCTCCCGACGCCGCGCACAAGGTCCAGATCGTTTATGACAACGACTGGCTGTCGACCGACAAGGCCGGCATGTACCGCGACCTGATCGTCAAGTCGATCGAAGTCAACGGCAAGACCATCGCTTCCAACAGCTCGACGGTCTCCTACGCCGCTGAAGGTCAGGGCACGCTGTCCGGCCGCGAAATGCTGTCCTGGAGCGGCTCGCTCGATTTCAACATGTCCAAGGACATGTTCACCGGCGCCACCGGGACCCCGACCACTCCGACCACCCCCACGACGCCGACCACACCGACGACCCCGACCACCGGCGGCACGCCGATCGTCGTGAATGCCTACGGCAATGCGGCCGGCGGCGTGAACGCCCACTTCAAGGTTCTGGTCGACGGCAAGATGATCGGTGAAGGCACGGCAGGCACCGCCGCCAAGGACTTCACCTTCAACGCGAATGTCAGCGCCGACGTCGCCCACAAGGTCCAGATCCAGTACGACAACGACGCTGTGGTCAACGGTGTCGACCGCAACCTGTACGTCAACAAGATCACCATCGGCGGCCATGCCGTGAACCCGACCGACAGCATCGTGTCGATCGACAAGGGCGCCCTGGACGGCAAGGACGTCGTCGCCGGCCAGCAGGCCATGTGGTGGAACGGCACCATGGAGGTGAAGGCCGACAAGTCCTGGTTCGCCGGCAGCACCACCACTCCGACCAACCCCACCACGCCGACCCAGCCGAGCCTGTCGGTCAGCGACGTGACGGTGACGGAGCCGACCGGCACCAAGACCGCCGGCGGCATCCAGGGCTTCCTGCACACCCAGGGCAACCAGATCGTCGACGAGACCGGCAACACCGTCCGCCTGACCGGCGTGAACTGGTTCGGTGGCGAAGGCTACAACTACGTGCCCGCCGGCCTGTGGGCCGACAGCTACCAGGGCCACCTGGAAAAGATGAAGTCGGTCGGCTTCAACACCATCCGCATGACCATGTCGGACGAGATGTTCGACAGCACCGCCGTGACGAACGGCATCGACTTCTCGAAAAACCCGGATCTGGCCGGCCTGACCCGACTGCAGGTCTATGACAAGGTCATCGACTATGCCGGCAAGCTCGGCATGAAGGTGATCCTCGACCACCATCGCAACGACGGCGGCGCCGGTACCAACGAGCATGGGTTGTGGTACACCGACAAGCATCCGGAATCGACGGTGATCGCCAACTGGAAGATGCTGGCCAAGCATTATGCCGGCAACGAGACGGTCATCGGCGCCGACCTGCACAATGAGCCGAGCGTCAGCGCCACCTGGGGCGGCAGCGCCGCCACCGACTGGGCCTCGGCCGCCGAGCGCATCGGCAACGCCATCCAGACCGTCAACAAGGACTGGCTGCTGTTCGTCGAAGGCACGGAGTGGAGCAGCACGCTGGCCGGTGCGCAGGCGCGCCCGATCCACTTCGACACCCCCAACAAGCTGGTCTACTCGCCGCACGCCTACGGCCAGAGCGTCGGACAGTTCAGCTGGCTGAACGACCCGAACTACCCCAACAACCTGCCGGCGCAGTACGACAAGATGTGGGGGTACCTGTACAAGAACGACACCGCGCCGATCATGCTGGGCGAATGGGGCGGCCAGTTCACCAGCTCGGCCGAGCAGACCTGGGCCAAGACCATGGCCAAGTACCTGAACGGTGACTGGAACCTGGACGGCAAGAGCGACATCGCGGCCGGCGACAAGGGGATGAGCTGGACCTTCTGGGCCTGGACCCCGGAATCGGGTGACGTCGGCGGCGTCCTGATGGACGACTACAAGACCATCAACCCGACCAAGGCGGCTATCGTGAAGGGCGCCATGGAAGGTGCGGTGTTCGATACCCCGACCACCACCGCCAACACCGCCAACGCCACCTTCACGGTGAAGCTGTCGTCCGCCTCCAGCACCCCGGTCACGGTGGATTACTCCACGGTGGACGGCACCGCCAAGGCCGGCTCCGACTACACCGCCACCAGTGGCAAGCTGACCTTCGCCGCCGGCGAGACTGCCAAGACCGTGACGGTCAAGGTGCTGAGCGACAGCGTGACGGAAGGCAACGAGACCTTCGGCCTGAAGATCTCCAATGCCACCGCCGCGACCATCGCCGACGCCACCGGCACCGGCACGATCGTCGACGCCTCGGCTGCCAAGGCCGCCGCCGCGTCGCTCAGCTCGGCCGACCTGCTGGCCCACACGATGAGCGCCGCCAACGATACGCCCACCGCGACCGCCGCCGACCTGGCGACGACGCAGCAGCTTGCCAGCCATGACGTGATCGGCGTCACCTTCGACACCTATCACGACCTGCACACGACCGACACCAGCCTGGCGCACGCCGCCTGACCTGTCCGGTTCGTCTGATCGGGTGAGTGCCTGAAGAAAAGGGGTCCGACAGCAATGCTGCCGGACCCCTTTTCCGATTCCTGGGATGGACCTGAGGGAATCAGCCTGGGACCGGCGAGGTGGCGGTGCCGGGCATCATGGCCGACACGCCGCCGATCGGCGCCGGATGCGGGATGTCGGGGATGGTGACCTCGGCCACTGCCTTGCCGGGGTTGCCGGCGACCACGCTGCGCCGCGGCATCGGCTTGGTGACGACGGAGGAGGCGGCGACGATGCATTCGTCGCCGATGCTGACGCCGATCACCACCGCATGCGGTCCGACCCAGACGCCGTCACCCAGTTCCGGATAGTGGGTGACGCGGCCGGTGGGGAGCAGATCGTCCTTCTGGCCCAGCGTGACGCCGTGGAACAGGGTGACGTTGGCGCCGATCCGCGCGTTGGCGTTCACCACCAGTCCCCAGCCGTGCAGGATGCGCAGCCCCGGTCCGACCTGGGTTTCCCAGGGAAGATCCATGGCGGCGGAATGTTGCGTCCAACGGTGCAGCAGCCGGCAGGCGGCGAGCAGCGGCTTGCGCAACGGCTTCCCCAGCGGCCCACCCATCCGGTTCAGCGCCTGACAGCTGCGCAGGGTGAAGGTCACCCGGAACATCCGGTTGCCCGCCAGCAGCTTCAGCACCGCCCCGAGGCCGGAGCCCCCGCCGTACCGGGTGGCGTCCGCTGCAACCGTCTGCCGAAATGTGTAGTGCGGAGCGTCCTGCATCGCGGTGTCATCCTCTCCGTTCAAGCATTGTCACGCCGGCTGTCGGGCTGGCCGTCAGAGCGGCTCTCGGGCCGACTCTCAGGCCGCCTCTCAAGCCGTCTGGGGCCGGCGACGAAATCGGGCCGTCATGCGGAACAGCATGGCGCGGTCGGCCTTGCCGAAGCTCGGCCCGAACAGGGCGGCGACGGCGAACAGCATGGTCAGCCCGACCTTGGCGGCGGCGAAGGTCGGGTTCACTTCGAACCCGAACAGGGCGAGGCCGGCCAGATAGGCGATGGCGGCCGGCGCCAGGATGCCCGTCACCCGCACCACGCTGAGCGGCGGCTCGTTCGGGCTGAGACGGCGGCACATCGCCTCCGTGGCGCCCAGCATCACCAGCTCGCGCACCAGCACGCCAATGGCGCCGCCCATCAGGCCGAGCGGCCCCAGCGTCACCGCCATGACCAGCGTGCCGACGGCCAGACCGCCCAGCGAGATCGCCGGCAGGACGCCGACCTTCTTGGTCTTCACCAGCCCGACCTCGGCATGCATGCGAACGCCATGGACCACATAGGCCAGCACCAGCAGCGGCATGCAGGGCAGAACCGTCTCGTACTCGGCAGACGCGATCAGCCACAGCACCTCCGGCGCGGTCAGCGCCATGCCGAGCGCCGCCGCCGACAGCAGCACGACGAACAGGTAGAAGACGAATTCCGACTGGTCGCGCCCGGCGGTGCTGTCCTGCGCCTCGATCCGGCTGACCGACCAGATCTGCAGGAAGGAGGCGGTCAGGAACATGTAGAGCATGGTGGCGAGCCGCAGCCCGAAGGACAGCACGCCGACCGCGGCGACGCCCATCAGCAGGTTGACCAGATAGCGCATGGCGAACTGGTTGCCCATGTCCAGCATGGTCTGCGGCATGAAGGGCAGGCCCAGCACCGTCACCCGCTTCAGGATGCCGAAGGAGAAGCCGACGCCGTTCGCCGCCAGGATCGCCACCGTCAGCGCGATGCCCAGCCCGACGAAGGTGATGGCGTTGGCCAGGAAGATGCCGGTCACGCCCAGATCCATCACCAGGAGGAAGCTGAGGTTGAGGCCGATCAGCCCCACCGCCTTGCCGACCGAGATCAGCAGGCAGGTGCCCGACCGCTTGTGGACCCGGTAATAGGCGAGTGCCAGTTCGAACACGGCGCTGAAGGCGATGCCGGCGAAGGCGAAGGCGATGATCGGCCCCTGGTCGGTACCGCCGAACAGTAGGTCGCTGGCGCCCCAGCCGGCCGGCAGGGCCACCGCCAGCAGCGCCAGCGAGGCGGCCCACAGACCGATCATCGTGGTGCTGACCACGCGGGACCGGCTGCGGTCGTCGGGATGTTCGAAATAGACGACGGTGAAGGCGTTGATCATGCCGATCATCAGCATGACCGCAACGATGTCGCCGACGACGCTGATCAGGGCATAGACGCCGAACTCCGCCGGTGACAGGACCTTCGCATAGAGCGGCAGCAGAAGCAGTCCCGCAGCGCGGTTGACCACGTTCGCCACCATGAACATCCAGCCATGTTTGATGATCGTACCAGCTTCGACAGCCATCCGGTTTCCTTCGCCCCCTGTAATCCGCTTCTTCTTCCGGTCTCGCCTGCTGGGGAGAGCATCGCGTCCGCCCTGTCGCATGGATCCATGTCGCATGGACCGGTTCTGAAGGGCGGGCCGCACGGGCGCAGATAAGGAAAAAGAACGCGCCAAATCTTGGCGGAGGTCGGGACAGCGTCAATTCGGCCTTGAAGAGACCGGAACACTCTTCGGTGCTAGTCAGCACGGCTTCGGTCAGAGATCCTGGACGTTCCGAGTATGATTTCCGGCGAGTTCGCACGCTGCCTCTTGCGCCCCACAACAGGCAAGGGTGCGTTCGCGCCACGCCCCCGCTCGGAATTGCTGGAGGGCTCCCTTCGGTCGATCCGGGTGGCGGACCCACCCCGCAAGTTCGGCGATCACCCCCGTTCGCGCCGACGCTTTCCGTCCGGTCGGGGGAGGTTTTGGCGGCATATACCCAAAAATTGCGGGGATCGCAGGTGCCGCCGGGGGTGCGACACCACCTTGCCGTTAACCCGAAACGCTATCCCCGCTGGGGTTCGCATCCGAAAGTATCCCCATTAATATTCGGACCCCCGCACCCTTCGAAACACCGGTGGTATCGCGGACGCGAAATCAACGTCCGTATGCTCTGTTGCTGGCCGAGCTTCCTCATCCTAATTCGTCCTCAACGAACAGCGGATCGGCCCAGCAAAATCATGAAAGAGTGCTCTTTACATAAATGCGCCACTGCCGATGCGGGGGTGCAGCAAAGTAAAGACCGGCCGAATCCCAAGAGACGCTGATGACGAGCGACCATCCGCACGAATGGCCGTGCGGTGGCTGGCATTCCCTTCAACCACGGGACCTGCGATGAGCAAACTGGACCCAGAAGTGGTCATCGATCTGACCTCCGCGAAAAAGGCGACGATCCCCACGATCGCCCCCGGGCTGCTGCTTGCACTCTCGGATGGATTGGTCCTCGCCCTGGTGGGGTGGACGCTCAACCATTTCCTCGGCGCCGATGCGCTGACCGAGCCGATGGAAGCAGCCGCCTGGCAGCGGTCGCTGGTGACCGGCCTGATGCTGGTGCCTCTGGTGAAGTCGGTGTTCGGCATCTATACGCTCGGACGCTTCGACTACATGGAACGCACGAGACGGACTTTTCAGGCGGCCTTTCTGTGCTGCGCCGTGCTGGCGGTGCCGTTCATCGTGATGGAAGGCTTCCGTTCCTTCTTCGTGGAAGCGCTGTCGATCGCGCTGCTGGGCTTCGCGGTCACCTACGTCGCCGACCTGCTGCTGATCCAGGGCCTGCTGTCCAGCGCGCTGGACTGGCGCACGCCGGTGATGATCGTCGGCGCCGGCCCGCAGGGTGCGGCCATCGCCGAGAAGCTGCAACGCCTGCCCTGGCTCGGCATGCGGCCGGTCGGCTTCGTCGATGACGACGACAGCCTATGGCAGACCCGCGTCGCCGGCCTGCCGGTGATGGGTCCGGTCGAACTGCTGGCCAAGTCGCCCGCCGTCGCCGGCCAGGCCAGCGCCGCCATCGTCGCCGACATGGGCCGTCACGGCAGCGACCTGACCGGTCTGGTCCGCACCCTGCCCTTCCGACAGGTCTATTGCGTGCTGGGCGAAGGCAATGTCAGCGCCGTCGATGCGACCTACCACAACCTGCACGGCTCGCTGGCCCTGCGCGTCAGTGTCCGTCCGCCGACCGGCTACCTGCGCATCCGCCGCGCCATGGACATCGTCCTGTCGGCGATCCTGCTGGTCCTGGTGGCGCCGCTGATGCTGGGCCTCGCCGTCGCCATCCGGCTGGATAGCCCGGGCCCGGTGATGTTCCGCCAGAAGCGCTGGGCCGGCGGCAAGCAGACCTTCGACCTACTGAAGTTCCGCTCCATGCATGTCGATGCGGAAGAGCAGTTGCAGCATCTGCTGGCGAACGACCCGGTCGCCCGCGAAGAGTACATGACCTACCACAAGCTGACGGTCGACCCGCGCATCACCCCGCTCGGCCGCTTCCTGCGCAAGACCTCGCTCGACGAGCTGCCGCAGCTGTGGAACATCCTGATGGGCGACATGAGCCTGATCGGTCCGCGTGCCTACATGCCGAAGGAACTGCCGGAGGTGGGTGACTCCGCCGCGGTGATCGGCACCGTCCGTCCGGGCCTGACCGGTTACTGGCAGGTGTCGGGGCGCCACCGCACCACCTTCCAGGAGCGTGTCGCGATGGACGTCTTCTATGTCCGCAACTGCGGCCTGCTGTTCGACTTCTTCATCCTCTGCAAGACCGCCGTGATGGTGCTGAAGGGCGACGGGTCGTAACCGGCCCCTCCCCGAACCGGATGCCAGCCGGACCCCCGCGCCACCCGCGCGGGGGTCTTTTTGTTGGAATCCTTAGGGTGCATTCCCTTTTTCGGGCGGCAAAGGGAGGGGGTAGCGCGAAAACGGCTACCTCTTTCGGGCCCGGCCTCCTTCGGTCTAATGCCACCGCCCGGCTACGAGATGAGGGGTATCATCCGCATCTTCAGTGCTGCACAGCCGAACACGGTACGGCAGCCTAAGGGAAAGCCGATGAAAATCCTGGATTTTCTGGAAAAAAGCATCGCCGTCATCGGCATCATCGCCTTCGGAGGCTCGGTGCTTCCGCTGATGCTGACCGGCGGCGACCCGCTGGCGGGCGATCTGGAATCGGCCGGCGTCACCGTCCTGTATGGTGGTCTTTATGTTCTGGTGCTCGCCGCCATCGCATTGCGGCCGGCCATCGCCTTCCAGATCCCCTTCGCCAGCCCGGCGCTGACGGCGATGGTCGCCTTCGCCTTCCTGACCGCGCTGTGGTCGCTGTTCCCGGACATCACGCTGCGCCGGTCGATCGCCTTCATGTTCACGACGGTGTTCGGCATCTGGCTCGCTTTGCGCTTCCGCTTCCCGGAGATCATGCGGCTGCTGGTGGTCGGGCTGTCGTTCCTGATGTTCGTCTCCTTCTTCATGATCTTCGCGATGCCGGCCATCGGTCTGGACAGCGCGCAGCATGTCGGTGCCTGGAAGGGCGTGTTCTTCCAGAAGAACGTGACCGGCCGCATGATGGTCTGGCTGGTGCTGGCGCTGGTCTGGCTGGACTGGCAGAAGGAGATGGGCCGCTGGGTCACCCGGCCGCTGATCCTGCTGGCGATGCTGCTGATCGTGATGAGCCGGTCCGGCACCGGCCTCGTCACCTCGGTCCTGGTGTCGGTGGCCCTGCTGTCGACCACCATGCTGCGCGGCAGCATCCGCAACTTCGCGCCCACCATGGCGCTGCTGCTGGCCCTGCTGGTGATCATGGTCACCGCCGGCGCGACCTTCTGGTACGACGTGCTCTACGCGCTGGGCCGCGACCCGACCCTGACCGGCCGTACCGTGCTGTGGGAACACATCGTCCACTCGGTCGGCGAGCGGCCGCTGCAAGGCTACGGCTATGCCGCCTACTGGTCCGGCTTCAACGGACCGGGCTCCAGCTTCACCCGCGACTGGGGCATCACCTCGGCCCACAGCGGCTGGCTGGAACTGACGCTCGACCTCGGCCTCGTCGGTGTCGCGCTGGTGGTGGCGGTGCTGGGCCGCATGCTGTTCCAGGGCTTCTTCGCCGCCCGCTACGGCAACAGCCGGCCGGAAGCCGCCTGGGCGTTCGCCGTCGGCTGCGCCCTGCTGGCGGTGTCGGTGTCCGAAAGCGTGTTCGCCGAACGCCATTCGATGAACTGGGTGATCGCCACCATCGCCGTCGTCCGGCTGATCCAGCAGAGCCGCTGGCAGCGCCTGCTGAACGACCGGGCGGCCGAAGAGCACCGCCTGCGCCGGAGCACCGCTGCCGGCGTCCCTTCCCCCGCTTACGCCGGACGGACCGCTTATGCCGGCCCCTATCCCGGCCCCCTGTCCCGGCACTAGCGGCAGGGCGCTCCAGTTCTCCGTCCCCTGCGACCTTTCCCATTTCCCTTCGACCGAAGGCAGACCCATGAGCCCGAAGAACGAGCCGGCAAGCAGCAACCGCCCGGCAAACAGCGAACAGGCGACCAACAATCAGGTTACGGTCGTGATCCCCACCCGCAACCGCCCGGACATGGTGATGCGGGCGGTGCGCAGCGCTCTCGACCAGACCCATCGCGACCTTGACGTCATCGTGGTGATCGACGGGCCGGATCCGGCCACGGCCTCGCATCTGGCGACACTGGCCGATCCGCGGCTGACCGTGATGGCGCTTGAAACGAACCACGGCGCCGCGGAGGCCCGCAACATCGGCGTGCGCGCCGCACGGGGCGACTGGATCGCCTTCCTGGACGACGACGACCATTGGATGCCGGAGAAGGTGGAGTTGCAGATGGCGGGCCGCCCGGCCGGCATCCGCTTCCCCATCGTCAGCTGCCGCTGCCAAGTGGTGACCGCCCGCGGCACCTTCGCCTGGCCCCGGCGTCTCGCCACCCCGGCCGACGCCATCGGCGACTACCTGTTCGTCCGCCGCGGCCTGTTCAAGGGCGAGACCTTCGCCCCCACCACCACGCTGCTGGCGCCCAAGGCGCTGCTACTGCGCAATCCGGTCCCAAAATCCCGCTTCGACGACTGGGAATGGCTGATCACCTGCGGCCGGATCGATGGGGTGGCGCTGGTCCACATCCCCGACGTGATGGCCGTCCATTACACCGAGGAAAACAACCGCGTCACCCTGTCGACCTGCCACAACATCAACCAGGCGCTGGAGTGGGCCGAGTCGATGCGCGACCACCTGTCGCCGCGCGCCTATGCCAGCCTGCTGTTGCAGGCGACCGGCGGCGAGCAGGCGGCCCGCACCGCCGGCACGCGCTGGCGGATCCTGAATTCGGCTCTGCGCGACGGCCAGCCGACGCCGATGGCTCTCGCCACCTTCACCATGCATTCGCTGATGCCGGTCGGCCTGCGCCGCCGCCTGCGGCAGGCCTTGTTCTCCGCGTCCGACGCTGCCTGAGCACGAAAAGGACCCCGACGCCTATGGACAGCACCAACGACATCCGCACCCCCACCGGCCAACCGGATGCGCCCACCCGGACCGTCGTCGTGTTCGCGACGCCGGGCGCACTCGACGGCGGCGGCGGCATCGGCCGCATGACGGGCTATGTGGTCGACCAGTTCGACAGGTCGGGCACGACCCGCTCCATCATCCTCGACACCCGCGGTACCGGTAGCGTTCTGCTGTCACCCTTATATCTCGGCGTAACCCTGGCCCGGCTGGGCTGGATCCTTGCCCGCCGCCGGGCCTCCGTCGTGCACATCAACGTGTCGGAGCGTGCGAGCTTCCTGCGCAAGGCGGCGGTCCAGCTGGTGTCGGGGCTGATGTCCTGCCCGACCGTCGTCCACCTGCACGGCGCCTCCTTCGTCGAGTTCTTCGAAGGCGGCATGTTCGCCCGCGGCATCAGCCGCTGGCTGTTCAACCGCTGCGGCCGGGTGGTGGTGCTGGGCGACAACTGGCGCGACTTCCTGGTCCAGTCGGTCCGCACCGATCCCCGCAAGATCCGGGTGCTCTACAACGCCGTGCCGGATGTGGGCGCCGACCTCGGTACGCCGAAACCGCCGGAGCCGGGCGCCGTCCTGTCCCTGCTGGTGCTCGCCAACCTGTCCGAGCGCAAGGGCATCGGCACGCTGCTGCGCGCCTGTGCGCTGCTGAAGGAGCGCGGCCAGCCCTTTCGGGTGACCATCGGCGGCGGCGGCGATGTCGACGGCTACCGCGCCATGGCGGCCGAACTGGGGGTGGCGGAGGAATGCCGCTTCCTGGGCTGGATCGGCCGGGAGGAGGCGCATGCACACATCCGGTCGCACGACATGCTGCTGCTGCCTTCGACCCATGAAGGGCTGCCGATGGTGATCCTCGAGGCGCTGTCGGCGCAGCTGCCGGTCATCACCACGCCGGTGGGATCGATCCCGGAGGTGCTGACCGACGGCGAAACCGCCCGGATCATCCCGGTGAACGACCCCGGCGCCCTGGCCGATGCCGTGATTGAGGTCGGCCACGACCCGGATCTCTACCGCCGGCTCGCGGAGAACGGCCGCCGCCTGTTCCTGAAACAGTTCGTCATCGACGCCTACGCCAAGTCGCTTCTGGCGATCTACCAGGAGTTGGACCGCGGCGCGGTCGAGCTTTCCGGGGACCTGGACAAGCTGGCCGGATCGGCCGCCACCGCATCCAAACGGCGGTAGGCCATGGTCACGCAAATATCGATGATCGGATTGGAAAACAATCACTGCGGGCGTAGCCGAAAGGGAGATGCACATGCACAGGTTGGGTAACCATACCGGCAGGCCAACCCGTTCGGTCGCTCCACAGCGTGCGGATGCTGCATCGCGTAAACTTGCATGTGAACGCCGCCCGGCCTCCGGCTGCGGCGCGTTCCAAAGGGCGGCAGCCCATCGGCCGCATCGCGACGCACCTGCCGCGGCCTGATCGTCGGGCCGGCAAGGACCAGAGGCCGAAAACATAACAAGCCCGCCGCAGCCGTCGAAAGACGGACGTCACACGGTAAAAGCCGGGGCGCAACGCAGGAAAGGCGGGCCGGGAAAGGATCAGGAGCGGACATGATCTATATCGTCTCCCCCGGCGGTACCCAGGAGAAAGGCGGAATGGGCCGTGTGGTCGACAACTTCACGACCGATTTCCGGCAGAATTGTCCGGACGTGAAGTTCGAGGTGATCGACAGCTACGGCCCTGGCAAATTCCACCTGATGCCCCTCTATTTCGCGCGGGCGACCGCGCGGCTTGCCGGTTGCTTTGCCGCCGGCAAAGCCGATCTCGTCCACATCCATATGGCCGAATACGGCAGCGTCCTGCGCAAGGGCATCCTGATCGCCATGGCGCGCACCTTCGGCGTGCCGGTGATCCTGCATCTGCATGGCGGGCGCTTCCCCAAGCAGTTCAAAGACGCCGGTCCGGTGATGCGCTGGGCGATCCGCCGCATGATGGCGATGACCGGCGAGATCGTCGTGCTCGGCGAGTTCTGGCGCGACTGGGTGGCCGAGGCCTTCGGGCCCGAGGCGCGCCAGCGCACCACCCTGCTGCACAACGCCGTGCCGGGTCCGGCATCGCCGCCGGTGCGCGACGATGCGGAAGAGGACTTCGCCGGCCCGGTCCGCCTGCTGTTCCTCGGCCGGCTGATCAAGCTGAAGGGCATCGACGTCCTGCTGAACGCGCTGGCGTCCCCCACCTGCCGCGACCGTAACTGGCAGGTCACCATCGCCGGCGACGGCGATCTGGAGACCTACCGCAGCCTCGCGACGGAACTGGGCATCGCCGACCGCGTGCGCTTCACCGGCTGGCTGGATCAGGCCGGCTGCCGGCGCGAGCTGGCCGGCGCCCATGTGCTGGTCCAGCCGTCGATGTTCGAAGGCCTGCCGATGTCCGTCCTGGAGGCGATGGCGGAGGGACTGACCATCGTCGCCACCCCGGTCGGCAGCGTCCCCGACGCCATTGCCGATGGGGAGACCGGACTGCTCGTTCCACCGGGCGATGTGGCGGCGCTGTCCGATGCGCTGGCGCGGGTGATCGACGACCGCACCCTGCGCCGCAACCTCAGCGCCGGTGCCCGCGCGCGGTGGGAGCGCCAGTTCGACGTCGCCGTGTTCCGCGAACGGCTGCTGGAGATCTACCGCCGCAACGCGCGCGGCAGCCTGAGCACGTCGCCCGCCGTTCCCGCCGGACCGGTTCCGGCCGCCGGACCGGCAGGCCATTCGAAAAGCACCACCGGCTGACCCGAAAAGCGGCAGGCCTCTCCCGGTTCAGGCAGATCGAGCCCAGGCTCAGACCCAAGCCCGAACCGGGAGCATCGACATGAAGGAAGGGGCACCATGAAAAACGCCATTGCCAATCTGGTGCGCTGGTCGGGATTCGGTGCGATGCAGCGGTTCCTGAAGGCGCGGAACGCGGTCACCATCGTCGTCTACCACGATCCGGACCCGGAGGTGCTGCGCGAGCATCTGCGCTGGTACGCCAAGCATTACGGCTTCACCACGCTCGATGCCGTCGCCACCGCGATGGAGACCGGCCGCTGGGACAAGCTGCCGGATTATCCGCTGGTCATCACCTTCGACGACGGGCACCGGAACAACACGGCGCTGGCGCCTTTGTTCCGCGAATTCGACCTGCGTCCGACCATCTACCTGTGCAGCCAGATCGTCGGCACCGCCCGTCCCTACTGGTGGAAGACCGCCGCCGCCGACGGCATCGGGGTGGAGCGGCTGAAGCGCGTGCCCGACCCGGAACGCCGCCGCCTGCTGGCCGAGGCCGGCAACGATCCCGACAAGGATGGCGACGACCGGCAGGCGATGACCTGGGACGAGATCGCGCGGATGACCGATGTCGCCGATTACGGCGCCCACACCCGCACCCATCCTATCCTTCTGCAATGCGACGACGACCGCTGCTCCGACGAGATCGCCCTGTGCCGTGCCGAGCTGGAGGAGGCGCTGGGCCGGTCCTGCCGCCATTTCGCCTTCCCCAACGGCGATTTCAGCGACCGCGAGGTGGAGGAGATCCGGCGTGCCGGCTACCGCACCGCCCGCACCATCGACCCCGGCTTCAACGACGCCTCCAGCGACCCCTTGCGGCTGAAGGCCTTCCCGGTGTCCGACGATGCCACCGTGGAGTGGCTGAGCGTCCAGCTGACCGGCATCCCGGCCTGGCTGCGCAAGCGCAAGGCCGCGAACACCGGCGATTCGGCCAATGGGGCAACGCCCGAATGGACAGGTTCGATGGTAAAGCCCAAGTCGGCAGGCGTATGACCGCGGCTGCCGGCGCCAAGCCGAACGTCAAGCGTCCCGCGACAAGCTCTATTACGGGACAACAGAGTGGCTAACCACAGACTTCAATCCACTCCTATCCTTTGAGCCCTCGCAAACCACCGCGAGCATCACAATAAAATTGCATATCAGGCGGATGCGAGAACAAGGAGCCGGAAAACAGCGGGACACATGACAGGGGGTAGCCGGACCTATCCCCAACAGCGTCCCGGCCGAACACCCGGCTCCCCGTTCAGACCGACCGGCTTCCCAACCGAACCCCCGTTACGACACCCCCTTTACGACAACCCAAGTCGACCGAACCCAGCAGGAGTTTTCAGAGACATGCGGACCGCCACCCTGACCGACACGACCCTGACCGCTCCCGCCCTGCCGGAAATCCGCGCCTTCATCGTGGAGAATTTCCTGCTCGGCAAGGACTCCGGCTTCGACAACAGCGAATCCCTGTTGGAATCGGGGATCATCGACAGCACCGGCATCATGCACGTCGTCGCCTTCCTGGAAGAGCGCTTCGGCATTGCCGTGGATGACGACGACATGGTCGCCGACAACCTGGAATCGGTGGACCGCATCGCCGCCTTCGTCGGCCGCAAGCAGGAACTGCGCAACGCCGCCTGATCCCAAAGGGAGCGGGAATGCGAGCGGCCAAAAGACGGGCGAAGAAGGACATCACCATGGCCCATCTGGTTCACCAGTTCCTCAGCGAGACGGCCAAGCGGGATCCCTCCCGCACCGCGCTGATCGCCGGGGATGCCCGCCGCAGCTTCGCCGAGCTGGACCGTGAAAGCGACGCCGTCGCCTGCGCGCTCCAGTCGGCGGGGATTGCCCGCGGCGACCGCGTCGCGGTGATGCTGGAGAACTCCATCGAATATGTCGCCGGCCTGTTCGGCACGCTGAAGGCCGGCGGCGTGTTCGTGCCCGTCAATCCCTCCACCAAGGCCGACAAGCTGACCTATCTGCTGGCCGACGCCGGCATCCGGGTCCTGATCGCGCCGGCAGCGTTGGCCCGGCAGGTCCTGCCGGCACTGGAGACGGTGGAGACGCAGCCGACGGTGCTGTGGGTGGGCGCCGGCCTGCCCGACGGTGCCACCGGCCTGCTCTATGCCGACGTGCTGGCCGCACAGCACCGGCAGCCGGCCGAGCCGGGCCTGATCGACCAGGATCTGGCGGCCATCATGTACACGTCCGGCACCACCGGCCGCCCGAAGGGCGTGATGCTGACCCACGCCAACTACGTCAACACCAGCTGGGCGATCTCCACCTATCTGGGGAACACCCCCGACGACGTGGTGATGTGCGTCCTGCCGCTGACCTTCGGCTATGGCCTGTCCCAGGTGCTGACCGGCGCCCGCGTCGGCTTCACCCTGGTGCTGGAGCGCTCCTTCGCCTTCCCGATGGAAACGCTGAAGCGCATGGTGCAGCACCGCGTCACCGGCCTGCCCGGCGTCCCGACCGTCTTCTCCACCCTGCTGGGGCTGGAAGCCGCTAGGACCGCCGATCTCGACAGCCTTCGCTACCTGACCAACGCCGCCGCCCCGCTGCCGGCCGCCCATCTCAGCCGCTTGCGCGAGCGATTCCCCCAGGCCGTCTTCCATTCCATGTACGGCATGACCGAGTGCTGCACCCGCATCAGCACGCTCGATCCCGCCGAACTGGATCTGAAGCCGGCTTCCGTCGGACGGGCCATCCCCAACTGCGAAGCCTTCGTCGCCGACGAGGAGGGCAGCCGCCTTCCTCCCGGTCAGGTCGGCGAGCTGGTGGTGCGCGGCGCCAACGTGATGCGCGGCTATTGGAACCGGCCGGAGGAGACCGCCCGGCGCCTGCGCCGCGGCCCGCAGGGCGAAACCCTGTTGTTCACCGGCGACCTGTTCACCCAGGACGCCGAGGGGCATCTCTACTTCGTCAGCCGCAAGGACGACGTCTTCAAATGCCGCGGCGAGAAGGTCAGCCCCAAGGAGGTCGAGAACGCGCTGTACGAGCTGGAGGGCGTGCTGGAGGCCTGCGTGATCGGCGTTCCCGACGATGCCGACGGGTTGGCGGTCAAGGCCTTCCTCGTCGCCCGTGACGGTGCGACCCTGTCGGAAGCGGCGATCCGCCAGCACTGCCGCGGCCGGCTGGAAAGCCACCTCGTGCCGAAATTCATCGAGTTCCGTGACAGCCTGCCGAAGACCGACTCCGGCAAAATCCGGCGGGCGGAACTGGTGGAGGAAATCGGCACGCCGGCATGTCCGTCGGCGGCGTCCGTCCGCTCCCCCGCATAGCGGGGAAGGGGCAGGACGGGAGCGGAACGCTCCCCATACAGAACACCACCACGAACACTACCCACCCCAGGACAGAGAGCACGCTCATGTGTGGTGTCGCCGGAGTTCTCGCAGGATCGCGTGCCGAACCGGCCGGTCTGGACGAGCTGAAGCGCATGATCGCCATGCTGGGCCATCGCGGCCCGGACGGTTACGGTTTCTACCGTGACGACCGGATCGGGCTTGCCCATGCGCGTCTCAGCATCGTCGGTCTGGCCGGCGGTTTCCAGCCGATCCACAACGAAGACCGCACCTTGTGGATCAGCTTCAACGGCGAGATCTTCAACCATGTCGAACTGCGGCGGGAGCTGGAGGCGCGCGGCCACCGCTTCTACACCCAGACCGACACCGAGGTGATCGTCCACGCCTTCGAGGAATATGGCCCCGCCACCTGGGCCAAGCTGAACGGCCAGTTCGCCATCTGCCTGTGGGACACCACACGGCGCGAGCTGTGGCTGGTCCGCGACCGGCTCGGCATCCTGCCGCTGTTCTACGCCCGCCGCGGCGACCATCTGGTGTTCGCGTCCGAAGCCAAGTCGCTGTTCGGCGGCGGCCGGGTGGATCCGGCCTTCGATCCGGCCCGCCTCGCCCAGGTCTTCACCCACTGGAGCACCGCGCCGCACGGCAGCGTCTTCGCTGGGGTGGAGAGCGTGCCGGCCGCCACCGCGATCCGCGTCGACTCCACGCTGGCGCTGCATGTCGACCGCTACTGGCAGCCCGATTTCGCCACCGATCCGTCGCTGGCCAAGCTGTCGCTGGACGAGGCCGCCGACCGGCTGGAGGAGAAGCTGCTCGACGCCATCCGGCTGCGGCTGCGCGCCGACGTGCCGGTCGGCGTCTATATCAGCGGCGGGCTCGACAGCTCGGTGATCGCGGCGCTGGCCCGCAAGCTCGACACCACCCACATGCACAGCTTCGGCGTCCGCTTCACCGACGCCAGCTTCGACGAGACGCCACAGCAGCGGCTGGTCGCCGGTCATGTCGGGACCGAGCATCACGACATCCTCTGCAGCCCGCAGGACATCCAGGCCGCGCTGCCCGACGTCATCCGCCATGGCGAGACGCCGCTGGTCCGCACCGCCCCCGCCCCGCTGTTCCTGCTGTCGCGTCTGGTGCGAGAGAGCGGCATCCGCGTGGTGCTGTCCGGCGAGGGTGCCGACGAGTGGCTGGCCGGCTACGACATCTTCAAGGAGGACAAGGTCCGGCGCTTCTGGGCGCGGCAGCCCGACAGCAAGGCGCGGCCGAAGCTGCTGGGCCGCGTCCATCCCTTCGCCGCCGTCAACGGCCAGAAGGACAGCCCGCTGTGGCAGGCCTTTTTCAAGCGCGGCATGATGGACACCGACGAGACCTTCTATGCCCACCGCACCCGCTGGCGGAACACCGCCTGGTCGCAGCGCCTGCTGTCCGCCGATGTCCAGGCCACCGCCGACGATGCCGCCTTCGAGGCGCATGTGGCGGCCCATCTGCCGGACGGCTGGTCGCGCTGGTCGCCGCTGGCGCGCAGCCAGTGGGCGGAGATCGCCACCTTCATGACCCCCTATCTGCTGTCGGCGCAGGGCGACCGCGTCGCCATGGCCAACAGCATCGAGGTCCGCTACCCCTTCCTCGACCCGGCGGTGGACGACCTGTGCGCAGCATTGCCGGACCGGGTGAAGATGCTCGGCCTGCGCGACAAGCTGGCCCTGCGCCGGTTGGCCGCCCGCCATCTGCCGGCCGAGATCTTCCAGCGGCCGAAGCGGCCCTATCGCGCGCCGATGACCACGGCCCTGTTCGGCGACGGCGCTCCGGACTATGTCCGCGACCTGCTGTCGCCGGAAGCCCTCGCCCGCTACGGCCTGACCGACGCCGTGGCTGTCTCCGCCCTGGCCGACAAAGCCCACCGCCAGAACGGCCGCATGGCCGGCGAGCGGGAGGAGATGGCGCTGGTCGGCACGCTGACCCTGCAGATGCTGGCCCGGTACGTCCAAGACGAACTGCCCCAGAGCATCCGCGACCAGCAGGCCGCCCTGGACCGCGCCGAAATTCACGTGCTGGAGGATCGGGCCGGCGACGCCCGAACCGCCACACCTCAGCCCACCGCGGCCTGACCGCCGCGACCGTTTCTGACCGACGATGCATCAACCCCCATTGGGAATCGTGACCATGCTGAACGCCCTCACCTCGTTCGACTCCAAGGCCCTCGATCTGGATTGCGCGGCCGCGGCTCGCGAGATCGAAGACGCCATCCAACGCATCGTCGCCCATGATCTGCGCCGCCAGGGCATCGTGCTCGGCGTGTCCGGCGGCATCGACAGCTCGGTCTGCGCCACGCTCGCCGTCCGCGCCCTCGGGCCGGAGCGCGTGCTGTGCATCCTGATGCCGGAAAAGGAAAACTCGCCGAAGAGCACCCGCCTCGGCACGCTGCTCTGCGAGCATCTCGGCGTGACCCCGGTGATGGAGAACATCACCGGCCCGCTGGAGGCGCTCGGCTGCTACGAGCGGCGCGACAACGCCATCCGCCGGCTCTTCCCGGAATTCGGTCCGGGCTGGAAGCAGAAGATCGGTCTGGCCGGCAACCTGCTGGACGCCGACCGTGTCAACTACTTCACCCTGACCGTCGAATCGCCGGACGGCGAGCGCCAGACCAGCCGCATGCCGGTGGACGTCTATCTCGACGTCGTCGCCGCCACCAACCTGAAGCAGCGCATGCGCAAGACGGTCGAATACACCCATGCCGACCGCCTGAATTACGCCGTGCTCGGCACGCCGAACCGGCTGGAGTATGAACTGGGCTTTTTCGTGCGCGGCGGCGACGGTCTGGCCGATCTCAAGCCGATCGCCCACCTCTACAAGTCGCAGGTCTACCAGATGGCCGCCTATCTCGGCCTGCCGGCGGAAATCCAGGCGCAATCGCCCAGCACCGACACCTACACGCTGCCGCAGTCGCAGGAGGAGTTCTACTACGCCCTGCCATACGACAAGCTGGATCTGGCGCTCTGCGCCTATGGTCGCGGCGCCAGCGAGGAGGAAGCCGCGGAAGCTCTGAACCTGACCGTTCAGCAGGTCCACCGCGTCTACAAGGACATCACCGCCAAGCGCCGCACCTCCGCCCGCATCCTGCGCGATGCTCATCTGGTGCAGCCGGTGTCCGTCGGGGATGAGGCATGAGCGTCATCGACTGGAAGCAACGTGGCGTCGCCCGGTATGAACCGGGCGACCACGCCTCCCTGGAGGCATTCCAGCGCGCGCATTTCGGGGCCGAAGCAATCCAGCTGTCCCCAGACCACTTCCATTGGCTGTTCGAAGAGCCGCCGGAACGGGAGCATGAAGGACCGCAGCTCTGGCTGTGCAAGCGGAATGGGGCGGTGGTCGGCCAGCAGGGCGGCATCCCCTTCGCCCTGAAGGTGGGCGAGCGCAACCGCCGGGCCTCCTGGGCGATCGATCTGATGGTCGCCCCGGAATGGCGCCTGCGCGGCGTCGGCCCCGCCCTGTCGGAAACCCACACCGGAGCCAGCGATCTCGCCGTGTCGTTGTCGATGACGGAGGCCGCCTACAAGTCCTACAAGCGCGGCGGCTGGCTCGACCTCGGCAATGTGCCCACATATCTGCGGGTGATCGATCCGCTGCGCTGCCTGCGCGTCAGCCCCTATGGCGGCGGTCTGGCCAAGCTGGTTGCCAGGGTGGGCAAGCCGGCGCTGGCGTCGGCCTCGATGGGCTACGGACTCTCGGCCAAGCTGCTCGGTGCCCGGCTGGTGGAGATCGACCGTTTCGACTACCGCGTCGACGACCTCTGGGAGGCGGCGTCGCCGCAGCATTCGGTGATCGCCCGGCGCGACTGGGCCTTCCTGAACTGGCGCTTCGACCTGTCCCCCCAGACCGACCGCTTCCGCCGCTTCTACGTCATGCGCGGCGAGACCGTTCTGGCCTATGTCGTGCTGCGGGTCGACCACTGGAAGGGCGAGCCGGTCGGCGTGGTCTGCGACTATCTGGCCCGGCCGGGCTGGCTGATGGCGGCCTTCTCGCTGATGACCGAACTGGCGCGCCGGGAGGGTATGGTTGCGCTGATGTGCAGGACGCTGAACGCCCAGGCGGCGCGGCCGCTGTCGATGATGGGCTTCCTCTGCCTGAAGAACGGCCTGCGCACACCGACCCGCATGATGGTGCGGCCGGCGCTCGACCAGCCGGAACTGGCCGGTACGGTGGGCGATCCGAAGAACTGGTTCGTCACCATCGCCGACAGCGACATGGGCTTCAAGGGGTTGGGCGAGTAGACGAAGAGCCCAAAGTCCAAACGCGAAAAGGCCGCCTTCCCACAAGGGAGGCAGCCTTTTCGCTGATTGCGATAAAATCGAGTTTTAAGTGACGGGATGCGTCTTCAGATCGTCCATGAAGCGGCTTGCCGCTGTGCATGGCGCCCGGTGAGATCAAGCCGATCGAGCGATTAGTAAGGCTTAGCTTCAGGCATTGCTGCCCGTCCACATGCCTCCTATCGACGTGATGGTCTGTCACGGCTCTCAAGGGAGCTCTGGTTTAGAGGTGGGTTTCCCGCTTAGATGCTTTCAGCGGTTATCCCGTCCATACTTAGCTACCCGGCCATGCCACTGGCGTGACAACCGGTGCACCAGAGGTATGTCCATCCCGGTCCTCTCGTACTAGGGACAGATCCTCGCAAAACTCCGACACCCACGGCAGATAGGGACCGAACTGTCTCACGACGTTCTAAACCCAGCTCACGTACCACTTTAATCGGCGAACAGCCGAACCCTTGGGACCTGCTCCAGCCCCAGGATGTGATGAGCCGACATCGAGGTGCCAAACGACTCCGTCGATATGGACTCTTGGGAGTCATCAGCCTGTTATCCCCGGCGTACCTTTTATCCGTTGAGCGATGGCCCGTCCACGTGGAGCCACCGGATCACTATGGCCGACTTTCGTCTCTGCTCGACTTGTCAGTCTTGCAGTCAGGCGGGCTTATGCCATTGCACTCGTCGAGCGATTTCCGACCGCTCTGAGCCCACCATCGCGCGCCTCCGTTACACTTTGGGAGGCGACCGCCCCAGTCAAACTACCCGCCATGCAGGGTCCCGGACCCGGATAACGGGCCACGGTTAGATGCCAGAGACTTCAAGGGTGGTATTTCAAGGTTGGCTCCACACGAGCTGGCGCCCATGTTTCCAAGCCTCCCACCTATCCTACACATGAAGTCCCTAGCACCACTGCAAAGCTGTAGTAAAGGTGCACGGGGTCTTTCCGTCTGACCGCGGGAACTCCGCATCTTCACGGAGAGTTCAATTTCGCTGAGTTGGTGTTGGAGACAGCGGGGAAGTCGTTACGCCATTCGTGCAGGTCGGAACTTACCCGACAAGGAATTTCGCTACCTTAGGACCGTTATAGTTACGGCCGCCGTTTACCGGGGCTTCAATTCAGAGCTTGCACTCCTCCTCTTAACCTTCCGGCACCGGGCAGGCGTCAGACCCTATACGTCGCCTTGTGTGGCTTCGCAGAGCCCTGTGTTTTTAGTAAACAGTCGCTACCCCCTGGTCTGTGCCCCCCGCCATGGCTTGCGCCACAACGGGGCCCTCTTCTTCCGAAGTTACGAGGGCAATTTGCCGAGTTCCTTCAACACCATTCTCTCAAGCGCCTGGGTATACTCTACCAGTCCACCTGTGTCGGTTTGGGGTACGGTCTGTATGGCGGGGCTATTTCCTGGAACCGGTCCACAGCACGATCAATCCGATAAGATCGTACACGCTTTCCAATCCGTCACCTCCGCCAGGCCCACGAATATTAACGTGGTTCCCATCGACTACGCCTTTCGGCCTCGCCTTAGGGGCCGGCTCACCCTGCGTGGATTAACCTTGCGCAGGAACCCTTGGACTTTCGGCGACAGTGTTTCTCACACTGTTTGTCGCTACTCATGTCAGCATTCTCACTTCCGATACCTCCAGGCGGCCTCACGGACACCCTTCGCAGGCTTACGGAACGCTCCGCTACCACGCGATCAAAGATCGCATCCGCAGCTTCGGTACACGGCTTGAGCCCCGATACATTTTCGGCGCAGGCCGGCTTAACTAGACCAGTGAGCTATTACGCTTTCTTTAAAGGATGGCTGCTTCTAAGCCAACCTCCTGGTTGTCATGGCCTTCCCACATCCTTTCCCACTTAGCCGTGATTTGGGGACCTTAGCTGGCGGTCTGGGCTGTTTCCCTCTCGACGATGGACCTTAGCACCCACCGTCTGTCTGCCGGACTGCACTCTGCGGTATTCGGAGTTTGGTTAGGTTTGGTAAGGCTCGCGCCCCCCTAGCCCATCCAGTGCTCTACCCCCGCAGGTGATATCCGACGCGCTACCTAAATAGCTTTCGCGGAGAACCAGCTATTTCCTGATTTGATTGGCCTTTCACCCCTAGCCACAGGTCATCTCCGACTTTTTCAACAGGCGTGAGTTCGGTCCTCCAGTGCGTGTTACCGCACCTTCAACCTGCCCATGGCTAGATCATCAGGTTTCGGGTCTAAAGCATGCAACTCGGTCGCCCTATTCAGACTCGCTTTCGC
>NZ_CP170666.1:907500-1745000 GCF_042938965.1 Azospirillum sp. A23 | reverse complement strand
GACCCCAAGGTCATGAGGGCGGACATAGGCGACCGCCGGCCCCTGCACACCTCCCTGGGTCGGGATGGCCAGGGCACCGTCACCGACGTGGGCGATGCCGCCCTCCACCGTGCAGTCGAAACGGTTCACCTGACCGAGGAATTCATAGACGAAGGCGGAGGCCGGGTGATCGTAGACCTCCGCCGGCGTGCCGATCTGCTCGATCCGGCCCTGGTTCATCACGACGACCCGGTCGGCCAGTTCCAGCGCCTCCTCCTGGTCGTGGGTGACGAAGACGGAGGTGATGTGGATGTCGTCATGCAGCTTGCGCAGCCAGCGCCGCAGCTCTTTGCGGACCTTGGCGTCGAGGGCGCCGAAGGGTTCGTCGAGCAGCAGCACCTTCGGCTCGATGGCCAGAGCGCGGGCCAGCGCCACGCGCTGGCGCTGGCCGCCTGACAGCTGCGCCGGATAACGCCCGGCGAAGGGCGACAACTGCACCAGTTCCAGCAGCTCGGTCACCCGCCGCTTGATTTCGGCGGAGCCGGGGCGCTCGCCGCGCGGCCGCACCTTGAGGCCGAAGGCGACGTTGTCGAACACCGTCATGTGCCGGAACAGGGCGTAATGCTGGAAGACGAAGCCGACCTGCCGGTCGCGCGGCTTCAGCCCCAGAGCTTCCTCGCCATTCAGCAGCAGGCCGCCACCGTCGGGGCTTTCCAGCCCAGCCATGATGCGCAGCAGCGTGGTCTTGCCCGAGCCGGAGGGGCCGAGCAGGGCCAGAAGCTCCCCCGACTTCACCTCCAAATCGACGGAATCGAGGGCGGTGAAATCGTTGAAGCGCTTGGTGATGCCTGAAACCTGGATCGCCATTGGTCCCGTTTTCCTCTCCAGAGCCCGGCGATCAGTGCCGGGACGCCGCCAGCTCATCCCCGAAGCGCCACTCCAGCGCGGTCTTCACGACCAGCGTGACCAGGGCCAGCATGGCCAGGAGCGAGGCGACCGCGAAGGCGGCGACGAAATTATATTCGTTGTAGAGAATCTCGACATGCAGCGGCATCGTGTTGGTCTCGCCGCGGATATGGCCGGAGACGACCGACACGGCGCCGAACTCGCCCATCGCGCGGGCGTTGCACAGCAGCACGCCGTAGAGCAGGCCCCATTTGATGTTGGGGATCGTCACCCGCCAGAAGGTCTGCCAGCCGGACGCGCCCAACACCAGTGCAGCTTCCTCCTCGTCGGAGCCCTGTTCCTGCATCAGCGGGATCAGTTCGCGCGCCACGAAGGGGAAGGTGACGAAGATGGTGGCGAGCACCAATCCAGGGACGGCGAAGATGATCTGAACGCCCATGTCGCGCAGGTAGGAGCCGAACAGCCCGTTCATGCCGAACAGCAGGACGTAGATCAGGCCGGAGATCACCGGCGACACCGAGAAAGGCAGGTCGATCAGCGTGATCAGCAGATTCTTGCCGCGGAAGTCGAACTTGGCGACGCACCAGGAGGCGGCGACGCCGAACAGCAGGTTGGCCGGCACCGAAATGGCGGCGACGATCAGCGTCAGCTCGATCGCGGCGACCGCGTCCGGCTCGGTCAGTGCCAGCCAATAGGCGCCAAAGCCGCGGCGCAGCGCCTCGGCGAACACCGCCACCAAGGGAAGCAGCAGGAACAGCGCCAGGAACAGCAGGGCTCCGCCGATCAGGAGCGCCCGGACCCAGGTGGGCTCGGTCAGCGCAGATCGCCCCGGCGGCACCGGGATGGAGGCCGGGGCGGTGATGCTGGTGTCAGCGGGCATGGCGCGACCTCATCCACTGCTGAAGGAGGTTGAGGATCAGGAGCATGACGAAGGACACCCCCAGCATCGCCGTACCGACCGCGGCGGCGCCGGCATAGTCGTACTGCTCCAGCTTGATGACGATCAGCAGCGGCAGGATCTCCGTCAGGCCCGGCATATTGCCGGCGATGAAGATGACCGAGCCGTATTCACCGACACCGCGGGCGAAAGACAGGGCGAAGCCGGTGACCAGCGCCGGCAGGATGGCCGGCAGGATGACACTGAGGAAGGTCTGGAAACGCGAGGCGCCCAGCGAGGCCGCTGCCTCCTCCTCCTCCGCCGGCAGGTCCTGCAGGATCGGCTGCACCGTGCGGACGACGAAGGGAAGGCCGATGAAGGTCAGCGCGATGGCGATGCCGAGCGGCGTGAAGGCGACCTTCATGCCGAACAGCTCGTTCAGCGGCTTGCCCAGCCAGCCGTTCGGGGCATAGAGCGCACTCAGCGCGATGCCGGCCACCGCCGTCGGCAGGGCGAAGGGCAGATCGACCAGCGCATCCACCAGCCGCTTGCCGGGGAAGTCGTAGCGGACCAGCACCCACGCAACGAGGAAACCGAAGATCGCGTTGGTCAGCGCCGCGGCGAAGGACAGCCCGAAGCTGACCTCGAAGGCGGCGAGAACGCGGGGTGTCGTCACCGCCGACCAGAACCCGCTCCAGCCAAGACCGCTGGACCTGACGATCAGGGCGGCCAGCGGGACCAGCACGATGAAGCCGAGATAGCTGAGCGTGAAGCCCAGCGTCAGCCCGAATCCGGGGAGAACGCTGGGCTTCCGGAAGAGAGGAACGGGGGCGCGGACCGTCACCGCACCCCCCTTTCCTGCCAGAGCGCCGTCGCTGTCGGCAGCGGCGACCATAGGTCAACGCCCCTTCTGGAAGATCTGGTCGAAGACACCACCGTCCGAGAAATGCTTCTCCTGTGCGGCACGCCAGCCCCCGAATTGGTCGATGGTGACCAGCTTAACATCGGCGAAGCGTCCCGCATACTGGCTCGCCAGTTCCGGGAGACGCGGACGGTAGAAGTTCTTGGCGGCGATCTCCTGTCCTTCACGGGTATAGAGGAACTGGAGATAAGCCTCGGCCACCTTGCGGGTTCCCTTGCGGTCGACGACCTTGTCGACGACGGCGACCGGCGGCTCGGCCAGGATCGACAGGCTGGGGACCACGATCTCGAACTTGTCGGCGCCGAATTCCTGCAGAGACAGGTAGGCCTCGTTCTCCCAGGCCAGCAGCACGTCGCCGATCTCGCGCTGGGTGAAGGTCACGGTGGCGCCGCGGGCGCCGCTGTCCAGCACGGGAACGTTCTTCAACAGCTGCGCCACGAATTCCTTGGCCTTGCCCTCGTCACCGCCATTGGCCTGGAGAGCATAGGCCCAGGCGGCCAGATAGTTCCAGCGAGCGCCGCCCGACGTCTTCGGGTTCGGGGTGATGACCTGGACACCCGGCTTCACCAGATCGTTCCAGTCCTTGATCCCCTTCGGATTGCCCTTCTTCACCAGGAACACGATGGTCGAGGTGTAGGGGGAGCTGTTGTTCGGCAGGCGGCTCTGCCAGTCCTTCGGCAGCAGCCCGGTATCGGCGATGGCGTCGATGTCGTAGCCCAGCGCCAGGGTCACGATGTCGGCATCCAGCCCGTCGATCACCGAGCGCGCCTGCTTGCCGGAGCCGCCGTGCGACTGGCGCACGGTCAGGGCGCGGCCGGTTTCGGCTTCCCACTTCTTGGCAAACGCCTTGTTGAACTCAACATAGAATTCCCGGGTGGGATCGTAGGACACGTTCAGCAGCGAGTCCTTGGAATCGGCGGCGGCCACACCCAGCCAGGCCATGGTCAGACCGGCGGCGAGAAGAGTCAGGCGGCGAAGCGACATGACAGGGGGTCTCCTTCGGTGGCTCCTGAATTGCACGGGAATTTTTCGTGGTACCCGCGGCAACTTTTCTATTTCTTGTGTAGAGTTTGCCGATGGCTGGCGCGCTTGGAAAGTGGTTTTTTCGACGATTCCCACGGGAAATCCGCGAGACACAATCAACCCATTGGCGGTAAAGCAAAAAACGCTTCCAGAAAATCCGTGCCGCCCCTCATCGCCAAGCCCGCGCCGTATGGGGGCAGATGGGGAAGAATGACCGGAAGCGGCAACTTTACCGGTCTTGCCTTGTTGATTACCGACAGATCGACACTGTCAGGAGCAAACGCAATGGCTGGCCCTTCCCGGAATTTGGGCACCGAACTCCCCAAGGCCGGCACCTCGCGGGGCCTGGGGCGCCCCGCCATGTGGACCATTCTTGGCATCCTCGCGGCGCTTTCCCTGCTGCTGCTGTTCTTCCCGACCTGGTAAAGACAGCCGGCAGCCACGTGCCGTTCCCGATCCGGGGCGGCACGTGGCGACGGTGTCGCGGAGCGAGTGCATTGACAGCTGTCGGCATCGCACCTATCGGTGGAAACGGATGCCGGCACAATCCCGCCCCGTCGAGGCGCCGCCGGTGGCCGCTGCGCCAGCCGGGATTTTTCCAACGATGCAAGCCTCCGCTTCACATGCTACGGAACTGACCGACCTGATTGCCCATCTTTGCGGCCCGGCCGGAACCGGCGAGGCGTTGAAGGCAATCTCCGGCAGCTGCGAGTCCGCCAGGGCAGCGGGGTTGGGACAGGATGCGGCTGCGATGGAAAGGCTGGACGGCGCGACCGCCGGCCTGGACCCCATCCTGCGCGAATCGGCGCTGGCCTATGTTTCCGGCGATCTGCACCGTTACCTGCATATCCTGGAGATGCTGGACACTGTGCTGGATCTGGCATCGCTGGACGGCATCAACCAGATCTTCTGGTCGATGCAGCGTCAGCTGTTCCTGATGCGGATGGACTTGGGCTCGGTGCCCGATTTCGTCGTCGGACACCTCTTTCCCTTCTACGAACGGTTCCTGTGGCAGGTTGCGGTGCGGCTGGAGCTGGTTCCCGCCGGACGGCAGGCAGGCATGCCCGATGCGGGACGGGTGGTCATCGTGACCAACCAGTTCCTGTCCGCCGAACACCAGCCGTCGCGCGACCTGCTGCTGCTGGCGGTGCGGTTGCAGCGCGACCTGGGCCGGACGGTGCTGGTGCTGAACACCAACATGATGCCGGACCGCTATTACAGTGCCTTCGTCCCGCCTTTCGCCGCCGCGGTGGAAGACAGGCTGTCGGGAGAGCAGACGATCCGCTGCGGCGGCGAGCGGATCCGCATGCTGTCCTCCACCGTTCCCGGCCTCACCGCCGATAAGCTGGCCGGCTTCCTGTCTGCGGTGGAACGCTTCGACCCCGATCTGGTGATCGGCTTCGGCGGTTCGGTGATCGTCGCCGACCTGTTGGGAAGCGCGTATCCGGTCATGTGCGTCCCGACCACCAGCGGACAGACCGTGTCGCTCGCCGATATCGTGCTGGATTTCGGCGGCCATGTGCGACCGCCGGGAAGCGGACGGCTGGCACAATCCTGGCGTCCGGCACGCTTCGGCCTGTCGCTGCGCCACACCGGGGAGACGGCGGCACGGGCGGAGTTCGCCTTGCAGGAGGGCGATTTCGTCTGCGTCGTCGTCGGAAACCGCCTCGATGCGGAGACCGGCGGCGGGTTCCTCGATCTGCTGGGCCGGATCCTGGATGCAATCCCGCGGGCGCTGGTGCTGTTCGCCGGCGGGGTGGAAAGCCTGCCCGGACGGCTTGCCGCCGACCGCCACGCCGGACGGCTGCGCAGCCTGGGCCATGTCGACCGCGTGGAAGCGCTGATGTCGGTCTGCGACCTGTTCGTGAACCCGCGCCGTGCCGGTGGAGGGGCGGGAGCGGCCCAGGCGATGGCCGGCGGCGTGCCGGTGCTGTCCTTCGACGGCGGCGACGTCGCCAGCGTAGCCGGACCGTCCTTCGTGGTGGCCGACGACGACGCCTTCGTCGCCCGCGCCGTCGCCCTGGCGGGCGATCCGGCGCTGTTGGCCGGGGCACGGCAGGAAGCCCGTACCCGCATTGAGGTGGTCGAGCGGGAGGGCGCCGACAACGGCCAGCTTTCCGCCTATATGGCCGAGGCGGTCAGCCTGTTCGACAAGCGGAGATAGCGGCATGCGCTTCCTGCTTTGCGGACAGGGCACCTCGGAAATCCTGTGGTCGATCCAAGCCGCTTTGGTCGATCTGGGCCATGAGTCGGTGCTGGCGCTGCCCGACATCTCACAGGATGTGATCGACCGCCACATCGACGCCCTGTTCGTGCTGAATTTGTTCGAGATCCCCAGGCCGACCGTGGAGATGCTGCGTGACTATATCGCGCAGTTCGGCTCTCCGCCGGCCATCGTGCATGTGTGCCTGAAGCACCCGCTGGAGGAGATCGGCGCCGTCAACGCCGAACAGATCCGCGATGCCGACCGCTGGATGGCCGAGAACGACGTTTCCATGTGGTGCATGTGCCAGGGATCGGCCGAGCAGGCCGTCCGGCTGGGGCTGAGCCGGGTCTTCCACGAGCCGCTGGGCGTCCATCGCTGGATCTGCACCGCCCCCGCGGCGGACGGAACGGTCGATCTGTACAAGCGCTGGATGACACCGGACACGCCTGGACTGTGCCGCCACCCCTATGCCGCAATGAAGGGACAGTTCGATGCCGATGCGGAATCGTCGGTGCGGGACCGTGTCCTCTATCTGGGACAGGGCTGGCCCGAGCATCTGGAAGCCGGGCGTGAGCCGGTGGCTCCCTCGATCCAACGCGATGCGCAAGCGGTGGCGGCGGCGATGACGGAGCGGCCGGCACTGCACAGGGTGCAGGCCATGGACCGTTGCGGGCTGGCCGACCGCTCGGCGGACCCGGCCTGGACGCTGGACTTCAACCGCGCCTTCACCATCGCCTTCGCGGTGGAGAACCGCCGCCGCTTCGCCACCGCGCTCCGCCGCGGTCTGGGCGAGGGATTCTCGCTGTGGGGCAATGGATGGGAACGCTTCGGCCTCAAGGCCGGTCCGGTCTCGCCGGCACCGCGCAACGCCTACCCCGGCGCGGCGGCCTGCCTGGATTTCGGCAGCCTCGCTTTCGACACGGCGATTTTTCCCAGAACGCTGGAGATCGTCAAACGCAACGCGCTGCTGGTCAGCTGGCGCCATGCCGACACCGGCCGGCTGTTCGGGCAGACTGAGGACCGGTTGACCTTCGCGGGAGAGGACGACGCCGTCAGCCTTCTCTCCGCTTTGTCCGGGGACGCCGACCGCCGCGCGAGGCTGCGGTCGGCGCATCTGGAGCATTGCTTCGACGCCCTGGCGCTCACCGCCATCCTGCCGCGGGTCATCGGTCGCGCCTGTCGCTGAAAGGGGCTATTCCCGCTTTCGCCGCTGCGCCTTGCGGACGATCGTCTCGATGCAGTCGAGCACGCGGGACGCATTCGCCAGCCGGCTTTCGGCATCCGGCGCCTCCAGCGCTGCCGACAGGCGGTCGTCCTGCGCTCGCAGGACGCCTTTCGAGCGCTTCGCCAGCGTCGCCGCCCTGGCCGCGGCGCGCTCGCCCCGCAGGGTGACCGCCACGCCCGCCGGACCGCAGCCGAGCGAGGCGATGCCCAATGCCCGGCAGCGGCAGCGCAGCCCGGCGATGGCCAGCAACCGCTCCACCGGGGCCGGCAGCGGGCCGAAGCGGTCCTCCATCTCCTCGCGCAGGGCGTCCAGTTCGCCCGCCTCACGGGTGCGGGCGATGCGGCGGTGCAGGCCGATGCGCAGCTCCTCCTCCGGAATGTAGGCCGACGGGATGCAGTGTGGCACCGCGACCGTCACCTCCGGATCCCAGCGTGCATCGGGCTGGCGGCGCAGCGCCCGCAGGGCGTCGGCCAGAATGCGCTGGTAGAGTTCGGTGCCAACCGCACGCAGATGGCCGCTCTGGTCCTCGCCCAGCAGGTCGCCCGCTCCGCGCTGGTCGAGGTCGAGCATGCTCAGTACGAAGCCGCCGCCCAGGCTTTCGATCACCTCCAGCGAGCCGAGCCGGCGCGCTGCCCGCTCCTCCAACGGGTGGTCGGGATCGGTCAGCAGGTAGGCATAGCCCTGCACCGCCCCGCGCCCGACCCGGCCGCGCAGCTGGTGCAGCTGGCCCAGCCCGAACAGGTCGGGGCGGAACAGCAGCAGCGTGTTGGCACGCGGGATGTCGATGCCGGATTCGATGATCGGCGTCGCCAGCAGGATGTCGCTCTCGCCGTCGACGAAGCCCATCACCGCATCGTCCAACGCCGCCGCCCCCAGCCGGCCATGCGCCACGGCGATGCGGGCCGACGGGACAAGCCCGCGGATCCACGCCTCCAGTTCGCCGAGGTCGGCGATGCGCGGAGTGACGCAGAAGACCTGCCCGCCGCGTCCCAACTCACGCAACAGGGCGGCACGGGCCGTGGTCGGGTCGCAGGGCGTTACGGCAGTGCGCACCGGCCGGCGGCGGGCCGGCGGCGTATCGATGATGCTGAGGTCGCGCAGACCCGCCAGGGCACCCTGCAAGGTGCGCGGAATCGGGGTGGCGCTGAGCGCAAGGCTGTGGACGCCCTTGATGCGCCGCTTCAACGCCTGCTTCTGCGTCGCGCCGAAGCGCTGCTCCTCATCAACCACCATCAGGCCGAGGCGCTGGAAGCGGACATCCTTGGACAGCAGGGCATGGGTGCCGATGACGATGTCGACCGACCCGTCGGCCAGCCCGGCGCGCACGCGGTCGCCCTCGGCCTTGGTCATGGCGCCGGTCAGCGGCTCCAGCCTGACGCCGAAGCCGGCGAAGCGGCGGCGGAACACCTCCAGATGCTGGCGGGCGAGGACGGAGGTCGGCGCCATCACCGCAACCTGATGGCCGGCGAAGGCAACCGCGGCGGCGGCGCGCAACGCCACTTCGGTTTTGCCATAACCGACATCGGCGCAGACCAGATGGTCCATCGGCTGGCCCTGGCGCATGGCGTCGAGCACGGCCTGGACGGCGCGGCGCTGCCCCTCGGTCGGGTCGAAGCCGAACCGGGCGCCGAACCGGCGCATGCGGTCGGCCGGCGGGTCGATGACCGGCGCCGTCTCCCGCGCGCGGCGGCGGGCTTCGCGCAGGATACCCTTGGCGGTCTCGCCGATCTCCGACTCCAGCACGGCGCGGCGTTCCAGCCAATGGGCGTTCTTCAGGCTGTCGAGCCTCGCACCGGTATCGGCCGAGCCATGGCGCCACAGCCGGTCGAAATCGGCGGTCGGCACCAGCAGCCGGTCGTCATGGGCATAGTCCAGCACCAGGAAATCGGCGGTGGACTCCTCGCCGTCGCCGGAGGCGATGGTCTCCAGACCGATCAGCCGGCCGATACCATAGTCGAGGTGCACGACGAAGTCGCCGGTCGACAGTTCGGACGGGGCCAGCGGTGGCCGGACCTGCCCCTCGCCGCCGCGCTCCTCGGCATGGCGGGGAGCGACCAGCACAGTCATGCCGTCGCAGGTGAAGCCGTCGACGCTCCGCAAAGCCAGCACGGCGCAGTCTCCCGCCGCCAGTGGCGGATCGGGCCAGCGGTCCAGCCGGGGCACCGGACGCCCCAATGCCGAAGACATCCGCTCGGCCAGCCGGTCGGCCTCGCCTGCACCGGATCGGGCGGCGAGCAGCACGGGCCGGCCCTCCCCGACCAGACCCGCCGCCCGGCGCAGCAGCGTGCGCTCTGTCCGCACTGCCTCCATGACAGAGCCGGTCGTGACCTCCACCGGCAGCAAGGTCCGGGCGACCAGTTTTGCCTCCAGCGCGTCGGCGTCGATCAGCCGGCGTTCCAGCGGCGGGACCGGCAGCAGACAGGGATCGTCGCGCCGGATCCGCCTGTCGATCCCCGCCTCGGCCAGATCGTCGGCCCGTGCCTCGATGCGGTCGCGCGCACCGGCATCGAGTACGACCAGAGCGTCCGGCAGCAGGTCCAGCAGCAACGGGCAGTCGTCGAAAACATTGGGAAGCTGGAGGTCGAAGGCATAGGGCCGGCGGCCTTCCTCCAATTCCCGCCGTAGCCCTTCCGGTAGCACGGATCCCAATCCGGCAAGGCTGGCAGCCAGCCGGTCGAGCATCTCCGGCCCGACGATCAGGTCGGTGACCGGCCCCAGCGCAAGCTCGTCGATCGACTCGACCGAGCGCTGGGACACCGGATCGTAGAGGCGCAGGTCGCGCACCACCCCGTCGGTGATGTCGCAGCGGACCGGGCGGTCGCAGTGGCCGGGGAAGACCTCGACCACCGCTCCGCGGATCGCCACCTCGCCGGGCTCGTCGACCCGGTCGTCCATCACATAGCCACTGCGGGCGAACCAGCCGCGCCAGGCGGCTTCGTCATAGGCCATGCCGCGGGTCAGGCGGAAATGCCCGCCCGCCCAGGCCTGCGGCGGCGGCAACCTCTGCAAGGCCAGATCGGCGGAGGTCACCACCAGCCGCCCGCCGGCCGGCTCTCCCCCTTCGGCAAGCCGCATCAATCCGGCGGCCCGGCGGCCCAGCACGGCCCGCGATGGGGCGGCACGGTCGCCGGCCGCCGTCTCGTCGACGGGCAGCAGAATGGTGTCGAGATCGGGGAAAAGGTCGCCCACCAGCCGTGCCAGCCGGGTGGCACGCGCATCGCTGCGGGCAAGCAGCAGGACGCCGCCGGGACGCCGGGCGAGTGCCGCGAGCCGGACAGCCAGCTCGCCCTCGCTGCCGACGGATAAGCTCGTGGGGGACGATGCCGGGACCGGAAACGGCGCTTCGGGGGCGGGTTCGGCGACGGGGAATCCGTCAAGCATATGGGCAGGCTCCGCTTTATCGCACCGCACGGCCCCCGATGGGAGGGACGTCAGGGCCGCGAAGGTTAAACACCGCCGGGTCTCCCGCGGTTGCCTATCCTTCACAGTCTAGCGGAACCTTCCCGATCAGTGCAGCACCAGCCAGCCGACCAGAACCGCCAGGAAGGCGCCGGCCGTCGACCCCAGTACGGTCAGCAGCGGCGACCACCCTGCCCCGCCGGTCTTTTCCGCCGACGCGCTGTCCAGTCCGCGCAGGCTCTGGTCCATCCGCATCAGGAAAACCTCCAGGCCGCCGACACGCTCGGACAGTTCGCGCACGGACTCGGCCAGGGCGTCGGAACGCTCGCCATCGGATGTTTCCAGACGGGCGGCATCGGCCCGCAGCGCCGTCACCCCCTCGCCCGCATCGCGCAGCAGCCGGCCGATGGTCTGCTGGGCGGCGGCAAGCTGGCGCTGGTCGCGGCGCAGAGCGTCGATCCGCTCGCCGATGCGGTGCAGATGCGGCCCCAGCAGCCGGTCGAGCCGCTGGTCCTCCGGGTTCGGCTGGGCGAAGGTCGCCGTCTCGCCGGTGGAGGGCGACCTAACCACCGCCACCACCCGCGACGGGTCCGCCCCCTCCGGCAGGATCACCTCCGCTTCGAAGGCATGGGCGCCATCGCCGATGCCGCCACCGGCCAGATCGGGCCGCGGACGGTCGGCCGCCACCCGTGCCAGCGTTTCCGGCGGACCACCGTCCCGCTCCAGCCGCAACTCGACCTCCAGCCGGTCGGCCGGATGGTTGCCGTCCCAGGCCCAGCCGAAGACGCGCCCCCCCTGCAAGGCGTCGATATGACCGACGATGGCCGCCGCTTGCGGTGCGTCGAGGGGATCGGCCACGGGGGTGGTGTCGCGAAGCTCGACAATCTTGGCAGTGGCGGACATGGGACCGCTTTCCGGTTGTTCTGGACGATTGTCGGGTTGGAAACGGCGCCTCTGCGCTTACGCTGCCTTGCGTTCCGTGGTGCGGCGCAGGGTGTGGCTGGGCATGCGGTGGGGGACGTAGTTCTCGTCCAGGAACTCCCGCATGTCGCGATAGCGCTGGTAGTAGGTGCGGTTGAACTTCTCGAACAGGCTCTGGTCCCAGTACTCCTCAAGGACGAAGGGCTTGTCCGAATAGACGTTGTAGCAGGGGATCGCGAAGGTCTCCGCGAACTCCGCCGTGCGGCTGTCATAGCTGAAGTAAACCGACGGCGTGGCGTTCGACAGGGCCATCAGGTTGCCGTGCAGGCGGTAGCCCAGCACGAGATCCTTCGACCGCACGAGGTTCTCATAATCGGCGACGACGTCCGAATACCACAGCCGCTCGCGGTACAGCGCATCCATCTCGTCGTCGAAATACCACTGCTTCAGCCAGGCGCTGTCATGCAGGTGGGCCCAGGCTTCCGCCTTCTGCTCCTCGGTGCCCCAAAGCAGCTTCTTCTCCTCGACCTCGCCCTGCATCATCAGCACCGTGTCGAAACGGCGGGAGATGTCCTTTACGAAGTCGCGGTGGCGCTCCAGATACTTGCGCACATCCGGCGAATAATGCTTGGAGACCTCGCGGCGCATGGTGATGCCGACCTTGCGCACGCTGTCGAGAGCCGGCAGGTCGATGCGCAGCTCCGGATCGCGGTTGCGGAAGGCGGTCGGGCAGCCGACGATCCGAGTGTTCTTGATGCCGAGATCCCACAGCACTTCCGCGGTGTAGGTGCCGCGCACGCCGAGCGTCGTCGATTTATCGGCGATCATCCGCCAGATGCGCTTGCTTTCCTCGGTCAGCGTCAGCTTGCCGGTGGCCGGCGCCTGGGCCCCGACGCCGAAGGCGATGACGGGGATGCGCAGCTTGGCCAGCACCTGAATGGTCGCCGCCGGCCAATCCATCGAATCGTGGATGTAATTGCTGCCGCGCAGGAAAACATAGTCGTATTCGGCGTTGATCCGGTCGACCACCTCCTGGCGGAACTCGCGGATCTCCAGCACATCCAGCTTGTCGTAGGTCAGCAGCTTCAACGAAGAGTCGAAGACGAAAGCGTCGCCGATGTTGTGGTAGTGGTCGATGCTGCGCTGGATGTCCTGGTAGCTGTACCAACGCACGCAGTCGTGATCATAGACTTCTCCCGACGGAATCATGACGAGAATGTTGGCCACAGCGGAGCTCCCTGGGTTTGGCGTCAATAGGGATGGATGATATCCGGACCATTGCCGGAACAATTCGAATTGGCGCACAGACCTTGTCTGGAAGGCCTCGTGACTTTCATTCCAATACTAGCAAGATATTCAGATGATGTCGGAGCATAATATTCCATACCTCCGAAAATATCACAGGCTATCTTGTCTTTGTTTTCAAGACCGCTGAGCCACTGCCCGTTCCGGTATGGAGGGTGCGGCACCGCTGGCGGCGAGCAGGGCGTCGAACACCTCCGAATGCTGACGGGCGCACTCGGCGCGGTCGATCGGGCGGCGAATGCGCAGGCGCAGGCGGTCCCACAGGTCGGGCGTGGTCAGCGCCTCCGTCATGCGGTCCACCAGATCCTCGACACTGCCGTTGCGGAAATGCAGGCCGTCGACGCCGTGGGTCACTTTCTCCGCCATGCCGCCGATGTTGCTGGCGATGATCGGGCGGCCATGCAGGAAGGCCTCCTGAATGACGACGGGGGAATTCTCCCACCAGATCGACGGGATGATCATCCAGTCGACGTCCTTCATCAGGCCCGGCAGTTCGGCCGAGCGGTAGCTGCCGTAGAAGCGCACCCGGTCGCCGGCCTTCTCCACCGCGTCGTTGAAGCGTTTCTGATAGGCCTCCGGCTGGCGTTCCAGATTGCCGCCGAAGATCATCAGCGCGCCATCCTCGCCCCAGACCTTGTCGGAGAGGCGCGACACCGCCTCCACCAGCAGGTGCGCGCCCTTGAACTCGGTCAGCTGGCCGAAGAAGGCGAAGCGGTTGCGCTTGCCGCCGCGGGTGACCGGGCGCGGCGGGGCGATGCCCTCGATGGTCAGGCCGTTCTCGATCATGCGGAACTTCTCGCGCGGCAGCCCCCAGTCGACATAGCGGTCGATCAGGAAGTTCGACGGGCTGATGTAGAAGTCGGCCTGCTCCAGGAAGGTCTTCAGGAACAGCTCGCGCTTGAAGAACTCCGCCTCGCCGATGTGCGGGAAGCAGCCGGCGCAGTCGGCCGGGCTGGAGCGGTAGCAGAGCGTGTTGCGGCTGGTCTTCACCATCTGGCCGTGGTGATGGCAGATCGACAGGTATTCGTGCAGCGTCACCACGATGGGAACGCGCGGCAGGGCCTGGCGCACCGCCTGGATCGTCTCGATCCCCAGCCCCAGGAAATGGTGGAAGTTCACCACGTCCGGCTGCAGGTCGCGGACATAGCGGACGAAGTCCTTCTCCAACCCCGGCAGGTTGCGGTTGGACAGGCGGAAATGATCGTAGTCGTTGGCGTAGTACAGAACCTCCCGTTCCTTCTGGCGAAGCGCCATCAGGGCGGAGCCGCGGTGCTGGGCGATGGGCGGGGCCACGCGGGCCAGATAGTGGCTTTCCCAGCCCGGCAGGTCGTGCAAGCCGTTGTGCAGGTTGTAGGAGGCGACCTCACCCCCGCCCAGCGAGAAGGAGGGGTGGCCATGGCTGATGATCAGCGCGCGCTTGGTCTTGCTCATCGGGTGACCGTCTGTCCAAGTCGAAGGGGGTGTGAACCGGGTGGAGGCAAGGCACTAGGCGGCAATCGACGCCTTCCAGCGCTCGGCGAAACTCCAGTCGTCGACCAGGGCGCTCATGCGCTCCAGCCTGGGGTCGCGGGCATTGCGGGACTGTTCGTCGACCGCCACCAGCCGCACCCTGGGCAGCCACAGGCAGGAGCCGCCGGCCGCCCGCACCCGCAGGCACAGGTCCAGCCCCTTCGGCTCCAGCCCGAGATAGCGGCCGCCGTCGGCCATCGCACGCATCAGAAGCTCGCGCGGCAGCAGCGCGCAGTCGGCGGAGGCGGCATCGACCGCGGACGCCTCCTGATCCTTCAGCCAGTCGCGCGGGTAACCGGCGAAGCGGCGCTCGTAGGTGACGGCACCGCCCAAACCTTCCACCGCGACGATGCCGGCGAAGCGGACGGAGTGGTCCTCGTACAGCAGAGTCGGGCTGACCATCACCGGGGCCAGTGCGGCGGACCCCACGGCATTCGGCTTGCGGATCGCGCGTTCCAGTGCAGAGAGCCAGCCGCGTTCGGTCGGCAGCACCGATGGCGACAGCAGCAGGACACGGTCGGCTCTCGCATGCGGCAGGGATGCCGCCATCGCTTCGAACGGGTCGGCGGCGGTGGGAGCGGCCACGAAGCCGACCGCCAGCCGGTAGAAGCCGGCGGCCTGCCGGACCATGCCGGCCAGCCGCTCATGGGTGCCGGCACCGGCGACGACCAGGATCTCCGCCTCGGCAAAGTCGGGATCGTTCGCCATCCGGGCGATGTTCAGGTCGACATCCTCGCGTCCGTCGCAGACCGGCAGGATCACCGACACCCGCGGCGTCTTCAGCGCGCGGCCCATCGGATGCAGGACGGAGGACGGCGCTGCCTTCGCGGAGGCCGCGGTGCGCAGCATCGGCCCGAGATGGGTAGAGACGACGCGATCGATGGATGGGCTGTCGGGATTGACCGCGCCCAGCATGCGGCGCAGCGAATCGCCGGTCGGCGGCTGGCAGGGCAGCGGCAGGAAGGCGATGCCGTCGGCCAGCGTCAGCTCCAGATGGAACTCGGCATCGGCGGCGATGCCGGCGGGCTCGCGGGCGAAGGCGGTGAAGCCATGGCCGTCGTTGCCCGGCAGCAGCCGCCCGGCGAACAGCGGATCATGGGAAAAGGCATCGGACACGTCCTTGCGGGCCAGCCGTGACCAGTCGGCGTCCAGCCGCGCCGTCATGCCGCCGCCCTTCACCGTCACCGCGCGGACCGCCTGGGTGGGGTCGAGCAGCCAGCCGCAGACGAACAGCCCGGCGCCCGGCACGCGCACCGCCATGTCCAGCCCCATGCGCACGGGGGCCTGGATCTGCGACACCGTCTCCACACCGTTGTAGCGGGCGGCGATGGCGGCGGCGACACCGCGGCGGGCGGCATCGCCCTGCAACTGGCCCAGCATGTCGCGGGCATGGGCGGAGGCGACGCCGTCGGCCAGAAGCTGCCGGTGTTCAAAAATGGCGAGATGGCGCCAGCCGTCGGCGGCGCGGAAATGGATGCGGCGGATGGTGTCGGGGGCGGCGACCGGGCCTTCCAGAACCGTCAGCAGGCCGGCGGCATCGTCGGGCAGGTCCGGACGGTGGAAGGGGGCGGCGGCGATGGCGTGGGGCCGTACCTCCTCCGCCTCGACCAGCACATGGGGCAGCACATGGGAGGCACCGGCCGGGAAGCCGTGCGACCAGCCCTGCACCATCAGCGCGCCGTCACGGAAACGGCCCAGCACCTCGGCAAAGCCGTCCGGACGGGAGGCCTCCTGCGCCAAGCCGGACAGCAGGCGGGTGCGGCGGTGGCCCTCCCCGGCTTCACCCTCCCCCATCGCCGGGCCGGACAGCAGGGTCACGGCGACGTCCAATGCAGTGTCGAGCGACTGCGGCTGCACCTCGCGCAATGCCGCGACCAGATGGGCGGGGTTGGTGCGGACGTTCGACAGGCGGGGCAGCAGCAGGTGCTTGCCCTGGGCATCCTCGATCTCGATGCGGGACGGACGCATGTGAGCCAGCCCGGCGACGCGGATGGCGCCCAGGAACCAGCGTTCCCCCGCTCCGTCGGTCCAGCAGCCACCGCGGAAGCGCCCGTCGATCATGCCGTCCAGCATCACCACGCTGTCGGCCGGCAGGGGCTGGTCGATGGCGCCGAACAGCATCAACGTGTCCTCGTCCAGCAGGACGGCGGCGGTGATGTCGGCCTTGGTGCTGCGGTCCTTCATCGGGTGCGATTCCCCTGGATAAGAGCGGCAAGCGCCGGCGACAGAAGTTCGCCGTAAAGCGCGAGGTGGAGCGACGCGGCCTCCTCCGTCGGGCGGACGGCGGGGATGTTGGCCGACAACCGCTCCCACAGACCGGCTTCGGTCAGGGCGCGGGTCATGACACGGGCGAGGTCGGCTGGGTCGTTGGGGCGGACATGCAGGCCATCGACGCCGTCGCGCACCGCTTCCGCCATACCGCCGATGCCGCTGACGATGACCGGGCGGCGGTGCTGGAAGGCCTCCTGGATGACCAGGGGGGCGTTCTCCCACCAGATCGACGGCATCACCACCCAGTCGGCGGCGGCCATCAGCGCCGGCATCTCCTGCGGCCGATAGGGACCATGGGCGGTGGCGAGACCGCGCGCAGCGTCGAAGCCGTCGGCCACTCGCTGACGGAATTCCGGCGTCTGGTACAGGCTGCCGCCATGCACGGCCAGCGACGGGGAAAGGCCCTGGCGCGCCATGCGGGCGACGGCGTCGAGCGCCACGGTAACGCCCTTGAACGGGTTGAGGTTGCCGAAATAGGCGAAGGCGTCGCGCGCCGCGCCGGGACCCAGGTCGCGCGCCGGGGCCGGCTCGACGGACGGACGGCTGTTCGCCATCACCTCGATCCGCGCCGGGTCGAGACCCCAGGCGATATAACGGTCGCGCAGGAAGCGGCTGGGCGCCAGGAAGCGGTCGACCAGCCCGAACATCGCCTTGATGTGCTTCTCGCGCAGCAGGAACTGGTCGGCCGGACGGTCGGGGAAGCAGCGGTGGCAGGCGTCCGGCGACGCCTGGGTGCAGAGTGTGCGCGTTCCGCCTTCGCCACGCGGCGGGGTCACCATCTGCCCGTCATTGGCGCAGATTGGGTAGTAGTCGTGCAGCGTGTAGACGATCTTCGCGTCCGGGCAGACGCGGCGGATCAGGAACAGCATCTCCACGCCCAGCAGCAGCGTGTGGTGCACATGCACGATGTCCGGCCGGAAGGCGCGCAGCAGGTTGGACAGGTCGGGAACCAGCCCGTGCAGGTCGATCTGGCTCTGATGGAAATGGTCGAAATGGCCGGCCCACAGCAGCACCTCGTCGGCGCTGCGGCCCAGCGTCTGGAAACCGGTGCCGGGGCGCGGGGCGCGGTGGATGTCGTTGGTGCAGGCCAGGAACAGGCACTCTGCACCGGCCGCCTTCAGTCCGCCGAACAGTTCATGCGCGAAGATCTCGGTGCCGCCGGGATGCAGGCTCGGGTGGTTGTGCGCGATCAGCAGCACCCGCGGCGGCCGGGCAGCCACCAGCGGCCGCGCCGGCTGGCGTGGAGCGGGACGCGCAGCCTGATTGGCGGGAATCAGCGGAAGGCGGCGCCGGCTCATGGCGCGGTCCCCTTCTCCAGAACCAGCAGATCCTGGAAATTCTCGGCCTCGCGCTGGCCGCTCCAGTGGCCACGCATGACGACGCGGGCGGGACGCAGGCCATGGGCGGCGAAGCGGCCGAGCAGGAACTCCTCGTCATAGGCGACGGCGGCGTTGGGATGCTCTGGATCGGCCAGCAGTTCCACGCCGGGTGCATCGCGGAACGGCGGACGGGCGGTACCCTTGGCGATGCCCGTCCGTGCCGTGGCGTCGGCCAGGAACAGGCTGAGGAAGCAGCGCCCGCCCGGCTTCAGCACCCGCGCGATCTCCGCCGCATAGCGCTCGGTATCGGCGGTGCGCAGGTGGGTGATGACGGAGGTCAGGATGACGAAGTCGTAAGTGCCGGCCTTGAAGGGCAGCGTCGCCGTTTCCCCCTCGATCCGGCCATCGGGATTGTAGAGGCCGTTGGCGACGTCGAGATGGTGGAAGCGGAACTCCGGATAGGCCGGCGTGATTGTCGAGGCGCACCAGCGGATGCCGTCCAGCACGATGTCGATGCCGTCGTAGGACGAGTCCAGGTACTGGGTCAGCGGCAGCGCCATGCGGCCGACACCGCAGCCGATCTCCAGAACCTTGTGGTCGGGACGCAGGCCGCCGAGACGGACGAAATGGCGCAGGAATTCCGCCCCGATGGCGCGGAAGTCGCCGTCGCCGATGAAATGCAGCTCAGGCGGCGGCACCGGCAGGAAGCGGTTGCGCGCGATCTGGGCGCAAAGCCATTCCAGCCGCGGATCGGTCTGGCGGCGCAGCACGGCAAGCTGCGGGGTCGGCACGATCGCATTCATCGGGTCACCTGTGCTGTCTTGCGGATCCTGCTGCTCCGGGACGGCTGCGCCTCGTCATCGGCACACCAGTCGCGCGCCATCAGTCCGGCCATGCGGTCGGCCCAGCGGCGGCCATGGAGCCAGCGGTTGTATTCGGAGGCGACCCCGCGGGTGTAGCCCTGGTGCCGGCCGATGGAGCGGCGCTCCAGATGGTACAGCTCCACCGACGGGGCATAGCGGATGTCGAGCCCCTGGTCGCGGATGCGCAGGCAGAGGTCCGAATCCTCGAAGTCGCCGATGATGTAGTCTTCGCAGAAGCCGCCGGCGGCGCTGTAGGCGGCGCGCGTGGTCAGCAGGCAGGCACCGGTGACGCCAGGCACCGACCGCGGCCGGCAGGCGGCGGCGAAGTCGCGCGGCAGGCCCTTGAAGTAATGATGGTTGTACCAGGCGCCTTGCAGGTCGCGGTCGAAATAGAGCCCGGCATGCTGGAGGCTGTCGTCGTCGAACAGCAGCTTCGGCCCCACGGCACCGATGCCGGGGCGCTCCTCCAGCGCCGCGACCAGCTGCGGCAGCCAGCCGGCGCGGTCGGGCACCACGTCGGAATTGAGGAGCAGCAGGCGGTTGGCTCGGGCAACGGCGACGCCGGCATTGTTGGCGGCGGAATAGCCGTAATTGGCGCTCTGCACCAGCAGCAGCATCGGCAGGCCGTAGAGACCGTGGAAGCCGCGCAGCAGATGCACCACCTCGTCCCGCTGCTCCGGGCTGTCGAGCACGAAGACCAGTTCGGCATCGGCCATCGTCGGGTCGGTGGCGAAACAGGCGATCTGGAAGCGCAGGAACTCCAGCGTGCGGTAAAGCGGGATGATGACCGACACCGCGGGCTTGGCCTTGCGCTCGCCATAGACGACCAGTTCCGGCTCGCCGCGGGTGGCGAGATGGGCGGCATGCAGCGGGGCGACGGCCGGTCCGATGACGGTTTCCAGCAGCTCGGGCGTGGCGAAGCGCGGCGGCAGGCTGCCCAGCACGGCGGCGCGGGCATCGGCATGGGCACGCGGACGCGGCGGCGGAACCAGACGCAGGGCCCCACCCGAGGCCAGCCGAAGCTCGGCCGTCACCTGAAGCGCTTCCGCCGGTTCGGGATTGCCGGGAAGATGCAGGACGAAGCCGCTGCGGTCGATGCCGCCGGTGCCGTAGAGCTTCGCCACATCCTCGCGCGGGAAACGGTGGGCAAAGCGCTCGACCCGGCGTTCGCCGCCGAAGGGCGTGCGCACCACCAGCTCCGCCGCCAGCCCATGCGGGTCGTGCAGCCAGCCGGCGAGGAACAGTCCGCCATCGGCCGTGGGAACCGCGAGGTCGAGCGAGGCGCCGATGGGCCGCTTGGCATCGGCGGCCTGCCGGCGCGGCAGTGGGGCCAGCGCCTGCAACTCGCTGACCGCCGAGGCGGCGGACGCATCGCGGCGGCCGCGTTGGGCGAGGCAGGTCAGCAGATAGTGGCGCAGCGCGGCCGGCGTGTCGGGACGGGCGTTCAGCCGGTCGGTCAGGGTCGGCAGGCCGGTGGATTCCGCGGGAAAGCGGCGGCAGGCGACGCCGTTGGCGCCCAGCACCACCAGCAGATTGCCCGGCACGCACAGACCGCGGTCGATCAGCAGGTCGAAGGCGATGCGTCCCTTGCCAGCCGGATCGGGTCCGATGCAAGCATCGAAGGGTGCCCGCGCCACCGCGTTCGGCGACAGCACCACCAGACCGCTGATGACGCCGAAGCGACCGGACAGCGCCCCGGCACAGAGAAGAAGGTCACCGCCCGCCGTGGCGCGGACCGCCAGCATCGCCGGCTCCGCCGCACGGTCCAGAACCAGCCGGCGGCACAGCCCGGCAAAGGCGGCATCGCGGCGAAGCGCCGGGGTTGAGCAGGCAAAATCGAACAGGAAGCGCAGCACCCGCAGCCGGGCGGCACCGTCCAGGCTGCCCAGCAAACCGGCGGGATCGAGATCGGCGGCACCGGACTCGGTGCGAAGCTCGGCGATCACGCGGTTTCTGGCGATGAAATGGATGGGCATCCGCGGATCGTGCGGTGCCGGCAGGATCGACAGGACGCGCCGTCCGCCCCAGCCGGTGTCGATGGTCAGCGTGGTGAAGGGCGGACGCACCGGCTGCCCGTCGACGCTCGGCGTGATCGGGCCGACGGCATCGGCCGCGCCGTCCGCTTTTCCATCCATCGTCCAGGAGACGAGAAGGAAGCGGGGACCCAGCGCCAGACATTGGGCGGGGGCGATCGACACCGAATTCGGCAGAACGGCGATGACGGTCATGGATGGGATTCCGGCAGCGTCGATGGGTTTGAAGGTCGAAATTGGCTGACTGCGGGCAAAGGGGGACCGGCGGCGGCTGACACCACCGGTCCGTCCTTCTCATTCACTGCTCAAGAAGCAGTGGACGATCAGTGCCTGGGCAGTGCCCGGTCAGTGGATGACGAAGAAGTCGTTAGGGTGGTTGTGGATGTCCGCAGCCGAGACGCCCTTCAGCGTGATGCTGTCGCCATGGCCGAGGTCGATCACGGCGTCGCCATGCTGGTCGGTAACGCGGGCAGCCAGATCGGCAGCGTCGGTCACCTTCAGACCGTTGATGTTGCGGGAGATCTGCAAAACGTCCTCGCCGGCCTTGAAGTCCAGGACCACGTCCTGGCCGCCGCCGCCGGAGAAGATGAAGACGTCGTGACCGGCACCGCCGATCAGCAGGTCGTCGCCCTTGCCGCCTTCCAGGCGGTCGTTGCCGTCGTCGCCGAACAGGGTGTCGTCGCCGTCACCGCCATTCAGCACGTCGTCGCCGGTGCCGCCGCGCAGCAGGTCGTCGCCCTTGCCGCCATTGAGGATGTCGTTGTGGCCGCCGCCGTACAGCGTGTCGTCGCCGGCGCCGCCGTTCAGCACGTCGTCACCGTCGCCCCCCGACAGCACGTCGTCGCCCTTGCCGCCATCCAGCAGATCGCGCCCGGCACCGCCGATCAGCACGTCGTCACCATTCCCCCCCAGGATGATGTCGTCGCCCGAACCGCCGTCGATGATGTCGTCGCCGTTACCCCCCAGCAGCACATCCGCCGACGCGCCGCCATGGATCACATCCGCCCCGTTCCCCCCGAACAGAGCGTCATGTCCATTGCCGCCAAGCAGAGTATCGCTTCCGTTGCCCCCCAGCACCAGATCGTTACCCTCGCCGCCGACCAGCAGATCGTCGTGATTCGTGCCGATATGCACGTCGTAGCTGCCCCCAGGAACCGTAGCCATCGTAGGTGTCTCCTTGCGATGTGATTGGGATTTTTGGGCCTTCTTTAGGCCTCGCTCGAAAGGCTGAGCTCGCCTTTCGGTGTAACCAAATCTATCGGGCGGATAGTGTGATAAAACTCGGGCACATGGAAGAGAAAGTTGAGTCTAGACAGCGGATTCTTGCAGTAGAACGCATTATCGATATTTTCAAAAAGACAGTTACTTTGATTTGCTTCGAATTTCTAAGCAGTTTCCGCTTTAAAAAATGATGGTCAGACCCGCATTTTCGCCGCAGAAACGCCGCAGACTGGCTGGATTTCCAGGAAAAAGTCGAAATCGTTAAAAGAAGGTTTTTAAAATCGGATGGTCCACCCAAAGCCACAGCGGATTTTCCGACGACGGCAGGATCGCTCATGTCGGCCATGGCGAGACAGTCATCGGCGAAGAGAAAAGAAAACCATCTTATCACTCAACGACCAAAACAATGCCTGAGTACTATCTTATGCAAGGATCGGCGGGACTGACTGCAATAAAACTGCATCGCTTCTGTCTCGGACGTGCAAAAGGGCCAGCGTGGGGGACGCCGGCCCTTCAACGGGACCGCTTGCCAGTGGATGGAACCCAGGCAAGGGCCCCCACCCGCACCGGCCCGAACGGGGGAGGGCCGGGTGGGATGGCGGCTCCGCTTACTTCTCGCGGAAGGCTCTTTGAAGACCGTCGGTCAACGGCGTCAGGAAATAGTCGATGGCGCGGCGGGCATGGCCGTGGATCATCACCTCGGCCGGCATGCCGGGATGCAGTTCGACATTGGGCAGGGCCTTCAGCTCTGCCGCATCCATGCTGATCCGTGCAGCGAAGTAGTAGGCGCCGGTGCGCTCGTCCTCCAGCTGGTCGGCCGATAGCGACACCACCTGCCCCGCCACAGGTGGCACGGCGCGCTGGCGGTAGCCGGTCAGCTTCACCATCGCCTTGCTGCCGACCTCAACATTCTGGACGTCGTGGGGAGAGACGCGGGCCTCGACGATCATCGCGTCGTCCTGCGGCACGATGTCGAGGATGCCGGCACCGGCCGGGATCACACCGCCAGTGGTGAAGAATTTCAGCCCCGTCACCCGCCCCGCCTGCGGTGCGGTGACCGCCTGACGCAACAGCACATCGTCAGCGCTGCGCAGCCGTTCCGACAGGTCGGCGACGCTGGCCTGGGCGGCCTGAAGGTCGGTCGACACCTCCGACCGCCGGGTGTTGCCGATGTTGATCATGGTCAGTTCGGCGGCGGCGATGGCCTGCTCCGCCTTGGATTTGTTCGCCATCAGCTCCCCCAGCCGCCCTTCGGAATCGGCGACGTTTCGCTGAAGCTCCAGCAGGCGCGGCTTGCGCTCATACCCCTTCGCCAGCAGGCCCTGCACCACGCGAGTTTCCTCCTGGGTGTAGCGCAGCCGGTCGGCGGTGGCGATCCGCTGGGATTCCAGCGCCGCGATTTCGTCGCGCAGCTGGGAGATCTGCTTGCGCTGGATACCCAGCTGCGCCTCGTAGCTGTCATGGCGGGACCGGAACAGCCGTTCCTCGACCGCCATCGCCTCCGCCGCCACCGGATTGTCGCGCACCGCCTTCACCAGCTCGTCGGTGAACAGCGGCTTGGGTGCGTCCGATTGCTCGGCCCGCAGCCGGCCCAGCCGGGCCAGGGCGGTCCAATATTGCCCCTGCAACTGGGCCACCACCGCCTGGCTTTGCGTGGAATCCATCCGCAGCAACACCTGACCGGCACGCACGGGGTCGCCGTCCTTGACCAGCAAATCGCGCAGGATGCCGCCTTCCAGATGGGAGACGGTCTTGCGATGGCTCTCCACCATCACCGTGCCGGCGGCGAGTGCAGCGCTGTCCAGGCTGGCGGTGAAGCCCCAGGTCAGGAAGCCGCCGAAACCCACCAGCACCGCGAGCGCGCCGGCCAGCGCCGTGCCGCGCAGAGACGGCTCGACCGGAGCCATGTCGATGGTCGCAGTCCAGACCGGTTGGGACGACAGGAGGGGAGTATCGCTGCTCATCGCTGTTCTCCGCTGCGGACGAGGCGGGCAATGGTGGTGTTGGGGCCGGCGGGAGCGCCGCCCGGCTGCACCAGTTTCAGGACATCGTTGCGGGCGCCGAAATGCTCGACCGCGCCGTCCTTCATCACCACGAGCTTGTCGGCGATGGCGACGATGGAGGGGCGGTGGGCGATCATCACCACCGTCGTGCCGTCCGCCTTCACCTTTTGAACGGCACTCAGCAGGGCCTGCTCGCCGTCATGGTCGAGGTTGGAGTTGGGCTCGTCCAGCACCAGCAGGCGCGGGCGGCCGAACAGGGCGCGGGCCAGCGCGATGCGCTGCCGCTGGCCGCCGGACAGGGAAAAGGCGCTGTCGCCGACCGGCGTGTCGTAGCCGAAGGGCAAGCGGCCGATCATCTCGTGCACGCCGGCCAGCCGGGCGGCGCGGACGATCTCCGCCGGGTCGGCGCTGGCCATGCGCGAGATGTTCTCGCCGATGGTGCCGTCCAGCAGAGCCACCGACTGCGGCACGTAGCCGACATATTTGCCGAAGCTCTCGCGCTCCCACAGATAGGTGCTGGTGCCGTCCAGATAGATGCCGCCGGCCGTGGGTTGCCAGACACCGACCAGCAGGCGGGCGAGCGTCGATTTTCCCGCCCCCGACGGGCCGATGACGCCCAGCACCTCTCCGGCCTGGACCGCGAAGGTGACGTTGCGCAGAATCGGGCGGTTCAGTCCGGAGGGCACATGGGTGACGCGGTCGACGGTCAGCGCGCCCTGCGGCTGGGGGAGCGGCATGGTGGAGCGGGCCGAGGCGCCGTTGTTCAGAAGGTCGCGGATTCGGCGGTGCGCCTCCAGCGCCTTCACCCACTGGCGCCAGCCGTCCACCAACTGTTCGAACGGGTGCAGCAGGCGGCCGGTGATCAGGCCGGCGGCCATCATGCTGCCGGGCGTCACCAGATTGTCGATCACCAGCGTGGCACCGGCGGCGATCACCCCGACCTGCAGGATCATCCGCAGCGAGCGCGACGCGGCAGCCAGACCGCGCGACAGGGTGGCGCCGCGGTCGATCATTCCGGCCGATCCGCTCTGCGCCGACTGCCAGCGCCGGGCCAGTGCCGGCAGCATGCCCATCGCCTCGATGGCTTCGGCATGGCGGACGGTGCCGGCGATGTCGGCGAAAACGCGGGCCGAGGCCTCGTTCGCCTGGGCCATCGGCCGACGGGTCAGCATGTCGGTCAGCACGCCCATCACCAGCAGCACCAGGGCGGAGACGATGGCGAGCACGCCATAGACCGGATGCAGCAGGAACAGGATCGCCAGGAAGATCGGCGCCCAGGCCAGTTCCAGCGGGGCGGTCACGGCACTGCTGGTCATGAAGCTGCGCAGGTCGTTCAGGTCGCGCATGGTCTGCGCCGCATTGCGCGGGCCGCCCGACAGAGCGTCGACGATGGAGGCTTCCAGCGCCGGGACGTTGAAGCGGTGGGCGATCACGGCGCTGGTCACCAGGAAGGCGCGGGCGCGGATGAAGTCCAGCACGCCGTACAGCGCCAGAGCCCCCACCGCGATGATCGCCAGCATCGTCAGCGTTTCCAGGCTGCGGCTGCTCATCACCCGGTCGTAGACCTGCATGGTGAAGAGCGGCAGCACCAGCATCAGGACATTCACGAACAGGCTGAGGACACCGGCCAGCAGCAGGCCCTGTCCGATCTTCCGGTAGGCTTGGGTCAGCAGGGGCCGATCCACGGAACTCATCTTCGATCCTTCCTGAAGGAGGATTCGCCACCTGATGCGGCGCTGGAAATCGGGGAAAACAGGAAAAGCTGCCGGCGGCGACGGACGCGGGACAGGAAGCCGGCTGGGGGGATGCCGGATGCGGCCGGCCCGGTGACCGGGGACCGCCTATGCTGGGACAGATCCTGACGCGGGGGGAAGCGTCGGCGGATTTGGCACGCTTAAGCTTTACACCGGAGACATTTTAGAGACGTGTGACAAGTTTTGGGCATCACCCCTTTCCAGCGTCCGAAAAAGGGGTAGGAAACGGCAGCTAAGTCACTGACTAAAAAGGAAGAAACCAGACTTCACCTAAGGTCTTAGGTCCTTCGGGGGAGGGTTTCCAGCCATCTGGTCAGACGCGGCCGACATCGTGCATGCTGCGCTGCATGAGTTTTTCGCGAGGCGCCGTGATCCCCCCATCCGGCCCCCTGCACCGCCCCAAACCCGCCCCCCGTTTTCCTTCCACCATGCCGGCCGCCCGATTCCGGTTGCGGCCCGAAAACCGGTTCAAGGAAACCCACACTCCATGACGACGTCCCAAACCATTCTCGTCACCGGCGGCGCCGGCTATGTCGGCAGCCACTGCGTGACCGAGCTTCTCGACCGCGGCCACCGGGTCGTGGTGTTCGACAACCTGCGCCAGGGCCATGCCGCCGCCGTGCCGCCCGAGGCGACCTTCGTCCAGGCCGATCTGGCCGACGAGGCGGCGCTGGCCCGCATGTTCGGGCAATGGCGCTTCGACGCGGTGTTCCATTTCGCGGCCCTGTCGGTGGTCGGCGAATCGATGCGCGACCCGCACGCCTACCTGCACGGCAACACCGTCACCTCGCTGAACCTGATCCGCGCCGCGGTGAAGGCGGGGGTGATGAAGCTGGTCTTTTCCTCCACCGCCAACCTGTTCGGCTCGCCCAAGCGCATCCCCATCGACGAGGACGAGGCGATCGACCCAGGCAGCCCGTACGGCGAATCGAAGTTCATGATCGAGCGCGCCCTGCATTGGGCCGACCGCTGCCATGGCCTGCGGTCCGCCTGCCTGCGCTACTTCAATGCAGCCGGCGCCCATCCCAACGGCCGGCTCGGCGAGGACCACAGCCCGGAAACGCACCTGATCCCGCTGGTGATGGACGCCGCCACCGGCAAGCGCCCGCACATCGAGATCTTCGGCGACGACTACGACACGCGCGATGGCACCTGCATCCGCGACTACATCCATGTCTGCGATCTGGCCGACGCCCACCTGCGGGTGCTGGACGCCTTGGACGGGCGGTCGGTCCGCTACAATCTGGGCAACGGCACCGGCTACAGCGTGCGCGAGGTGATCGCGTCGGTGGAGCGCATCACCGGCCGAGCCGTGCCGGTGAAGGTCGGCCCGCGCCGCCCCGGCGACCTGCCGGTGCTGATCGCCTCGTCCGAGCGCATCCGCCGCGATCTCGGCTGGCAGCCGCGCTTCCCGGAACTGGACAGCATCATCGGCAGCGCCTGGGCATGGCGCAGCGCGCACCCGCATGGCTTCCGCGGCCTTGCCGCCGCGGCGGAGTGAGTCGAGCAGGAAGGATACGGCAATGATCGAGCCGGCAGGATCATGGACGCGATGAGCAACCTGAACTGGGACGATGACGACGCACCCGAACCGGGAGCGGGCGAACCGGGAGCGGACCGGGCAGGCGGCAAGCCCGGCGAGGATCTCGACCTCGCCGACTTCCACGGCATGGCGCGGCTGATCGAGCGGATGCACCGCCGGTATCTCGACGTTGTCCGCGTCGGCCTGTCCAAGCAGGGCATCGAGGACATCGGCCCGGTGCAGGCGCTGATGGTCATGCTGATCGGCGAGGACGAGCTGTCGGTCCGCGACCTGATGGAGCGCGGCTATTACCTGGGCTCCAACGCGTCCTACAGCCTGAAGATCCTGGTCGATGCCGGTTACATCAACCGCGCCGCCAACCAGCGCGACCGCCGCACCGCCCGCCTCCAGCTGACCGAAAAGGGCCGGGAGCTGTGGGAGGGGCTGCGGCGGATGGAGCAGGCGCAGGCCGAGGCGCTGGTGCGCAACGAGACCGAGGTCCGCGACCTGAAGGCCAGCTACCGCACGCTCCGCCGGCTCGACCGGCTGTGGGGCGACATGGTCCGCTACTCCTGCCTCGATTTCGATTGAGGCCTTGATTTCGATTGAGGGTGTTCCTCCGATGCCGCTGCCGGGTGCCATGATGCCACACGCCGCCGCCCAACCAGACGCCCCCCACCCCAACGGCCTGTCGTCGAAGGATGTGGAGCGGCTGCTCGTCTCGCCCAACGCGGAAACGCGGATCGAGACGATGAACAAGCTGTTCCACGATCTCGAGGCGGGCGCGCTGAGCCCGGCCGAACGGTCGCTGGCCATCGAGGTGGTCCATTGCTTTGCCGGCGACGCCCAGGTGGCGGTGCGCGAGGCGGTGGCCTGGCAGCTGCGCAACAGCCCGCTGCTGACCGGGGATCTGGCGGAGCGGCTGGTCCGCGACGTCGGGCGGGTGGCCTTCCCCATCCTGCGCGACGCCGCCGGCCTGACCGACGATCTGCTGCTGGACGTGCTGTCCGATCCCGATTCCGGAAAGCATGTGGCGGTCGCCAGCCGCTCCACCGTCTCCGCCCGCGTGTCCGGCGCGATTGCCGAGCGCGGCAACGTCATCGCGGTGACCGCGCTGCTGCGCAACGACGGCGCCGAGGTGCCGGACAGCGCGATGAGCCGCGCGCTCGACCGTTTCGGCCGCGTCCGCATGGTCAGCGAGGCGGCGGCGACCCGCCCCGGCCTGTCGCTGGCGATGGTCGAGCGGGTGGTCGCCTTCGTGTCCGACAGCATGCGCACCACGCTGATGCAGGCGCACGGCCTGTCGCGCGAGCTGGTCGAACGGCTGGTGGAGCGCGGCCGGGAGGCGGCGACCATGCGCATGCTGCGCCCGGTGCTGCGCGGCGCCGAGGACATCGACGCGGTGATCCAGTGGCTGCACACCAACCGCCGCCTGACGCCGGTCCTGCTGTTCCGCGCGCTGTGCGCCGGCGACCTGTCGCTGTTCGTCGCCGGCATGGCCGTCCGCGCCGGCATCCCGGCGGAGAATGCCCGCCGGCTGGCCTGGGACGACGGCGAGCTGGGCATGGCGGCGCTGATGAAGAAGGCGGCCGTCGCCCCCGGCCTGACCCAGCCGTTCCAGGTCGCGGTCGGCGTCGCCAAGCGGATGGAGTATGAGGGCGGCGATGACCGTCGCGAGGATTTCCAGGCGGAGGTCATCGGCGAGCTGTTCACCGCCTGCACGCCCACCAATGACTGGATGGTCGACGATTTGCTGCTGCAGCTGTTCGACCAGAAGTCCGAGGAGGTGATCGACCGGGCGCTCGATCAGGCGGGGCTGCCCTTCTCGCCGGTGCGCACGGTGCAGTAGCCGGATTATCCTCCCGCCGCCCCTCCTCCCCCCATTCCCCCTGCCGCCGTGACGCCGCGGAGAATGTCCGACATGCTGAGGATCGCTTCCGCCACCTCGACGATCCGCTTGTTCTGGTTCATCGCCGTCTTGCGGATCAGCTTGTAGGCCTCCTCCTCCGACAGGTTGCGGGTGGACATCAGCAGGCCCTTGGCGCGGTCGATCACCTTGCGCTCGTTCAGCGCCGCCTTGGCCGTCTCCAGCTCCAGGCTGACGTCGCGCAGGCGCTGGGACTGCGCCTGCATGACGTCGAGGACCGAGCGCATCAGCTTCGGCGGCAGCCCGTCGGGGGCATAGAGCCCGGCGCCGTCCTGCCCCGGCCCGGCCAACACCGCCCCATTCATTCCCGACTGCGCGGGAAGGGCATCGACAAGCACCATGGCGACCGGCAGCACCGCGTCGGGCCCGCCGGCGTCCGCCTGTCCGAGATCGGCGCGGGCCTGGGCCAGCTTGGCCTCGCACAGGCGGCGGAGATCGTCGGTCAGACGGTCCTCCACCGTCTTCAGCAGCTCCATCCGCCGGGTCGCCCGGTCGAACCAGATCTCCGGCGTGATGCCCGACAGCTCGCCATGGCGGGCATCGTCGCTGAGCGCCACCGCCCGCATCCGCTCCACCTCCGCCACCGCCGGGTCGGCCAGGGCGGTGCGGAAGGCGGCGGCATGGGCGGTGTCGGCGAACTCGGCGAAGATGCGGAAGGCGCGGTTCTGCGCGTCGATCAGATGGGCGAGCCGGCCGTGCTCCACCCCGTCGAAGCGCCCGCGCGAGAAGCCGGCACTGGCGGTCGCCCGCTCCTGCCCGGCGAATTCCTTGCCCTGCACGACGTTGAACAGGGCGACCAGCGCGCGGGAGATCGCCGGATCGGCGGCGATGTCGGCCGCCTCGAACAGCACGGACAGCAGATGGCCGACGATGTCGGTGAAGGCCTTCACCGAATCCTGCGGCACCAGCGCCAGCGACGACACCTGATCGCGCAGGGCCGGCAGCCCGTCCAGCGCATAGAGCGCGATGGCGGCCCGGCTGTAGAACTGCGCGCCGCAGCTGAGGCGGTCGAGCTGCTCGTCCACGAGGTCCAGCCGGTCGCGCAGCACCGACTCCAGCGTGCGAGCGTCGGCCTGCCAGCGGGCGCGGTCCTCGGCGAAGCGGGTGCCGCCGGACCCGAGATAGATGGAGGAGGCGCCGCGTTCCTTCTGCAAGGCGTGGATCAGGGCGCTGAGATCGCGCACCAGGGCGCTGACCGCCAGAAGCTGTTCGACATCGCGGATGCGGCACAGCTTGGCGGTGCGCAGGAAGCGCGCCGCGGCGGCGCTGGTTCCACTCTTCATGGCATCGCGCTCCGTACCCATCCAGCCTGTTCCCCCGACGTCGCCCGGCCCCTTTGCCTGCACAAGCAATGGATATGCCAGCGAAAAAGCCCCTCTCCCCTTGCAGGGATAAGGGCGTCTTCCGCGGAACTGGGCTGCCCGGCCTTCACGAATCTGCCCAAGAATCGGCAGGTTCGCCGAAAATTTGGGCGGATGGGTGCCGCAACACTGTGCAGTGCAACATCGGGCGGCCCGGCGCTGTTGTCGTCGGTATCCCCCCGTTCCGGAGTCGCCTCCATGATGACCAAAAATCCCTTCATGAGCGCTTGGCTGTCCTGGGCCAACCGCGCCAGCGGCATGTGGACCACCGCGGCGATGTCGGCCGCCCGGCGCAACCAGTCGGCGGCCCAGGCGGCGATCTTCAAGGCCATGATGACGCCGCCGAAGGCCAAGCCATCGAAACCGAAGCCCAGGTCGAAACCGGCGCGCTGAGCACCGGGAACACCACGGCAAAAGGGCGGAGTTGCCGCAGCCATGGCTTGACGGTGCGCGGAGGGAGTGGCCAAATCGACGCCCTTCCGTTTCGCGCGCAACCGTTGAGACACGCCCCATGACCTCCGTTCGCATGCCCTCCTCGCGGCCGCCGTCGCGCTGGGCGAACCTGTTCACCGACCGGCCCGTCACCTGCATCGAGGATCTGCGGCAGCTGGCGGAATGGCGCGTGCCGCGGATGTTCTACGATTACGCGGATTCCGGCTCCTACACGGAGTCGACCTACCGCGCCAACGAGTCCGACTTCGGCCGGATCAAGCTGCGCCAGCGCGTGGCAGTGGACATGACCAACCGGACGCTGGCCAGCACCATGGTCGGCCAGCCGGTGGCGATGCCGGTGGCGCTGGCCCCGACCGGCCTGACCGGCATGCAGCATGCCGACGGCGAGATCCTGGCTGCCCGCGCAGCAGCCAAGGCCGGCGTGCCCTTCACCCTGTCGACGATGAGCATCTGCTCCATCGAGGACGTGGCGGAGAACACCGACAAGCCCTTCTGGTTTCAGCTCTATGTCATGCGCGACCGCGCCTTCATCGACAAGCTGATCGACCGCGCCAAGGCGGCGGGCTGTTCGGCGCTGGTGCTGACGCTCGACCTCCAGATCCTCGGCCAGCGCCACAAGGACATCAGGAACGGGCTGTCCACCCCGCCGAAGCTGACCGTCGGCAACATCCTGGACATGGCGACCAAGCCGCGCTGGTCGATCAACATGCTGCGGACCCACCGCCGCACCTTCCGCAACATCGTCGGCCACGCCACCGGGGTCAGCAACCTGTCGTCGCTGTCCTCCTGGACGGCGGAACAGTTCGACCCGACATTGAACTGGGACGACGTGCGCCGCATCCGCGACCGCTGGGGCGGCAAGCTGATCCTGAAGGGCATCCTCGACCCGGAAGACGCCGTGATGGCGGCGGACACCGGCGCCGACGCGCTGATCGTCTCCAACCATGGCGGGCGGCAGCTGGACGGCGCCATCTCCTCCATCGCCGCATTGCCGGCCATCGTCGAGGCGGTCGGCGACCGCATCGAGGTGCTGATGGACGGCGGCATCCGCTCCGGCCAGGACGTGGTCAAGGCGCTGGCGCTGGGCGCCAAGGGCACCTTCATCGGCCGCGCCTTCCTCTATGGGCTGGGGGCCGGCGGCGAGGCCGGCGTGTCCCAGTGCCTGGAGATCATCCGGAAGGAGATGGACGTGACCATGGCGATGTGCGGCCTGCGCGACATCAGGCACGTGACATCCAACATCCTGGCGGGCAAGCCGAACTTCGGGGTTTGAGCGGGGTCTTGTCTCCGACTTTGGCGGCGGCGGGATGGAACGGCGTGGAACGGTTTTCGGGTGATGTTCCATCGCCCGCCTATCGGAGCCGGGCAACGAAGTCAGGCGAGGGCGACCGCTTGTAAGCCCTCTCCCCCCTGGGGAGAGGGTTGGGTGAGGGGGGCAGCGCGGACGGAACGACCGCGCCAGGGGATTGCCAAGGGGCAGCATGCCCCTTGGCGGCGCGCGGATCGCGCGCCGGCCCCCTCACCCTCCCCACGCCTTCGGCGCGGGTCCCCTCCCTCTCCCCGGGGGAGAGAGGGCAATCTTCTACGCGTTCGCGCGAGGCGCCGGGGATGTCGCCGTCGAGTTCGGGGACGGGCTGACGAGCCGGTTGCGTGGTTTGTCGCTTGGAGGCAGGGGCGGCGAGCCCGTCGAGGATGCCGAGCCGGTCGGCCAGCCAGCGCACGGTCGAGGGATCGCCGGAGGAGACCAGCCGTTCGATCTGCTCGACCACCAGACTGCGCAGCGACGACAGGCGCAGGTCGGCCTCGCGGTTCAGCGCCTGCCGCTCCCACCAGACCCTATGACGGAAATCCTTGGAGCCGTAGTAAGCGCGCCACAGCGTCGTCCGGCTGCATCCCATGGCGCGGGCGACATAGAGGAAGCTGCTGCCGCGGGCCAGCATGCCGGCGGCCATGATCCATTGTTCCTCATGGAACTGCGATCCGGGAACCAACGAGCCTTCGGCAGGCGTCGGCGGCTCTTCGGCCCAGCGGGGGAACTGGTCGTTGGTGAAGCTGCGGCTGTCGAGGGGCATGGCATAGCTCCGCGGAATGATGGATTCCAACGGAGGTTATAGGCATGATATCCAATTAATAGGATTATTTGCAAATCCGCTCGCCCATCCCGCCGTGCCCATGCACTTCGACCGCCTCGTCCAGATAGCGAGACAGCGCCACGGCGGCATCGGCTGGGTTGCTGCGTTCCGTGCTCCGGGACCGGGCATCGGCGGCGGCCTCGGCGAAAATGGCCGGATCGGCGGCCAGCAGGGCGAGCCGCTCCACGGCGGCGGCATAATCGGGCACGACGAACCGGGCGCCGATGACGGCTGATACGTCGCCGACCGGCAGCGAAACCGGAACAACGCCGGCAGCCAGCGCCTCGGCGGCGCTCGCACCACCGCCGGTGCGCTGCGGATTCACATAGGCGTCGGCCGTTTGCATCAGATCGGCCATGTCGGTCACATAGCCCAGGTGGAACAGGCGCCCTGCATGCCGCGACCCTTGCAGACGCCCGGGCAGCGCCCCCGCTTCGCCGGCGAAGGCCACCGCCACCCGGGGCGCACGGTCGATGAGGGACTCCAGCATCGCGAGGAAGGCGCCGTCGGCCTCCTCGTCCAGGCGGTTGCCGATCACCAGACACAGGAAGGCATCGTCCGGCAGGCCGTAGCCGGCCCGGACTGCTCCCCTGGAGGGTGCCGTCCTGTCCGGTTCCGGTGCGCCGATCAGCGAATGCAGAAAACGGAAGGGCCGCCATGACGCAGCGAGCGGACCGCTCGCCGGCCGGCTGCCACCGCCGAAATCCAGCACGATGGTGGCCAGGGAGGGGGTGGCTCCGCTGGTGGTGGGGATGCACAGGGCGGGGCGCGCCGCCGCCAGCAGGTCGGCGACGATGACCGATCCGCCCAGCGACACCACCACGTCCGGGTCGTGCCAGTCGACCGCGCGCAGGAACCAGTCGATCTTTTCCCGGCTCAGCCCGCGGCCGGTCGAGGACAGCATCCGGAAGGAGCGGCCGTCCGCCTCGATCACCTGCTTGCCGTCGAAAGCCGGCTCCACGGAGGACGCGAAGGACGGCACGAACAGGCTGTGGATGTCGGCGGGCATGATGTTGGTGTTGAGAATCACCACCTCCCGGCCGCAGCGTTCCTCCAGAACCGCGGCATAGGACAGCAGGTCGCGCGACGGCTGGTGGCGCAGCGACAGAAACTGGTTCGTCACCAGCACGACCCGCCCGGTGGCCGGGTTGCCCGCCGGGCGGGGCCGCGGCGCGACGCCGAGCCGGTCGCGGATCGCGCCGATCAGGCGGGTGTAGTAGGGAAACAGCCTGTCCTCGAAGAAGCCGGGCCGGCTCGCCCCGTCCATGCGCATCAGGAAAAGCTGGCGGCCCATGCAGCAATAGATGTGAAGCAAGCGGTCGAGATCCGGGCACCCGAACTCGGGTTCGATCAGGTCGAGCAGCTCGTCATAGCGGCGCAGATCGCCGGTGATCACAGCCATCGCGGACAGGCGCAGGACCGGATCGGCATCGCCGGTCAGGCGGCCCACCTGCATGGCGCAGGCGGCACGCTCGTCGGGCGGGGCATGGCGGAGACGCTCCAGCAATGCCTCGATCTCCCGCAAGGCGGACGTGCTTTCGACCGGCCGCAGCATGGCGCGGCAGAGCGCGGCGACGGCATCCGCGGAATTTTCCGCCGACAGCTCCATGGTTCAACCCCCGGTAAGGCCACCCTGCCGCACCAGATCAAATTTCCCGGTGCGCGGCAAGCACAGCCGGAAACGCAGGGCACGGCAGACGCCTGTCCCGCAACACTCCCCGCCCTGCCCTGTTGTACCGGGTCAACGTGCCGCACCGCCGCGCAAGGCCGGTGCAATGGGGAGTGGTCCATGAGCGAACTCCGTGAGGGCAGCGCCACCGTCACCGCGGAGGCCGAGGCCTTCTATACCGAAAGCCTCAAGCTGTTGATCCAGTCGGACATCCCGTTCCTGCTGGGCGGGACCTACGCGATCAGCGCCTATACCGGGATCACGCGGCCAACCAAGGACATCGACATCTTCTGCCGCGGCGGCGACTTCCCGCGCATCCTGTCGCATTTCCAGGATCATGGCTTCGAGACGGAGATCGAGGACGAACGCTGGATCGGCAAGGTCAAGCATGGCGAGCTGTTCTTCGACGTCATCTTCAATTCGGCGGTCGCCATCAACCCGGTCAACGACCGCTGGTTCAAGGAGGAGCATCGCGCGGTGATCTGCGGCAGCGACGTGCCGCTGGTGGCGCCGACCGAGATGATCTTCTCCAAATCCTTCGTCCAGATGCGCCACAAGTACGACGGGCCGGACGTGGCCCACATGATCCTGAAGCAGCATGACAGGATCGACTGGAAACGGCTGCTCGCCCACATGGAGCAGCATTGGGAAGTGCTGCTGATCCACCTGCTGAACTTCCGGTTCATCTACCCGACCGAGCGCGACCGCGTGCCCGACTGGCTGGTGGCGGAGCTGCTGGAGCGGATGCAGGAGCGCGCCAAGCTGCCGGTCGCCCAGACCCGCATCTGCCGGGGCCGGCTGTTCTCGCGCGAGGATTACCTGATCGACGTCACCGAATGGGGCTTCGCCGACGTGGTCGGGGAGGAGGGAACCAAGCAGAGCCTGAAGGAGAACGGGAATGGATGAGCGCAGGCTGACCGTCGCCGCCATCGGCGACATCCATGTCGGCGAGACCACGCAATATCCCTATCGCGAGCTGTTCCAGGAGATCGCCGGCAAGGCCGACGTGCTGGCGCTGTGCGGCGACCTGACCAACCACGGCAAGCCGCGCGAGGCGGAGATCCTGGCCGACGCCCTGCGCTCCATCGGCATTCCGGTGGTCGCGGTGTTCGGCAACCACGACTACGAATGCGGCCATCTGGAAGAGGTCCAGCACATCCTGGCCCAGGCCGGGGTGCGGTTCCTCGACGGGGCGCCGCAGGAGATCGGCGGCGTCGGCTTCGCCGGGGTGAAGGGCTTTGGCGGCGGGTTCGGCAACCGCATGCTCGACAGCTTCGGCGAGCCGGCGATCAAGCAGTTCGTCCATGAGGCGGTGAACGAGGCGATGCGGCTGGAGAGCGCGTTGCGGCAGTTGGACACTGAGCGGGTGTTCGTCGTGCTGCACTACGCCCCCATCGCCGCGACGGTGGAGGGGGAGCCGACGGAGATCTTCCCCTTCCTGGGATCGTCGCGGCTGGCGGAGACCATCGACCGCTTCGACACTGTGCGGGCGGTGGCGCACGGGCATGCGCATCACGGGAGCTACAGCGGGAAAACGCTGCGGGGGACGCCGGTGTACAATGTGGCGCAGACCATCCCCAAGGAGACCGGGCGGCCCTATGCGCTGATCGAGGTTTGAGGGAAAAGGTTGGGATGAGGGGGTTCGGCGCAGCCGAAGACGTCCGGCATGTGCGTCCCCCTCACCCTAACCCTCTCCCCGGGGGGGAGAGGGGATCCTGCGGGGTGGGAGAGGTCCCGCTCAGAATACCCAGAGCTGTTCCGGCGGCAGGTGCAGCCAGTGGGTGCCGGCGGCCAGCGGGCGGCCGAAGGCGCGGAGCGTCTGGTCGCCGCAGCGGAAGACATGCTCCCAGTGGCTGCCGAGATAGACCGAGGTCTCCAGCTCGGCCGGAATGCGGTTCTCGCCATCCCCTCCCCCTGGGCCGTCCACCATCTCGACCTGTTCCAGGCGGATGACGCCGGTGGCCTCCTCCGACACGCCCTTGCCGGCGCGGTCCTTGCCCCACAGCGGGTGGCCGGACAGCTCGATGCGGGCGTAGCCGCCGCGCTTGTCCTGCACCCGGCTTTTGATCTGGTTGTTGACGCCCATGAACTCGGACGCAAACAGGCTGACCGGCTCGGTGTAGAGCTGTTCGGGCGTGCCGGCCTGGACGATGCGGCCGCCGTCGAGCAGGACGATGCGGTCGGCGATCGCCATCGCCTCGACCTGATCGTGGGTGACGAAGACGGCGGTCAGGTTCATCCGCTTGATCAGCGTGCGGATCCAGATGCGGGCCTCCTCGCGCAGCTTGGCGTCGAGGTTCGACAGCGGCTCGTCGAGCAGGATGACCGGCGGGTTGTAGACCAGCGCGCGGGCCAGCGCCACGCGCTGCTGCTGGCCGCCCGACATCTGGTGCGGATAGCGGTCGCCGAGATGGCCGAGCCCGACGCCGTCCAGCACCGCGGCGACGCGCTGCTGGAGTTCGGCCTTCGGCACGTTGCGCAGGCGCAGGCCGTAGGCGACGTTCTCGAACACCGTCTTGTGCGGCCACAGCGCGTAGGACTGGAAGACCAGACCGAGGCCGCGCTTTTCCGACGGCACGTTGAGGCCGGCGGCGGCGTCGAACACCGGCTGGTCGCCGATGGAGATGACGCCCTTCTTCGGCTCCTCCAGCCCGGCGATGGAGCGCAGCAGCGTGGTCTTGCCGCTGCCCGACCGGCCGAGCAGGGCGACGATCTCGCCCTGGGCGAAGGTGGCGGTGATGCCCTTCAGGATCTCGGTGCTGCCGTAGGACAGATGCAGGTCGTCGATGATGAGCTTAGCCATGGGAGCGTTTCCCAAAGAGCGACATCAGCAGCAGGCCGCCGCCGATCATCGCGATGTTGACGGTGGAGAGCGCGGTCACGAGGTCGACGGCTCCGGTGCCCCACAGCGAGACCAGCAGCGAGCCGATCACTTCGGTGCCGGGGGCCAGCAGATAGACGCCCGTGGAGTATTCGCGCATGAAGGTGACGAAGATCAGCAGCCAGCTGGAGAACAGCCCGACCTTGACCAGCGGGATCGTCAGGTCGCGCGACACCCGGCCGGGGCTGGCGCCGACGATGCGGCCGGCCTCCTCCAGCTCGGGGCCGATCTGGAGCAGCGCACCGCTGACCAGACGCATGCCGTAGGCGAGCCAGACCAGCGTGTAGGCGACCCAGATGGCGATCATGGTCTGGCGCAGCGGCGACAGGAAGGGCGTGAACAGGAAGACCCAGAAGATCGCCAGACCGGCCACCAGACCCGGCATGGCGCGGGGCAGCAGGACCAGATAGTCCATCAGCCTGGTCCAGCCCGACTGCCAGCGGTGGGCGGCGAGGTTCAGCATGGTGTAGACGCCGACCGACAGCGCTCCGCCGACGGACGCGATCAGCAGCGTGTTGACGATGCCGCGGGTGAGGTTGGGGAACTCCATCAGCTCGCGGAAATGCGCCAGCGTCAGCACGTCCAGCAGGTTGACGCCCTCGCCCCAGCTCGACACGAAGGCGCGCAGCACCAGACCGCTGATCGGGATCACCACGGTGAACAGCAGCCACGCGGTGATCATCGCCGCCGCCGGCCAGCGCCAGACGCCGATGGACACCGGCTTCTGCGCCGCGGCCTTGCCCTTCACCGAGACGTAGCGGTTGGCGGCGCGCAGCAGGAAGCGCTGGAGCGCCACCAGCGGCAGGGCGATGCAGATGATCGCCACCACGACCACCGCCATCAGCTGGTAGGACGGCGTGCCCAGCTTGTTGGTCAGCTTGTAGAGGTAGGTCGCCAGCACGAGGATGCCCTCGGGGTCGCCCAGCACCAGCGGCAGGCCGAACAGCTCGAATCCCAGGAAGAAGACCAGCACGGCGGCGTAGAGGATGTTCGGCATCACCATCGGCAGGCTGACGGTCAGCGCCGTGCGCAGCGGGCCGGCGCCGGTCATCCGCGCCGCCTCCTCGACGTCGGAGCCGAGGCTGCGGAGCGCCGACGAGGTGTAGAGGAAGACGTGCGGGACGTGGGTCAGGCCGGCGATGACGATCAGCGTCGTCTTGGAATAGAGGTACCAAGGCACGAAGCCGAAGACGCCCTTGAACCACAGGGTGACGAAGCCGGCCGGGCCGAGGCTGACCACGAAGCCGAAAGCCAGAACCACCGACGACACGAACATCGGCACGAGGATCACCGGCTCGATCCAGCGGCGGCCCGGCAGGTCGGTGCGGGCCATCAGGAAGGCGAGCATGGCGCCGACCGGCACCGCGATGGCGGTCATGCCGAAGGCGATGACGCACGAGTTGTAGAGGGCGTCGAAGAAATCCTCGTCGTCCAGAACGAACTCGTAGGCGCTGAACGTGAAGGCGGTCTTGGGCTGGAAGAACGGGCCGTCGAGGAAGCTCTGGTAGACGACCAGGCCGATCGGGGCCAGCACGGCAATCGCCATGGCGACGATCACCGCGATGCGCGTCGCGCGGTTCATGGGGGGATTTCCTTGAATTCGGCGGCTTTGGCGCCCTCCCCAGGGGGGATTCCCCCTCTCCCCCCCGGGGAGAGGGTCGGGGTGAGGGGGAGGCGTGGGGTGGATTTCGGGGGATGCGTGGCGTTTTCTGGCGAACTAAGCCACGCCGTGCATCCCCCTCACCCTAACCCTCTCCCCGCCTTTCAGCGAAGCTTCGCTTCGCCTGTCGGCAACGCGAGCTTTGCTCGCGTTGGGGGGAGAGGGGACTAAGCGCGGGGTCGACGGCGGTTACTTCCCCTGGAGGGCCTTCTGCCAATCCTTCAGGAACTTCAGGCGCTTCACCTGGTCGAGGTAGGTCAGCAGTTCCGGGCCGACATGGATCGGGCGCAGCGTGCTTTCCGGAATGCCGGCGGTCGGGTTGGCGCTCGCCAGATCGGTGCGGATCGAGCCCATGTAGCGGGCCTGCATCGCCTGCTGGCCCTGCTTCGACAGCAGATAGTCGAGGAACAGCTTGGCGGCGTTCGGGTGCTTGGCGCCCTTCGGGATGAAGGCGATGCGCGACATCACGATGGTGTAGTCGGACGGCAGCACGATGCCGAGCGACTCCGGGTCCTTGTGCTGGCGCTCGTAGACGTAGGAGCCGATCATGTTGTAGCCGATGGTGTGCTCGCCCGAGGTCAGGCGCTCGATCATCGCGCCCGAGGAGGTGTAGAGCTTCACCCCGGTCTGGCCCATCGCCTTGACCAGATCCCAGGTGTTCTTGTTCGCCTGCACGTCCTGGGTGATGTAGAGGAAGCCGACGCCGCTGCGCTCCGGATCGTAGGAGGTGACCTTGCCCTTGTAGGCGTCCGGCTTCTCGGCAAGCAGCTTGGCGAGGTCGGCGTGGGTCTTCGGCACGTCGGCGGCGGGCACCACGCGCTTGTTGTAGGCGAAGACGATGGGCTCGGCGGTGGTGCCGAAGGCCTCGTTCTTATAATTGGCCCAGTCGGGGATGCTCTTCGATTCGGGCGACGTATAGGACTGGGCGTAGCCGTCGTTGACCAGCTTCATCTGCAGGTCCATCGCCGACGACCACATCAGGTCGGTGGTGCCGGTGTTGGCCGCCGCCTCGCTGATGAAACGGTTGTACATCTCGGTCGAGTTCTGGTCGGCGTATTCCAGCTTGACCTTGGGATAGAGCGCCTCGAACCCCTTCAGGAGTTCCGACACGGCGGCCGCGTCGGTGGCGGAATAGATGCTGAGCGCGCCCTCCTGGTTCGCCGCCTCGATGATCTTGGCATAGGCGGGATCGTAGCCGGCGGGAACCGACTGCGCCTGGGCGGTGCCGGCGGTGAAGGCGGGCACGGCGACGGACACTGTGACGGTCAGGGCGGTCGCGACCAGAAGGGCCAGTTTGGTGCGCATCTCTTCCTCTCCTGCGGTTGGTTTCCACGGCATCGTTGCGGGCCGGGTTGGTTGGGCTTACAAGCGGATTTGCCGTGACTATAGGCAATCAACCTGTCGCCAATCTGTCGCGGATTAAAATTGTTGGTGGAACGGAACAGGTGCGGTCGGATGATGGCCCAGTCTGACGATAGGCGGCTCCCTTGCGCATCCTGATTGTGGAGGACGACGCGGCGCTGGCGCGCGGGGTGACGGGCGGGCTGAAGTTGGCCGGCTATGCCGTCGACCATGTCGCGTCGGGCGAGGAGGCGGTGCGGCTGGAGCGGGCGGAGCCCTATGGGCTGGTGGTGCTGGATCTGGGACTGCCCGACCTGTCGGGGTTCGAGGTGCTGACCCGCATCCGCCGCCGCGGCTCCACCGTGCCGGTGATGATCCTGACCGCGCGGGAAGCGGTGGCCGACCGGGTGAAGGGGCTGGACCTGGGCGCCGACGACTACCTGCTGAAGCCCTTCGACCCGGCGGAGTTCGAGGCGCGGGTGCGCGCCCTGGTGCGCCGCGGCCAGGGCACGCCGGTGCCGGAACTGGCCTGCGGCGCCCTGCGCTACGACCGCTCCACCGCGACGGTGACGCTGAACGGCCGGGTGCTGGATTTGCGCAAGCGCGAGCTGGCGGTGCTGGAGGGGCTGATCACCAGGGCCGGCAAGGTGGTGCCGAAGGACCGGCTGGCCGGCGAGGTGTTCGGCTTCGACGAGCCGGTGGCGCCGAACGCCATCGAGCTGTATGTCGCCCGGCTGCGCAAGAAGCTGGAGCCCGACGGGCCGCAGATTCGCACCATCCGCGGGTTGGGTTATCTGATGGAAAATGCCTGATGGCGGCCATTCGGGTGGGCCGGCCGGAGCGGGTGCCATCTCTGCGCCGCCGGCTGCTGACCCGGCTGCTGGTGCCGCTGGGGGCTCTGGCGGTCGGGCTGGGCGTCGGCGGGTCGGCGCTTATCCACGGTTTCGTGCAATCGACCCATGACCGGCTGCTCGCCGGCTCGACGCTCGCCATCGCCGAGAGGCTGGCGGTGGGGGACGACGACGGCGAGGTGACGGTCGACCTGCCGGCCGTCGCCTTCGGCATGCTGGAGAGCCAGGCCCGCGACAACATCTATTACAACGTCGCCCATGAGGGCGGGGTGATCACCGGCTATCTCGACCTGCCGCTGCCGGACATCGCGGCGATGCCGGCCAACGTCACGGTGTTCCGCGACGCCTCCTATCACGGCCATCCGGTGCGGGTGGCCGCCCAGGTCCGGCGGCTCTACGGCGTGCCGCAGCCGGTGCTGGTCCAGGTGGCGGAGACGACCGCGGGACGGCGCGCGCTGGAGGTCGATCTGCTGCTATGGCTGACCCTGCTGGAGGTGGCGCTGGTCGGCGGCAGCGGGATGCTGGTGTGGGGGGCGGTCGGGCGCGGGCTGGAGCCGCTGAAGCGGCTGCGCCGGGTGATCGACGCCCGGTCGGCGCGCGGCGTGACCGGGGGCGGGCTGGCATTGGTGCCGCTGCCGCTGGCGGTGGTGCCGGCGGAGGTGCTGCCGCTGGTGGTCGCCATCAACGGGCTGCTGGCCCGGCTGGACCAGTCCATCGGCACGATGCGGCGCTTCACCGCCGACGCCTCGCACCAGCTGCGCACGCCGCTGGCGGTGCTGCGCACCCATCTGGCCCTGCTGCGCCGCTACGGCACCGACAGCGCAGAAGGGCGCGCGGCGCTGGACGACGTGGAAGGAGCGGTGAAGCGGCTGGAGCGGCTGCTGGTCCAGCTGCTGGCGCTGGCCCGCGCCGACGAGGATTCGCCAGTGGTTCCCGCGGCCCCCGAGGTCGCCGACCTGATGCAGGTGGCGATGGAGGTCGCCGCCGAGCAGGTGCCGGCGGCGCTGGCCCAGGATGTCGAGGTGCGCTTCGAGGGCCCCGAGGACGGCAGCGCCCTGCGGGTCGCCGGGAATGCCGTGCTGGTGGGGGAGCTGCTGGGCAACCTGCTGGACAACGCCATCCGCTACAACCGGCCGGGCGGCACGGTGACGGTGCGGGTGGGGCGCCCCCAAGGAACCGGGCCGGTGATGGAGGTCGAGGACGACGGCCCCGGTATCCCGGAGGCGGAGCGCGGGCGGGTGTTCGAACGCTTCTACCGCCTGGACCGTCCGGGCGAGCCGCCGCGCACCGGCAGCGGGCTGGGGCTGGCCATCGTCCGCGCGCTGGCCGACCGGCTGGGGGCGTCGGTCCGGCTGGATGCCGGGGCCGGCGGCAAGGGGCTGAAGGTGACGGTGACCCTGCGGGCGGCGGAAAACGCTGCCGTTTCAGAGGCTTTGACAGCGGGTGGCGACCGGGGCTGAAGCGCTCGTCGCCTCCCTGTCCCCACCCCGGCCGCTGCCATGACAATTTTGTTAACCAGAGCTGCGCGGATATGTCGCCGGCTTCCATTGCCAGTTCGCAACTGCGGGACTATCTGACCGCTCCGCACAGCCTGTGCTGGCAACGTGTTGGAAGTAAATACAGTCCGGACCGCGGACGAATATTTTTTCCTCATCCCGGCCCGGCTCACGGAAGAAAGAAACGGCTCCCGGCGTCTATTGCCCAGGAGACCGCACAATAAGGGTCTGGCCGCCCATCGAACCGGGCGGCCCAAAGAGGTTAGGGAAAGGGTCTGTCGCTATGCTTTGCAACATCGTCACTGTCGCCTCGTTGGGCGTTCTTTTGCTGTCGGGTATCGGCTTCAGCGTCACCAAGGCGCCGAAGCAGGACCGCCAGCACGAAACCGACATGCCTCGCCGCATGGCGGACGAGAACATCATGGGGTGATGTGGGTTCTTTACTGTGACCGCCGGGCTTTCCGGCAGTCACGAAGGTGATGGGTAGTGCCCTCTCCTGCATGGGGAGAGGGACGGGGTGAGGGGAATCCGCTTCGAGGATCTCTTCGGCTGCGCCGAACCCCCTCATCCCAACCTTCTCCCCAGGGGGGAGAAGGGGTTCAGGTGTCGCTCGCAAGAGTTCTATTCACCGAGAATCTTATCCAGCGTGATGGGCAGGTCGCAGAGACGTTTTCCCGTTGCGTGATAAATCGCGTTGGCGATGGCGGCGGGGACGCCGACGATGCCAATTTCGCCAACCCCCTTGGCGCCGAGCGGGTTGACGATGTCGTCATGCTCCTCGACGAAGATGACGTCGATGTCGTGGACGTCGGCGTTCACCGGGATGTGATACTCTCCGAAATCGTGGTTCATGAAGCGGCCCAGGCGCTGGTCGGTCATCGATTCCTCCTCCAGCGCCATGCCGATGCCCCACACCACCGCGCCCAGGATCTGGCTGCGCGCCGTCTTGGGGTTGATGATGCGGCCGGCGGCCACCGCGCTGACCACGCGGGTCACCTGCACGGTGCCGAGATCCTCGTCCACCCGCACCTCGGCGAAGATGGCGGAGTGGGTGCCAAGCGCATGCTGCATCTGCGACTTGTAGTAGGGGATCGAGCGCGCCTCATCCTCCAGCACAGCCAAGTCGTTGGCCCGCATCACCTCGGTGATCGACAGGCGCCAGGACGGGTCGGCCTTGGCGATCAGGAAGCCGTCGGCGAAGATGAGGTCGTCGGCCTTCAGCCCCTTCAGCGGGCCGTCGTTCAGCCCGGCCGCCAGGCCGGCCAGCTTGTCGCGCAGCCGGTCGCAGACCGCCTTCACCGCGGAGCCGACCGACGACACCGTCCAGGAGCCGCCCTGCAGCGGCGCCATCGGCAGGTTGGTGTCGCCGAGCTGGAAGGACACCTTCTCAATCGGCAGGCCCAGGATGTCGGCGGCGATCTGCGTCATCGCCGTGTAAGTGCCGGGTCCGATGTCGGCGGTGGCGCTGCCGACCGTCAGCGTGCCGTCGATGCCGAGCCTAGCCGACGCCACCGCCTGCCCCTGCATGGCGTCCCACACGCCGGTCGCCATGCCCCAGCCGATCAGCTGCCGTCCCTCGCGCATCGAGCGGGGGGCATGGCTGCGCCCGTGCCAGCCGAAGCGTTCGGCGCCCTGTTGGAAGCAGGCGCGCAGCTCCTTGCTGGAGAAGGGCTTGCCGGTGTTGGGATCGACCTCGGTGTAGTTCTTCAGCCGCAGCTCCAGCGGGTCCATGCCGAGCTTTGCCGCCAGCTCGTCCATCGCGATCTCCAGCGCCGGGACGCCGATGGCCGCACCGGGGGCGCGCTGGTCAAGCGGGGTGTGGGTGTCCATCCGCGCCAGCTTGTAGTCGAGCCGGACATTGTCGCACTTGTACTGCTGGCCCGACCAGTTGACGACGACCTCGACGTAATTCTCGTTCTGCGAGGTTTCCTGCACCGCCTCATGGATGACGGCGGTGAGGGTGCCGTCCTTCTTCGCCCCCAGCGCCACACGCTGGAGCGTTTCCGGGCGGTGGCCGAAGCTGAACATCTGCGGGCGGGTCAGCTCGACCCGGACCGAGCGCTTCAGCGCGGTCGCCGCCAGCACCGCCATGAACAGCTGGTGCTGCGGACGCAGGCCCGAGCCGAAGGCGCCGCCGACGAAGGGGGAGATCACCCGCACCGCGTCGGTGGCGAGGTTGAAGACGTTACAGACATAGGTCTGGGTGTTGATCGGACCCTGCGTCTTGTCATGGATTGTCAGGCTGCCGTCATTGTGGTGGATGACGGTGGAGGCGTGCATCTCCATCGGGTTGTGATGCTCGACCGCCTGGGAGAAGTTCAGGTCGACGCTGACCTCCGCCTCGGCCAGCGCCTTGTCGGCGTCGCCGCGCGGCTTGGGCGGGGGCTGGAAGCCGCCCTTGTCCTTGCCGGGGGTGAAGGCGTCGGCCTTGGCCGCACGCAGGTCGGTCTGGTGTTCGTCCGCCTCGTAGGTCACATGGATCAGGCGGGCGGCGTAGCGCGCCAGCTCGAAGCTCTCCGCCACCACCAGGGCGATGGGCTGGAGCGCATGGTGGATCGTCGCATCGTAGAGCGGGCGGAAGGGCGAGCCCTTGGGCGCGTCGTCGTCCTTCCACTTGCGGTCGAACCAGGGCAGGCTCGGCCGGTTCTCGTGGGTAAAGACCTGGAACACGCCGGGAAGCGCCAGCGCCTTCGCGGTGTCGATGGCGAGGATGCGGCCGCGGGCGATGGCGCTGGAGACGATGTAGCCGTGGGCGAGGCCGGGCGTGTTGAACTCCGCGGCGTATTTGGCGCCGCCGGTCACCTTCAGCCGGCCGTCGACGCGGCTGACGGGCTTGCCGATCTGGGCGCCGGGGCGAGATTCGGAGCGGTCCAAAAGATCGGGGATGGTCGGTTTGGCGATCATGAGTGTTCCACTCCGGCGGCTTCGGCCAGCGCCCGGACGATGGCGCGCTCGGCAAGTCCGATCTTGAAGGCGTTGTGGGACTGGCCCTTGGCGTCGCGCAGCAGGATGCGCGCGGCCTCGCGGAAATTTTCCAGCGAGGCGGGCTTGCCGGCCAGTTCGGCTTCGGCCGCCGGGTCGCGCCAGGGCTTGTGGGCGACGCCGCCCAGCGCCAAGCGGGCGGTGCCAATGGTTTGCCCGTCCATCTCGAGGGCGGCGGCCACCGACACCAGGGCGAAGGCGTAGGAGGCGCGGTCGCGGACCTTCAGGTAGGTCGAATGCGGGGCAAAGCCTTCCGCCGGCAGGTCGATGGCGGTGATCAGCTCATCGGCGGCGAGGCTGCTGTCGATGTGCGGGGTGTCGCCGGGCAGGCGGTGGAAATCGGCGAAGGGGATGGTGCGCTCGCCCGTGGGGCCGCTGACGCGGACGACGGCGTCCAGCGCCGCCAGCGCCACGCACATGTCGGACGGGTGGACGGCGATGCAGCGGTCGCTGGCGCCCAGGATGGCGTGGATGCGGTTGACCCCGGTCAGCGCGCCGCAGCCGGTCCCCGGCTCCCGTTTGTTGCAGGGGGTGCCGGTGTCGTAGAAGTAATAGCAGCGCGTGCGTTGCAGCAGGTTGCCGCCGTTGGTCGCCATGTTGCGCAGCTGGGCCGAGGCGCCGGCCAGAATCGCCTTCGACAGCATCGGATAACGCGCCTGCACCCGCGCGTCATAGGCGGTGTCGGCATTGCGGGCGAGCGCGCCGAGGCGCAGGCCGCCGCCATCCAACTCCTCGATGCGGTCGAGGGCGAGGCGGGAGATGTCGAGCAGACGCTCCGGCCGCATCACGTCGGCCTTCATCAGGTCGAGCAGGTTGGTGCCGCCGGCGACGAACTTCACCGCCGCCTCGGTCGTCGTGCCGGGCTGGCCGGCGACACCGCGCAAGGCCGCATCGACGCTGCCGGGGCGGTCGTAGGAGAAGGCCCTCATGACGCGCCTCCGTCCTTGGATGCCGGCTGCGCGTCCATCACCTGCCGGATGGCGGCGACGATGTTGGGATAGGCGCCGCAGCGGCAGAGGTTGCCGCTCATCAGCTCGCGGATGTCGTCGTCGGACCTGGCGTGCCCCTCCTCCAGCAGGCCGGCGGCCGAGCAGATCTGGCCGGGCGTGCAGTAGCCGCACTGGAAGGCGTCCTGCTCGACGAAGGCCTCCTGCAGCGGGTGGAGTGCGTCGCCGCTGGCAAGGCCCTCGATGGTCGTCACCGTCCGCCCCTCCGCCATCACCGCCAGGGTCAGGCAGGAGTTGATGCGGCGGCCGTCCACCAGCACGGTGCAGGCGCCGCACTGGCCATGGTCGCAGCCCTTCTTGGTGCCGGTCAGGTCGAGATGCAGGCGTAGGGCGTCGAGCAGGCTGGTCCAGGGGGCGACGCGCAGGGTCTTGCGGCTGCCGTTGACGGTCAGACTGACCTCCATGGCGTCCGGCGGCGGCGCCGGCTGTTTTTGGGCGTGGCCCCGGGAGGCTGGACCTGTTGGCTGGGACATAACCGCTCCGACTGCTGGCAGGTGGTTCCGCGAAAGGGATTCAGGGGGGTCAACAGCACCCCGTCCGCCGCGTTCCGCCGGGACGTTCCGTCAGAAGGGGCGCTGTCAAAGAGCGGTGGCCGCCCCATCTGGTGCGGAGGAACGCATTCGAATCGCGGAGTCCCCTGTCATGAAACTGTCCGGTTCCTGCCGCTGCGGCGCCGTTCGTTTTACGCTGAACTCGCCGACGCCGGTCCCCTACATGCGCTGCTACTGCACCATCTGCCGCAAGAGTGCCGGCGGCGGGGGATACGCCATCAATCTCGGCGGCGATGCCGACACGCTGGAGGTCGAGGGCCGCGAGGCGGTGGCGACGTGGCGGGCGCCGATCGAGGACCCCGACCATCCCGGCCAGACCCACCTTGGTCCGTCCCACCGGCATTTCTGCAAGCACTGCGGCACGGCGCTGTGGGCGGAGGATCCGGCTTGGCCGGAATTGGTCCATCCCTTCGCGTCGGCCATCGACACGCCGCTGCCGACCCCGCCGGAGCGGGTCCACATCATGCTGGACTTCAAGGCGCCGTGGGTGGAGGTGCCGGACGGCCCCAATGACGTGCAGTTCGCCCGCTATCCGGAGGAATCGCTGGAGGACTGGCACCGGCGGCACGGGCTGCTCGACCGGTAGACACCGCGCGATGGCACGGTTGCTGGGGTGGCTGGCGCTGCTGGTCCTGCTTGCGCTGGGCGGGGCGGCGGCCGGGGTGTGGGCCGGGCTGATCGCAGTGCCGTCCCGCTACGACCCGTGGGCGCGGCTCGATCTGCGGGCGGAGCCGGACTGGCTGACCGGCTTCAAGCTGGCACGGCTGACCGGCGAGCCGGAGCAGTGCCGGGCGGCGCTGGGCGAAACGGGGCTGCGCTTCACCCCCCTGCCCGACCGCCCGTCGGACGAAAATTGCGCGCTCAGCGGCGTGGTGCGGGTGTCGCGCTCGGACATCTCCGCGCCGGGGGTGGCCTTCAGCAGCGGCTTCATCGCCACCTGCGGGCTGGCCGCCGCCTGGACCCTGTTCGAGGCGAACGCCCTCCAGTCGGCGGCGCAGCGGCATTTCGGGCAGAGGGTGGCGCGGGTCGAGCATCTCGGCACCTATGCCTGCCGCAACGTCTATGGCCGGGCGGACGGGCGGCGCAGCGAGCATGCGACCGCCAACGCCATCGACCTCGCCGCCTTCGTGCTGGCCGACGGGACGCGGATCAGCGTCTTGACCGACTGGGAGGCGAAGGCAGGCAACGGGGCGGAGGGGCGCAAGGCGGCCTTCCTGCGCGACCTGCGCGACGGCGCCTGCCGCTTCTTCGACGTGGTGCTGGGGCCCGATTACAACGAGGCGCACCGCAACCATTTCCACTTGGATATGGGCGCCTTCCGCACCTGCCGCTGACGTCCATCCGGTTCGGACTATATCTGCTGGGTGCGGCAACGATTCTACGAAAGAAAGGGTTACTGCAAGCCGGCTTTCGCTCCACCATCATAATAAAAATTGGCAGAATAAAAATGGGAGGAGGCCGATGTTGACTTTGCTTTATCGAAGCGATGCGGTGCCCCTGCTGCCTTTTTCGGCATTGGCGGACATTTGTGTGCGAAGCTCCACAAAGAATCGTCATCTGGGTGTGACCGGTTTCCTTGTTGAGCATGAGGGAACCTTCCTTCAAGTCCTGGAAGGCGAGCCGGATGCCGTGAACGGATTGTTCGGCCGCATTACGCATGACGAGCGGCACTGCAACATGGCGGTGCTGGGCCGGTGGGAGCGGCCGGGACGCGCCTTCGGCTTCTGGGCGATGAATTTCGGCCCGCTGGACGACCCGACCTTCTGGCAGGGCGAATTCGCCGAACTGCGCGACGGCGCAGCCTTCCGGCGCAGGAGCGGCGACGCCGAAACCGCGCTGGCCGTGCTGTGCCGCGCCTATGTCTTCGCCGGCACGGTGGCGGGCACCGACCCGGTGATCCGCGGCTTCGTCATGGGCTATCCGCCGGCAACGAGGCAACTGGTGAAGGTGTGAAAGATCAAGCCCCTGATCGGGCTGGATGGTTTGAATTGATCCCTTGACGGGACGCCGCCTGCTCGTGCCATCGTCGCCCTCGCCCGGCCCCCGAAGGCCCGCCGCCGAGGAGAACCCCGTCGATGACCGCCCTGCGGCGTCTGTCCGCCCCTGCCCTGGTCCTGGCCCTTCTGACGGCTCTGGTCGCCGCGAAGCCATGGATGCACCGCCATCTGGAGCCGTTTGTCGGTCCGGATCTCAGCAGCGGGTTCGACATCGTCGTCGCGTCTGCCGCCTGGCTGGTCGCCGCCTGGGGCGGGGCGCGCCTGATCGATCTGCTGGCGGCCGGCAACGGCGGGCTCGGCCCCGACGGCGCGCCGCGTCCGCCGCGCATCCCGCGGCTGCTCGCCGATTTGATGCGCTTCTGCGTCTATGGCGTCGCGGTGGTGGCAATCCTGGCCTTCGTGCTGGAACAGCCGGTGACCGGCCTGCTGGCGACCTCCGGCGTCGCCATCGCCGTGCTGGGCTTCGCGCTCCGCAACATGATCGCCGACATCTTCGCCGGCATCGCGCTGAACATCGAACATCCCTACCGCATCGGCGACTGGCTGGAACTGTCGCCCGGCGTGTCGGGGCGGGTGGACGAGATCAACTGGCGCGCCACCCGACTGATCGCCGGCGACGGCACCGCCATCGTCGTGCCGAACGGCATCGTCGCCGGCAGCCGCTTCGTCAATTACAGCCGCCCCAGCCCGGCCTTCCGCACCACCGTCCCCATCCTGCTGGACCAGGAGGTGCCGGTGGAGCGCGCCAAGCGCATCCTGCTGTCGGCCATGCTCTGCGCCGACGGCGTGCTGACCACCCCGCGCCCCGACGTGGTGGTGGAGGCGGTGACGCCCAACGGCATCTCCTATCTGGCGCGCTACTGGCTGGACGATTTCGGGCGGGTGGCGCTGGTGCGCGATTCCGTGCTGGCGGCGGTGGTGGGCAACCTCGCCCGCGCCGGGATCGAGCCGGCCCGGCCCAAGCAGGAAATCCGCCGCCGCCAGCCGGCATTGCCCGACACCGACACCCTGCGCCGCGGCCTGCTGCGCCAGACGGAGCTGTTCGACGCTTTCGACGACGACGAGGTCGACGCGCTGGCCCTGGCGATGCGGCAGATCCATGTCCCGGCCGGGTCGCCGGCCGTCCGCCAGGGCGATGCCGGAGAATCGCTGTTCGTCATCGCCGAAGGCGTGTTCGACGTGCAGGTCGCCGCCCCTGCCCCGGCTTTCGCCGCTCCCGCTGTCTCCACCGACGCGATGGACGGGCAGCGGGCGGGGGTGCTGCATCTGACGCGGCTGCGGCCGGGAGACCTGTTCGGCGAGATGTCGCTGCTGACCGGGCAGCCGCGTAGCGCCTCGGTGGTCGCCTGCACCGATTCCGTGGTGTTCGAACTGGCGCGGAGCCACCTCGATCCGGTGCTGCGCCGCCGGCCGGAACTGGCCGAACGGCTGGCCGAGCTGATGGCCGAGCGCCAGAGCCGGAACGCCGCCGAAACCAACCGCCAGCAGGGCGCCGCACCGCCGCCGGCGGTGGAATCGCAGGCGCTGCTGACCCGGCTGCGCGGCTTCTTCGGGCTGTAGATCGCTCACCGCACGGAACCTTGAGCCCTGCCAGCCGTTGTTCCACGCGGGTAGCGGTGGTGCAGTTCGGCCCTTTTTCACGGGTCTGGCGCCCCTTCGTCCTGAACCAACGAGGAGGCTCGACAGCCGATGTGCGGAGTGAGTGGCGAGATTCGTTTCAAAACCGGCGAGGCGGCGAGCACGGCCGCCGTCCAGGCCATGTGCGACCGTCTGGCGCCGCGCGGGCCGGACGGCCATGGCCTGTTCGCCCATGGGTGCGTCGCCTTCGGCCATCGCCGGCTGAAGATCATCGACCTCAGCGAGGCATCGCAGCAGCCGATGGTCGATTCCGCGCTCGGCCTCGCCATCGTCTTCAACGGCTGCATCTACAACCACCGGGAGCTGCGCGAGGAGCTGGCCGGGCTCGGCTACAGCTTCTTCTCCGACGGCGATACCGAGGTCTTGATCAAGGCCTATCACGCCTGGGGGCCGGATTTCGTCAAGCGCATGAACGGCATGTTCGCCTTCGCCATCCACGAGCGCGACAGCGGCCGGGTGGTGCTGGGCCGCGACCGGCTGGGCATCAAGCCGCTCTATCTGGCCGACATTCCCGGCGGCCTGCGCTTCGCTTCCTCCCTGCCGGCGCTCGTCGCTTCCGGCGGCATCGACACCGACGTCGATCCGGTGGCGCTGCACCATTACATGAGCTTCCACGCCGTCGTCCCGGCGCCCTACACCATCCTGAAGGGTGTGCGGAAGCTGCCGCCCGCCACCGTTCTGGTGGTGGAGCCGGACGGCACGCGGCGTGAGCACACCTACTGGTCGCTGACCTTCGGACCGCAGGCCGGCGACGAGGGCCGCGACTTCGCCGAGTGGCGCGAGCTGGTGCTGGAGACGCTGACCCGCGCGGTGCGCCGCCGGCTGGTCGCCGACGTGCCCGTCGGCGTGCTGCTGTCGGGCGGGCTGGACAGCTCGCTGATCACCGCCCTGCTGGCCGAGAACGGGCAGAGCGGGCTGAAGACCTTCTCCATCGGCTTCGAGACGGTGGGCGACGAGCGCGGCGACGAGTTCCAGTATTCCGACATCGTCGCCAGGCATTTCGGCACCGACCACCACCGCATCTTCGTCGACAGCGCCCGCGCCCTGCCGGAGCTGACCGACTGCGTCCGCGCCATGTCGGAGCCGATGGTCAGCCACGACAACATCGGCTTCTTCCTGCTGTCGCAGGAGGTGGCGAAGCAGGTGAAGGTGGTGCAGTCGGGCCAGGGCGCCGACGAGGTGTTCGGCGGCTATCACTGGTACCCGCCGCTGCTGGAGAGCCGAGACGCCGTCGGCGATTACGCCCGCGTCTTCTTCGACCGCGACCATGCTGAGATGGCAGAGGCGCTCGACCCCAGATTCATCGGCGAGGATCATTCCCGCCGCTGGCTGGAGCAGCGCTTCGCCATGCCGGGCGCCGAGCGGCCGGTGGACAAGGCGCTGCGGCTCGACACCACGGTGATGCTGGTCGACGATCCGGTGAAGCGCGTCGACAACATGACGATGGCCGCCGGGCTGGAAGCGCGCGTGCCCTTCCTCGACCATGAGCTGGTGGAGCTGGCCGCCCGCATCCCGGCGGAGATGAAGCTGCCCGACGGCGGCAAGTATGTGCTGAAGGAAGCGGCGCGGCGGGTGGTGCCGGCGGCGGTGATCGACCGGCCGAAGGGCTATTTCCCGGTGCCGGCGCTGAAATACCTGCGGGGTCCGTTCCTGGAGCGGGTGCGCGACGTGCTGAACGCCCCGGCGGCGCGCGAGCGCGGGCTGTTCCGCCGCGATTATCTCGACCGGCTGCTGGCCGATCCGGAACGCCACATCACGCCGCTCAGGGGATCGAAGCTGTGGCAGGTGGCCCTGCTGGAATTCTGGTTCCAGGAACAGGGCCTGTAAGCAGGCGACTCAAAACGACCGACGCTCCGCCGGCATATCCGGATGCGGGACCCTGGATCGGGGACCGATCCGCATCCCCGGATGTTGCCAATGCGTGGAGCCGCATCCGACGACCAGGGGGATCCCATGAGCTACGCCCGCGTGAAACCGCACCGGCTGGAACGCGCCGCCAGCGCCACCCTGCGCCACACCCGCCGCTACACCGGCCGGCCGCCGGCGGGGGAGACCGGGGCCGACGCGCCGCGTGCCGATGTGGTGGTCGATTGCGGCTGGGGGCGGCTGATCTTCGCCCACACCTTCGACGATCTCGACCGCATGATCGAGACTCTGCGGCAGGAGGCGCCGGGCACCCGCGACATCGTCTTCTATCTGCAGGACCCGCATGTCGCCCTGTCGCGCGCACCGCAGGAGCTGTTCCTCGACCCCTCCCACACCTTCCGCCTGTGGCTGACCGACTACCGGCCGTCGCGGCGCCGGCCGAAGGGCTACAGCGTCCGCCGGCTGCGCACGCGCGAGGATGCCGAGGGGGTGCAGCGCATCTATGCCCGGCGGCGGATGGTGCCGGTCTCCCCCTCCTTCCTGGTGGCGTCGCGCAACAGCCGGGTGCTGACCCATTTCGTCGCCTGCGACGATTCCACCGGCGAGATCATCGGCTCGGTGACGGCGGTGGACCATGCCCATGCCTATGGCGATCCGGAGAATGGCAGCTCGCTGTGGTGTCTGGCGGTCGATCCGCAGGCCTCCTTTCCGGGGATCGGCGAGACGCTGGTCCGCACGGTGGCGGAGCATGTGCAGGCGCGCGGCCGTGCCTTCCTCGATTTGTCAGTCCTGCACGACAACGAGAACGCCATCGCACTCTACGAGAAGCTGAACTTCCGCCGGATTCCGGCCTTCGCGCTGAAGACCAAGAACCCGATCAACGAGCGGCTGTTCACCGGCCCGCAGCCGGGCGAGCAGCTGAACCCCTATGCCACCATCATCGTCAACGAGGCGCGGCGGCGCGGCATCGGCGTCGATGTGCTGGATGCCGAGGCCGGCTATTTCTGCCTGACCTGGGGCGGGCGCAGCGTGGTGTGCCGGGAATCGCTGAGCGAACTGACCAGCGCCGTTGCCATGAGCCGCTGCGACGACAAGGCGGTGACGCGGCGCGTTCTGGAGCGGGCCAGCCTGAAGGTGCCGGCCCAGGCGGTGGCGGGGGAGCCGGACGAGAATGCCGCCTTCGTGGCGACGCATAGCCGCATCGTGGTCAAGCCGGCGCGCGGCGAGCAGGGCCGCGGCATCACGGTGGACGTGCGCGATGCCGAGACGATGGAGCGCGCCGTCGCGTCCGCCCGCCAGCATTGCGACACCGTGCTGCTGGAGCAGTTTTATGAGGGGCAGGATCTGCGGATCATCGTCATCGACAAGAAGGTGGTGGCCGCCGCGGTGCGCCGCCCGGCCGAGGTGACCGGCGACGGCAGCCACACGGTGCGCGAACTGATCGAGGCGCAGAGCCGCCGCCGCGCCGCCGCCACCGGCGGCGAAAGCCACATCCCGATGGACGCCGAGACCGACCGCTGCCTCGCCGCCGCCGGGAAGAGTTTGGACGACGTGCTGGCGGCGGGCGAGGTGCTGCCGGTGCGCAAGACGGCGAACCTGCACACCGGCGGCACCATCCACGACGTGACCGACAGCCTGCACCCGGAACTGGTGGAGGTGGCGACGGTCGCCGCCCGCGCGCTGGACATCCCGGTGGTGGGCTTCGATCTGCTGGTCGAGGCGCCGGACCGGCCGGGCCATGTCTTCATCGAGGCGAACGAGCGTCCGGGCCTCGCCAACCACGAACCGCAGCCGACGGCGGAACGCTTCGTCGATCTGCTGTTCCCGCAGACGCGGGGGGTGCTGTGAGGCCGGCACCCGCCGCGCCACCATCCTGAGGAGGACCATCAGACCATGGCCGTGCCGCTGCCCATCGACATGGGCTATGTCACCGACGTTCTCTACCGGCTGCTGACGACGCCGAGCCCGACCGGCTACACGGCTGACGTGGTGCGGCTGTGCTGCGCCGAGCTGGAGCGGATGGGCATCCCCTATGAGCTGACGCGGCGCGGCGCCATCCGGGCCGACCTGAAGGGGGTGCGCTCAACGCCCGACCGGGCGCTGGTCGCCCATGTCGACACGCTGGGCGCCCAGGTGAAGATGCTGAAGGACAATGGCCGGATGGAGCTGGTGCCCATCGGCCACTGGTCGTCGCGCTTCGCCGAGGGGGCGCGCTGCACCGTGCTGACCGACCGCGGCCCCTGGCGCGGCACCATCCTGCCGCTGAAGGCGTCGGGCCACACCTTCAACAAGGAGGTCGACAGCCAGCCGGTCACCTGGCAGCAGGTGGAACTGCGCGTCGACGCCCCGGTCGCCAACCGGCGCGATCTGGAGGAGCGCGGCTTCAACATCGGCGACATCGTGTCGATCGACCCGCAGCCGGAATTCCTTGAGAACGGCTACATCGTCTCGCGCCATCTCGACGACAAGGCAGGAGTGGCGGTGATGCTGGGCGCGGCGAAGGCGGTGGTCGATGCCGGGGCCGCCCTGCCAGTCGATTGCCACCTGCTGTTCACGATCTCCGAGGAGGTCGGGTCCGGCGCCTCGTCCATCCTGCATCAGGACGTGGCGGAGATGGTGACCATCGACAACGGCACCACCGCCCCCGGCCAGAACAGCAGCGAGTACGGCGTCACCATCGCCATGGCCGACAGCACCGGCCCCTTCGACATGGCGCTGACCCATTCGCTGATCGCGCTGTGCCAGGCGCAGAACATCCCGCACCAGCGCGACGTCTTCCGCTATTACCGCTGCGACAGCGCGTCGGCCATCGAGGCCGGCAACGACATCCGCACGGCGCTGGTCTGCTTCGGCATCGACGCCTCGCACGGCTACGAGCGCATCCACGCCGACGCGCTGGAAAGCCTGGTGCGGCTGCTGGTGCTGTACCTGCAAAGCCCGCCCCGGGATTGAGGGCGGGATTGAGGGGGCGGTATCGGCCTGTTAGACTGAACTCTCTCCAGAGAGGACGATATGGCGGGCGCCGAGGGACAAAACCATCTTCGCGCACCGGAAGTGCCGGATGAACTGCTTCGTCCAACTCGGAACGGCATTAAGTTTTTGGAATACAATAAACTTTTCGTCATCCCCGCGAAGGCGGGGATCCAGGAAACACCGCGATGCGGCGGCTGGAACCGCTGGATTCCCGCCTTCGCGGGAATGACGGCCGATTAAAGGTTCTGCTTCCAGTGGCTTAAAGGCCCATCAGATCTGTGCATCCGGTAGCTCCCGGGGGGAGAGGGGACTAATGAGCCAATCCCGCCCCACCGTCCCGCCGCACCTCTTCCAGCACGCGGCGCAGGTCGCCGGGGTGCAGCGGCTTGTGCAGGAAGGCGCAGCCGCGGCGCTGGCCTTCCAGCAGGGATTCGGGCGCGGTCTCGCCGGTCAGCACCACCGCCGGGATGTCGGTCTTGAACAGCTTGCGGACGCGGTCGATCACGTCGAAGCCGGACACCTTTCCGGGCAGGCGCAGGTCGGTCAGGATGGCGTCGGGCGGGCCCTCCAGCCCGTCGACCGCGGCGAACACCTCGCGCATGTTGGACGCCGAGACGAAGGCGCAGCCCCAGCTTTCCAGGGTCAGCAGCAGGCCGGACAGCACCATGCTGTCGTCGTCCACCACCAGGATGCGCATGCCGTCCAGCGGCACGGCGGCGGCACCCTGGCCGGCCTCAGCCACCGCGGCCGGGGCGTCGGCAGGCACCTCCTCCCCCTCCAGCCGCTCGACGGTGACGGCGAAGACCGAGCCGCGGCCGGAGCGCGACTGAACGTCGATGGGGGCGCTCAGCAGGACCGACAGGCGCCGGACGATGGCGAGGCCGAGGCCGAGGCCGCGGGTGGGGTCGCGCGCCGGGTTGGTCAGCTGGTGGAACTCGTCGAAGATGACGTCCAGCTTGTCCTGGGGAATCCCGAAGCCGGTGTCCCACACCTCGATGCGCCAGCGGCCGTCGCGCTTGCGCAGGCCGAGCAGGATGCCGCCGCGCTGGGTGTAGCGGATGGCGTTGGCCAGCAGGTTGCGGACGATGCGGCCGAGCAGGACCGGGTCGCTGCGGGTCACCGCCCGGCAGGGCAGATGGACGCGCAGGCGCAGCCCCTTCTCCTCGGCCTGCGGGCGGAATTCGTCGGCCAACGATTGCAGCAGCGCGTCGAGCGGCACCGCCTGCAGGTCGGCCTCGACCGTGCCGGCATCCAGCGTGGAGATGTCGAGCAGGGCGTTCAGCAGCTGCTCGCCGGCCGTCATCGCGTTGGCCAGCATGCCGGCGGTGCGCGACGCCCGGGCGTTGCCCTCCACCTGATTGGTCAGGGCGTCGAGGAACAGGCGCATCGCCTGGAAGGGCTGGCGCAGGTCGTGGCTGGCCGAGGCCAGGAAGCGGGAGCGCGCCGCGGTGGTGCGCGCCACCTCCGCCCGCATGGTCTCGGCCATCTGGGCGATGGCACCATCCAAGGTCGCCGTCGCCAGCACGCCGACCACCCGGCCATCGACCAGCAGCGGCGTCGCGCGCAGGCCGATCGGCGGTTCGCTGGGCAGGGTCAGCCGGACGCTGTCGGGGGGCGAGGCCGGACTGTCGACGGTTCCCTCGCGGTAGAGCGGGCGCAACGCCTCGGCCACCGCGGTCCAGCCGCCCGGCAGCAGGCTCGGCCCGCTTTCGTCACGGGCGGCGGCGCGCGGGCGGTTCAGCAGGGTCGCCAGCGACTCGTTGCAGCGTACGGCAGCCATCTCCGGCCCGCCGACCACCAGCATGGTCGGAACCGTCCCGGCCGCGCAGACGCGCCGGGCATTCTCGAGGCACTCGCGATACCGAAGATCGGTCGGGGACATGGGTGTGGCCGAAGTTCGGTGCATCGCGTCGGTGTCTCTTGCGTCGGTGTCTCTGGAGATCGGGGGCTCGTGGATAGGCTGGAGGCTGATCGCCATGGGCACCTGTCGGACCGTCGGACAGTTTCGTAAAGCCCGCAGAGAATAAACGGTCAAGCCGGCTTTCGAAATCAAACGATGGCCCTACTCCCTTCCTATGCGGAAGGTGCAGGACGCGGCAAACGGATAAGATGGTCCTCGACGAAGTATTTGCGCCGAAGAAGCGCCATCAGCCTGATCTTGAGGACATCCATCGTCTGTCCCTTTCCAACGAAATCGTCGGCTCCGGCGTTCAGGCTGATCATCAGCTGTTCCTCATCGTCCTGGCTGGTCAGGATGACGATTTGGAAGAACAGGCCGCGCTGGCGGCGGAACCTGTCGAATCTTTCGCAGAGCTGGGTGCCGCTGGTGCCCGGCATCACGAGATCCAGGATGACGCAGTCCAGCGCGCCGCCGGCCAGCGCCGCCACCGCCTCGTCGGCGTTGCGGGCGGCGGTGACGGTGCAGCCCTCCTGCTCCAGCTCGGCGCGCAGGAATTCGCGGTAGGTCGCGCTGTCGTCGACGATCAGGATGCGGGCGCGGCCGAAGATCTCCGGCGCCGTCGGCGGGGCGCTGCGCCGCTCGATCAGCGCGCAGGCGGTCTCCACCACCGCCTTGGGGTCGGAGGGGTCGCTCTCCCCCTGCCCGCGGCCGAGCACGATGACGGCGGCGTCGGTGCGGGCGCGCAGTTCGGCCAGGCCGGTCGGGCCGGCAAGCTCGCCCTCGACGATCAGCAGATCCTGCGGGGTGCCGGCGATCTCCGCCAGGGCAGGCTCGACGCTTTCGACGCAGACGGTCTCCACGCCGCGTTCCTCCAGCAGCAGCTTCAGCAGAAGCCCCTGCGTCTGGGAACCCATGACAACCAAGGTGCGGGGTCCGTTCATGACGCCATCATATTGTCTGAGGTCAATTGCAGCAGCCGTCCGGCCACCCGGTCGAGGGGCAGCTCCTCCACCGCACCGCCCAGCCGCACCGCGGTGCCGGGCATGCTGTGGATCACCGCCGTAGAGGCATGTTCGGCTATGGTGTAGGCGCCGGCCGTGTGCATGTCCACCAGCCCTCTTGCGCCGTCCTCGCCCATTCCGGTCAGCAGCACGCCGATGCCCGACGCGCCATAGGCGCGCGCCATCGACTGGAACAGCACCTCGCCGGACGGGCGCTGGCCGCAGACCATCGGGTCGGCCGTCAGGCGCAGCGTGGCGCCGTCCACCAGCAGATGCCGGTCGCCCGGCGCGACATAGACCGTGCCGGGCCGCGGGGTCAGCCCGGCCTCCCCCAGCCGCACCGGCAGGGCGGAGACGGTGCCGAGCCAGTTGGCGAAGCCGGCCATGAAGGGCGCGCCCATATGCTGGACCACGAAGACCGGCAACGGGAAGTCGGCCGGCAGATCGCGGAGGATCTTCGCCAGCGCCGCCGGCCCGCCGGTGGAGGCAACGAGCCCCACCGCGCGGAAGCGCCGGAGCCGGCCGTCGGCCGCCACCGCCTCATCCGGCAGCCTGTTGTCCGGCAGCCTGCTGTCCTGAGACGGCGCTTCGGGGGAAACTCCTGCGGACAGTCCGGAGCCGGGGCGCGCGCCGCGGGCGGTGATGCGGTGACGGATCACCTTCACCTGGCTCATGATGACCAGCTGGGTGCAGAGATGGTGCGCCACCGTCTGGTAGTCGGCGCGCGCCATGCTGCCCGGCTTCTCCACCACCGCCAGCGCGCCGGCCTGGAGCGCCCGCATCGGAATGTCGAGGTCGCGCACGTCCGACGCCACCACCACGATCGGCAGCGGGGTCTGCCGCATGATGCGGCTGGTCACCTCGAACCCGTCGATGCCCGGCAGGCGGATGTCGAGCGACACCACGTCGGGCGCCGTCCGTTCGATCATGCGCAGCGCCTGCTCGCCGCTGGACGCGATGCCCGCCACCTCCAGCCGCGGGTCGGCGCTGATGACGTGGCTCAGCAGCTGCTGGATGACCGGGCTGTCCTCGACCACCAGCACGCGGATGCGACGGGGTCCGGTGGTGAGGGGTCCGCCGTTCGTCTGGCCGCTCACAGCAGCCGCCGGATGCCGGCCAGAAGCTCGTTCTGGTCGAATCGCGTCTTGACGATATAGGCGTCGGCACCGAGCCGCAGGCCGCGCTCGCGGTCCTCGTCGCTGGCGCGCGAGGTGACGAGGATCACCGGGATCTCTTCCAGCCGCTTGTCCGCCTTCACCGCCTGCAACAGGGCGAAGCCGTCCATCCGGGGCATCTCGACGTCGCTGATGATCAGGCCAACCTCCATCCCTTCCGACAGGCGCTCCAGGGCCTCACGCCCGTCCACGCACAGCGTCACCCGATAACCATGGGCTTCGAGGATGCTCTTTTCCAGCGTGCGGGTGGTGATGCTGTCATCGACGACCAGGATATGCGCCCGGTCAGGGGTCGCCTCTTCGGCAGGGCGGGCCGGGGCCGGCAGGGTGCTGCCGGGCAGCGGCATCAGGCCCGGAATGTTCAGCACCAGCGCCGGTCCGCCATCGTCCATCAGCACGGTGCCGAGATAGCGGCCGCTGTCCAGCCCGGTCTCCTCCGCCGCCGTCACCACCGTCTCGCGCGTGGCGACGAAGCGGTCGACCGCCAGCGCCAGCCGCCGGTCCCCCGCCCGCACCACGACCAGCGACAGCCCACGATCGGCGGACGGCACCACCGGCGCCTCCATGCCCAAGAGGGCGGCCAGCGAGGTGACGGGGATTTCCTCCTCGCCGATGCGGGTCATCGGCGTGCCGGTGCCGGAGAACAGCGACTGGGCGCTGGCGGTGCGCAGGCGGACGACGTCGGCGGACGGGATCGCCAGGGTCTGGTCCTGCACCAGGACGAAGACGAGACGCTGGCTCAGCAGGCTGAGCGGCACCTCGATGGTGACCGCGGTGCCGCCGTCCGCGCGGTCGGCGATGGTCAAATTGCCCTGCAGCCGCTCCACCTCCCGCCGCGCGATGGCGAGCCCCATGCCGCGCCCGGCCAGCTCGGTGGTCTGGGCGGCGGTGGAGAAGCCGGGATGGAACAGGAACTCGGTCAGCCGCTCCTGCGGCATCTCCGCGCCGGCCGACAGGTCGGCGGCGTCGATCAGGCCGCGCTCTGCCGCCTTGCGCAGGATCGCCGCGCGGTCCAGCCCGCGGCCGTCATCCTCGATGCGCAGGCGCAGGCGCGCGCCCTCCACCGAGGCGGCGATGGTGACGCGCGCCGCCGGCCTCTTGCCCAGCGCCAGCCGCTCCGCCGGCGTCTCGATGCCGTGGCTGATGGCGTTGCGGGCGATGTGCAGGATCGGGTCCTTCAGCCGTTGCAGGACGGTGCGGTCGGCCTCGACCTCCAGCCCGCGGACATCGACCTCGACCTCCTTGCCTTCGGCCCGGCTGATGTCGCGGACCATGCGGCCGAGGCCGCTCAGCTGGTTCTCCGCCGGCAGCATGCGCAGCCGCCGCATGTCCTGCTGGAGACCGCCGCCCCAGCGCCGCATCGACCACAACAGCCGGTCGTGGCTGCGGTGCGCGCTGTCGAGCGCGCCGCCGAGCGCGCGGAAGCGGCGTTCGAAAGCCATCAATGCCGGCAGCGCGCCGCGCCCGTCCAACGCGCTGGGCAGCGCGTCGGCCAGCGTGTCGGCCCCGGCCCCCGCATCGGCCCGGACGCCGCGGCCGATCTGGAGGCGCAGATGCCGCCATGCACGGTCGAGCGCCCGCCATTCCCGGCGCATCGTGCGAAGCTGTTCGCCGAGGCCGGCCTGGGCCTCCACCTCCGGCAGAAGGGCGGACGCGGTTTCCGACAGGCGCTCCAGCCCCTGTGCCGCGATGCGGACCAGGGCGGCAGTGTCGGCGTCGGCGGCTCGGTCGCGCTGGGCCGGCGCCCGGCGGGCGGCGGCGCGGGCCGCGGCGGGAGACGGAGGCGGAACCGGCCCGCCGCTGCGGCCGGCGGCCAGCGTGTCGAGATCGGCCAGCACCCCGGCGGTCTCCACCGGGTCGCCGCCCTGGAGCGACCAGGCGACCAGATCCTCGATGGCGTCGAGCGAGCGGCGGACCACGCCGACGCTGGCGGGGTCGAGCGCAATCTCGCCCTTCTGCACGGCGATGAAGGCGGCCTCCAGCCGGTGGGAGATCGCCTCCACCTCCGGCAGGTCGACGGCACGGGCAGCGCCCTTCAGGCTGTGGGCGCGCCGGTGGATGTCGACGAGATCCGGCGCATCGCCCGTCGCCTCCGCATCGCGGAGCGCGTTGCGGATCGCGGCAAGGTGGTCCTTGTGCTCCAGGTCGAAGGCGGCGAGCAGGCGCTGGCGGATGTCCATCAGAGGCCTCGGCGGTGCAACGTCACACCCGGTAGTTCCGCACCGCCTCGACCAGACCCTGGCCGAGGTTGTTCAGGTTGGCGGCGGCGCCCTCCAGCTGGCGGGTGCCGGCCGCCGTCTGGCTGCTCGCCTCGCGGATGTTCTGGAGCGCCTGGATCACCTGCTCCAGACCGATCTGCTGCTGGTTGGTGCCGGCGACGATCTGCTGGAAGGCCAGCACACTTTCCTGGATGTTCTCCGCCATGGTGCGGATGGTCGACTGGGTGGCGTCGGTCTGGCGCTTGCCGGCGGCGACGCGCTTGACCGCCTCCTCCGTCAGCATCACCGACGCGTTGATGCCGTGCTGGATCTCCGACAGGTTGGAACGGACCTGGGCGGTCGCCTCCTTCGACTGGTCGGCCAAGCTCTTGATCTCGCCGGCGACGATGGAGAAGGTGCGGCCATGCTCGCCGGCCGCCGCCGCTTCGATGGCGGCGTTCAGCGCCAGCAGGTGGCAGCGCTCGGCGATGTCGTTCACCGTCACGATGATCTCGCCGATGGCCTGGGTGCGTTCGGACAGCATGACGATGTTCTCGGCCACCGCCTCGGCCTGTTCGCGGATGGCGTCCATCGCCTGGATGGTGTCGTCCACCGCCTTCATGCCGGAATGGCTGGAGGCCGCCACCGTCTGGGCGCCGTGGGAAACGTCCTGGGCGCGGCGGTTGATCTGGGCGCCGGACTCGGTGATCTCCGACAGGGTCGCCGTGGTCTGCTCGACCGCCGCCAGCTGTTCGGCGACGCTGGCCGACTGCTGCTGGGTCGAGGCGCGGATCTGAGCGGTGGCGGCGTGGACGCTCTCGGCCGTCTCGCGGGTGGTGCGGGCCATCGACTTCAGCCGGCCGGCCATTTCGTTCAGATGCTGGCCGAGGACGGCGAGTTCGTCCTTGCCGGCGATCACGATCTCCTGCGTCAGGTCGCCGTGGCCGACCTTGGTGACGAAGTCGATGGCGCGGCCGAGCCGCCGGGTGATGGAGCTGCCGATGGTGTAGGCCACCGCTACCGCGATCAGGAAGACGGCCACCAGCGCGATGACCGAGGACTGGATGGCGGAGTTGTAGATCGCCCGGATGTCGTCGCGGCCGGCGGCGGTCAGATGGTCGATGGCGGTCTGGGCGGCGTCGATGCGCTGCTCCATCACCTTGCGCAGCTCGTCCACCCGCTGGCGGCGCTGCAGCGCCTCGGTGACCTGGTTGCGCTCCAGCAGGGTGTAGATGGTCCGCGCCTCGTCGCCCACCGCGCCGATGGCGCGGTTCATCTCGGTCACCGAAGTGTCCAGCTCCACCCAGCCCTTGCGGCGGCTGTCGGTGACGCTGTTCTGCGAGCGTTCGGCGACCATCGAGCGCAGCTTGCCCAGCGTTTCGCGCAGCTTGAGCCCGGTCTGTTCATATTGGCTGCGCAGCGGCGCCATGATGGCCGGGATGTCGGCGGCCCGCCCTTCGGCATTGGCGACGGACACCGCGTTCAGCGCCGATTCGCGGGTGCTGCGCAGTTCCGCCTGATAGTTGCCGACCGACACCACCATGTCGGCGGCCTCGGTGTCGTAGCTGGACACCGCCATGATCACCGACAGCGCGTCGGAGAATCGCGACATCTGGTAGAGCGCCAGCAATGCGGTCAGGACACAGACGACGCCGAATCCCAGGACCAGCTTGTGTGCGACTTTCATGTTCATTCTTCCACTCCGGCCCCAGGCGGTTTTTTTAAGGTGGATCGGCTCTTCAGACGGATCGGGCGTTTTTCAGGTCTTCACGAGGTCGAGCAAGGCGGCCATGTCGAGGATCGCCATGCGGTCGGCGGTGATCGCCCGGACCAGTGGCCCGGCCTCCGCCGGGACGGAGGTCCGCGGCAATGCGATGTCGGCCACCCGCTCGACCTCGTGCAGGCGCAGGGCGGCCGGACGGCCGGTGCCGGTGCGCAGGACGATGGCGTAGCCGGGGGCATGGCCGGGCCGGTCGATCCCGGCGGCGGCATGCGTCCCGCTGCACAGGCCGTCGAGATCGAACAGGCGCATCACCTTGCCGGCGACGGCGATCACGCCGAGGACGGCGGGCGGCGCGCCCGGCACGCGGGCCAGCCGCGGCATCGGCACGATATGGCCGAGATGGCGCAGTTCCAGCCCATAGAGGGTCTCGGCGCCGCGGGCGACCAGCATCGGCGTGCCGGTGCCCGCCTCGTCGTCGCGCTGCGGGACTTCGGCCAGCTCCTGCGCCCGGCGGGCCAGCACGGCGTCGGCCCAGGGACCGCGGCCGGCGAAGGTCTCCTCCAGGTCGGCGCTGCGGTGCGCCACCTTGTCGCGCACCGCGTCCCAGTCGATGGAGGCCCGGACCGAGCCCCGGTTGGCGGCACGGTCGGGCGATGCGCTGTCGAGGGCCGCGATGAGCGGTGCGGCCCCGGTACCGGCAAGCGTCTCGTCCATCAGCCCTCCTCACCGGTCAGCCAGAGGTCCAGCATGCCGCGCAGTTCCTGCACGGTCAGGCCGCCGCCTTCCGTCACCGCCTCGCCGTCGGCGCGGTTCTCCAGCGCCTCGCGCGCATTGCGGAAATGGCGCTGGGCCGGGACCAGCCGGCCGCGCCGCCAATAGGCCAAGGCCAGATGATAGTCGGCCAGGACGAAGCGCGGATCGAGATAGAGCGCCCGCTTGAAGGCTGCCACCGGGTCGCCGACGCCCAGCTCCTCCTCCACCAGACCCAGCTGGTAGTGGGCGGCGGGGTCGAGCCGCTGCGCCTCGACCCGTGCCAGACAGGCTTCCAGCTGCGAGGAGCGCTCGCCGGTCTCGGCCGCATCCGGCGGAGCGGGCACACCGGACGAGGGAGAGGCGGACGGGGTGGAAACGGACTGGTGAGAGGCGGAAGAGCGGGATTGCGGGGCGGCATCGGCTGCGGATCGCGGCGCAGGCTTCGCCGGGGCTCTCGCGGCGCGGCGCGGCGCGGCGGCCAGGGTCAGCGCGGCCGCTGCCGGGCTCGGGGTGGCCTTGCGGCTGACCGCGGCGGTGGCCGGCGGTTCGGCCTGCTTGCGGTAGAGGGTGGCGCCGGGGACCGACACCGGGATGAACAGCTCGTTCATCTGCGGCCCGGCCTCGGCATGACCGACCACCAACCAGCCGCCGTCGGCCAGCGCCTTGTGCAGGTTGCCCAGCAGCCGGTGCCGCGTCGCCTCGTCGAAATAGATCATGACGTTGCGGCACAGGATGATGTCGAAATGCCCGATCCCGTGCGGATAGGAGGGAATCGCCCCATCCACGAGGTTGAAGGGCATGAAGGTCGTCCATTGCCGGTATTTCGGCTTCACCGACCACAGCCTGTCCTGGCGGTCGAAGCAGGCCTCCAGCGTGTCCGGCGACAGGCCGCGCACCGCCCAGTCGCCATAGGCGCCGCGCCGCGCCTGCTCCAGGAAGGCGTTGTTGATGTCGGTGCCGACGATGTGGACCTGCCAACCCTCCAGCTGGCTGGCGAAATGCTGCTTCAGCAGGATTTCGATGGTGTAGGCTTCCGGCCCGATGGAGCAGCCGGCGCTCCAGATCCGCAGCAGGCGGCTCGACTGGTTGCGGCGGATGCATTCGGGGATGGCGACGGCGCGGAGCGCGTCGAACTGCTCGATGTAGCGGAAGAAGAAGGTCTCCCCCACCGCCAGCTCGTTGATCAGTCCCTGATATTCCGCGCCGCCCGGCCCCTCCGCCTCCAGTGCGGCCAGATAGCCGGCGACGGTGGTGACGGTGCCGAAGGGCAGCCGGCGGTTGATCCGCTCGGCGAAGGCGGCGTCCTTGTCGGCGTAATAGGCAAGGCCGGTGGCATCGATCACCATCGCCTTCAGGCGCGGGAAATGCGGGTCGCGGCGGATCGCCTCGATGGTTGCGGCAGGGTTGGCCATCATGCGGCACCGTTTCCGACGGATGCCTCGTCGTTTGCCTCGGCAGGGACCTGCCACTGCGCCAGCCGGCGTTCCGCCGACGCACGGAAGGCGTCGAGCAGCCGGCCCTCCGCCTCGCTCAGCAGCCGGCTGGGGTCGAGCAGGGTCACGCTGCCGCCACGGCCGGTCACCCGGTCCGGAAAGGCGGCGGCGGCGCAGCCGTTGAAGCTCAGGGCCGGGTCGGATTGCGTGCGCTCCGCCGGCTCCACCAGCGTGTCGCCATGGACCTGATCGGCCAGCAGCGCTGCCGGCCGCCCCTGCCAGGTGATCAGGAGAAGCGGCGAATAGAGGCCGGGCGCCGCTGCCCCCGCCACGGAGTCGAACGGCACGAGATCGAGCAGGACATCCAGGCGCAGGACCGGCACCACCTCGCCCTGATAGCGGAAGACGCCCTCCACCGGCAGCGGCGCGGTCGGCAGCCGGTCCAGCCGCGGCAACGGCAAAAAGCGCCGCACGGCTTCCACCGGCAGCGCCAGGGCTTGCCCGGCAACCGAAAACACGACGCAACGGAATGGCGGCGGCATCGACGTGCCTTGGGAGGTACTGTGCGCAGAGAGTGGTGACATCCGTCCGTCGATGGTCTGGAATCCGACCGGGAACATGCCCGATCACAACAGGAATGCGAATTACGCCAAAGGTTTACGCCGTAGGGCCTATGCCTTGGCCGTGACGTCCCTGCCCTTTGCCGGATGCGTCGGGCGGGCTACTCTCCGGCGCCAACGGCAAAACCTGATCGGCAAGACATGACCAAGGGGAGAAACGAGACGATGCCCGGCCGCCATTTCGAGGATTTCCGCATCGGCGAGGTGTTCGACTCGGAAGGGGCGACCCTGACCGAGAGCCAGATCATGGATTTCGCCCTGCGCTTCGACCCGCAGCCCTTCCACATCGACAATGTCGCGGCGGCGGACGGGCCGTTCCAGGGGCTGATCGCCAGCGGCTTCCACACGCTGTCGCTGACCTTCCGGCTGTTCCGCGACATCGGGCTGATCACCGGCACCAGCCTGGGCGGATCGGGGATGGACGAGCTGCGCTGGTTGCGGCCGGTGCGGCCCGGCGACACCATCCGCGTCCGGGTGGAGGTGGTGGAGACGATCCCGTCGCGCCGCGGCGGCCGCGGCACGGTGCGGTTGGCCTACACCACGCTGAACCAGCGCGGCGAGCCGGTGATGACCTGCATCATGAACCACATCATCGCCGGACGCAGCGGTGCGGAGCAGACGGTCGAGGTCTGACCGCCGCTCGGCGGGCGGGCGGTTCCGACGACGGGACCGTCACGCCCGCGCGGCCAGGGTGCGGATCGCCAGCGCCGCGGCGGAGGCGCGGTTTTCCACGCCCAGCTTGGTGAAGACCTGTTCCAGGTGCTTGTTCACCGTGCGCGGGCTGATGCCCAGGATCTCGCCGATGTCGCGGTTGGGCTTGCCGTTGGCGATCCACAGCAGCACCTCCGCCTCCCGCGCGGTGAGGCCGAGAGCGTCGCGCAGCACCGCCTCCTGCCGGCCGGCGGTCGGCTCGCTGAGGCGGAACAGATACTCGTCGGGGTTGGCCGGGCTGAGATAGGTGAACTCCAGCCGCCGCACCCCCTCGCCGTCCGGCAGCTCTGCCGTGAAGGTCTCCGCCGATCCGCCGGGGGAGGCCGTCCGGCGCAGGCCAGCCAGACCAGCGGCCAGCCCGGAGGCCGCGTCCGGCGGCAGGCCGGCCAGCAGCCGCTCCGCCTGCGGGGTGCACCACAGCAGCCTGCCCTCCCCGTCCGTCGCCAGCAGGAAGCGGCCGGTGGCGTCGAGTGCGGCGCGGGCGGCGTAGGCGACGCGGGCGTTGGTCAGATGGACGCGGATGCGGGCGATCAGCTCGTCCACCACAATGGGCTTGGTGACGTAATCGACGCCGCCGGCCTCCAGCCCCTTCACCACATGCTCGGTCTCGCTGAGGCCGGTCATGAAGATGACGGGGATGTGCGACAGGTGGGGGATCTGCTTCAGCCGTCGGCAGGTCTCGAAACCGTCGAGGCCGGGCATCACCGCGTCCATCAGGATCAGGTCCGGCGTGATCTGGCCGACCAGATCCAGCGCGCCCTCGCCATCGACGGCGACCAGCACGGTCAGGTCGGCCTGTTCGATGGCCTCCGTCAGGAATCCCAGCGTGTCGGGGGTGTCGTCCACCACCAGGATCATGTCGCGGCGCTTCATCCGGTCACGGCCCCGTCTTCTGCCAGATCATCTTCGGCCCGATCTTTTTCGCCCTGTGCGGCGTCGCCCTGTGCGGCCTCGCGCTGCGCCGCCGCCTCTTCCACCGCACGCATATACCCTTTCAGGTCGAAGGCGCGCACCAGCGTTCGCAGCCGTTCGACGAAGGACGCTGCGGCGGCGTCCTCCGCCTCGATCTCGCGCAGCTTGGCCTCGATCCCGCGAATATAGCCGATCCGGCCGAGCTGGCGCAGGTCGTCGAGATGACGCAGCGCCGACTCCGGCGGGCCGGCTGCCGGTTGAGGGGCGGACGGCAGGACCGGCGGGGATGCTTGATCGACCGGCGCCGCGGGCGGGGCAAGCGGTTCCGCCGGTTTTTCCACCGCATGGATCCATTCCAGCCCGGTCAGCGCCTGGAGCCGGTCGAGCAGGGCGTGGATTTCGATGGGCTTGGCGACGAAGGCGTCGTGCGGCGCCCGGCCATCGCCCGGCCCCTGCGCCTCGTAGGCGTTGGCGGAGACCATGACGATGCGGATGCGGTCGGCGAACTGCCGGCGCAAGCCCTCCGCCACGTCCCAGCCGCTTTCGCCCGGCATCGAGATGTCGAGCATGGCGACGTCGGGCTTGCACTGCGCCGCCAGTTCCAGGCAGGTGGCGGCGTCGGACGCGGTGAACAGCACGAAGCCCAGCGGGCGCAGGATATCGGTCATCAGCGCCAGATGGTCGCGGTCGTCGTCGGCCAGCAGGATGGTGATCTGCGGCCCGGCATAGCCGGTGATGGCGCGGCGCTCCACCTGCTCGCCCGGCCGGTGCATCGCCTCCGACAACAGCAGGCGGACGGTGAAGACGCTGCCCTCCCCCGCCTTGCTGCGCAGCGCGATGTCGCCGCCCATGATCCGGGTCAGCACCCGCGTGATGGTCAGGCCGAGCCCGGTGCCGGCCACCGCCCGCACCGCCGCCCCGCGCCCGCGCTCGAACGGTTCGAAGACGCGGTCGAGATCCTCCTCGCGGATGCCGATGCCGCTGTCGGCGATCTCGAACTCGGCGATCTGGCTGCGGTAGCGCACGGTCAGGGCGACATGGCCGCTCTCGGTGTATTTCACCGCGTTGGACAGCAGGTTGATCAGGATCTGGCGCAGGATCTTGCTGTCGGTGTGGACCCAGGCCGGCAGGTGCGGCACGCGGGCATAGCGGAAGTCCAGACCCTTGGCGGTGGCCTGGATGCGGAACATGTCGGCCAGCTGGTCGAGGAAGTCGATCAGTTGCACCTTGTCGCGGCTGAGCCGGCGCAGGCCCGATTCGATCTTGGAGATGTCGAGCAGACCGTCGATCAGGTTCGACAGATGCTCGGCACTGCGGCGGATGACGCGGACGGCGTCCTGCGGGCGCTGGGTGCTGTTGCTCTCCAGAAGCTGGGCATAGCCGGAGATGGCGTTCAGCGGCGCCCGGATTTCGTGGCTGACGCCGATGATGTAGCGGCTCTTGGCGGCGTTGGCGGCCTCCGCCACCTCCTTGGCCTTCTGGAGGGCGGCGTCGGTGCGTTCGTGGGCGGCGATCTCGTCCATCAGCATGGCGGTCTGCCGGCCGGTCTCCTCCTCCGCCTTGCGGCGGCTCTCATGGGCCAGCACCAGCAGCCAGGCGGCGACGCCGGACAGGATGAACAGGCAGACGAAGACGGAGACCAGCGCGGTGTGGATCGCCGCCCGCTCCGCCGCCTCGGCATTGGCATACTGGAAGTCGATGACCACCAGCACCCCGCCCAGCACCAGCGAGAACAGCGTCATCACCCCGATGAAATGGCCGGTGCGGGTGTGGACGCCCGCCGCCATCCGCTTCGGCAGCACCCGTTGCAGGCTGCGGGCGATCTGGTCGGCGAAGCGGCTGTCGGTCTTGCACAGATCGTGGCAGCGCGCCTCCAGCGTGCAGCAGAGCGAGCAGATCGGCGCGTCGTAGGCCGGGCAGAAGGCCATGTCCGGCCGTTCGAACGGATTCTCGCAGATCGAGCAGCGGATGGTCGCGGCGTCGCCCGGCAGCCGGTCGGACCTGCGGGCGATGTAATAGCGGCCCCCGGTCCTCCAGGCGATCAGCGGGGCGGCGGCGAAGGCGACCACCAGCCCGATGAAGGGGGCCAGCGCCTGGGCCACCGGACCGAGAAGGCCGAAGAAGGCGGTGGTGGAGCACAGCACCGACAGGCCCATGGCGCCGGTGCCGACGGGATTGATGTCGTAGAGGTGGGCGCGCTTGAACTCGATCCCCGGCGGGCTGAATCCCAAGGGCTTGTTGACGGCCAGGTCGGCGGCGACCGCCCCCAGCCAGCCCACCGCGACGTTGGCGTAGAGGCCGAGGATGCTCTCGATCACGCCGAGGATGCCGATCTCCATCAGCAGCAGGGCCAGCAGCACGTTGAACACCAGCCAGACGACGCGGCCGGGGTGGCTGCGGGTCAGGCGGGAGAAGAAGTTCGACCAGGCGATGGAGCCGGCATAGGCGTTGGTGACGTTGATCTTCATCTGGCAGACGACGACGAAGATGCCGGTCAGCGCCAGCGCCGCGGCGGGGGAGCCGAACACGTCGAGGAAGGCCATGTGGTACAGGCTGTTGGGCTGCACCGCGTCCTCCAGCGGCAGCCCGTGCTTGATGGCGAGGAAGGCCAGCAGCGACCCCGCCGCCAGCTTCAGGCTGCCGATCAGCACCCAGCCCGGCCCGCCGGCCAGCATCGCCGCCCACCAGCGCAGCCGCCCGATGCGGGCCTGGGAGGGCAGGAAGCGCAGATAATCGACCTGCTCACCGATCTGCGGCAGCAGCGACAGCAGGACCGACGCCGCCATGCCGAAGGGCAGCAGCGACAGCCCGCCGTCGGGGGCGTAGACGCCCGGCAGCGAGGTCCATTGCGCCAGCGTCTCGCGGTCGAGCAGGAAGAAATAGGCCAGCGGCACGCATTGCAGCAGGATCCACACCGGCTGCGTCGCCCATTGCATGCGGCTGATGAAGCGGATGCCGTAGACGGCGATGGGGATCACCGCCAGCGAGCTGATGACATGGGCGACCGAGGCCGGGATGCCCAGCACCATGGTCAGCCCGGCCGACATGATGCTGGCCTCGATGGAAAACAGGATGAAGGTGAAGGAGGCGTAGACCAGCGAGGTGATGGTCGAGCCGAGATAGCCGAAGCCGGCCCCGCGGGCCAGCAGGTCGATGTCCACCCCGGCCTTGGCCGCATGGTAGGTGATCGGCAGCCCGACCAGGATGCTGAGAACCGCCACCGCCAGGATGGCGGCCATGGCGTTCTCGAAGCCGTAGGTCAGGGTGACGGCGGCGCCGAGCGCCTCGCAGGCGAGGAAGGAAATGGCGCCCAGCGCGGTGTTGGCGACACGCCAGGCGCTCCACCGCCGCGCCCGTTCCGCGGTATAGCGGAGCGCGTAGTCCTCCAGCGTCTGGTCGGCGGCGAGCTGGTTGTATTGCCGGCGTTCACGGACGATCCGTTGCCTCGCGCTCATGCCCGTCCGCCGTTCCCGCCCATCGCCCCCGATGGCCCGCATGGTCGGGAGTTTCGGGGTCGTTGGCAAGCTGCAAGCGCGTTGACAGTCACCGGACCGGGCTCTAGCTGTCAGACCTCACGGCTCCCCCGAACAGTTTTGAAAGCCAGAGCATGACCGTCGAGCTTGTCGTCTGTGAGACCTGCCGCCGTCCGGAAGACCCGCCCGACGCCGTACGGCCGGGGGCGGAGCTGGTGGCGCTGATGGAGCGGGCGCTGGCCGATCAGCCCGATCTGGCCGCCGCGGTGCGTCTGCGCCCGATGCGCTGCCTGATGAGCTGCCGCCGCCCCTGCGCCGTCGCTGTGCGCTCCGCCGTGCGGATGAGCTATGTGCTGGGCGACTTCGCCCCGGACGAGATGACGGTGGAGACGCTGACCGCCTACCTGCGCGCCTATGCCGCCACCGAGGACGGCATCGTTCCGTTCAAGCAATGGCCCCAGGGCGTCAAGGGTCGTTTCGTTTCACGGCTGCCGCCGCTGGAGGAGTGAACCGCTGCATACGGCGGGGGAGACGGCCTATTGCCGGCGCCGCGCCAGATGGACGATCTGGGCGGTCAGGCCGACGACGAGGATGACCGCCAGCGCGCCCTGGGCGCCCAGCAACAGCGGCGATTTCAGGTCGGTCACCAGAGGATGGCCGTCCGGGACCCGGCGCAGGACTTCACTGACCGTCGGCACCATCAGCAGGAAGGCGCTGACGCTGAGGCAGACGGTCTCGACGTAGCGGGCCGTGCGCCCCGCCGCCGGTGCCCACCCGATCCCATAACCCGCAAGCAGCAGCAGGATGGTCACGGCGCCGATGCCGACGCTGACCGGCTGATGGGCGACGAGGAAGACCGTCGAGGCCCCGATCAGCATGGATGCGAAATAGACCGCACCGGGCACGGAACGCGGCACGATCCGGCCATGGCGGGCGAACATGTAGGCGGCCACCGGGATGGCCGGCAGGCTGCCGAGCGTATGAACCCAGCCAATCGGAGAAATTCCGAACATCGACGATTGCCTTTCAAGTCGAGAGCAGCGGGAGCGGAAGGGCCCGCAGGACAGGCCCCGCCTCACGGGAGGTTAAAGCTACCTACTGGTTGGTAGGCATTGGGTCCGAGTGTTTACCCAGCGGGCAAGGCCCCGTTTTCAGGCGGCGATCCGCTCCAGCAGGGGACGGGTTATGGCGCCGAAGGCCGTGGCGTCGCCGTAGGCACGGGCCGACAGCATCGCGCCATGCGTGGTCGCCATGAACATTTCGGCGTCGGCCCTGGCGGTTCCGGACAGGCGGAGGCGGCCTTGCGCGGCGCCGCGTTCGAAGACGCCGGTCAACCAGTCGGCGAGCCGGCGGAAATGTGCCCGCACTTCAATGGCGACCTCCTCGGGCAGAACCGGGATTTCGCCCGCGAGCAGCGCGCAGACGCAGAAGGGGGCGGCCGTATCGGCGAAACACCGCTCCCAATAGCCGAGATAGGCACGGAGCTGGTCCAGCGGATCGGGGACGAACTGCTCCAACTGGGCCAGTCCGTCCGAAGCCTCCTTGCGGTATTGTGCGACGAGCACACGCACCAGATCCGATTTGCTGGGAAAATGATGGTGTATGCTCGCCGTACGGATGCCGACGACCTTGGAAATGTCGGCATAGCTGAAACCGTTGTAGCCGCCCCTGATGATGAGCGAGCGCGCACAGTCGAGAATGTCGGCGGCCCTGGTCGATTGCGTGTTCATACACCCAACCTACCAACTAGTAGGGAGCCTGTCAACAGCGGCAACGGGATTGACGACTCGCATCCGGATCGAACCGACGCACGGTACCTAAGCCCTCCCTCTGCTGCTGAAGGATGGGTTTGACAGACCAAGGTGGCGTTCCAATAATTGTTGGTCAGACCAACTGAATTCGCCCTTTGCGGGCGGGGAGAAGCGCCCGATGAAGGTCGACCCCGAGGTTCTGACCTTTGCCACCGGCCTGCTGCACATGGCGCGCGAGGCGGAGCGGTCCAACGGCTGGGAGGCCGGCGACCTTCTGCGCACCACGCTGCGCCTGCTGGTGGTGGCCGGGGCCGACGGCCATGGCTGGAACGCGAACGATCTGTCGGAGGAAGTCCGCGATCTGGTCGAAGCGGTGCGGATGACCAAGGGTGACGAGGGGGTGCGCTTCCGCGGCGGGGAGACGGCACTGCATTGAGGGGCCGCTTGTCTTCCCCGCCCTGCCCCTCCCCCGCCCTCAGCCCTCGGAAACCTCCGGGTTCAGCTGGATCAGCACCTTGTCGATGCGGCGGCCGTCCATGTCGACGACCTCGAAGCGGATGCCGTTCCAGTGGAAATGCTCCGCCGCGGTCGGGACATGGCCGAACCGGTCGAGCAGGAAGCCGGCGATGGTGTGGAAATCGCCCTCCCCCTTCATGTTCTTGACTCCGACCAGCGCCTCGACCTCCTCGACCGGGGTCATGCCGTCGACCAGCCAGCTGCCGTCCTCGCGCTGGACAGCGCCGGCCTCGCCTTCCTGGGTGCTGTCCGGCAGTTCGCCGGCGATGGCTTCCAGGATGTCGGTCATGGTGACCAGACCCTCGACGCTGCCATATTCGTCGACCACCACCGCCATATGGACGCTGGCCTGCTTGAACAGGTCGAGCAGGCGGAAGACCGGCGTGCCGTCATGGACGACCAGCGGCTGGACCATCGCCGTCCGCAGGTCGAAGGAAATCCCCTTCAAGGACTGGTCGAGCAGCGCCTTGGTCGCGACGATGCCCTGCACCTCGTCGACGTCGCCGCGGCAGACCGGGAAGCGGGAATAGCCGCTCTCGCAGATCTCGCGGGCCAAGGTTTCGGGGCTGTCGTCGATGTCGAGCCACATCAGGTCGGGGCGCGGGGTCATGATCGACCGCACCGTGCGGTCGGACAGGTGCATCACCCCCTCGATCATCTGGCGTTCGGCCGGCTCGAAGACGCCGCTCTGGGTGCCTTCGGCGATCAGGGTCTTGACCTCCTCCTCCGTCACCGTCTGCTCGCGCGAGGTCGGCAGGCGCAAGAGCTTCAGCACCGCGTCGCTCGACACGCCGAGCAGCCAGACCACCGGGGCCGACAGGCGCGACACCGTCCGCATCGGGGAGGCGACCAGCGAGGCTATCCGCTCCGACGAGATCAGCGCCACCCGCTTGGGTACCAGTTCGCCGATGATCAGCGAGAAATAGGTGATGGCGGCGACCACCAGGGCGAATGCCACGGTGTGGCCGTAGGGGGCGATCCAGGCGACCTGTTCGTCCAGCACGCCGCCGAGCCGTTCGGCCAGGGTGGAGCCGCCATAGGCGCCGGCGATGATGCCGGTCAGGCTGATGCCGACCTGCACGGTGGACAGGAAGCGGCTCGGGTCTTCCGACAGCTCCAGCGCCACGCGGGCACCGGCGCCGCCCTTCTCCTCGGCCATCTGCTGAAGCCGGGTGCGGCGCGCCGACACCAGCGCCATCTCCGACATCGCGAAGAAGGCGTTGAGCAGGATCAGCAGGACGATGACCAACAGTTCCCAAATCATGGCTTTGTGCCCTTTGGGGGCGCTCCCTCAACCGATCAATTGTTGCGCCACCGCGACCGCCGCCTGCCCGAGACCGAGCAGGACGGCGGCGACGATGGCGATGGCAAGAAGGCCGGCGACGAGGCCGGCCGAGACGAAGACTCCGTCGGATTCCATCAGCCCCAGCGCGATCAGAGCGATGGCGAGGGCGGGAGGCTGGTTTCCGAAGACGATGGGAAGGGACAGGATGACGGCCAGGACCACCACCGCCAGCCCGAGCAGCCGTTCGGCGGTCGGGCCGGCCATCGCCGGCAGGCGTGGGCGCAGATGGCGCTCCACCCGCTCCGCCCACGGCCTGGCCCGGCGGATGACGCCCAGGAAGGCCTTGCGGTCGAAGCTGGCCGCCAGCATGCGGCGGGGCAGCCAGGGGCTGTGCCGGCCCGCCGCCATCTGGGCGCCGAGCAGGATCATCGGCACGCCGGTGGCGGTCGACAGGCCGGGGACCGGCAGCACGTTGGGAATCGACAGGATCAGCAGCAGCGCACCGAAGGCGCGGTCGCCCAGCGCGTCCATGATCTCACCGAGCGAGATCTTGGAGCGATCCCCGCCGGGCGGGCTGCTTGCTGGGGACGGATCGTCCGGATCGGAACCGCCGGACTCGGCGGCGTCGCCGCGCGTCAGGAAGTCGTCCAGCAGATCGGAAACGCGCGCGCAGGACCGGTCCGCGCCGGAAGGGCGTGCGTCGTACGACCTGGGGGACGACCCGGGAGGTCGATCTTTGCTCACGGCTCTCCCCGAGGCCGGAAACGGGATCGGAGCGGGCCGGGCGAAGGATGGAAGGAACCCATGGACCTTTCGCGTCACGGCGGCAGTAGCCTTCCTTACTACAGCAAGGAAGGCGAAAGCGCCAGAGCGGGTTGTGGTGCGTAGCGAAGCCGCTGACTGCCGATCCGGGCCGTCAGCGCTTCTGCATGGCGAAGGTCAGGCGCTTCATCAGGTCGGCCTTCGACACCGGCTTCACCAGATAGCCGGAGATGCCGTAGGCGATGGCGCGCTTTACCACGTCGGCCTCGCGGTGGCCGGTCAGCACCAGCACCGGCAGGTCGGCCAGCGGGTTGCCCGTGGCGGTGCGCAGGGCATGCAGCAGGTCCAGTCCGCCCATGCGCGGCATTTCCAGGTCGCAGATCACCAGGTCGATGTCCTCGCTGTTCACGCGCAGGATTTCGAGCGCCTTTATGCCGTCCGCCGCCTCGAACACCGTGCGGAGCCCGATGTCGTGCAGAAGCCGATAGATCAGCTTGCGGGTGAAATCGTCATCCTCGACCAGAAGCACACCGAGATCGTGTATCGTCCGGACCTGGCGGGTCCGGTTGCCTGCCTCCACCACCATGACGCTCTCCGCTCCGCCAAAGTTCTCCGGCCGCTATCGGCATGGCCGGCACGCACAGTTTTCTGACTACACCATTGCACAGTCGTTAACGGAATCGCTATGACGCAACGATGACTATCGTTCGCACGCAGTGTCCAGCAAATCGGCCCGGCCAATCGGCGTGGATGACCGGGTCTGCTGGCCGGGTCCTCCAGCCGGGCAATGGCAATCGGCCCGACGACCGCTTATCCTGAACCCTCGCGCGCTCTTTCCGAACCGATCAGGACCCGCCCGTGACCGCGCCGCCCCCCTCCGCCACGCCGCCCTTCGCCGCTTCGCCCGACGCCGCGATGTCCGATGCAGCGATTTCCGATGCAGCGATGCTGGCCGCCGTGGTCGAGACCAGCGGGGCCGGCCTCGTCGTGGCCGACGCCACCCGGCCCGGCCATCCCGTCGTCTATTGCAACCGCGCCTTCCTGGACATGATCGGCTATGAGGCCGGCGAGGTGATCGGGCGGAACGGCGATTTCCTGCAAGGGCCGGACACCGATCCGGACACCGCGGCGGCGATCCACGCCGCCCTGGCGGAGGCGCGGCCGCTGTCGGTGGAGGTGCTGAACTACCGCAAGGACGGCAGCGTTTTCTGGAATGCGCTGACCCTGCGGCCGGTGCCGGAAGCAGGGGGGCCATCCGATGGCCGGGCGCGCTGGATCGCCGGCTCCTGCGCCGACGTGACCCAGAGCCGCCGGTCGCAGGAGGAGCTGCGCGCCGCCGAGGACCAGCTGACCCGGCTGGCGGCCGAGACCTTCGCCCTGGCCGAGAAGCTGGACGGCGCCCGCGAGGACGCGGAGGCCGCCCGCATCGCGGCGGAGAATGCCAGCAGCGCCAAGTCGCGCTTCCTGGCGATGATGAGCCACGAGCTGCGCACGCCGATGACCGCGGTGATCGGCATGGGCGACCTGCTGATGGGCACCGGGCTGAACGACCAGCAGAAGGCCTTCGTCAAGACGCTGCGGTCGTCGGCCGACACGCTGATGACCATCCTGAACGACGTGCTGGATTTCTCGAAGATCGAGGCCGGGCAGCTGACGCTGGAGGAGATCGACTTCTCCCTGCCCCGGCTGGTGGACGACGTGGTCCAGCTGTTCCTGGTGCGGGCGGCGGCCAAGGGCCTGAGCCTGTCGGCCTCCATCGCCGACGACACGCCGCGCCACATCCGCGGCGACCCGACCCGGCTGCGGCAGGTGCTGTTCAACCTGGTGTCGAACGCCATCAAGTTCACCGACCGCGGCACCATCGAGATCGCCGTCTGGTCGCCGGATCCCCCCGCCGATCCGCCTGCCGACCCGCCCGCCGGCGCGGCGCCGGCCGATGCGCCGGTCACCCTGCGGTTCGAGGTGGAGGACAACGGCATCGGCATGACGCCCGAACAGCGCGCCCGCCTGTTCGACGCCTTCGTCCAGGCCGACGTGTCGACCAGCCGCAAATATGGCGGCACCGGCCTGGGGCTGGCGATCTGCAAGCGGCTGGTCGAGGCGATGGGCGGCGAGATCACCGTCGCCAGCACGCCCGGCCGCGGCTCCACCTTCCGCTTCTCGATCCTCAGCCGGCTGGCGGAGGCGCCGCCGGTCGGCGAGCTGGGAGCCCGCCCGGCGCTCCCCGGGGCGGCCGAGACGCCGGAGCCGACACAGGTGCCGCTGCGGCTGCTGCTGGCCGAGGACAACGACATCAACCGCATGCTGGTCATCGCCATGATGTCCCGCATCGGCCACCGGATCGACGCGGTGGCCGACGGGCGGGCGGCGCTGGACGCGCTCGTGGCGGCCGATTACGACGCGCTGATCCTCGACATGGAGATGCCGGTGCTGGACGGGCGGTCGACCGCGCGGGCGATCCGGCGGATGGACGGGCCGGTCGCGCGCATCCCCATCGTCGGGCTGTCGGCCGACGCCCTGCCGGAACATCGCGACGGCCATCTGGCCGCCGGGCTCGACGCCTATCTGACCAAGCCGATCGACTGGGACCAGCTGAACGCCGTGCTGGTCGATCTGGCGACCCGGCCGCAGGAGGGACGCGTGGTGCCGGTGCCCAGCCGCCCGGCGGCCGAGGGCGGCCATTTCTCGGCCCTGCCGCTGGTCGACCGGGTGAAGCTGGCCGAACTGCGGCTGGCGCTGGGCGGCGAGGCGCTGGACGGCATGCTTCAGCTGCTGCCAGAGACGGCGCTGCGCGAGCTGACGGCGATCCGCTCCGCCCTCCAGGCCGGCAGGCCAAAGGAGCTGAAGCAGGCGGCCCACACGCTGGCCGGGCTGGCCGCCAATTTCGGCGTGCCGCGCATGGCCGCCATCGCCCGCGCCATCAACGACAGCCCGGCCGACACCGACAAGGTCGCGGCCTTGCTGCCCCTGCTGGAAACCACCGTCGCTGCCACCAGCAGTCTGGTGCGCGATCCGGCGGGAAGCGGAGATTGAGGAAAACGGTGCCTCAAGGGCTCGGCCGGACGCGCAGTTGGCCCGACGCGCTGTTGAGCGCGCTTCGGCCGATCTGCTAGAGTCTCAAGGACCATGAAGAAAGCAGCGCCGAAGCGGCGCGGCAGGTCGCCGCGCATCACCCATCCCGACCAGTTCGATCTGCTCGACGTGCCCGAGCCGACGGCGGTCATGATCACCTATTCGGGGCGCACCGTCGATCTGGAGAACCCGGACTTCGGTCCCTTCGACATCGAGGACATCGCCCGCCCGCTGGCCTACCAGTGCCGGTTCGTCGGCAACACCCAGCGCTTCTTCAGCGTGGCCCAGCATTGCGTGCTGGCCAGCCGGCTGGCGCCGGAGGGCTATGCCTACGACGCGCTGATGCATGACTGCGAGGAGGCCTTCACCGGCGACTGGCCGACGCCATGGAAGGTGCGGATCGGCCGCGACGCCATCCGGCAGGCGGTGGAGCCGATCAAGAGCGCACTCGCCCTGCGCTTCGGCTTCCGCCATCCGGAGCCGAAAGCGGTCAAGCTGGCCGACCAGCGGGCGCTGGCGACCGAGCTGCGCGACCTCTGCGCACCGCACCGCGTCAACTGGCGCGACCTGCCGGACCCCGACGAGGCCGCCATCCTGCCGCTCGGCCCGGAAGAGGCGCTGGCCGACTTCCTGGACCATTACCGGCGGCTGAAGCCGGCCTGAAAGCGTCCGGGCGGTTTCCGGCAAAAGGCCTCAGGCGTGGCCGCCCTGCTCTGCCCGGCGGCCACGGCCGCGCCTGGATGCCGATGCCCCGCTGGACGCCGTGCCGCCGGCAGACGCATCGCCGGCAGCCGCACCGCCGTCGGTCTGCTGCTCGGCGCAGCGCTCGGCCAATTCGCGGATGGCGGCCCGGATCTGCGGATCGCGGATGCTCTGGAAATAGCGGGCCAGCATCAGCGCCTCGCGCGATTGCAGGGTGTTCTCCTGCTCCTCGCCGACGCCGGCCGCCGGCATCTCGCCGCCCTCCGCCGCCGCCTGCCGGTTCTCCAGCCCCTCGAAGAAGACGGAGACGGGGACACGGAAGAACTGGCCCAGCTTGAACAGGCGGCTGGAGGAGACGCGGTTGAAGCCGCGCTCGTACTTCTGCAATTGCTGGAAGGTCAGCCCCAGCGCCGAGGCGACGTCGCTCTGGCTCAGTCCTGCGAGCATGCGCAGTTCCCGCAGGCGCTGGCCGACGAACACATCGACCTCGTTCAGGCCTTCCTTCTTTTCGCGGCCACGCCGTTTCATAGCTCTTCCCCTTCGATCCTGTACTGGTCCCGGCAGCCGATTCTTCCCGCTGCCGGCCGATAGGCCGGTCAGCGCCCGCCGTGCCGATAGGCCGGTCGGCACCCGCCGTAAAGCACCGCCTCCGGCGGCCGCGCCTGGAAACACCTCGCCGGGAAGACGAATCGGCCGATTTCGGGCATGGAATGCAACTCAGCTATGATCGGGTTCTGCCGATGTCAACCTTGGCTGGACCAGATACCTCTTTTGGGCAGGCGCCTGTTCGCGAGAATCGCCCTGTTGGTCATAGGACCGCACTCTTCTCGCGCATTGCGCGGTATGATTTTACCGAAAGTCGCGCAATCGGTGTCATGCCGCCCATGCCGCGGTTCGGCTGCGGCATTGTGACCCAAAGTTGCAGAAGACGCTGTGGCGCCGCGGTCGCAGGGCTGCAACATTTGCGGGGCACTAGGCATATTTTGCCGGGCGCCCGGCAAAAACTGCCGCCGATTAACCCTCTCTTCATCAAGACGCCGCAGCATGCCCCAACGTAGGCAAGCCCGGCGCGGAACTTGCACAAACCGTCTCGCAATCGCGAACGGAGACTGTGTGGAGACCATGCCGGAAAGACTTCCGATCGGGGACCGCGCGTGAACAACCTGCTGCAGACCTTGCGCAATCTCGGGCCCGCCCGCCTCGCGGCGATCGGCGGCGTCGGGCTCTTGCTGATCGGATTCTTCGTCTATCTGACCACCCGGCTGTCCACACCGGAGATGGAACTTCTCTATTCCGAACTCCAGCAGACGGAAGCGGCGGCCATCGCCAAGAAGCTGGACGAGGCGAAGGTCCCCTACACCGTCGACAAGTCCGGCACCAAGATCATGGTCCCGGCCGATCAGGTCGGGCCGATGCGCATGCGCATGGCGGCCCAGGGCCTGCCGTCCGGCGGTTCGGTCGGCTACGAGCTGTTCGACAAGGGCGAAGGCTTCGGCGCCACCAGCTTCATGCAGAACATCAACCACCTGCGCGCGCTGGAAGGCGAGATGGCGCGCACGGTGCAGACGCTGAACGGCGTGCAGCAGGCCCGCGTCCATCTGGTGCTGCCCAAGCGCGAGCTGTTCGCCCGCCAGCAGAACCCGGCGACCGCCAGCGTCTTCCTGAAGCTGCGCCCCGGCACCCAGCTGAGCCGCGAGAACATCCAGGCGATCCAGCAGCTGATCGCCGCCTCGGTGCCGAACCTCGACCCCGGCCGCATCTCCATCGTCGACGACAAGGGCAAGCTGCTGGCCCGCGGCACCGGCAACGACAGCGCCGAGGCGATGGCGGCCAACGCGGAAGAGAAGAAGCAGGCCTATGAGGGCCGGCTGGCCCGCACCGTCGAGGATTTGCTGGGCCGCACGCTGGGCTACGGCAAGGTCCGGGCGGAGGTGTCCGCCGACCTCGACTTCGACCGCATCACCACCCAGTCGGAAATCTTCGATCCGGAAAGCCAGGTCGTTCGCTCCACCCAGACGGTGGCCGAGTCGAGCGAGAGCAGCGACCGCGACCCGCTGGCCCCGGTGACGGTGGACCAGAACCTGCCGACGGCGCAGGCGAGCAGCAGCGCCAGCCCGCTGTCCTCGAACAAGTCGAACCGCAACGAAGAGACGATCAACTACGAGATCACCAAGACCACCAAGTCGCATGTCCGCGAGGCAGGTCAGGTCCGCCGCCTGTCGGTCGCCGTGCTGGTGGACGGCACCTACCAGCTCTCCAAGGACGCACCGCCGGCCTACCAGCCGCGCAGCGAGCAGGAGATCGAGAGCATCAAGGCGCTGGTGCGGTCCGCCGTCGGGCTGGACGCCGTGCGCGGCGACTCGCTGGAGGTGATCAACATGCGTTTCTGGTCGCCCGAGGACGACATCCAGAAGCCGGAAGAGCTGTTCATGGGCATGACCAAGGACGACCTGTTCCGCATCGCGGAGATGGTGGTCCTGGGCATCGTCGCCGTCCTCATCATCCTGCTGGTCATCCGCCCGCTGATCTCCCGCGCCTTCGAGAAGGCGGAGATGCAGGAGGAGGACGAGATGGACCGCCTGCTGACCGATCAGGCCGGCATGCCGGCCGCACTCGCCGCCCCCACCGGCGCGCTGGCCCAGGATCTGGCGCTGGAAGCGGCGCAGGCCGACGAGGAACTGGAGCAGATGATCGACATCAACCGGGTGGAAGGCCGCGTCCGCGCGTCCTCCCTGCGCAAGGTCGGCGAGATCGTCGACAAGCATCCGGAAGAGGCGGTCTCCATCCTGCGCAACTGGCTGTATCAGGAGAGCTGAGCGATGCCGGCCTCCGAACCCACACCGCTTGAGGCCACCTTGTCCGCAGGGGGATCGCGGCGATGAGCGTGCGCAAATTCCTCTTCGACGAGTCCTTCGACGTGGACGCCGTCCCCCGCATGACCCATGTGGAGGATGACGACCTGCTGCCCGAGGACGAGCTGTCGGCCATGCCGGAGCCCGAGCCGGAGCCGGAACTGCCGCCGGCCCCGACCTTCGGCGAGGCGGAGCTGGCCGCCGCCCGCGCCCAGGGCTATGACGAGGGCATGGCCGCCGGCAAGTCCGAAGGGACCGCGGCGGGCTACGGCAAGGGATTCACCGACGGCATGGCCGCCGGCCAGAACACCGGGTACGAGCGCGGCAAGACCGAGATCGAGGCGACGGTGAACGCCCGCATCGCCAACGCGCTCTCCCAGATCGCCGACGGGGTGGCCCATCTGCTGGCGGCGCACGAGGCGGGCAACGCCGCGCGCAGCGAACAGCCGGTCCATCTGGCGCTCGCCATCGTCCGCAAGCTGATGCCCGAATGGGCGCGGCGCGGCGGCATGGTCGAGGTGGAGGGAATGGTCCGCGCCTGCCTGACCGACCTGATCGACGAGCCGCGGCTGGTCATCCGGGTGGCGGAGGACACGATGGGGCTGGTGCGCGACCATCTCGACGAGACGGTGGGATCGCGCGGCTTCGGGGCCAAGCTGATGGTGATCGGCGATCCGTCGATCGCTCCCGGCGGCTGCCGCATCGAATGGGCCGAAGGCGGCGTGGAGCGGGACACCGCCCAGCTGCTGGACGAAATCGAACGCCGCGCGGCGCACATGCTGGAGGCTCCGGCCCCCGTCTAAGGGGTGACCGGAATGAAGGAGGTCCGAGACCGACATGCCGAGCGACAATTTCTCGCTGAACGATCTGCACGGCGGCGATGGCGACGACTATGCCAGCCCCGGAATCACCAAGGATCTGGAGGCGGTGTACGACATCCCCGTCCAGATCTCCGCGGTGCTGGGCAAATCGACCATGCAGGTGGCGCAGCTGCTGAAGCTGGGCCGCGGCGCCGTGGTGGAACTGGACCGCAAGGTCGGCGAGGCCATCGACATCTACGTCAACAACCGCCTGGTCGCCCGCGGCGAGGTGGTGGTGGTGGAAGACCGGCTGGGCGTGACCATGACGGAAATCATCAAGTCGGACCGCGGCTGATGGCGGTGTCGTCCGACACCGGCGGCGCCCGAGCCAAGGCAGCCCAAGGCGGCGGCACCCGTGCCGCGGCGCAGGGCGAGCCGGCGGCGGCAGGCAATCCCACCGGCGCCACCGCGCCGGGGCGGAGCGTGCGGCTGCGCGGCGGGCTGGACGTGGCGACGCTGGTCGGGCTGGCGGCGGCGGCCGGGGTGATCCTGATCGCCATCACCACCGGCGGGTCGGCGCGTGCCTTTCTCGATCCGCCGTCGCTGCTGATCGTGCTGGGCGGAACGCTGGCGGTCACCACCGCCTCCTTCTCGCTGGGCGACGTGGCGGTGGCCTGGAAGAACGCCGCGGCGGTGCTGGTCCACCAGACGCTCGACCCCAAGGGCGTGGCGCGGCAGGTCCTGCTGCTGGCCGAGGCCGCCCGCCGGGCCGGGCCGGAAACCCTGCGCAACGTCCTGCCGGAACTGCGCGCCGAGCCTTTCCTGCACCGCAGCGTCACCCTGATCACCGAAGGGCTGCCGCCCGACGCCATCGAGCGAATGCTGACCGGCGAGGTCGAGGCGACCGCCGGCGGCCACGGCAAGAGCGCCGGCGTCCTGCGCCGCGCCTCGGAAGTGGCGCCGGCCATGGGGCTGATCGGCACGCTGGTCGGGCTGGTGCAGATGCTGGGCAGCCTGAGCGACCCGTCGGCCATCGGGCCGGCGATGGCTTTGGCTCTGCTGACGACCTTCTACGGGGCCGTGCTCGGCAACGTCGTCCTGTCCCCGCTCGCCGCCAAGGTGGAGCGGGCGGCGGAGGAGGACGCGCTGGTCAAGACCCTCTATACAATCGGCGCCGTGTCCATCGCGCGCCAGGAGAATCCGCGGCGTCTGGAGATGCTCCTGAACGCCGTCCTGCCGCCTGGAAAGCGGATCCAGTATTTCGACCGGGAAGCCCCGAGAGTGGGAGCGTAAGGCTATGCGTCTGCTGATCGTTGGAACGTTGGAAGGCTACATCACCGCCGCCGGCAAGATCGCCATGAAGCGGGGGGCCAAGGTGTCGCACACCGACAGCATCGAAGGGGCGCTGACCGCCTTGCGTGCCGCCGCCGGTGCCGATCTGGTGATGATCGATGTCAAGCTGGACATCGCGACCTTCATCGACAGCCTGAAGTCGGAGCGGATCACCATCCCGGTGGTCGCCTGCGGCATCGGCACCGATGCGGCCGCCGCCGTGCGCGCCATCCGCGCCGGCGCCAAGGAGTATCTGCCGCTGCCGCCCAACGCCGAGCTGATCGCCGCGGTGCTGGAGGCGGTGGCCGAGGAAAGCCACTCCATCGTGTGCAGCGACCCGGCGATGCTGGCGACGCTGCGCCTTGCCGAACAGGTGGCGCCCAGCGACGCCTCGGTGATGATCACCGGCGAGAGCGGCACCGGCAAGGAGCTGATGGCCCGCTTCATCCACCGCAAGAGCCGGCGCTCGGGCGAGCCGTTCGTCGCGGTGAACTGCGCCGCCATTCCGGAGAACCTGCTGGAATCGGAGCTGTTCGGCCACGAGAAGGGCGCCTTCACCGGCGCCGTCGCCCGGCGGCTCGGCAAGTTCGAGGAAGCGAACAACGGCACCCTGCTGCTGGACGAGCTGTCGGAGATGCACCCCAGGCTCCAGGCCAAGCTGCTGCGCGCCATCCAGGAGAAGGAGATCGACCGCATCGGCTCCAGCCAGCCGGTGAAGGTCAATGTCCGCCTGATCGCCACCTCCAACCGCAATCTGGAGGCGGAGGTCCGCTCCGGCAACTTCCGCGAGGATCTGTATTTCCGCCTGAACGTCTTCAGCGTGGCGATCCCGTCCTTGCGCGAACGCCCGGCCGACATCCCGATGATCGCCGAGCATTTCCTGAAGAAATACGCGGAGGCCAACGGTCTGGGCGACAAGCGCCTGACCGAGGACGCCATGCTGATGCTGAAGACGCATCACTGGCGCGGCAACGTGCGCGAGCTGGAAAACACCATGCACCGCGCCGTCCTGCTGTCGCGCGGCGAAGAAGTCGGGCCGGAAGCGATCATGCTGACCAGCAAGATGCTGGCCCCGGAAGGCAGCGCCCAGGCCTCCATCCCCGCCGACTCGCCGGTCGCCAACCCGTTCGCCGGTCCCGGCGGCACGGTTCCGGCCGCCGCCGCCAGCCAACCGAGCCAGCCGGCACAGCCCGCCGTTCCTGCCCTACCGACCAGCTACGGTCCGCCCAAGGGCGGCAAGCCCGGTCCCTACGGCATGGCCGCCAACAGCAGCGCCGCGGCTGCCGCCAATGCGGGCACCAGCGGCGCCGGTCTGGCGGCGCTGATCGGCCGCACGGTGGCCGACGTCGAGCGTGACCTGATCCTGGAGACGCTGACCCACTGCCTGGGCAACCGCACCCACGCCGCCAACATCCTGGGCATCTCGATCCGCACGCTGCGCAACAAGCTGAAGCAGTATGGCGACGAAGGCCGCAGCGTGCCGACCCCGGGCAACGACGAACGGGCGACGGCCTGAGCCCCCGTCCGGGACCGGGACCTTGAGCGGCGGGAGCATCCATGGCGCTGACGGAGCATAATGGCGGCGGCGGGGGCGGCGGTCCCGGCAACATGGCCGCCTTCGGCGAGATGTGGGCGGTCACCAAGGCGTCGCTGAAGCGCGGCGACGTGGCGATGGCCATCGGCATCCTGATTGTCGTGGTCGGCCTGATCATGCCGCTGCCCAGCGTCATGCTCGACATGATGCTGGGACTGAACATCACCGTCTCCATCCTGATCCTGATGGTGGTGCTGTTCATCGAGAAGCCGCTCCAGCTGTCCTCGTACCCGACGATCCTGCTGATCACCACGCTGCTGCGCCTGTCGCTGAACATGGCCTCGACGCGCCTGATCCTGACGCAGGGGCATGAGGGGACGTCTGCCGCCGGCCATGTGATCGAGGCCTTCGCCAGCCTCGTCATGGGCGGCGATTTCGTCATCGGCGTGATCATCTACGCCATCCTGACCATCGTGAACTTCAAGGTCATCACCGCCGGTTCGGGCCGCATCGCCGAAGTGGCGGCGCGCTTCACCCTCGACGCCATGCCCGGCAAGCAGATGGCCATCGACGCCGACCTGTCGGCCGGCATGATCGAGGAGAGCACGGCGCGCGCCCGCCGCAAGGAGCTGGAGGACGAAAGCGCCTTCTTCGGCTCGATGGACGGTGCGTCGAAGTTCGTGAAGGGCGACGCGGTCGCCGGCCTGATGATCATGTTCATCAACATCATCGGCGGCGTGACCATCGCGGTCCTGCGCCACGACATGCCGGTGATGACGGCGCTGGACACCTTCACCAAGCTGACCATCGGCGACGGCCTGGTGTCGCAGATCCCGGCGCTGGTGATCTCGATCTCCGCCGGCTTCCTGGTGTCGAAGGCCGGCATGGGCGGCTCCACCGACAAGGCGGTGGTGGGGCAGCTGACCGGGCACAGCCAGGCGCTGGCCCTGTCGGCCGGCGCCATCGGCGTGCTGGCCCTGCTGCCGGGCATGCCGATCCTGACGCTGGCCCCGGTCATCGGCGCCGTGGGCTTCGCCGCCTGGTACATGCCGCGCCTGCGCGCGAAGAAGGAGGCGGAAGAGGCCGCGGCGGCGGAGGAAGCGGCTGCGGCCGGCGCCGGACCGGGCGGCGGGCCTGGTGCCGGACCGGCGCCGGACGAACCGATCGCCACCGCGCTCGCCATCGACCTGATCCGGCTGGAGCTGGGCTACGGCCTGTTGTCGCTGATCAACCAGCCGCAGGCGGGCAGCCACCGACTGACCGACCAGATCAAGGGGCTGCGCCGGCAGATCGCCGGCGAGGTCGGCTTCGTCATGCCGGCGGTGCGCATCCAGGACAATCTCCAGCTTCCGCCCAACACCTACATCATCCGCGTCAAGGAGATCGAGGCCGGGCGCGGCGACATCCGGCCCAACATGCTGCTGGTGATGGACCCGCGCGGCGACGCCATGAGCCTGCCCGGCGAGCAGACGGTGGAGCCGACCTTCGGACTGCCCGCCATCTGGATCGAGCCGGGATACCGCGAAGAGGCGCTGTTCAAGGGCTACACCGTGGTCGATCCGTCGACCGTGGTGACCACCCACCTGACCGAGCTGATCAAGGACAACATGCCGGAGCTGCTGTCCTTCACCGAGACGCAGAAGCTGCTGGACGAGACCGACAAGGAACACCAGAAGCTGATCGCCGACGTGGTGCCCGGACAGATCACTGTGGGCGGCCTGCAACGGGTGTTGCAGAATCTCCTTGCCGAACGGGTTTCGATCCGGGATCTTCCCACGATATTGGAAGGGGTATCCGAAGCGACCAGCCAGACCCGCAGCATCACCCAGATCACCGAGCATGTGCGCTCCCGCCTCGCCCGGCAGATCTGCGACGCGAACACGAACGAGATGGGCTTCATCCCGCTCGTCACCCTGTCGCCCGAATGGGAGCAGGGCTTCGCGGAATCGCTGGTGGGCGACGGCGACGACCGGCAGCTGACGATGGCCCCGTCCCGCCTGCAGCAGTTCATCACCTCCGTCCGTCAAACCTTCGAGCGACATGCCATGATGGGCGAGAGCCCCGTTCTGTTGACCAGCCCGCTGATCCGTCCGTTCGTCCGCTCGATCGTCGAGCGGTTCCGGCCGGCGACCGTGGTCATGTCGCAGAACGAGATCCACCCGAAGGCCCGCATCAAGACGCTGGGGCAGATCTGATGGCGCGCGGCGTTCCCATCCCCTTAGCTGACGGAAGGCGCTGCCGATGCGGCTGAAGTCCTTCCACGCCAAGACCATGTCCGACGCCATGCGGATGGTGCGCCAGTCGCTGGGCGACGACGCCATCATCGTCGCCACGCGCGAGGAGGAAGGCGGCGGCGTGCGCGTGACGGCGGCGGTGGAAGAGGACGACCTGCCGCCGGCCCCGGCATCCGGTTCCGGGCGCGGCGGCCGGGCCAAGGCACCGGCCAGGCCGGTCGAACCCGAGATCGACGTCGGCGAGGTGGTGGCCGACGCCCTGCAACGCCACGGCGTGCCGGCGTCGCTGGCCGAACAGCTGATCGACGCGGCCTCCGGGCTGGACACCGAGGACCCGCGGCTGGCCCTGGGCTCCGCACTCGATTCCTATTTCACCTTCAACCCGCTGCCCGACGGCCGGTCGCCGGTGAAGCCGCTGGCGCTGGTCGGCCCGCCGGGGTCCGGCAAGACGCTGGTCGCGGCCAAGCTGGCGGCGCGCGCCGTCTTCCGGAAATGCTCGGTCGGCGTCATCACCACCGACACGGTGCGGGCCGGCGGCGTCGACCAGCTGGCCGCCTTCACCCGGCTGATGAAACTGAAGCTGGCGACGGTGGAGGATCCCGACGCGCTGGCCGGCGCCTTCGAGGTGCATCGCCGGACCGATCTGGTTCTGGTCGACACCGCCGGGCGCAACCCGTTCGACGCCGAGGACATGCAGGACCTGCGCGCCTTGCTGTCCGCCGGCGAGGTGGAGCCAATCCTGGTCCTGCCCGCCGGGCTCGACGCGCTGGAGGCTGCCGACATGGCGCTGGCCTTCAAGGCGGTGGGTGTGCGGCGCATGCTGGTCACCCGGCTGGACATGGCGCGCCGGCTGGGCAGCGTGCTTGCCATCGCCGCGCGCGCCCGGCTGTCCTTCTGCGACGCCAGCATCTCGTCCAAGGTGGCGGAGGGGCTGACCGCGCTGAACCCGCTGGCGCTCGCCCGCATGATGATCCCGGCCGAGGAGAAGGCGCCCGCCGTCAAGGAATCGGCGCCGCGACGTTCCGCCCGCAGCGCCGGCTGGGACGACGACGAGGGCCATCAGGACCACGAGCCGGAGCGCACCCCCGAGCGCAAGCCGAGCTTCGGGCGGGGGTATGAGGCCGAGGACGATGAGCCGGAGGATGGGGAACCGGAGATCGAGCCGGCACCGCCGCCACCACCACCGCGCAGGGCCGCCGCGGCGGCCAAGCCGACGAAACCCGCAACCGCAAAACCCGCAACCAAGGCTAAAGCCGCCAGTTCCCCCTCGTCGAGGACCCTGCCATGACCGATCCGGTGTTCCCGGCCGCCCTCAAGAACGTTCGCCCGCTGCGCGGCGCCAACGTCATCGCCGTGGCCAGTGGAAAGGGCGGCGTCGGCAAGACGTGGTTCTCGATCACGCTCAGCCACGCCCTGACCAAGGCGGGCATGAACACCCTGCTGTTCGACGGCGATCTCGGGCTCGCCAACGTCGACATCCAGCTGGGATTCTCGCCCAAGAACGATCTGGGCGCCGTCATCAACGGCGAGGTGACGCTGGCCAAGGCGGCGCAGCGCTTCACCGACACCGGCTTCGACATCATCGCCGGCCGTTCGGGCTCGGGCACGCTGGCGCAGTTGCCGAGCCAGCGCCTGTCGTCCTTGCGCAACGACCTGCTGGAGCTGGCGAAGAGCTATGACCGGGTGGTGATGGACATGGGCGCCGGCGTCGACCGCACGGTGCGCACCCTGTCGGGTCCGGCCGGCATCACGCTGGTGGTGACGACGGACGAGCCGACCTCGCTGACCGACGCCTATGCCTTCATCAAGCTGACCCATGCCACCAACCCGTCGGCCGACCTGCGGATCGTGGTGAACATGGCGCAGAGCGTGAAGGACGGCGAGCGGACCTACGGCACCATCCTGAAGGCCTGCCAGAACTTCCTGAAATACAAGCCGGCGCTGGCGGGCATCATCCGCCGCGACCTGAAGGTGCGCGACGCCATCCGCAACCAGACCCCGCTGCTGACCCGCTCGCCCGCCAGCGATGCGGCCCGCGACGTCGAGGCCATCGTGCAGCGGCTGCTCGCCAGCGCCCGGTAACCGGCCGGGACGGGCGGGCATGGGCGGGGCAATCCCACCGTCGGTCACGCCGGCCGCCGCCACCGCCGCGGCAGCCCCCGCCGCGCCCGCACCCGTGACCGCCGAGGCGACGGTCGTCCAGCTTCCCGAACGGCTGCCGGAGGTCACCCGCCCGGTGGTGCTGACCGGCACCGTCGCCGGCCAGACGCCGGAGGGGCTGACCCGCGTGCGCACCGCGGCGGGCGAGCTGCTGCTCGACAGCGCGGTGGAGCTGCCGCCGGACAAGCCGGTCACCGTGCAGCTGACCCCCGGCGGCACGGCACCGACGGGCGCGCCGGCCACGGCGCTGCCGGGCAAGCCGACGGCGCTGATCCTGCTGCAATCGCTGGCGAGCCCGGCCACGCCGCAAAACGCCGGGCAGGCTGGTGGAGCGGCACCCGCTCCGCCGGCCGGCAGCGGCGCCACGCCCGCCGTGCTGCTGCCCACCCCGACGCAAACCACCGTCCCGACCACCCTGCCGCCGCTGCTGCCGGGCACCGTCGTGCCGGCACTGGTGCTGGCCGGCGGGTCGGGCGCCAAGCTGCCGACCGCCGCCGCGCCCCCGGCGCAGCCGACGCCCACGGCACCGGCCCCCGCCGCACCGGCCGGGACCGCGAAGCCGGAAGCTCCGGCCGCCGGGACGCCTGCCGCGGCGACGGGCGGACCCTCCACGCCCGCCCCGACCATGGGCGGCGGCAGCGCCACCTTCGGCACGCCGGTCCAGCTGGGCGGCAACGCGGCCCATCCCGGCGCCGAGACGCCGACGGCACCCACTCCGCCCGGCTCCAACGCATCGGGTTCGCCCCCGCCGGGGGAAGCCGCCGGCAATCCCGAACCGCCGGACCTGCCGCGCGGCGCCACGGTGGCGCTGAAGATCCTGACGGTCACGCCGCCGCCGCAACAGCCCCAGCCGCCCGGCAATCCGGGGACGGGCAACCCGGAGGCCAACGGGCGCAATCAGCAGGCGGGGAGCCAATCCGGCCAGCAAGCGGGCGGACAGGCCGCCGCTCTGCCGATGCCGCAAGCCGACGAGCCGGCCCTGCCGCCCGACACCCCCATCCTGCGCGGCACGGTGGCCGGCAGCACGCCGCAGGGCCAGCCGATCCTGGCGACCAAACAGGGCATGCTGGCGCTGAACGTCCCGGCCAGCCTGCCTCAGGGAACCAAGGTGACGGCGGCGCTGGCCGACCTCGCCCGCGCCACCCAGGCGGCGGCCCCCGCCTTGCCCGGCCCGCCGGGACCGCTGGACGGGCGCGACTGGCCGGCGATGCGGCAGCTGATGGCGACGCTGGCGGCGGCCGATCCGGCGGCGGCCAAGGCGATGCTGGCGACGATGCCACAGCCGAACCGCAAGCTGACCGCGGCGCTGGGCTTCTTCCTGTCGGCGATGCGCGGCGGCGATGCGCAGGGCTGGCTGGGCGACGATGCCGCCTCCGCCCTCGACAAGGCGGGGCGGCGCGACCTGCTGGAGCGGCTGGAGAAGGATTTCGACGGGCTGCGCCGCGAGGCGGCGGAACCGCTGCCGGGCGACTGGCGCAGCTACACCATCCCGCTGATGGACGCGAACGGGCCGAAGCCGATCAGGCTGCATGTCCACCCGTTGCAGGAGGATGAGGAAAGCGGCGGAGCTGAGCGGTCGAATCCCGGCAGCCGCTTCATCATCGACCTCGACCTCAGCCGGTTCGGGCCGATGCAGCTCGACGGTCTGGTGCGGCCCAACCATTTCGACCTGATCCTGCGCAGCCATGCCGCCCTGCCGCCGGAGCTGCGGGTGGAGCTGATCCAGGTTTTCGCCGACAGCGTGCGGGCCGTCGGCTACACCGGCGGCCTGTCCTTCCAGTCGGGCGCGCGCAGCTGGGTGAAGCTGACCCGCGCCGGTCAGGCCGGGCTGGGGGTGTCGGCATGAGGCGGGAGCGCCTGTCCACCTGCCCGTCCCCCGACGCCCGCCACGATTTCCTGGTGGAGCTGCGCGGCGAACCGCTGCCGGGGGTGCGGCTGACCCTGCGGCTGGTGCCCGACCTTCTGGTGCCCGATCCGGCGTCGGTCGTGGCCTATCTGGCGGAGTTCGCCAGTTTCCCGGACGGGTTGGAGGCGCTGGCCGTCGCCATTCTGGACGACATCAACAACGAGCTGGTGCCGCGCTGGGTCGAGGTGACGGTGGAAGGCGATTCCCCCCTGCCCCACCGCGTGGTGATCGAGGACCGGCAGCCAACCTGGGACAACCCGTCGCTGCTGGGGCGGCTGCGCCGGCTCTGACAAGGGCGGCTCAGTCGTCCTCGTAGAGACCCTGGGCCGCGGTGCGGTGGCAGGCCTCGCAGTTGCTTTTGGCGGCGACCGTCCTGCGGCTCCAGATCGACGGGTCGAAATCGTGCTTGCGCAGCCACCAGCGCTGTTCGTTGATGCGGATCAGGCGGCCGTCGCCGCTTCCGGCAGTCTGCGTCAGATACGTGCGGATGGCTGCGGCGGTGTCGGCCGGCAAGCTGGCATTCTCGCCGAAATGGTTTTGAAGGCCGTCCATGATGCGGTTCCAGGACGCCGCCGGCAGCAGGCCGGGCTGAAAGGCCATGTGGCACTCGCCGCACTCCTTCCGGGTGGCGGCATCGGTGACGGGGCGTACCCGCTCGAACTCGCCGGCGGTTGCCGGTCCGGCGGTCAGAGCCAGCAGGGTGAGGGCGGCGAAGGCGGCGAGCCTGCGGGATTTTGGGTCGGAACGCATCGGTTGCTCCCTATCGGTTCGACAGAAAGGTGATGAAGTCGCCCTTCTCCCGCGCGGTGCAGGCGCGGCCGAGGACGTTAACGCAGTCGCGCCCGAACCGCTTTTCGACCTCGGCGGGGTCGGTGAAGCGCTTGGGATTGGCGGACACCGCCATCGGCAGGATGTCGCGGCCGGTCTTGTAATGGCGGCCGGTCCCGGCGGGGTCACGGGTGTGGCAGCTGGCGCAGGCGGGGGTGTCGGCCACCGTGCCGCCGGCATGCGGGCCGAGATACAGCGCCTGCCCGCGCTCCGCCGAGAAGCCGGTGAAATCGGGCGCCTTGGCCTGGGCGGCGTAGCCGTCGAGGATGCGGGCACGTTCCGGATTTTGGGCCGGATTTTGGGCCGGATCGCCCGACGCCGCCAGCGCGACGCCGGTGCCGAACGCCACAGTGGCGGCGAGAAGGAGGATCATTTTCATGGGATCATCCGGTTGGTCGGGGTTGAGCGCCACGCCGTCCAGCGCGATGCAAGGCCGGGCGGCAGCCGCTTCAGGCCATGCAGCGCGAAGACCAGGGCGACATGCGCCAGGATCAGCGGGAGAGCGGCCTCGCCGATCTCCTTGTGCAGATGCTCGACCGTGACGAAGAAATCGGCGGCGGCACCGCTCGCCGCCGCCAGCCCGACGCCGGCCAGAAGGGCGGCGGCCATCCAGGCGGTCAGCGGGCTGCGTTCCGTCCGGGCCTGCGCATCGCCGGCGAGCAGCCGCCGGAGCCATGCCGCGACCGCCCCGGCGGAGGGCCGGGGGAGGCGCAGCGGGCTTCCCGCCGGGGCCAGCAGGCCGGCCGCGACGCGCAGGAGGATGGCGGCGAGGGCGGCATAGCCGGCGAAGACATGCATGCCGTAGCTGTCCTCGTCGCCGGTCAGATAGGCGACGATGAAGGCGCCCGAGACGGTGGCGTGGAAGGCCAGCAGCGCGGTCATCTCGGCGGCGCTTGGCTTGCGGGCGGACATGGCGGTCTCCGTTCTCGTATGAGGTCAGTCGCCGTTGCCGGTGGTCAGCAGGGCGACGATGCCCGCGGCGCCGTCCGCCCTGGCCTGATAAGCGGCGGCGAGAGCGCCGATGACCAGGGCGGCCAGCAGGGTGTGGAGGATCATCCTCTTCAGCATGGCGACCCCCGGCTCAGTCGTCGTCGCGGTCGTCGTGCCGGCCCTTCTCGTGGCCCTTCTCATGGCCATGGCGGCGGCCTTCCTGCATCCGCAGGGCGTCGCGGCCGAAGGCGGTGCCGTCCTGACGGATGATCTGGCCGGCCTGGATCGCGCCCTGACGGACGCCGCCGACCACGGTGATCTGGTCGCCGGACTGGATGCCGTCGGGAAGGAAGCCGCGGCTGGCGACGTCGATGCGGTCGCGGCCGTCGGTCAGGACGAACCAGTTCGCCGCCACCGTCTCGACCGTGCCGGCGACGGTGCCGCCGCCGGCCTTCACCGCCTCGGCGATGGATTGCGGGCTGGCGGGCTGGGCCGTGGCGGCGCGGCGGTGGTCGTCGTCATCATCGGCGCGGGCGGCACCGGCGGCGCCGGCCGCGAGCGTGACGGCGAGGAGGGTGGCGAGGGTGGCGGCTTTCAGCATGGCATCACCTGCGGTGTGGGGAGAGCGCCGCGAAGCGCCCGATGGACCGCACCCTGCGCCACCCGGCCTGAGCCGAGCCTGAACAGGCCGTTCATCCGCCGTTCAGGCTGGAGACAGCAGGACATGCGCATTCAGCGCCGGTTCAGGGATGCGACGATATGCTGGTTCGAACGCGCGTCCCTGATGCGCGATGCTGTCCCCGGCAGAGAGGTCGATCATGAGGACCGGTCCCGCATTGCTCCTTGTTGCCCTGCTCCTTGCGGCAGGACCGGCGGCGCAGGCCGGCGACGACCATGAGCGCGCCCGCGCCGCCCTGCGCGAGGGCCGCATCCTGCCGCTGGAGCGCATTGTCGAAAGCGCCAAACAGCGGTTCGGCGGCGAGGTGCTCGACGTCGATCTTGAGGACGAGGAGAACGGCTTCCAGTACGAGCTGAAGCTGATCGCGGCGGACGGCCGGATCATGAAGCTGGACTATGACGCCGCCACCGGGGAGCTGCTGCGAAGCAGGGGCCGCCACCAGTCCCACGGCGGGGGGAGGTGACAGCATGCGCGTGCTGGTCGTCGAGGACACCGCCGAACTGGCCCGGCAGCTGAAACAGCGGCTGGAAGGCGAAGGCTATGCGGTGGACACCGCCGCCGATGGCGAGGAGGGCCGCTTCCTGGGCGAGACCGAGCCCTATGACGCGGCGATCCTCGATCTCGGCCTGCCGAAGATCGACGGGCTGACGGTGCTGCGCTCGTGGCGTCGGGCGGGGATGGCCGTGCCGGTGCTGATCCTGACCGCGCGCGACGCCTGGAACGAGAAGGTGCAGGGCATCGATGCCGGCGCCGACGATTACTTGGCGAAGCCCTTCAGCATGGAGGAGCTGCTGGCCCGCATCCGCGCGCTGATCCGCCGCGCCAAGGGCCATGCCAGCGCCGAGATCGCCTGCGGCCCCGTGGTGCTCGACACCCGGACCGGGCGGGTCACGGTGGATGGCCAGCCGGTCGAGCTGACCGCCTTCGAATACCGGGTGCTGTCCTACCTGATGCACCACAAGGGGCAGGTGGTGTCGCGCACCGAGCTGACCGAGCATGTCTATGCCCAGGATTTCGACCGCGATTCCAACACCATCGAGGTCTTCGTCGGCCGCCTGCGCCGCAAGCTGGGGGTGGACGTGATCCGGACCGTGCGCGGGCTGGGCTATCGCGCGGACGAGCCCTGAGGGAAAGGTTGGGGAGCAGGTCATGGGATGGACGGAGTCGCTGCGCTTCCGCCTGCTGGCCGGTGCCGCCGTGTGGGTGGCGCTGGCGCTGATGCTGGCGGGATGGATCATCGCCGACCTGTTCCAGACCCATGTCCGCCAGCGCTTCGATGCCGAACTGGCGAACCATCTGGAACAGCTGGCCGCGGTGCTGGAGACCGATGCCGACGGCAAGCCGGCGCTGCGCCAGCCGCTCAGCGATCCGCGCTTCCGCCGGCCGCTGTCGGGGCTCTACTGGCAGGTTGGGGAGAGTGAAGCGGCACCGCTGCGCTCGCGCTCGCTGTGGGACAGCGTGCTGGAGTTGCCTGCCGACCGGATGTCCGATAGTGGGGTTGAGGGTGACGGGGGGGAGGGTGGCGGGCTGCACCGGCACGACGCCGCCGGGCCGGCCAACCAGTCGCTGATCGTGCTGGAGCGCTTCGTCCTGCTGCCCGAGCGGACGGAGCCGATCCGCATCGCCGTCGCCGCCGACCGGGCCGAGCTTGCCGGCGTCACCCGCGCCTTCAACGCCACGCTGGCCCTGTCGCTTGCGGTGCTGGCCGCCGCCCTGATCGTCGCGGCGCTGATCCAGGTGCAGATCGGGCTGCGCCCGCTCTCCCGCCTGCGCGACGAACTGACCGAGGTGCGGGTCGGCGGCAAGAAGCGCTTCGACGGGGCGATGCCGACGGAAATCCGGCCGCTGGTGGAGGATCTGAACGCGCTGCTGGCCCATGCCGAGGAGGTCGTCGGCCGCGGGCGCCTGCAGGCCGGCAATCTGGCCCATGCGCTGAAGACCAACCTCGCCGTGCTGGCGAACGAGGCCGGCGCGCTGGACGAGCGCAACGCGCGCGCGGTGGGGCCGGCGATGGTCCGGCAGGTGGAGCTGATGCGCCGGCACCTCGACCACCATATGGCCCGCGCCCGCGCCGCCGCCGCCCGCGGCGTGCCGGGCGTCGGCACGCCGGTGGCGGACTGCGTCGCGGCGCTGGCGCGGGTGATGCGCAAGCTGCATGCGGCGGCGGGGGTGGACATCGCCGTCGATGTCCCCGCCGGCCTGCTGTTCGCCGGCGAGCGCGAGGATCTGGACGAGATGCTGGGCAACCTGCTGGACAATGCCTGCAAATGGGCGCGCGGCCGGATCGGGGTGACCTGCCGGAGGGAGGCCGGCGGCATGCTGAGCGTCACGCTCGACGACGACGGCCCCGGCCTGCCCGGCGACAGCCGCGAGGCGGCGCTGGAGCCGGGGGTGCGGCTGGACGAAAGCATGCCGGGAACGGGGCTCGGCCTTGCGGTGGTGCGGGATGTGGCCCGGCTCTATGGCGGCGACGTCCGGCTGGATGCCTCGCCGCTGGGCGGGCTGAGGGCAGTGTTGCGTTTGCCGGCGGCGGCGGGATGAGAAGGGGCTGCGGCTGTTGTGATAGGGTGCGGGCACAAAGGCGCTTTTGAAAGCGGACAGGCCAGATGACCGATGATCTTCGCGCGGTTCGTGACGCTGTGGCGGCGGACGGCTTCTCCTTCGTCGCGGCGGACGCCATGCAGGGATTGCTCGACGCCGCCGGGCTGCGGGACTGGGAGGGGTTCGGCGCCAGCTGGAACGACCTTGGGCTCGACACCTACATGGCGGACGGCGGGCGCTACCGGCGCCGGCGCCACGCCGCCTTCGCGGTGTCGGCCGGGGACATCCGGCGCAAGCCGCACCAGCCCCATTACCAGAGCCGCGACTACAATCCCCTGAATGGCGGCCTGGAACGCTGGTTCGAGCCGATCACCGAGGCGGTCGCAACCCACCCCGCCCTGGACGCGATCCTGAAGACCTGCTTCACGCTGTTCGACCCGCTCACCCCCGCCGGCACCAGGCCGGAGGTCTGGCACACCGAGGTTCACCAGTTCCGCATCGAAGCCCGTGCCGGCGAAGCCGGGCGGCCCACCCCGGAAGGCATGCACCGCGACGGCGTGGACTGGGTGCTGGTGATGCTGGTCCGGCGCGAGAACGTCTCCAGCGGCACGACCAGCATCCATGACCTTGCCGGCCGGCCGCTCGGCAGCTTCACCCTGCGCCATCCGCTGGAATCGGCGGTGGTGGACGACGCCCGGGTGTTCCACGGCGTGACGCCGGTCGAGCCGACCGATCCGGCGCGCCCGGCTTTCCGGGACGTGCTGGTGGTGACGATGCGGCACGCCTGATGCCGCACAACCGATTGGCCGCCCCGTCACAGCCACGGCCACGGCCACGGCCTTAACCGGAATACTGCGGCATACTGTCCACATCAGCGTCCGGCACCGGATCAGGTTTGCTTCCAACGCTAATATATTAGTATAATAATCCCATGAGTTATCCGGTGAGGCCGAGCCATGACCGCGGATCCCTTGGAGACGGCGCTGCTCCTGCGCGTGGTGGTGATCCTGGGGCTGCTGCTTCTCGGTTTCTGCTAACCTCTTCCACAGGGATGCCTGACCATGGCGACCGACCTCAAGCGAGAGAATTACTCCGCCACCATCGACGGCAAGCCGGTGGACCTGTTCACCCTGCGCAACGGGCGCGGCATGGTGGTGCGCATCACCAATTACGGCGCCAAGATCGAGCAGATCCTGGTCCCCGACCGCGACGGCGTGCCGGGCGACGTGGTCCAGGGCTATGACGGGATCGAGGGCGCGATGGGCGGGCAGGCGTCCATGGGCTCCTTCATCGGGCGTTATTGCGGACGCATCCCCGACGGGCGCTTCACCCTGGACGGCGTCGCCCATCGGGCCGCGGTCAACAGCCCGCCCAACACCCTGCATGGCGGCCAGCGCGGCTCGCGCTTCCGGGTCTTCGACGCCCGGCAGCTCGACGAGGCCAGTCTGGAGCTGAGCTATGTCTTCGAGGATGGCGAGGAGGGATTTCCCGGCACCCTGCCGCTGCGGCTGGTCTATACGGTCGGCGACGACAACGCCCTGACCATCGCCTGGACCGCGGTGGCGGCCGACAAGACCACCATCGCCAACTTCACCGACCACACCTTTTTCAACCTGTCGGGCGATCCGGGGTCGTCGATCCTCGACCATGTCGCCACCATCCATGCTGGCCGCTATCTGGCGCTCGGCGATACCGGGGTGCCGACCGGCGAGATGGTGGAGGTCACCGGCACGCCGCACGATTTCCGCACCCCGGCGGCGCTGGGCGCCCGCATCGAGGCCGACGACCGCATGCTGGCCCTCGGCAAGGGCTACGACCTGCATTACGTGATCGACAGGCCGGCGAACGGCGCGGCGCCTGTCCTTCTCGCCCGCTTCCTCCACCCGGCCAGCGGCCGGACGCTGGAGGTGCTGTCCACCGAACCCGGCCTGCAACTCTACACCGGCAATTTCCTGGAGGGCAAAACCCCGCGGGACGTCGGCAAGGGCGGCACGCTCTACACCAAACACAGCGCCTTCTGCGCCGAACCGTCGAAATTCCCCAACGCCGTCAACCTCCCCTCCCTTTGGCCTTCCTTCCCCTCGACCGTGCTGCGTCCCGGCCAATGGACCGCGGGGTCCATCGTCTACCGGTTCGGGGTCGCCTGAGGCGGCGCCGCGCCGCCCGCCCCCAAAGCCCTTCACAGCTAGCGCCCCGCACGGCCGCCCCTTTTCTCCCTCGGAGTCCGTTACGTCATGAGCACCGCCAAACCGATCCGCCGTTACCGGCAGACGAAAGTCGTCGCCACGCTGGGTCCGTCCTCCTCCTCGCCCGAGATGATCCGCCGCCTGTTCGAGGCCGGCGTCGATGTCTTCCGCCTGAATTTCAGCCATGGCAGCCACCAGGACCATGGCGAGCGCGTCCGCGCCATCCGCGCGCTGGAGGAGGAGACCGGCCGTCCCATCGCCATCATGGCCGACCTCCAGGGGCCGAAGCTGCGGCTGGGCCGCTTCGCCGACGGGCCGGTGACGCTGACCGCCGGCCAGCCCTTCTGCCTCGACCTGCTGGGCGAGCCGGGTGACGCCCGCCGCGTCGGCATGCCCCATCCGGAGATCTTCGCCGCCCTGGTGCCGGATGCCGAACTGCTGCTCGACGACGGCAAGGTGCGGCTGCGGGTGACCGCCTGCGGCGCCGATTTCGCCGAGACGGTGGTGGTGTCGGGCACGAAGCTGTCGGACCGCAAGGGCGTCAACGTGCCGGGCGTGGTGCTGCCGCTGTCGCCGCTGACGCCCAAGGACCGCGCCGACCTGGACTTCGCCCTCGACCAGGGGGTGGACTGGGTGGCGCTGAGCTTCGTGCAGCGGCCGGAGGACGTGGCGGAGGCGCGCAAGCTGATCGCCGGCCGGGCCGCGCTGCTGTCGAAGCTGGAGAAGCCGCAGGCGATCCAGCATCTCGACCGCATCGTCGAGATGTCGGACGGCGTCATGGTGGCGCGCGGCGACCTGGGCGTCGAGATGCCGCCGGAAGACGTGCCGTCGATCCAGAAGCGCATCATCCGCGCCGCCCGTTCGGCCGGCAAGCCGGTGATCGTCGCCACCCAGATGCTGGAATCGATGATCTCCGCCCCCGCCCCGACCCGCGCCGAGGCGTCCGACGTCGCCACCGCGGTGTTCGACGGCGCCGATGCCGTCATGCTGTCGGCCGAGACCGCATCCGGCGACTATCCGGTCGAAGCCGTGTCGATCATGGACCGCATCGCCCGCCGGGTGGAGGGCGACCCGCTCTATCGCGGCCTGATGGATGCGCAGCATGCCGACCCGGAACAGACGGAAGCGGACGCCATCACCGCCGCCGCCCGTCAGGTTGCCCATACGGTGAAGGCGGCGGCCATCGCCACCTACACCACCAGCGGCTCCACCACCCTGCGGGCGGCGCGCGAGCGGCCGGAGGTGCCGATCCTCTGCCTGACCGAGAGCGCCGCCATCGCCCGCCGGATGGTGCTGGCCTATGGCGTCCACGCCGTGCTGACGGAGGATGTCCAGAGCTTCTCCGACATGGTGCACAAGGCGGCGCGGCTGGCCTTTGTGCATGGGCTGGCCGAGGAGGGGCAGCGGCTGGTCATCACCGCCGGCGTGCCGTTCGGCATGCCGGGATCGACCAATATCCTACGAATCGCCTGGGTCGAGGCGCCGAGCCGTCTGGAGCGCGAACGCGAGGCCCGCGCCCGCCAGCCGATGGTCTTCGCCGACGCCTGACCGCATCCTACCTTCCGCCGACCGCCAAGCTTCCGTTTTGTATAAACGGAGGCTTGGCAGAGTACCAAATGCACAGGGCTTCGGCCTGGCGTTCTATCGACTCCTATGCTCTTGACACCGGTCAAATAAAGATAGCTTTTTAGCTAACTACCGGACGTTGACCGGTGCCGCTCGATGCCCGACTGTCGGAGTCGGGGTTTCCAGCTTCTTGAAGCCCGGCCGGTGGGACGGGTTAAATCGAAGATCGGCGGCATGAAGGTCGGCGGCGGTCGGGTGTTTTCAGGAGTGTGGTGGATGTCGATCCAACTGGCCGGACTGTGCTTCACGACGGCGTCCGGCCTGCCGTTCTCCCACGATCATTGGCTGGTGGCGCTGTCCTATGCCGTCGCCGCCTTCGCCTCCTACTCCGCGCTGGACATGGCGGAACGGATGCACCGGACGGACGGCGCCGCCCGCATGATGTGGCAGGGCTGCGCCGCGGCGGCGCTGGGCGGCGGCATCTGGGCCATGCATTTTATCGGCATGCTGGCGCTGACCATCGACACGCCGATCGCCTACGATCCGGTGAAGACCCTGCTGTCGCTGGTGACCTCGGTCGCCTTCGTCGCCGTCGGCTTCCGCATCATCCAGCGCCGCCGCTCCCCCGCCACCATCGCCGCGGCCGGTGTCATCGTCGGGCTCGGCGTGGCGACGATGCATTATCTCGGCATGGCGGCGATGGTGCTGCCGGCCCGCATCGCCTACGACCCCGCCCTGTGGAGCCTGTCGGTCGCCATCGCGGCCGCTGCTGCCGCCGCAGGGCTGTGGCTGGCCACCCGCATCCACCGCCTGCTGGAACGCACGCTGGCCGCACTGGTGATGGCGGTGGCCGTCTGCGGCATGCATTACACTGGCATGGCGGCCCTGGTGGTGCAGGTCGATCCCACGCTGATGGCGGCGGACGGCAGCCTCGGCGACGGCGTGTCCAGCGGCCCCCTGGCCGCGGTGGTGGCGGTGGCGGCCTTCGGCCTGCTGCTGCTGGCGCTGGTCTCGGCCATGGCCGACCGCCGGGTTTCCGCCGCGTCGGCGCGCGAGGCCGCCGCCCTGCGCATCGCCAACCTGGAGCTGGAGGCAGCCCGCCTGCAGTTGGAGGCGAACCAGCGCGAGATCATCCGCCGCCTGTGCAGCGCCGGCGAATTCCGCGACAACGAGACCGGCCAGCATGTCGCGCGCATGGCGCAGATCTCCCATCAACTGGCGCTCGCCGCCGGCTGCACCGCCAACTACGCCGCGCAGGTGCTGGAGGCGGCCCCCCTGCACGACATCGGCAAGATCGGCGTCCCCGACCAGGTGCTGCTGAAGGCCGGACGGCTCGAGCCTGAGGAATGGGTGATCATGCGCCGGCACGCCAGCATCGGACAGCGGCTGCTGGCCGGCAGCGGGTTGCCATTGCTCGACCTCGCCGCCGAGATCGCCGGGACTCATCACGAGAAATGGGACGGCACCGGCTATCCCGCCGGCCTGCGCGGCACCCAAATCCCGTTGTCCGGCCGCATCGTCGCCATCGCCGACGTGTTCGACGCCCTGCTGTCCGCGCGCCCCTACAAGGAGCCCTGGCCGCTGGAGAAAGTCGTCAGCTTCATGCGGGAGCAGGCCGGCCTCCATTTCGATCCCGAACTGGTGACGGTGTTCCTCGACAGGCTCGACGTCATGGTGGCGATCCGCGGGCGCTTCGTCGACGAGGAGCACGATCCGCGGCTGCTGGCGGAATCGAACGCAGCCGAATAGGGCCCCGGATCGCATTGCCTTCCGCAACGCCTTGTGGTGAGGGCTGTTCTGGTGCGGGAACACCCCTGCCAGGACACCGCCCTTGCCCGACACCAGCGACACCGGCCTGAACCAGGATGACCGGGAGGAGATCAAGGAGCGGTCCAACCCGCCGGCCCTGATCCTGCACGAAGCGATCCGGCTGGAGGGTCAGGAGGAGCTGAAGCGGTCCACCTCCTCCCTTCTGTGGTCCGGTCTGGCGGCCGGGCTGTCGATGGGTTTTTCCATGGTGGGCGAGGCGTTGCTGACCACCCACCTGCCGGACCAGCCCTGGCGGCCGCTGATCGCCAGCTTCGGCTATTGCTTCGGCTTCCTGATCGTCATCCTCGGCCGCCAGCAACTGTTCACCGAGAACACGCTGACGGTGATCCTGCCGCTGCTGCACCGCTGGTCGTCCGGCACCCTGGTGGCGGTGATGCGGCTGTGGGCGCTGGTCTTCGCCGCCAACATCGTCGGCACCCTGCTGTTCTCCGCCTTCGCCGTGGGGACGGAGGCGTTCTCCCCGCCGCTGCGCGCCGTCTTCGTCGAGCTGGGGACGACCGCCGCGCGGTCGGATTTCATGACGACGACCCTGCACGGGGTGCTGGCCGGCTGGCTGATCGCCCTGCTGGTCTGGATCACGCCGTCGGTCGGACAGGCGCGCTTCTTCGTCATCGTCGCGCTGACCTGGCTGATCGCTCTCGGCAAATTCGCCCATGTCGTCGCGGGATCGGTGGAGGTGTCCTTCGCCGCCATGTCCGGCGAGATCGGCTGGGGCCGCTATGCCTTCGGCTTCCTGCTGCCGTCGCTGATCGGCAATGTGCTGGGCGGCGTCGGAATGGTGGCGCTGATCAACCACGCCCAGGTGCGGGAGGACCGGTGAGGAAGACCCGTAGAAGGCATTGATATGGCGCTCGCGCCCCCGCCCCGGTCGGAGCAGGGGCACAATAGCATCAGGCGGCGAAGATCGCGGCCCAGTCGCTCCGCTGCTGCGGGAACAGGCCGGCATAGCCGCCGCTCGCTTCGCTGGTGACTGCGCCGGAGCCGAAGGTCACCATCTGCGGCTCGGCAGCTTGCGCCCCACCGATGGCCGCCTTCAGATCGTCGGGGACGACATCGACGACGCCGGACTGCATTGCGACTTCGCCCTGCGGCGGCATGGCAGCGGCCTGGGCCACCGGCGCCGCTGCCGCGGTAACGGCGGAATCCAGGACTTTGTAGGCGACCCCTTCGAAATTGTATGTGGCCGCAGAGGTCTTGATGATGCTGTCGCGTTCAATCTCACTGGCTGTATAAAAATGGGTTCCGTTGGTTTTGTTGAAGAACCGGTAAAGGGACTTGGCATTCGGGTTGGTGGTGTCGGAGGACAGCGCCTTGTAAGCCTCCCCTTCGAACGAGTAGGTGTCTGAAGAATTGGCGATCACATTGTCGCGTTCACCTTCACTCGACGTGAAGAAATGAGTCCCGGTACGCTTGTTGAAGAATCTGTACACCGTGATCGGGGTAGACGTCGTGGCCGTCGCCGCATTGAATGCCGTCCCCTCATAAGAGAAGTTAAGGAAATTCTTGCGAATATTGTCCCGCTCACCCTCGGAGGAGGTGAAGAAATGGGTTCCTGTCGACTTGTTGAAGAACCGGTAGATCGGACGCCCCGAGTCAACGATCAATCCCGGCGTATTTTTCGAATCGCCCCCGATGTCTTCGGTAACGGTCAGAGCCATAAAATCAGTATCGGTTCTTGGTGTGTTAAATGGGACAATGATATTAATGTAATAAAGACCGTTTCTATCCGGCTTAAAGGATTTTATTTCTGTAGGAGCCTGCGAATTCGTATAAACTCCAAGCGAGTTTTTATTTACATCCATTAAGTATCCTGAAGAGTCAAAAAGAGGCATTGTTTTATATCCTGGTATATTGAATGTTATGTTGTATACGGCATCAGATCTCATTCTAATGGTGACCAGCCTATTGTCTGTCAGAGCACCTGACGGAGTCTGCATCCCAGATACAGTGCCGATTGCCTCATATGCGCCTGATGAATTGGGCGCAAAGGTAACTGCCCCCACTGGAAACTTCCATCCCCAGCCGGAGCTCAAAATTCTGGCACTTGTTTCTGTCCAGTAGGGGCTCCTGCCCATTCCCATATCTCCATTGCCCGATACACGCAGCACGGACATCAATTTGCTGTTGCGAAATAGCTATGTTGCGGTCATGCAACCTAAAGATATTGTGCGAAAGGGGTAAGGTTCTGTCGATCCTAAAGCGAAAAATTTCGCATGCAGGCGCAGGATCTTTTGTCGCAGACCGTAGACACGGAACCATGCGCGTTCCAAACCCGAAGCCCTGATCGGCTCCAGGGCCTTCTCACGGCGCTTGCCGAACGAGCGCAATGCGCCATTGGCCGCAGACCATCAGGACTATGCAAAATCTGAGGGGGGAGAGAAACGCGCTAGAGCGGATTTAACTGTTAAATCAACGCTCTAGCGCAAATCGATGGCGGACCCGACGAGATTCGAACTCATGACCTCTGCCTTCGGAGGGCAGCGCTCTATCCAGCTGAGCTACGGGTCCATCGCTGGTGGAGGCGCAACATAGCCCAAGCCATTCGGGGACGCAAACACAAAAATCACAGTTTTTTCGACAGCTTGCAGACACCCCTGTCCGCCTTTCGACCTCTGCCTTCGCAGCGCGGCGCTCCTGCCGATCCGGAGCGATGGAAACGTTTCCATTCTTCACGAAACCGTTTTCACGGCGTCATGCGATTGCAACACAGCGCCGCCACTCTGCACCCGCGCCGGATCGGCCGGCGCCGGAAACAACAGCCGGGAACACGGGTGGCGGATGGTGCGGGACGGAATGCGGGCGGGCGATGGACGGCTGGCGGATGGACGCGCGATGGACCGCGTGGCGACGATCCGCGACGTGGCGGCGCGCGCCGGGGTGTCCATCGCCACCGTGTCGCGCGTCCTCAACGGCAGCGGCAACGCCACGCCGGAAACCATGGAGAAGGTCCGCGCGGCCGCCTCCGACCTGTCCTTCCGCCCCAGCACCATCGGGCGCAACCTGAAGGCGGCGCGCACCCGCACCGTCGGCGTTCTGGTGCCGTCGCTGACCAATCCCGTCTTCGCCGAAAGCGTCGCGGGCATCCAGGACGCGGCGGCGGAAGCCGGCTACAGCGTGCTGATCGCCTCCACCGACTACGATCCGGGGCGGGAGGTGCGCGCCATCGAGGGGCTGCTGTCCAACCGGGTGGAAGGGCTGGTGCTGACCGTCGCCGATGCCGACCGCAGCGGGTCGCTCGACACGCTGGACGAGGTGCGGCTGCCCTATGTGCTGGCCTACAACCAGCCGGAACGGGTGCCGCGCGCCCATGTGTCCGTCGACAATGTCGCCGCCGCCCGCGCGGTGGTGGAACGGATGACGGCACTCGGCCACCGGCGCATCGGCATGATCGCCGGGCGCTTCCGCCAGTCCGACCGCTCGCGCCGGCGCCATGCCGGCTGGCTGGCGGCACTCGACGATGCCGGGCTGCCGCCGGGACCGGTGGTTGAGGTAGATTTCAACGAGCTGCGGCTGGCCTACCGGCTGGCCCCCCATCTGGAGGGGCCGGAGCGGCCGACGGCCTTCTTCGCCTCCAACGACATGCTGGCGCTCGCCACCATCCGGGCACTGCGCGACCTCGGCCTGTCGGTGCCGGACGACGTGTCGGTCTGCGGCTTCGACGGCATCGAGGTCGGGCGGCTGATGGCCCCCAGCCTCGCCACCCTGGTGCAGCCGGCCCGCGCCATGGGCGCCACCGCCTTCGAATGCCTGCGCACCGGCTTTTCCGGCGAGTTGCAGGGCCGCGCCGTGATGCTGCCCTTCACCCTGCGGCCGGGCGAATCGCTCGGACCGGCACCATCGACATCCTCCTAAGCACTTTCCGAACGGAGACACACGCAATCATGATGAAGCCGCTCCTTTTCGGCGCTGCCGCGCTGGCCGCCGCCCTGACCACCGTGGTGACGCCCGCCGCAGCCGCGGAGCCGACTGCTATCTGCTACAACTGCCCGCCGGAATGGGCCGACTGGGCGTCGCAGTTGAAGGCGATCAAGGCCGATCTCGGCATCGCCGTGCCGTTCGACAACAAGAACTCGGGCCAGGCGATGGCCGCCATGCTGGCGGAAAAGGACAAGCCGGTGGCCGACGTCGCCTATCTCGGCGGGCCGGTCGGCATCCAGGCCAAGGATGCCGGCATCGTCACCCCCTACAAGCCGGCGGCGTGGGCCGACATCCCCGACGGGATGAAGGATGCCGACGGCAACTGGTTCGCCATCCACAGCGGCACGCTGGGCTTCTTCGTCAACACCGAGGCGCTGGGTGGCAAGCCGGTGCCGCAGAGCTGGGCCGACCTGCTGAAGCCCGATTATTCGGGCATGGTCGGCTATCTCGACCCGACCAGCGCCGCCGTCGGCTATGTCGGCGCGGTGGCGGTCAATCTGGCGCTGGGCGGCGATTACGGCAGCTTCGACAAGGCGGTCGGCTGGTTCAGGGACTTGCAGAAGAACCAGCCCATCGTGCCGAAGCAGACCTCCTACGCCCGCGTGCTGTCGGGCGAGATTCCGATCCTGATCGACTATGATTTCAACGCCTACCGCGCCAAATACACCGACAAGGCGCCGGTCGCCTTCGTCATCCCGACGGAAGGCACGGTGTCGGTCCCCTATGTGATGGCTCTGGTCAAGAACGGCCCGAACCCGGAAAACGGGAAGAAGGTGCTGGACTATGTGCTGTCCGACAAGGGCCAGACGCTGTGGGCCAACGCCTTCATGCGCCCGGTGCGCGCGAAAGCCATGTCGCCGGAGACCGCGGCCAAATTCCTGCCGGCCGCCGACTATGCCCGCGCCAAGCCGGTGGATCTGGTTCGCATGGCCGAGGCGCAGAAGGGCTTCATGGACCGCTATCAGGCGGAGGTGAAGTGAGCGCCTGCGTGCAGGATGCCCCCCTTCCCCACCGGCCGTCGGCGCGTCCGCCGGTCCGGTCGGGATGGGCGGGCGAACCGCTGCGGCTGGCGGCCCTGTTGGCGCCGGCGGCGGCGGTGTTCGCCGCCTTCTTCCTGCTGCCGCTGGTCCGCCTGATCCTGATCGGCGCCGGCGGGACGGAGGGATGGTCGGCCTATCTGACCACGCTGGCCGATCCCGGCCATCTCGACAGCCTGATCTCGACGCTGGCACTGTCGGCCGGGGTGACTTTGGTGACGCTGGCGGTGTCAACCGTCGCCGGGCTGTTCCTGGTGCGCAACCGCTTTCCCGGCCATGCCCTGCTGGTGGCGCTGATGACCTTCCCGCTGGCCTTTCCCGGCGTGGTCATCGGCTTCATGGTCATCATGCTGGCCGGGCGGCAGGGGCTGATCGGCACCATCACCCAGGCGCTGGGCGCCGGGAAGCTGGTCTTCGCCTATTCGATGGCCGGGCTGTTCCTCGGCTACGTCTATTTCTCGATCCCGCGCGTCATCCTGACGGTGATGGCGGCGGCGGAGAAGCTGGACCCGCGGCTGGAGGAAGCGGCGCGCTCGCTGGGCGCATCCTCCTGGCGGGTGGTGGCCGACGTGATCCTGCCGGCGCTGAAACCGGCGCTGATCTCGGCCGGCGCGCTGTGCTTCGCCACCTCGATGGGCGCGTTCGGCACCGCCTTCACGCTTGCCACCCGGATCAATGTGCTGCCGATGACGATCTATACCGAATTCACGCTCCAGGCGAACATCGCCGCGGCGGCGGCGCTCAGCGTCCTGCTCGGCCTCATCACCTGGGCGGCGCTCGCGGTGGCGCGAAGCGTCGCCGGCACGTCGGTTGCGGCGGCGGGGTGACGGCGATGCACAGTCTTTCGAACCGCCGCGGCTGGGGGTTCTGGCTGCAACTGGGCTTCACCCTGCTGGTCTGCGCCCTGCTGACCGTGCCGATGGCGATGTCGATGCTGGCCGGGCTGACCGCCAACTACTTCGTCGGCCTGAAGAGCGGCCTGACCCTGCGCTGGGTGGACGAGGTTTTGCGGGTCTATTCCGGCACGATCCTGCTGTCCTTGCAGATCGCCTTCGCCTGCCTGGCCTGCACGCTGGTCCTGGGCGTTCCGGCGGCTTATGCGCTGGCACGGCGCCCCGGCCGGATCGCCCGGCTGGTGGAGGAGATGCTGATGATGCCGGTCGCCATCCCCGGCCTCGCCACCGCGCTGGCGCTGATCGTCACCTATGGCGGCGTCGGCGATCTGCGCAGCAGCTGGCTGTTCATCCTGATCGGCCATGTGCTGTTCACCCTGCCCTTCATGGTGCGCGCCGTGCTGGCGGTGATGGGTTCCATCGATTTGACGACGCTGGAGGAGGGGGCGGCCAGCCTGGGCGCCGGCTTCCTGCGCCGCTTCGCCACGGTGGTGCTGCCAAACTGCCGCTCCGGCATCCTGGCCGGGTCGCTGATGGTGCTGACCCTGTCGGTCGGCGAGTTCAACCTGACCTGGTTGCTGCACACGCCGCTGACCAAGACCTTGCCGGTCGGGCTGGCCGACAGCTATGCCTCGCTGCGGATCGAGATCGGCAGCGCCTACACCCTCGTCTTCTTCCTGATGATTGTGCCGAGCCTGATCCTGATGCAGGGTCTGTCCAGGCGCGGCCGTCCGTCCGTTTGAGGTTTTCTTCACAATGCCAGACAGCGTGATGCCAGACAGCGCGATGCAGAACAGCTTCCACCTCGACGCCGTGCCGATCCGCCTGGAGCGCTGCGGCAAGACCTTCGCCGGCGGCGCCCGCGCGCTGGAGCCGCTGGACCTGACCATCCGCGGCGGCGAGACCGTCGTCTTCCTCGGCCCCTCCGGCTGCGGCAAGACCACGACGCTGCGCATCATCGCCGGGCTGGAAAGCCCCGATCCAGGCGGCCGCGTGCTGTTCGGCGAGGAGGACGTCACCGCCCTTCCCATCGAGCGGCGCAATGTCGGCATGGTGTTCCAGAGCTACGCCCTGTTCCCCAACATGACGGTGGCGGAGAACGTCGCCTACGGGCTGAAGGTGCGCAAAGTTGCCCGCGCAGACCGCGGGCGCCGGGTGGAGGAGATGCTGGACCTGATGCATCTCGGCGAGTTCGCCGGGCGGCGGATCGACCAGCTGTCGGGCGGGCAGCGGCAGCGGGTGGCGCTGGCCCGCGCCCTGGTGGTGCGGCCGCGCGTGCTGCTGCTGGACGAGCCGCTGACGGCGCTGGACGCCAAGCTGCGCGACAGTCTGCGGCTGGAGATCGACCGGCTGCTGCGCGGGCTGGGCATCACCGCCGTCTATGTCACCCACGACCAGGGCGAGGCGATGGCGCTGGGCGACCGCATCGTCGTGATGGCCAAGGGCCGGGTGGCGCAGGTGGGGACGCCGCGCGAGATCTATTACCAGCCGGCGGACGGCTTCGTCGCCGACTTCATCGGCACGATGAACCGACTGGGCGGCATGTCACGCGGCGGCACGCTGTCCATCGGGTCGGCGACGCTGCCCTGGACCGGGCCGGAGGGTGCCGTGGAGCTGCTGGTCCGGCCGGAGGATCTGACGCTTGCCGCCGAGGCCGACGGGCATCTGGGCGGCACCGTCGCCGCCGCGGTGTTCCTGGGCGACCGCACCCGGCTGGTGGTGGAGCCGGCGGACGGGCCGGCGCTGACGGTGGATGCCGCCGGGCGCAGCGGACTGGGGCGCGGCGACCGGGTGTGGCTGCGGGTCGATCCGGCGCGGGTGCTGGCGGTCCCGTAACGCTCGCGAACGAACACTCAAGACCCCGAAAAGCCCACCGAGAGCCCATCCCATGATCATCGTCCAGATCACCGACACCCACATCAAGCCGCCCGGCCGCCTCGCCTACCGGCGAGTCGACACCGCCCCCTTCCTGGAGCGGGCCGTCGCCGCCGTCCTGGCGCTCACCCCGCGCCCCGACGTCATCCTCGCCACCGGCGACCTCGTCGATGCGGGCGATGCCGAGGAGTATGAGCGGCTGCTCGACCTGCTGCGGCCGCTCGACATCCCGCTGTTCGCGGTGCCCGGCAACCATGACGAGCGTGCTGGTCTCGCCAAAGCCTTCCCCGATCTGGCGGCGCGGGTGGGCGGCAGCCCGTTCTTCCACTACACGGTGGAGGAGTGGCCGGTGCGCCTGATCGCCATGGACACCGTCCTGCCGGGATCCGGCGCGGGCGAGGTCTGCGCCGAGCGGCTCGGCTGGCTCGACGCGCGGCTGGCCGAACAGCCGGACCGGCCGACCATCGTCTTCCAGCACCACCCGCCCTTCGACACCGGTATCGGCCATATGGACCGGCTGGGGCTGAGCGGGGCGGCGGACATGGCCGCGGTGGTCCGCCGCCATAGCCAAGTGGAGCGGGTGCTGTGCGGCCATCTGCACCGGCCGATCCAGGTGCGCTGGGCCGGCACCATCGCCTCGACGGCACCGTCCACCGCGCATCAGGTGGCGCTCGACCTGCGCGACGACGCGCCGTCGGCCTTCGTGATGGAGCCGCCGGGCTATCAGATCCACATGTGGCGCGCCGACACCGGGGTGGTCAGCCACACCGCTGCGATCGGCGCCTATGACGGCCCCTATCCCTTCTTCAAGGACGGAAAGCTGATCGACTAGCCCCTATTGCCAGCCCCTATTGATTGATTTGGGCCTTTCCGTCCATTGTCACGCGCCTGTCATCGGTATCGCGTAAGACAAGGCTCCCGATCCAACGGAGACGACAGAGATGAAGGCGTTTCTCGCCACCTTCGCCGCGGTCCTGACGCTGGCGCTCGGTCATGGCGCCATTTCCCAGGCGGCGCTGGCCGACGGCGTCACCGGCAAGCTGGTGCTCTACACCTCGCAGCTGGAGCCGGACGCCCGCCAGACGGTGGAGGCCTTCAAGGCGAAGAACCCCGGTGTCGAGGTGGAGTGGATCCGCAACGGCACCACCGAGTTGATGAACAAACTGCGCGCCGAGTTCACCGCCGGGGCGCCGCAGCCGGACCTGCTGCTGATCGCCGACGCGGTGACGATGGAATCGCTGAAGGCGGAAAAGCGGCTGCAACCCTATGAGGGCGCTCCGGTCGCCGGCTTCCGCCCCGGCACGCACGATGCGCAGGGCTATTGGTTCGGCACCAAGCTGATCACCACCGGCATCGTCTACAACACCGCCGCAGCGATGAAGCCGACCTCCTGGCAGGATCTGCTGAAGCCGGAGGCCAAGGGCACGACGGTGATGCCGAGCCCGCTCTATTCCGGCGCCGCCGCCATCCATATGGCGTCGATCAAGGCGCAGCCGGCGCTGGGCATGGCCTATTACGAGGCGTTGCAGCGCAATGCCGTCACCGCGGCCAAGGGCAACGGCGGCATCCTGAAAGACGTGGCCGGCGGGGCGAAGCTCTACGGCATGATCGTCGATTACCTGCCGATCCGCGAGCATCTGAAGGGCGCGCCCGTCGCCTTCGTCTTCCCCAAGGAGGGCGTCAGCGCGGTCAGCGAGCCGGTGGCGATCCTCAGCACCGCGAAGAATCCGGCGGCGGCGAAGGCCTTCATCGACTTCCTGCTGAGCCGCGAGGGGCAGGAGCTTGCCTCGGCCCAGGGCTTCCTGCCGGCGCTGCCGGGGGTGAACCCGCCGCCGGGCTTCCCCGATCCGGCCGGCATCACGCTGCTGCCCTACGACCCCGCCAAGGCGCTGGCCGAGGACGACGCCAACAAGCGCGCCTTCGCCGATCTGTTCGGCGGGTGAGGGTGTGGCTGTGAAAACGGGTACTCCCCTCTCCCCCCTGGGGAGAGGGTTAGGGTGAGGGGGACGCGTTGCGAGGATCTACAAGAACCGCGTACCCCGTTACCCCCGTGAAAATCCATGCTGTGCATCCCCCTCACCCCGACCCTCTCCCCGGGGGGGAGAGGGAGATCGCCCCGGGGGAGCAGAGGACGGGAAAAAGCGCTTTCCACATTTTGCCCGGCTGGCCGCTGCTCGTCGGCTTGCTGGTGCTGCTGCCTGTGCTGCGCCTGCTGTGGGAGGCCGGCGACGCCGCGGTGCTGGCCCGTGTGCTGAACTCCCCCGCGACGTGGCGGGCCACGACCAACAGCATCGCCATCGCCGCCGGTGCCACGCTGGCGGCGGCGATGATCGGCGGTCCCTTCGCGCTGCTGATCGGACTGACGAACCTGCGCGCCCGAACGGCGATGAGCTTCGCCCTGATCCTGCCGCTGATGATCCCGCCGCAGATCGTGGCGATGGCCTGGACCCATCTCGCCGGGTCGGGCAGCCCGATCCTGAAGCCGCTGGGGCTGGCTCCCCCGGTCGGCACGGCAAACCCGGTGCAGTCGTCCGCCGGCATGATGCTGGTGATGGGAATCGAACACGCGCCGCTGGTCTTCCTCGCCCTGCGCGCGGCGCTGCGCGCCATTCCCGGCGACATGCTGGAGGCGGCGCGGGCATCCGGGGCCGGGCCGTGGCGGGCGGTGCGCGGCGTGGTGCTGCCGCTCTGCCTGCCGGGGCTGGTCGCCGGGCTCGCCATGGCCTTCGTCGCGGCGCTGGGGAATTTCGGGGTGCCGGCACTGCTCGGCGTACCGGCCGGCATTCCGATGCTGCCGACGCTGATCTACCGGCGGCTGGCCGGCTTCGGGCCGTCGGCATTGCCGGAGGTGGCGGTGCTGGCGGCGCTGATCGGCCTCGTCGCCTGCCTGGGCATCGCCCTCCAGACCATCCTGCAAGCACGCATCGCCAGCCGCCTGCCCGGCGGTGCCCGGCCGCTGGCCGAGCTGCCGCTCGGGGCCACCCGCGCGCCGGTGGAGTGGCTCGCCTGGGGCGTGCTGGCGCTGCTCGTCGCCGCACCGCTGACGGCGCTGCTGGCGACCAGCCTCGTCAGCGTCTATGGCCTGCCCATCGGTTTCGGCACGCTGACGCTGGCCCATTACCGCGAGGTGCTGGCGCTCGATCAGGTCGGGCGGGCCTTCGCCAATTCGCTGCTGCTGTCGGGATCGGCCGCGGCGCTGCTCGCCCTGCTGGCGGTGCCGCTGGCCCATGCGATGGCGCTGTCCGGCGGCAGCGGGCGGATCGCGCGGGCGGTCGGCGTGCTGGTGGAGCTGCCGCACGCCGTGCCGGGGGTGGTGCTGGGCATCGGCTGCATCCTGCTGTTCCTGAAACCGCTGCCGGGGCTGGGCGTCAGCCTGTACGGCACGCTGTGGATCATCCTGGCGGCCTATCTGGTCCGCTTCCTGCCGCTGGCGCTGCGGCCGGTGCAGGCGGCCTGCGCCGCGCTCGACCCGACAGTGGAGGAGGCGGCGCGCGCGCTGGGGGCCGGGCCGCTGCGGCGGCTGGTGACGGTGGTCGCGCCGATGGTCGCCCCGGCGGCGGCGGCCGGCGGGCTGCTGGTCTTCCTGACCGCCTTCAACGAGCTGACCGTCTCCATCCTGCTGTGGTCGCAGGGGCACGAGACGCTGGGCGTCGTCGTCTATGCGCTGGAGGAGGGCGGCAGCCCGACGCTGGGCGCCGCGCTGGGCGTCATCGCCATCCTGGTGGTGCTGGCCGCGATGCTCGCCGCCGGCAGGTTCGGCCGCCGCCTGCCGCCGGGCGTGGTGCCCTGGCGGAGTTAAGGGGGCAGAGTTAGGAGCGGAGTTGGAGATCCATCAGGCCGGCAAGCCCGCCGCCTTGCGCACCGCCTCCAGCACGCTCAGCACGTCGCGCGCCTGCCCGGCGGTCACCGGCGGCGGAGCGCCGTCGAGGATGGCAGCGGCCACGCCGCGGTAGAAGGCGGGATAGTCGCCGCGCAACGTCTCCACCCGGCGTTCCGTCCCGTCGGCCCGGACCAGCAGGGCGTGATTCTCGGGATCGTCCAGGCCCCAGCCGGCTTCGGTCGGCAGGCGGCCGTCGCGGAGCGCCGCCTCCTGCCCGTCGATGCCGTGCTTGAGGAAGCTGCCGCCGTCGCCATGCAGCTGGAAGCGCGGACCCGGCCGGCAGACCACCGTTCCGCAATGCAGGATCGCCCGCATCGGCCCATAGCCCAGCACGATGTGGAACCAGTCGTCGACCTCAGCGTCCGGCCGCTGGGCGCCGACATCGGCGAGGATGCGGTCGGGCAGGCCGAACAGGGTCACCGCCTGATCGATCAGGTGGGCGCCGAGGTCGAACAGCACGCCCGAGCCGGGCAGCGTCCGTTCGCGCCAGCCCTGCTTGATCTGCGGGCGGAAGCGGTCGTAATGCGCCTCGTAGTGATAGGGGCGGCCGATCTCGCCCGCCTCCAGGCAGGCGCGCAGGGTCAGGAAGTCGTTGTCCCAGCGCCGGTTGTGGAAGACGGTCAGCAGCCGCCCCTGCCGCTTGGCGAGGTCGATCAGCTCGCCGGCCTCCGCCGCGTTGGTCGCCATCGGCTTGTCGATCACCACATGCTTGCCAGCCAGCAGAGCCTCGCGGGCCAGGGGGGCGTGGCTGGTGTTGGGGGTGGCGATCACCACGAGGTCGATGCTTGGGTCGGCGATCACCGCCTCGGCCGTCGTCGCCACGGCCCCCGGTGCGCTGCGGCGGATGTCGTCGATGCGCGAGCTGGCGACCGCCGTCAGACGCAGGCGCGGTTCGCTGCGGATCAGCGGCGCGTGGAACACCGACCCGGCAAGGCCGAATCCCAGCAGACCGACCGACAGGCTGTTCATCGTCTCGTGTCCTCTTCGCAAAAGGCTTGCCCGACAGACCATGGCGTCCGCCCGGCCCCGGCGCAACAGCGCCCGCATCGGCATACCATCCTCCCGGCCGGGCGGGCGGGCCTCTGTGTAACAGCCACGTAACAACACGGGCGCCGGGAAAGCGCCGCGTTACCAAATTGTCCGCCTCGCCCATCATCGGCAGCGTACAGTGACCGCCAAGCGAACGACCGTCTTGCAGCGGTCCAACAGCACCGCGTCACGGGAGGGAACCGACATGCGCGACCTGCATCCGTGTGCGAGGCCGGCCCGAAAGCCGGCCCAAAAGCCGATGAGGCTCGCACCATGACCTTGCAGACCCCATCCTACCGGCCGGCAGCCGGAGAAGAGGCCGCCCCCGGCAGCGCCACCCCGCCAAAGTCGGGCGCGCTGCGCGCGCTGGCGCAGCGGCATCTGTCGAAGCTGGTGGTCGCCCCGTCCTTCGCGGCGATCCTGCTGTTCGTCTACGGCTTCATCGTCTGGACGGTCTATATCAGCTTCACCAATTCGAAGATGCTGCCGTCCTACGAGCTGGTCGGCGCCGATGCCTTCTCCAAGCTGTGGCGGATCGAGCGCTGGTACGTCGCCATCGAAAACCTGCTGATCTTCGGCGGGCTGTTCATCGGCATCAGCCTGATCGTCGGCATCCTGCTGGCGGTGCTGCTCGACCAGCGCATCCGCGGCGAAGGGGCGTTGCGCACCATCTATCTCTACCCGATGGCGCTCAGCTTCATCGTCACCGGCACCGCCTGGAAATGGATCCTCAACCCCGGCATCGGCATCCAGCAGTTCGTCCGCGACCTGGGCTTTCCCGGCTTCACCTTCGACTGGATCGTCCAGCAGGACACCGCCGTCTACACGCTGGTGATCGCCGCGGTCTGGCAAAGCTCCGGCTTCGTCATGGCGCTGTTCCTGGCGGCGCTGCGGGGCGTCGATCAGGAGATCATCAAAGCCGCATATCTCGACGGCGCCAGCCTGCCGCGCATCTATTGGGGCATCGTCCTGCCGTCGGTCCGGCCGGTGTTCATGAGCGCCTTCGTCATCCTCGCCCACCTCGCGGTCAAGAGCTACGACCTCGTGGTGGCGTTGACCGGCGGCGGTCCGGGCTATGCCTCCGACCTGCCGGCGACCTTCATGTACGAGATGACCTTCCGCCGCAACCAGATCGCCATCGGGTCGGCCAGCGCGCTGATGATGCTGGCGACCGTGGTGGCGATCATTGTGCCCTACCTCTATTCCGAACTGAAGGGAGGCAAGCGTGTCTAGCCTGACCTCCGCCCTGCCGCCGGCGCAGGGCACCGGCGCCCGCATCGCCCGCTGGGGCCTGTACCTGATCCTCCTGCTGTTCGCGGCCTATTACCTGCTGCCGCTGCTGCTGATGATCGCCACCTCCTTCAAGAGCCCGGAGGAAATCCGCACCGGGTCGCTGCTGTCGCTGCCGCGCGACTTCAGCCTGGATGCCTGGAGCTATGCCTGGAACCGCGCCTGCATCGGCGCCGACTGCCGCGGCATGGCGCCCTATTTCCTCAACTCCCTCGTCATCGTCGGGCCGGCGGTGGTCATCTCGACCCTGTTCGGGGCGCTGAACGGCTATGCCCTGACCAAGTGGCGGTTCCGCGGCGCCAACATCGTCTTCGGCATGATCCTGTTCGGCAGCTTCCTGCCGTCGCAGGTGATCCTGCTGCCGATGGCGCAGACGCTGGGCTTCCTCGGGCTGGCCGGCAGTGCCGGCGGGCTGATCCTGGTGCATGTGGTGTATGGCCTCGCCTTCACCACCCTGTTCTTCCGCAACTACTATGTCAGCATCCCCGACGATCTGGTGAAGGCCGCGACCATCGACGGCGCCGGTTTCTTCCAGATCTTCACCAAGATCATGCTGCCGCTGTCGCTGCCGATCCTGGTGGTGACGATCATCTGGCAGTTCACCCAGATCTGGAACGATTTCCTGTTCGGGGCGTCCTTCGCGGCGGGCGGCGCACAGCCGGTGACGGTCGCGCTGAACAACCTTGTCAACACCACCACCGGCGTGAAGCAGTACAACGTCGACATGGCGGCGGCGATGATCGCCGGCCTGCCCACCCTCGTCGTCTATGTGCTCGCCGGCAAATACTTCATCCGCGGTCTGACCGCCGGCTCCGTCAAGGGGTGATCTTCCGATGGCGACTCTCAGCATCAACAACGTCCGCAAGCAGTATGGCAGCGTCGAGGTCCTGAAGGGCATCGACCTGGACCTGACGGACGGCGAATTCCTCGTCCTGCTCGGTCCGTCGGGCTGCGGGAAATCCACCCTGCTCAACATGATCGCCGGCCTGGAGACGATCAGCGCCGGCGAGATCCGCATCGATCAGCGCGTGGTCAACGAGGTCCACCCAAAGGACCGCGACATCGCCATGGTGTTCCAGTCCTACGCGCTCTACCCCAACATGACGGTGGCACGGAACATCGGCTTCTCGCTGGAGATGCGCGGGCAGGCCAAGCCGGAGCGCGAAGGCGCCGTCCGCCGCGTCGCCAAGCTGCTGCAGATCGAGCATCTGCTCGACCGCAAGCCGGCGCAGCTGTCGGGCGGCCAGCGCCAGCGCGTCGCCATGGGCCGCGCTCTGGTCCGCGATCCCAAGGTGTTCCTGTTCGACGAGCCGCTGTCCAACCTGGACGCCAAGCTGCGCGTCGACATGCGCACCGAGATCAAGAAGCTGCACCAGCGGCTCGGCACCACCGTGGTCTACGTCACCCACGACCAGATCGAGGCGATGACGCTGGCCAGCCGGATCGCCATCATGAAGGAGGGCGTCGTCCAGCAGTTCGCCCCGCCGCAGGAGGTCTATGAGCGGCCGGCCAACATGTATGTGGCGAGCTTCATCGGCTCCCCCACCATGAATTTCGTGCGCGGCACGCTGTCGGCCGAGGGCGACCGGCTGGGCGTCAGCATCGGGCGCGAGCGCAGCGGCTTCCTGCCGCTGTTCCAGGCACCGGAGCAGGCCGGCCACTGGCTGGGCCAGGAGGTGATCCTGGGCATCCGTCCGGAGGCCATCACCTGTTACGACCCGGCGATCGCCGCCGGCAACCCGGCGCTGGTGAAGGTCGCCTGCGGCGTCAATGTGCTGGAGCCGACCGGGGCCGACACCATCACCTATGTCGAGCTGAACGGCCATGAGGTGGTCGCCCGCATCAAGCCGAGCGACCGGGTGGCGGAGGGTGAGACCGCCGACTTCATGATCGACATGGCGCGGGCGAACCTGTTCGACCCGAAGACCGAACAGCGGATCTGAGCGTCGATAATCTCCCTCTCCTCCCCCGGGGAGAGGGAGATTTTTCCCCGACCAGCGTGATTTCCAGCGTCGTTGACGGTTATCAGGCCGGCTCAATCCGCCCGCGAGGTGGGGAGCCGGCCGTGGTCTGCCGTCGGGCAGGACCCGTTCCGACATGGGGAATGCGCTGATGAACTTCACCATCAATGGGCAAAGCGTCGAGGTCGAGGCGGACATCCGCAGCTCGCTGCTCGACCTCCTCCGCAACAGTCTGGGCTTCACAGGCACCAAGAAGGGGTGCGATCAGGGCGCCTGCGGCGCCTGCACCGTGCTGGTCGACGGCGAACGCATCAATTCCTGTCTGGCGCTGGCGGTCCAGTATCAGGGCCGCAGCATCACCACCGTCGAAGGGCTGGGCAGCGACGGCGCCCTGCATCCGTTGCAGCAGGCCTTCGTCGAGCATGACGGATTCCAGTGCGGTTACTGCACGCCCGGCCAGCTCTGTTCCGCCGTCGGCATGGCGCGCGAGATCGAGCGCAACATCCCGAGCGTCGTCACCGCCGACCTGTCGGCGGACAGCATCTCCATCGATGAAACCGAGCTGCGCGAACGCATGAGCGGCAACCTCTGCCGCTGCGGCGCCTACAACGGCATCATCGAGGCAATCTCCGAAACGCTGGTCAAGACGCAGGAAGGGGCACGGGCATGAACCCCTTCAGCTATGAACGGGCCGCCGACGCGGCGGCCGCCATTGGATTGGCGAAAGGCAATGCCGCGGCGCGCTATCTCGGCGGCGGCACCAATCTGGTCGACCTGATGCGCGAGACGGTCGAACGGCCGGAGATGCTGGTCGACGTCACCGGCCTGCCGAACGGCATCGAGCCGCGCGCCGACGGCGGCCTGCTGATCGGGGCGGCGGCGACCAACACCGCGCTCGCCGCCGACGGCCATGTCCGCACGCATTATCCACTGCTGGCCCGCGCGATCCTCGCCGGGGCCAGCGCCCAGATCCGCAACATGGCGACGGTCGGCGGCAACATTCTGCAACGCACGCGCTGCCGTTATTTCTACGACACTGCTGCGGCCTGCAACAAACGCCAGCCGGGGGCCGGCTGCGACGCCCGCGACGGCTTCAACCGTTACCATGCCATCCTCGGCGCCTCGCCGGCCTGCGTCGCCACCCATCCGTCCGACATGTGCGTGGCGCTCGCCGCACTCGACGCGACGGTGCATCTGGACGGCCCCACGGGACCGCGCAGCATCGCGCTTGCCGACCTGCACCGGCTGCCCGGCGACCGGCCGGACATCGAGACGGAGCTGACGCCGGGCGAACTGATCGCCGCGGTCGAACTCCCGCCCCTGCCCTTCGCCCGCCGCTCGACCTACCGCAAGGTGCGAGACCGTGCCAGCTATGCCTTCGCGCTGGTGTCGGTCGCCGCCGCCCTCGATCTTGCCGAGGACGGGACGGTGCGCGACGTGCGGCTGGCGCTCGGCGGCGTCGCCCACAAGCCGTGGCGTGCCTCGGCGGCCGAAGCGGCGCTGAAGGGCCGGCCGGCCACGCCGGAGAGCTTCCGCGCCGCCGCGGAGGCGGAACTGGCCGCCGCGACCGGGCTTCGCGACAACGCCTTCAAGATCGAGCTGGCGAAACGGACCATCGTCGCCGTCCTCGGCGACCTGACAGGAGACGAGGCATGAGCGCGCAATCCGACGCCGCCGCTTCCCGGCCCGGCCGCTGGCAGCCGGCGGTCACGCAGGATCCGATGCTGCGAAAACATGGCGCGCAGGGACAGGGCACGCTAGGCCAGCCGGTTTCGCGCATCGAAGGGCCGTTGAAGGTCCAGGGCAAGGCGCGGTTCGCCGCCGAGTTTCCCTATGAGGGCCTCTGCTACGCAGCGCTCGCCTTCAGCACCATCGCGCGCGGGCGGATCACGGCGCTCGACACCGCGGCGGCCGAGGCGGCTCCCGGCGTCGTGCTGGTGATGACCCACCGCAACGCGCCGCGGATGAAGGCGCCGTCGTTGATGATGTCGTCGCCAACCGCCGCCGGGGCGAGCGACCTGCCGGTCATGCAAAATGACGAAATCCACTGGAACGGCCAGCCCATCGCCGTCGTCCTCGCCGAGACGCAGGAGCAGGCGGACCATGCCGCCTCGCTGGTGACGGCCGACTATGCGCCGCTGCCGGCGGTGACCTCCTTCGACGAGGCCAGGAAGACGCCGCGCCAGCTCGACAACATCCTGGGCCAGCCGCCGGTGGTCGAGATCGGCGATGCCGAGGCGGCGCTGAAGGGTGCGGCGGTGCAGGTCGATCAAATCTACCGGACGCCGCGGCACAACCACAACGCCATCGAACTGCATGCGGCGACCGTCGCCTGGACCGGCGACGAGCTGCGCGTGCATGACGCCAGCCAGCTTCTCGACCTGACCGCCGGGCAACTGGCCGACATCTTCGGGCTGGAAGCGGACAAGGTCCGCGTCTCCTCCCCCTATGTCGGCGGCGGCTTCGGCGGCAAATGCCTGTGGGACCACCAGATCCTCGCCTGCGCCGCCGCGAAACTCGCCGGCCGGCCGGTGCGCATCATGCTGTCGCGCGAGGGTGTGTTCCGCGTCGTCGGCGGCCGGACGCTGACGGAGCAGCGGGTGGCGCTGGGCGCTGGCGCCGACGGCAGGCTCGACGCGCTCATCCACACCGGCATCGCGGCAATGACCGCGCACAACTCCTGCCCCGAGCAGTTCACCTTCCCGACCCGCCACCTCTATGCCGCCAAGTCGGTCCGGCTGGCCCAGGAGGTCGCCGACATGGACATGCTGGCGAACACCTTCATGCGGGCGCCCGGCGAATCCGTCGGCACCTTCGCGCTTGAATGCGCCATCGACGAACTGGCTTCAACGCTGGGCCTCGACCCCATCGAGCTGCGGCGGCGCATCGAGCCGGAGAAGGACCCGACCAGCGGCAAGCCCTTCTCCTCCCGCCACCTGATCGACGCCTACGACAAGGGCGCGGAACGGTTCGGCTGGGAGCGCCGCAATCCGACACCACGCCAGCAGCGGGACGGCGAGTGGCTGATCGGCATGGGATGCGCCACGGCGACCTACCCCTACCACCGCTTCCCCGGCGGTGCGGCGCGGATCAGGCTGACGGCCGCCGGGCAGGTGACCGTCTCGACCGCGGTGCACGACATGGGCATGGGCACGGCGACGGTGCAGGTCCAGCACATCGCCGCCCGGCTCGGCGTGCCGCTGGAGCAGGTCGACTTCGAGTATGGCGACACGACCCTGCCGCGCGGGGTGATCGCCGGCGGCTCGACGCAGACCGCCTCCATCGGCGGCGCCGTCATCGCCGCGACGGAGGTCTTCGTCGAGGAGCTGCTGAAGCTCGCCGGCAACGATTCGCCGCTGGCCGGCCTGTCGCTGGCCGAGGTCGAGACGCGGGACAGCGGCATCGGCCACCGCGACGATGCCGCGCGCTTCGAAAGCTATGAGTCGATCCTGCGCCGGTCGGGACGCGGCGAGCTGGTCTGCGAGGCCGAAGCCCCGCCGCCGGCGGAGATGGAAGCCTTCTCGATGCATTCCTACGGCGCGCAGTTCTGCGAGGTCCGGGTCAGCGAGATCACCGGCGAGGTCCGTGTCTCGCGCTTCCTCGGCTCCTTCGACGCCGGCCGCATCCTGAACGCCAAGACGGCGACCAGCCAGTTCAAGGGCGGCATCATCATGGGGATCGGGCTGGCGCTGACCGAGGAGACCAACTTCGATCCGCGCACCGGCCGCATCGTCAACGCCTCGCTCGCCGACTATCACGTGCCGGTGCAGATGGACGTTCCCGCCATCGAGATCCTCTACACCGACATCCCCGACCCGCAGGCGCCGATGGGTGCCCGCGGCATCGGCGAGATCGGCATCACCGGCGTCGGCGCCGCGGTCGCCAACGCCGTCTACAACGCCACCGGCAAGCGCATCCGCGACCTGCCGATCACGCTCGACAAGCTGATGTGATGCTTCGAAGCCTTCGATTTGGGAATTCGGTTCACAGGTGATTGGGCGGGAGAAGCGGTTTGCGGACGGCCCCTCCCGCCCTATGTCTCGTTCCCAAGCGAAGTGACGCGCTACGGCGCCGGTTAGGAGAGAGAGCAGGATGCAGACCGTGAAAGCGAATGGCGCCGAAATCCCAGCATTGGGCTTCGGCGTTTTCCGCATGTCGGACGAGGAGGTCGAGCGGGTGGTTCCGGCGGCGCTCGAAGCCGGTTTCCGCCATTTCGACACCGCGCAGATCTACCGCAACGAAGCCGCCCTCGGCCGCGCCCTGCAAGCGGCCGGCGCGCGGCGCGACGAGCTGTTCCTGACCACCAAGGTCTGGGTCGACAAATACAGCCCTGACCTGTTCGCCGCGTCGGTGGATGAGAGCCTGGAGAAGCTGAAGGTCGACCGGGTCGATCTGCTGCTGCTGCACTGGCCGGCCGATCAGGTCGCCATCGCCGAGCAGATCGAGATGCTGAACGCGGCGCAGGCGGCCGGCAAGACCCGCTTCATCGGCGTCAGCAACCAGAACATCGCCCAGCTGCGGGAGTCGGTCGAGCGCAGCCAGGCCCCCATCGTCACCAACCAGATTGAGGTCCACCCCTATCTCGACCAGAGCGCGATGGCGGCGGCGGCGAGCGAACTGGGCGTGGCGATCACCGCCTATTACGCCATGGCCGACGGCAAGGTGCCGCGCGATCCGGAGTTGCAGCGGATCGGCGCCAAGCATGGCAAGACGGCGGCGCAGGTGACGCTGCGCTGGCTGATCCAGCTGGGCCACATCGTGCTGTCGAAGACCGCCAAGCCGGAACGGGTGCCGGAGAATTTCGCGCTGTTCGACTTCGTGCTGGATGACGGCGACATGGCGGCGATTGCGAAGCTGGCGCAACCGAACGGGCGGATAGTCAGTCCGGCGGGGCTGGCGCCGGCTTGGGACAAGTGAGCGAACTCTTCCTCGAAGTGCGTTCCCTCTCCCGCCCCGGGAGAGGGAAGGGGCCCGCCGCGAAGCGGTGGGAAGGGTGAGGGGTAGTACAAGGATCAGGCAGGTTGGGGCCTCTTGGGTTCCCCCTCACCCTCCCCACTTCGTGGGTCCCCTCCCTCTCCCGGGGCGGGAGAGGGCGTTTATCCTCGTCCCCTCACAACATCCGCGGCAGCGTCACCCGCACCCGCAAGCCGCCGCTGGCGCGGTTGCTCAGTTCGATCCGTCCCTGATGGGCCTCAACGATCGACTTCACGATGGACAGGCCGAGACCGCTGCCGCCGGTCTTGCGGTTGCGGGAGCCCTCCAGCCGGACGAAAGGCTTGAAGACGTTGGCGATCTCCGCCTCCGGGATGCCCGGTCCCTCGTCGCAGACATCGACGACGATCTCGACAGCGTCGGCATCGACGGAGACGGTGGCGCGCTCGCCGTACTTGATGGCGTTGTCGATCAGGTTGGCGAAGGCGCGGCGCAGGCTGGACGGGCGGCCGGCGAGGCGGAGCTGGCGGGCCTGCTCGAAACGGTCGCTGCGCTCCACCCCGCCGCCGAAGATGGTGCGGACGGCGGCGAACTGGAGCGGCGGCGGCTCGTGGTAGGTCACCGGCGAGCCGGTGTCGGCATAGTCGTCGCACAGGCTCTGCAACAGGCTGGCGAAGGCCACCACCTCGACCTCCTCGCGCAGCACGTCGTCGCCGAGGAACTCCAGCGTCGCGGTGACCATCGCCGCCATCTCGTCGATGTCGGCCATCATCTTGGCGCGCAGCGCATCGTCATCGACATATTCGGCACGCAGCCGGAGCCGCGTCGCCGGGGTGCGCAGATCGTGGCTGATCGCCGCCAGCAGATGGGTGCGCCCCTCCATCAGGTCGCGCAGCGCGTTGCGCGCCTGGTTGAAGGCGCGGGCGAGCGAGGCGACCTCCTCCGGCCCATCTTCCGGCAGCGGACGGGGATGCAGGCGGTCGTGCGGGCGGGTCGCCTGCTCGGCCAGCGACTCCAGCGGGCGGACCAGCCGGCCGGGCAGCCAGAGCAGCAGCCCCAGCGCCAGACCGAAGGCCGCCAGACCGGCCAGCACCATCTCGAACGGCGTGGTCCGCGGCCGCCAGAAGCGCGGGCTGGCGAACTCCAGCCAGCCGCCGCCGGCAAGCTGGACATAGACGCGGGCATCGCGCAGCTGGGCCGCTGTGTCCTCCGCCACCAGGGAGAGGGATTCAGCCAGCGTCTGGGCGCGGGCGGAATGGACGGACAGCAGGGCGCGCTGGACGGCGACGAACACCGGGCGCGGCGCGTCGACCACCCCCTCCATCATCCAACCGGACGGCACGGCCGGGGTGCCGGGCCCCTGCCAGGACACCGACAGGTCGGGCAGCCCGCTCAGTGCCAGTGCCGGCCCGGCGGCGATCCCGTCCAGCAGCGCGCGGTCGGCCGCCTCCACCGCCGCCGCCATCGACGGTCCCAGCCGGTGGGCGGTCAGCAGCTCCCGCGCGCGGTCGTCGACCAGTTGCATGCCGACCAGCGCCCCGCCATGGGTCAGCACCAGCAGCGCCACCATCGCCGCCAGGATGCGGTGGCGCAGCCGGGCGGCGCCCAGACGGGAAGGAGACAGCCGGGCCGGCAGCAGCCGTTCAAGCGCCACGGCTCAGTCCGGAAGAGGCGGCTTCGCCCTGGTCCACCACCGCCGCGGTGAACTGATAGCCGATGCCGCGCACCGTCTTGATCAACCCGGAGCCGCCCGGCCCTTCCTCCAGCTTGCGGCGCAGGCGGCTGATCTGGATGTCGATGCTGCGGTCGAACGGGATCGAGGTGTCGCCACGGTGCTTCTCCAGCAGCTCGGTGCGCTCCACCACCTGGGGCGCGCGCTCCAGCAGCGTGCCGAGCAGGGCATATTCGCCCTGGCTGAGATGGACCACCACCCGGTCCGGTGTGCGCAGCTCCCGCCGCCCCTGGTCGAGCGACCAGCCGGCGAAGCCCAGCACGCGCGGCCGTTCGCGCACCGGCTCCGGCCCGCCGCAGCGGCGCAGGATGGCGCGGATGCGGGCCAGCAGTTCGCGAGCGCTGAAGGGCTTGACCAGATAATCGTCGGCGCCGACCTCCAGCCCGACGATGCGGTCGACCTCGCTGCCCATGGCGGTCAGCATGATGACGGGGGTCTCCGACTTGGCACGCAGGCCACGGCACAGGCTGGTCCCGTCCTCCCCCGGCAGCATGACGTCGAGCACGATGAGATCGACCGGCCATTGCGCCAGCACCCGCGCCATCTCGCGCCCGTCGCCGGCGGTGGAGACGCGGAAGCCGCTCTTCACCAGGAAATCATGCAGCATGTCCCGGATCTCGGGATCGTCGTCCACGACCAGGAGATGGCGCGCGCGCTCCATGGCGTCCCTTCCCTTTTCCGTACGCTGCCCCGCGGGGGCTTTCTTCTTCGTTGGGGCCGAGTGTAGCCTCCCCCGCCGGTCCGGGTACAGCGCGCCGCGCGGGCCGCTTTGTAACGGTTGCGTAACAGCGGCGCGGCCGTGATAAGGCGTTGTTACCAAATAATCCGGGCGCCGAATTGCACGCGGGATAGAGTTCCTCCAGCGGCCGGACGGTGGACAGCCGGGGCCGGCAGGGAAACCGAACGAAGACAGGGAACAGGGGGAAATGTCCAAAATGCCGTCTCTCAGCAAATCCATCCTCGGCATGACCGCGACCAGCATGATTGCCTTGGCCACCATCATGGCCGGTGCCCTCATGGCCGCACCCGCCAACGCCGAACCGGCGGTGGAGGTTCTGCATTACTGGACCTCCGGCGGCGAATCGAAGGCTGCGGGCGCGCTGCGCCAGGATTTCGAGGCGGCGGGCGGCAAGTGGATCGACGCCCCGGTCGCCGGCGGCGGCGGCGACGCGGCCAGCACCGTGCTGCGCTCCCGCGTGCTGGCCGGCGATCCGCCGAACGCCGTGCAGCTGAAGGGTCCGAACATCAAGGACTGGGCGGCGCAGGGCAAGCTGGCGACGCTGGACGAGGTCGCCAAGGCGGAGAACTGGGACGCCATCCTGCCGCCGCAGATCCGCGACGTGGTGACCTACAAGGGCCATTACTACGCCGTGCCGGTGAACATCCATCGCGTCAACTGGATGTGGGTGAACCCGAAGGTCATGGAGAAGGCCGGCGTCGCCATCCCGAAGACCTGGGACGAGTTCAACGCCGCCGCCGACAAGCTGAAGGCCGCCGGCATCATCCCGCTGGCCCATGGCGGCCAGCCCTGGCAGGAAGGCGCGCTGTTCGAGGACGTCACCCTCGGCCTTGGCGGTCCCGACTTCTACCGCAAGGCGCTGGTGGAGCTGGACGCCAAGGCGCTGACCAGCGACACGATGGTCAAGGTGTTCGACCAGATGCGCAAGCTGCGCGGCTATGTCGACGACGGCTTCCCCGGCCGCGAATGGAACCTCGCAGCCGGGCTGCTGATGAACGGCCAGGCCGCCATGCAGATCATGGGCGACTGGGAAAAAGGCGAGCTGACCGCCGCCGGCAAGGTGCCGGGCAAGGACTTCGTCTGCGCCCATGTGCCGGGGCAGTTCGGCTACATCGTCAATTCCGACAGCTTCGTCATGTTCAGCTCGGCCAAAGCCGACCGCGCCGCCGGCCAGAAGCTGCTGGCCAAGCTGATCCTGGGCAAGAAGTTCCAGGAGACCTTCAACGTGCTGAAGGGCTCGATCCCCGCCCGCCAGGACATGGCGCGCGACAGCTTCGACGAATGCGCCGTCAAGTCGATGGACGATCTGAAGACCGCCATCGACACCAACAGCGCCGTGCCCTCGATGGCCCATGAAATGGCGGTCCCCGGCGCGGTCCGCGGCGCCTTCCTGGACGTGGTGACCGCCCACTTCAACTCCACCATGACTTCGCAGGAGGCGGTGAAGCGTCTGGCCGAAGCCGTCGATCTGGCGAAGTAAGCCACTGCTTTTCCTCGTTCGACCTCTCTCCTCTGGTGTTGCGCGTGACCTTGAAAGGCCCCTTTCCCGCCATGGGAGAGGGGCTTTCTTTTTCAGGGCCGGCAAAATACGGGAGGCCCGTGGACCCGGCGCCAAAATTGCGGGGCGACGCGCACTCTTATGTTTGCCGCTGCGGCCGAACAGAGCATCCGGGCGCCCTTCGTCGAATTGAATGGCCCCGGGATGTCGGACCTTTGCCGTCGAAACGGTTTCGTCTTCTCCGAACGCGCAGTATCGAACGAGGGCGATTCGCGGAACTGTGCGCAGGGCTGCAACCATACGGGAAGCTCCCGTATTAGCACCAAAGCATTTTCGCTGGACACTCTTCCGAAAACTCATTCGGTCCGCAAACATCACTTAAAATTTAGACCATAGCTGTCCCGGAGAAATATAAGAGGGATAAAAATCATGCGGATCAGGAAGCACATAAATCACAATATTTCCTTAGGATCTGAATTATACGTTACGGAAATAATTGGAACAGTCGACATATATGGATTAGTAACGACTCTATCCTTATCAATCTACACCATCCTAAGCTACTTTCTTGCATCGTCTGATGCGCGCCATAGCGAAATCGACCTGCCCAACCAAGCCGCCTTCTTCGACCGTCTGGCAGCCGCCGTCACCGACTTACCGATCCCACTGGGATACGCGCTCTCCGAAGGCAACGTCTTCACCCATGACGGCTTTTATTTTCTGTCCTATTGCCTGCCGATTGCCTTGCCGGTTTTCCTGGCCGCATGGTTGTTTCGCCGGCTGTCCGATTTCAACGGACCGATCCCGAAGGCAGTCACGGACCGCCTCTTCATCTGGCCGGTCGTCTTCACCATCGCGTGCCTTCCGTCCTTTCCGGTGATGACGCAGGACATCTGGTTCTCCGCGCTGTGGGGCGGGGAGATTCTCCAGCGCCTCAATCCCTACTATGTTCCCTTCACGCTGGCGCAGGCCGCCGCCTTTCCTTTCGACGAGGTGCCGGCGATGATGACCTACGGCCCGCTCTGGGCGGTCATTTCGGCCGGCGTCATGGCTCTCAGCGGCGGAAATGTCTGGTTGACCGGACTTCTGTTCAAGCTGGTCCTGGCCGTCGCCTGGATCGGCGGATTGACCATCGTCCGACAGATCGGCCGGACCCATGACGAGGCAACCGCCGCCGCCGGTATCGTCGCCTTCGGCTGGCTGCCTGTCGGCCACATCTACACGGCCGGCGAAGGACACAACGACATGGCCATGGTCGTCTTCATGATGCTGTGGCTGATGCGCCTGCCCTCCGGCGACCGTGCCGGCCCGCTGGCGCTGGCCGCATCGGCTGCCTGCAAATACACCAGCGCCGTCCTGGTCTCGGTCGATCTGCTCTACCGCTTCCGGAAATCCGGACGCACGCCCCTCAAAAGCCGGATCCTCGACTACATCCTGCGCGGAATGCCGGCCGCAGCCTTCTTCCTGGCCGTCCTTTTCCTCTTCTACCGCTCGCCGACCTTCTTCGACGGGGTCCGCGGCATGTCCGGCTGGCAGTGGCTGCAGCCGGTGGACGTGGTCCGGGTGGCGGAGCGGCTGCTGGGCATGGACCTCGCCCCCCTGCGCTGGCTGGTGCGCAGCGCCTTCGCCGGTTTCGCCCTGTGGACCCTGTCCATGCTGTACCGGCGGCCGACCACGGAAAATACCTGGAGGGCGGCCACCGCGGTAATGGCCGCAGTGGTGTTCAGCGTAGCGACCCACCTGTGGCCCTGGTTCATGCTGTGGATCCTGGCGTTGGCCGCCCTTGTGCCGTCCTGGTGGTTCTCGCGCTGGATTTTCTGCGTCGCGGCGCTGGCCCCCTTTTCCCTCGCCCCCTTCTGGCGCTACGAAAAAGGGTTCGATCCCTTCTACACCAAGACGCTGCCAGCCCTGCCCCTCTATCTGGGAGCAACGCTCCTCATGGTCTGGATGCTCGACCGCAAGGAACGGGCCGCGGTCGCCGTCTGGGCGGCATCGCTGCCGAAACGCCTGCGGATCCTCCATCCGCGCCGGTCGTGAGGGAGCGCCAGATGCCACCCAGCCCGGCCGAAACCTTCTCCACGGCAAACCGGATCACGGCTCCGCCCATCCTGGGGAGCGATCAAATGCCCACGCCACCTCCTCCGCCGGCTCCTCAGCCGGCCCGGGACAGAAGCCTGGACGTCATCCGCGTCACCGCCCTCGTCTTCATGGTGGCGGCCCATTGGGGCCGCAACATTCCGGATAGCTACCATCTCGTCAACATTCTGCAATTCGTCTTCGAGTTGGCGCCGGTGATGTTCTTCTTTGCTTTCGGAATGACTCTCGACAACTTCCTGAGAAAGCCGCTGGGCAAACGGATCGAAGGTCACCTGAAGCTGTTCATCCTGGCGGCAATCCACGGCCTCTACACGGCGGGGAATCCGTTCACCTGCGACTTTTTCATGTTCCTCTTCGCCGCACGGCTACTGTTCGACATCCACGCCAGGATCGGCGCCGCCAACCGGGCGTTCATCGCCCTCTTCCTTTGCGCGTTGTGCGGCGCCTGGGTCGTCCTCCCTCTTCCCTACGTCTACGACCTGTTCGTGTCGCCCTTCCCAGGCTGGTTCCCCGTGTTTCCCTGGATCCTTTTCGTCGCGGCCGGGCGGATGTTCGCTCGCCACCGGGACTCCCTCCGCACTGCCGCCATCGCCCTGCCGGGGCTGTCGATGGCGCTGTTCGACAGCCTGATCCTCGGGCACAAGCTGTCGAAATGGCCGTTGTCGCCCGACTATGCGCTGCTGTTCGCCAGCGCGACCGCCCTGGCGATCCTCGTTCTCGACCGGATCCGTTGGCCGGCTTTCCTGCCCTGGCGGATCGTGGATTTGCTGTCGGGCAATCTGCTGCTGGCGACGGCACTGCATTACATCGCCGTCGCCACGGTGAACACGGCGCATGACACGCTGTCGCCGGTCCTGTCGGGATCGGTTCCCGCCGCCTATCTGCCGGCGGCAGTCACCCTGGAATATGTCGCGATGGCCGGCATCGCCCTCCTTATCCTGATCGCGCTGGTCCATGCGACCTTGGCAGTGGGTGCATGGCTGGAGGGGCGCGGCGTCCTCGGCATCGCCGAAGCACTGCTTCCGACGATCGCGCTGGTCGGCATCGCGCTCTACGCCGCCATACTCCACATCGACAAGGACATGCGCGACGCTGGGCTGCCCTTCCTCTGCACCGTGGCCTTCCTGATGGTCAAGAAGCGTGAATAGGGGGAGGGGAGGGGAAGACGCCAGCGTCGCAATGCACCTCAGTTCGGCGTGATCGCCACCTTCAGCACGCCGTCGCGCTGGTGGCCGAACAACTCGTAGGCCTCCTCGATCCGCTCCAGCGGGAAGCGGTGGGTGACCAGCGGCTTGAGGTCGACGCGGCCGGAGGCGACGACGCCCATCAGCCGGCGCATCCGTTCCTTGCCGCCGGGGCAGAGCGAGGTGACGATGGTAAGGTCGCCGAGACCGGCGGCGAACGGCCCCAGCGGCAGGCGCAAATCGCCGGAATAGACGCCGAGGCTGGACAGCGTGCCGCCCGGCCGCAACACGCGCAGCGCCGCCTCGAAGGTCGCCTGGGTGCCCAGCGCCTCGATGGCGACATCGACGCCGCGGCCGTCGGTCAGCCGCATGATTTCCTCGACAGGATCGGCTTGGCGGAAATCCACCGCATGGTCGGCCCCCATCCGCCGCGCCATCTCCAGCCGCACCGGCACGGTGTCGACGGCGATGATGGTGGTGGCGCCTTTCAACCTGGCGCCTGCGGTGGCGCACAGGCCGATGGGGCCTTGCGCGAAGACCGCGACCGTGTCGCCGATGCGGATGTTGCCGCGCTCCGCCCCGGCGAAGCCGGTGGACATGATGTCGGGGCACATCAGCACCTCCTCGTCGATCAGCCCGTCGGGAACCGGGGCGAGGTTGACCATCGCGTCCGGGACCAGCAGGTATTCGGCCTGGGAGCCGTCGATGCTGTTGCCGAAGCGCCAGCCGCCGAGCGGCTTCCAGCCATGCCGGGTGCCGGCGCCGTCCTGGGAATGGCAGCCGCACAGGCAGGCGTTGCTGTGGCCGCTGGGGGTGATGGCCCCGGCGATCACCCGCTGCCCCTCCCGGTAGCCGGTGACGGCGGAGCCCAGCTTCTCGATGACGCCGACCGGCTCATGGCCGATGGTCAGACCACGGGCGACCGGATATTCGCCCTTCAGGATGTGGATGTCGGTGCCGCAGATCGTCGTCGTGGTGATGCGGATCAGCGCGTCGAGCGGCCCGACGTCGGGGATCGGCTTGTCGTCCAGCACGATGCGGCCCGGTTCGACGAACACCGCCGCTTTCATCATGACCATGGCGTCCTCCCAGTATGGTGGCCGCCGGTCGGGGGGCTGTTTGGCGTGACTTCGCAAACGGCCCGCGGCCGGCGCTGTGCTTCACGCCGGCCAGTCTACGCGGCAGGGAGGACCTTCGCATTGACGCAGATTGGCCGGTCGCGGGAAATCGCCCTCCCCTTGCGGCCCGGTTCGACGAACACCGCCGCTTTCATCATGACCATGGCGTCCTCCCAGTATGGTGGCCGCCGGTCGGGGGGCTGTTTGGCGTGACTTCGCAAACGGCCCGCGGCCGGCGCTGTGCTTCACGCCGGCCAGTCTACGCGGCAGGGAGGACCTTCGCATTGACGCAGATTGGCCGGTCGCGGGAAATCGCCCTCCCCTGTGCCGGCGCGGCCTGTTTTTCAGCAGACGGCGGGACCGTCGCCCGCGGGCGACGCCGCCTGGCAGCAGGGAAAGCGCAGGGTCGCCTTCACCCCGCGCTCCGGCCTCGGCTCGATATCGAGGCTGCCGCGCAGTTGCAGGGCAAGCAGCCGCATGATCCGGCCGCCCAGCCCGGTCCCCTGCGGCCGCTCGGACAGCATGCCCACGCCGTCGTCGCAGACGCGCAGCACGCACCCGCTTGCCTCCTTGCAGAAGCTCAGCTCGATGCGGCCGGCACGGCCATCGGGAAAGGCGTATTTCAGCGCGTTGGTGATCAGTTCGTTGGCGATGGTGCCGACCGCCACCGCGACGCTCATGTCGAGATCGGCATCGTCCACCTCGGCGATGACCGCCACCGGCCTGACCCCGACGACGCCGAGCTGGATATCCTCCACCAGGCTTTCCAGGAAATCCTTCGAACTGACGATGTTGACGCCCTCCACCCGGCGCAGCCGGACATAGACGCGGGCCAGCACGCCGATCCGCTCGATGGTGCCGCTGACGATGTCCTGTTCCGCCCCCGCCCCCGCCCCCGCCTTGTGGGCGGCGAGCGTCAGCTGGGCGCAGATCTGTTGCAGGTCGTTGCGGATCCGATGATGAATCTCGTGCAGCATGAGATCCTTTTCCTCATTGGCGGCGGCAAGCCGGTCCGAATATTCGCGCAGCCGCTCGTTCGCCCGGCGCAGGGCATGGGCACCGCCGGCGATGCCGAAACCCACACCCAAATAAATGAGGAAGGCCAAGCGGTCGCCCGGCTCGGCGACCCACAGCATTCCCTCCGGCTTCATGAAGAGCCAAGCCGCACACAGACCCGACAGCGCCGCCGCCAGATAGCCCGACCCGCGGTCGAACAGCAGGGCGACGACAAAGATGGTCGGGATGAAGAGCAGGAACGGGTATTTGAACAGCAGCGGATCGAGCGCATGGCGCACCAGCGCCGTCAGCCCGACCAGCAGCAGCGTGATCCCGTACTGTGCCCAAGCGGCGCGTGGGAGGCTGGACGACAGCCGGCGATAAAATTCTTCCATGCCCCGTGCCCTGCTCCGAACGCCGCAACGGAACGGTAACAGCCGGCATGTGAAATCGGATGACCCGGGTATGCACACAATCATGTGACGAATTGCGTCCAGGCTGTGGTCGGCCATCTCGGCGGGGGAGTCTTTCGGGGGAGCCGGCCTTGGCCGCCGGACCCGCACCCCCATCTGCAAGGCCAATCCCGAAAAACCGGAGGATCGTGATGCGCAGCACCCTGACCCTGTCGGACACCGCTCCAATCGCCGCTCTCATTGCCGCCCTCGCCATTCCGCTCGCGCCGGCGCAGGCACAACAGGGGCAAGGACAGGCGCAGGCGGGCAATGCCCAGACGGTGAAGACCGTCCGCACCAGCGCCGGACCGGTGGCGGTCAGCCGCGTCGCCGACGGGCTGGAGCGGCCCTGGGGCATCGATTTCCTCCCCGACGGCCGGGCGCTGGTGACGGAAAAGCCGGGGCGGCTGCGCATCATGGCGCGCGACGGCTCGCTGTCCTCCCCGCTGGCCGGCACGCCCAAGGTCTTCAACCAGGGCCAGGGCGGGTTGATGGACGTGGCCGTCGATCCCGACTTCGCCCGCAACCGTGTCATCTACCTCGCCTATGCCGAGCCGGGGGACGGCGGCACCGCAGGCACGGCGCTGGGGCGCGGCACGCTGGGCGAGCGCGGCATCGAGGATTTCAAGATCATCTTCCGCCAGTCGCCCAAGGTGGACGGCGGCAACCATTTCGGCACCCGCATCGCCTTCGCGCCCGACGGCCACATCTTCCTGACGCTGGGCGAGCGCTACAAGTTCGATCCGGCGCAGACCCGCGACAACACGCTGGGCAAGGTGGTCCGGCTGAACCGCGACGGCTCGGCTCCGAAGGACAATCCGTTCGCCGGTGAGGGGACGACGGCGGGCGCCGTCTGGTCCTACGGCCACCGCAACATCGAGGCGGCGGCCATCGACCCGCGCAGCGGAGCGCTGTGGATCGCCGAGATGGGTCCGATGGGCGGCGACGAGCTGAACCGGCCGGAAGCCGGCAGGAATTACGGCTGGCCGCTGGTCAGCTGGGGCAAACATTACGACGGCCGCGACATCCCCGACCCGCCGACCCGCAAGGAGTTCACCGACGCGGTGATCCACTGGACGCCGGTGATCTCGCCGTCGGGCATGGCCTTCTACACCGGCGGACTGTTCCGCGACTGGCAGGGCAGTGCCCTGATCGGCGGCCTCAGCGCCAAGGGGCTGGTGCGCGTCGCCATCGATGGCACAGGGGCGAGGGAGGTCGAGCGCATTCCGCTCGACGCGCGCATCCGCGATGTGGCACAGGGTCCCGACGACGCCCTCTATGTCATCACCGATGCCGCGGACGGCGCGGTCTTGCGGCTGGCGCCAGTGAAATGACCGCCTGGAAATGACCGCCTGAAGGACGGGCCGAAAGATGGGCCAGGAAATGGGCCAGGGAATAGGACAGATGAGGATCAGGGATTACCGGCCGTCGGACGCGCCCATCCTGGCGCAGCTTTACGCCCGCTCCGTCCGCGGCATCGGCCCGCGCTTCTACAGCGCCGAGCAGGTGGAGGCCTGGGCCGCCCGGGCGCCGACGGTGGAGCGGGTGCGGGAAGCCTATGGCGACGGCCGCGTCGCCCTGGTCGCGGTGGACGGGGACGACCGGCCGGTGGCCTTCAGCGACGTCGAGACCGACGGCCACATCAACTTCCTCTATTGCGCGCCGGAGGCGGCCGGCCGCGGCGTGATGTCGGCGCTGGTCGACGTGCTGGAGGCGCGTGCCCTGGCGCTCGGCCACCCCCGCCTGCATGTGGAGGCGAGCGAGGCCGCCCGCCCCTTCCTGCTGCGCCGCGGCTTCACCCTGCTGGAACGCCGGGACCTCAAAATCGGCGATGTGCCGATCCACAATTACGCCATGGAGAAATGGCTGGTCCCGGCGGCGCGCCTCAACCGGGCGTGAGGACCAGGGCGCCGGTGGTGCCCCGCCCCTCCAGCGCGCGATGGGCCTCCGCCGCGGCATCGAGCGGCAGGCAGGTCACCGGACCGGCGCTGAGGCCGGCGGCGACACGGGCCAGCACCTCCCCGGCGGCGGCGCGGTAGGTGGCTGGATCGGCCATGTAGGCGAACACGCTGGGCCGGGCGAGGCAGAGCGAGCGGCGCGGTCCCAGTTCGGACAATTCGACCGGGGCGACCGGCCCGCCGGCCTGACCGACGCTGGCCACGGTGCCGAACAGCCGCACCGCGTCGAAGGTCCGGCGCAGCGTGTCGCCGCCGATGCCGTCCACCGCGACATCGGCGCCGCGCCCGCCGGTCAGGTCGCGGACGGCGGCGACGAAATCCTCGTCCCGATACAGGATCGCATGGTCGAGCCCATGGACGCGGGCGGTTTCCGCCTTGGCGGCGCTGCCGACCGTGCCGATGACGGTGGCGCCCAGGCTCTTCGCCCATTGGGTCAGCAGAAGGCCAAGACCGCCGGCGGCGGCATGCACCAGGATCGTGCTCCCCGGCCCGACCGGGCAGACCCGGTTGAGCAGCATGTGAACGGTGACGCCGCGCAGCAGCAGCGACGCGGCGGCCACCGGCTCGACGCCATCGGGCAGGCGCACCGCACGGTCGGCGGCCAGCAGGCGCGCCTCGGCATAACCGCCGGCGGGCAGCCCGGCCCAGGCGACGCGGTCGCCGACGGCAAGCCCCTCCACCCCCGGTCCGACCGCCTCCACCATGCCGGCCCCCTCGACCCCGAGCGTCGCGGGATAGGCCGGCAGCGGATAGAGGCCGGTGCGGTGGTAGATGTCGACGAAATTGACCCCGGCGGCGGCATGGCGCAGGCGGATCTCGCCCTCGCGCGGGGCCGGCAGGTCGATGAGGGTGGGCTGCATCACCTCGGCGCCGCCCGGCCCGGCCATCTGGATTGAGCGGATCATATCGGCTGTCTCCGTTGATCGTTGCGATGGAGCGGAGGCTAATCTGTGGCGCAGCGCGCCGAAATTCGGCAAAGTCGCCCAACTCCTGGGTGTTTTTGCGCAGAGATGCGGTGACCGATGGAACGAGCCGATGAATTGGGATGACCTGCGCGTCTTCCTCGCGCTGGCGGACAGCGGCAGCCTGTCGGCGACGGCACGGAGGCTGGGGGTGGACCATTCCACCGTCGCCCGCCGGGTGGCGGCGCTGGAAGCCGACCTCGGCGTGCGCCTGTTCGACCGGCTGCCGCGCGGCTATGCCCCGACCGCGGAAGCGGAGGAGTTCGCGGTCCTGGCCCGCCGGGTGGAGGACGGGGTGCTGGCGGTGGAGCGCCATGCCCGCGGCCAGCCGGGCGAGCCGGCCGGTGTGGTGCGCCTGTCGGCACCGCCGGCCTTCTCCAGCAGTTTCCTCGCCCCGCGGCTGGCCGGCCTGCGGCGGACGCTGCCCAAGCTGGTGGTGGAGCTGGTCGGCGACGTCCGTGCGGTCAGCCTGACCCGGCGGGAGGCCGACCTCGCGCTGCGCCTGCAACGGCCGGAGGACGATGGGCTGGTCGCCCGCCGGATTGGCGCCATGGGCTACGGGCTCTATGCGACGCGGGATTATCTCGCCGGCCGCGACGAGGCCGATTGGGAATTCATCGGCTATGACGACAGCATGGACCATGTGCCGCAGCAGCGCTGGCTACGGCAGGTGGCCGGCCGCCGCCCCTTCGTCTTTCGCGCCAACGATCTGATGAGTCTGCGCGCCGCCGCTGCGGCCGGCATCGGCATCGCCGCGATTCCGCATTTCCTGGGTCGGATGGATGCAGTCCTGGTCCAGGCGGTACCGGCCGCGGGCCTTCCGCCGCCGCAGCCGCGCGAGCTGTGGCTGCTGGTGCACAACGATCTCCGGCGGTCGGCACGGGTGCGCGCGGTGATGGACGCCCTGGTGTCGATCATCGCCGCCGAGCGGTCGCTGCTGGAGGATTGATGACTTTATCGTCGTTGCTGCGATGCAATCACGGTCGATGCCATCGGCGGTACCGAAAAATTTTTACGCGAACCGTGGCCTCGGCGGGAGAAACGAGGGAACAGATCGGCAAGTCACTCCGTTAATTCAGCAGCATCGAAGAGCAGTGCTCTTGCAGCCTGACCATCTGAATATGGAGGAAACGCATGCCTATCCTGCTCTGGCTTCTGGGCGTTCCCGGAATTATCGTGATCCTGCTCTGGATGACGGGCATCATCGGCTTCTGACCTTCCGATTGAACGAGTTCGTTCCACCAAGGCCTCCGCCGGCATCGCTGCGGAGGCCTTTGGTTTTTCCGGCGCCCTGCATCGGGCGGTGGGCAACAGCAGGTCATTTCGACACTCATGGAAATATCGTTGACACCCTGCGCTCCAGCTGTCATTTCGATAATTGTCGAATCATCGAATCTATGGGTGTCGGCATGGAAAAGAAGGATGTCCTGGCCGGGCTGGCGGCGCTGGCACAGGAAACGCGGTTGGACATCTTCCGCCTGCTGGTGGAGGCCGGACCGGAAGGCCGCGCCGCCGGATCGATTGCGGAGGCGCTGGCGGTCGCGCCGGCCACCCTGTCCTTCCACCTGTCGGCGCTGACCAATGCCGGGCTGATCCTGCAGCGGCGGGAGAGCCGGTCGCTGATCTATTCGGCCGATTTCGAGCGGATGACCGGGATCGTCGGCTTCCTGTCGGAGAACTGCTGCGGCCGGTCGGCCAATGCCGGCACCTGCATCCCGGTCTGCGCGCCGACGCCGGAAGCGGCCAATACCGAAAAGACCGCAAGCCCTCGCTGCGGCTGCTGACATCCGAAAACGGAGCGAAGAATGGCCGAGAACCGCGTCTACAACGTACTGTTCCTCTGCACGCACAACAGCGCCCGCAGCGTCATGGCGGAATGCCTGCTGAACCGGGAGGGCAAGGGCCGCTTCCGCGGCTTCAGCGCCGGCAGCCAGCCGTCCGGGCGCATCAACCCCACCGTCCGCGACCTGCTGGAGCGGCTGGTCTTTCCGACGGCTGACCTTCGGTCGAAGAGCTGGGACGAGTTCGCCCTGCCCGGCGCCCCCCACATGGATTTCATCGTCACCGTCTGCGACAACGCCGCGGGGGAGGTCTGCCCGGTGTGGCCGGGGCAGCCGATCAGCGCCCATTGGGGCTTTCCCGACCCGTCCGGCGCCGAAGGAACCGACGCCGAGAAGGCCGCCTTCACCGCCACGGTGTTCGGGCAGATCGAACGCCGTATCCGGTCCTTCGCCAGCCTGCCCATCGCGTCGCTGGACCGCATGGCGCTGAAGCGCCGGATGGACGACTTGGCTCAGGCGAAATCCTGACGGGGGGCAAGTCCATGACCGCTGACATCCAATCCGCCCCGGCAGCGCGTCCCGCCATGGGGACCTTCGAGCGCTATCTCAGCCTTTGGGTGGCGCTGTGCATCGTCGCCGGCATCGCGCTCGGCCATCTGGTGCCCGGCCTGTTCAAGGCGATTGCCGCGGCCGAGATCGCCCAGGTCAATCTGCCGGTCGCCCTGCTGATCTGGCTGATGATCGTGCCGATGCTGTTGAAGATCGACCTCGGCGCGCTGGGGCAGGTCAAGGAACATTGGCGCGGCATCGGCGTGACGCTGTTCATCAACTGGGCGGTCAAGCCCTTCTCGATGACGTTGCTCGGCACGCTTTTCATCGGCCATCTGTTCGCCCCGCTGCTGCCGCAGGAGCAGATCTCCTCCTACATCGCCGGGCTGATCCTGCTGGCCGCCGCCCCCTGCACCGCCATGGTGTTCGTCTGGTCCAACCTGTGCGACGGCGAACCGCACTACACACTGAGTCAGGTGGCGCTGAACGACCTGATCATGGTGTTCGCCTTTGCGCCGCTGGTCGGTCTGCTGCTGGGGGTGGCGTCGATCACCGTTCCGTGGGGGACGCTGCTGGTGTCGGTGCTGCTCTACATCGTCATCCCGGTGGTGGCCGCCCAGCTCTGGCGGCGCAGCCTGCTGGCGACCGGCAGCGAGCCGGCGCTGGCGCGCGTGCTCGGCCGCATCCAGCCGATGTCGCTACTGGCGCTGCTGACCACGCTGGTGTTGCTGTTCGGCTTCCAGGGCGAGCAGATCCTGGCGCAGCCGCTGGTGATCCTGCTGCTGGCGGTGCCGATCCTGATCCAGGTCTATTTCAATGCCGGCCTCGCCTATTGGCTGTCGCGCCGATTCGGGGTGGCGTGGTGCGTGGCGGCGCCGGCCGCGCTGATCGGCGCCTCCAACTTCTTCGAACTGGCAGTGGCGGCGGCCATCAGCCTGTTCGGGCTCGGCTCCGGAGCGGCGCTCGCCACCGTGGTCGGGGTGCTGGTCGAGGTCCCGGTGATGCTGTCGGTGGTGCGCATCGTCAAGGCAACCAAGCCCTGGTACGAAGAACAGGCGGGGGCGTGACCTCCGCCATTTCATGGGCTTTTTCTGCGCATGATTGAGACGGCTCCGGCGCAACGCTATCATGTAGTGAAACTACATTTCTATTAAGGCAGTTTTATACCAGAATATGTGGGGAAATGGCGTCCCTCCTGCCAGGACGCTCCCCTATCCGCTTGGAATGACATGATCCAGATCAAATCTCACGGCAAGTGGTAGGACCACTCTTGCGCCGTCGCCGGGCAGGATGTAGGTTTCCTACATATCGCATGGAACCGAGAGATTCGGGGGTTCCGGGCCGGGAAACCGGCCCTTTGGCGACACCCGACGGGAGACGCCCGATCATGGTCACGACCGTTAAAACCCTTTCCGACCTGAACGCCCTGATTGCGCGGGTTAAGGCGGCGCAGGCGCGCTTCGCCGACTATTCGCAGGAGAAGGTCGACCTGATCTTCCGCAGCGCGGCTCTGGCCGCCGCCAACGCCCGCATCCCGCTCGCCAAGATGGCGGTGGCGGAGACCGGCATGGGCGTCATGGAAGACAAGGTCATCAAGAACCACTTCGCCGCCGAATACATCTACAACAAGTACAAGGACGACAAGACCTGCGGCGTCCTGTCCGAGGACAACGACGCCGGCATCCTCACCATCGCCGAGCCGGTCGGCCTGATCTGCGGCATCGTCCCCACCACAAACCCGACCTCCACCGCCATCTTCAAGGCGCTGATCGCGCTGAAGACCCGCAACGGGCTGGTCCTCTCCCCCCATCCCCGCGCCCGCAAATCGACCTGCGAGGCCGCCCGCCTCGTGCTCGCCGCCGCGGTGGAGGCCGGCGCGCCCGACGACATCATCGGCTGGATCGACGAGCCCTCGCTCGAACTCTCCAACGCCGTCATGCACCACCCCGACATCGCCCTGATCCTCGCCACCGGCGGGCCGGGCATGGTCAAGGCCGCCTATTCGTCGGGCAAGCCCGCCATCGGCGTCGGCGCCGGCAACACGCCGGCCGTCATCGACGAGTTCGCCGACATCAAGCGCGCGGTGGCCTCCATCCTGATGTCCAAGACCTTCGACAATGGCGTGGTCTGCGCGTCCGAACAGTCGGCGGTGGTGGTCGAGGCCGTCTATGACGCCGTGCGCGACCGCTTCGCCCATCATGGCGGCTACATCCTGTCGCCGCGCGAGGCCGACGCCGTGCGCAAGGTCCTGCTGACCGACGGCCATCTCAATGCCGACATCGTCGGCCAGCCCGCCCACGCCATCGCCGCCATGGCCGGGCTGAATGTGCCGCTCGCCACCAAGGTGCTGATCGCCGAAGTCACCGACGTGGACGACAGCGAACCCTTCGCCCATGAGAAGCTGTCGCCGACCCTGGCGCTCTACCGCGCCAAGGACTTCGCCGAGGCCTGCGACAAGGCCGCAGCCCTGGTGGCGCTTGGCGGCATCGGCCACACCTCGGCGCTCTACACCGACCAGGACCGGCAGGCCGACCGCATCCGCCATTTCGGCGACAAGATGAAGACCGCCCGCATCCTGATCAACACGCCGTCGTCCCATGGCGGCATCGGCGACCTTTACAACTTCCGCCTCGCACCCTCGCTGACGCTGGGCTGCGGCTCGTGGGGCGGCAACTCGATCTCGGAGAATGTCGGGCCGCAGCACCTGATCAACAAGAAGACGGTGGCCAAGCGGGCCGAGAACATGCTGTGGCACAAGCTGCCCAAGTCGATCTATTTCCGCCGCGGCTGCCTGCCCTTCGCGCTGGAGGAGCTGCGCGGCAGGAAGCGCTGCCTGATCGTCACCGACCGCTTCCTGTTCGAGAACGGCCATGTCAACGACAGCGTCCGCGTGCTGAAATCGCTGGGGCTGGAGGTCGAGACCTTCTTCGAGGTTTCGGCCGACCCGACGCTGGCGGTGGTGCGCAAGGGCGTGGCGCTGGCGAATGCCTTCCAGCCCGACGTGATCCTGGCGCTGGGCGGCGGCTCGCCGATGGACGCGGCCAAGATCATCTGGGTGATGTACGAGGCGCCCGAGGTGGCGTTCGAGGATCTGGCGCTGCGCTTCATGGACATCCGCAAGCGCATCTACACCTTTCCCAAGCTCGGCGTGAAGGCGCAGCTGGTGGCGGTGCCGACCACGTCCGGCACCGGCTCGGAAGTGACGCCGTTTGCCGTGGTGACCGACGAGCGCACCGGGACCAAATATCCGATCGCCGACTATGAGCTGACGCCGAGCATGGCGATCGTCGACGCCAACCTCGTGATGGACATGCCCAAAAGCCTGACGGCGGCGGGCGGCATCGACGCGGTGACCCATGCGCTGGAGGCCTATGTCTCGGTGGTGGCGAACGAGTATTCCGATGGGCAGGCGTTGCAGGCGCTGAAGCTCTTGAAGGAGCATCTGCCCTCGGCCTACCGCAACGGGGCGCAGGATCCGAAGGCGCGGGAGCTGGTGCACAATGCGGCGACGCTGGCCGGCATCGCGTTTGCCAACGCCTTCCTGGGGGTGTGCCATTCGATGGCGCACAAGCTGGGTGCGGAGTTCCACATCCCGCACGGCATCGCCAACGCGCTGCTGATCGCCAACGTGATCCGCTACAACGCGGCGGACATCCCGACCAAGCAGACGGCGTTCAGCCAGTATGACCGTCCGAAGGGCGTGGCGCGCTATGCGCAGATTGCCCGTCATCTGGAGCTGGGCGGCAGCCGCGACCATGAGCGGGTCGAGAAGCTGATCGGCTGGGTGGAGGAGTTGAAGCGGGCGCTGGAGATCCCGGCCTCGATCCAGGCGGCGGGGGTGCCGGAGGCGGCCTTCCTGGCGCGGGTCGATGCGATTGCCGAAGCCGCCTTCGACGACCAGTGCACCGGCGCCAACCCGCGCTATCCGCTGGTCGCCGAGATCCGGCAGCTGCTGATCGACAGCTACTATGGGCGCGCCTATGTCGAGCCATCGGCCCAGGACGCCGCACCGGTCGAGGTCAAGCCCGCCGGCAAGTCCGCCGCCCGCAAGGACGCGGCGCTCGCCAAGTAAACTCGCCAGATAATGAACCCTTTACATCAGGATACGAGACCATGAGCAAAGCGATCATGTGGGCCGAAAGCGATGCCCGCGGCTTCGAGACCGAATGCATGTTCAACGAGGACAACCGCAGCTACGAGGTGCTGGTCACCGCCAAGGGCCTGGGAATCGACAAGGCGGAGAGCTTCCCGGTGGTCGAGGATCCCGGCCTGGGGATGTGCCCCGCCGACCTCGCCCGCTCGATCAAGCTGGCCGACCGGCTGGTGTGGGAGATCGACCGGTCGCTCGGCGACCTCTGAGGCGAAACACGCCGCCGCCGGATGGCAAGGTCCGCAAGGTCCGGTGGCAAGTTGTCTCCCATGGAAAGGCCCCCGTCCGAATTGCCGGACGGGGGCCTTTCCTTTGCCGGGACCTTGACCGCGCTCCGCCGGTCAGACCGGGGCCAGCAGCCAGCGGTGTTCCGGGGCGGTGTTGAAATGCCAGGCGCGGCGCGGGCCGGCCATCACGTTCAGGTAATAGCCGGTGTAGCCGTGGGCGGCGCCGACCGGGTGGTAGCCGCGCGGGACCATGACGAGGTCGCCATTCTCCACCGCCATCGCCTCGTCCAGCGAGCGGTCGTCGGTGTAGACGCGCTGGAAGGCGAAGCCCTGCGGCGGGTCGATGCGGTGGTAATAGGTCTCCTCCAGCTGGGTTTCCGCCGTGCCGTCGTCGCTGTCGTGCTTGTGCGGCGGGTAGCTGGACCAGTTGCCGGCCGGGGTGACGACCTCCACCACCAGAAGACTGTCGGCCGGCTGCGAGTCGGGCAGGATGTCGAAGACATGGCGGGTGTTGCTGCCGCGCCCGCGGACCGAGGCGCCGACATCCTCCGGACCGATCAGCCGCACCGGCAGCCCGCCATTCAGGCCGGGCGCGGTACAGACCGCCAGTTCCAGCGCGGTGGTGGCCCGCACCCGCCACGGCGTGCCCTGCGGCAGATAGATCGCGTAGGGCCGCTTGTCCTCGAAGGGCGACATGCGGTCGCCAAGCTCCGCCCATTCCCGGTCGCCGGCCATCGCCGCACCGCGCCCGGCGACGAAGACCAGACAGGTCTCGCGGTCCGCATCCTCGCCGGAAACGGTCATCCCCTCCTCTAGGCGGTAGAGGTCGAACCCGATGCACGACCAGCCCGCCGATTCGGGCGTGACATGGTGCACCCGGCCGTCCGGATCCGGTGCGTGGTTGCGCAGCAGCAGCTTGCTCATGGTCGCCCTCTGTGGTGCCGGATGGTCTCGCGATGCGTCTCCGCCCCCTGGCGAAGCCGTGTTGGGCTCAGGCGTGGACACTGAAGGATCATACGTTCCCGCTCACGTCATCGTCGGCATCACGAAGTCGGCGCCGGACCTGATGCCGGTCGGCCAGCGGCTGGTGATGGTCTTCAGCCGGGTGTAGAAGCGCACGCCCTCCGGCCCATGCATATGATGGTCGCCGAACAGCGAGCGCTTCCAGCCACCGAAGCTGTGGAAGGCCATCGGCACCGGGATCGGCACATTGACGCCGACCATGCCGACCTCGATCTCCGCCCCGAAGGCGCGCGCGGTGTCGCCGTCGCGGGTGAAGATGGCGGTGCCGTTGCCGAACTCGTGCGCGTTGATCAGGTCGACCGCCGTGCGGTAGTCGGGAACGCGGACCACCGCCAGCACCGGGCCGAAGATCTCCTCCCTGTAGATCCGCATCTCCGGCATGACGTGGTCGAACAGCGTGCCGCCGAGGAAATAGCCGTCGCCGCACTCCGGATCGGCGATCTCCACATGACGGCCATCCACCACCAGTTTCGCCCCCTCCTCGATGCCGAGGTCGATGTAGCCGCGCACCTTGTCGCGGTGCTGGCGGGTGACCAGCGGCCCCATCTCCGCCGACGGGTCGGTGCCGGGACCGATTTTCAGGGCGCGCACCCGCTCGGCCAGCCGTTCGACCAGCGCGTCGGCCACCGCCTCCGTCACCGGCACGGCGACCGAGATCGCCATGCAGCGCTCGCCGGCCGAGCCGTAGGCCGCCCCCATCAGCGCGTCCACCGCCTGATCGAGGTCGGCGTCGGGCATGACGACCATGTGGTTCTTGGCGCCGCCCAGCGCCTGCACCCGCTTGCCGTTCGCGGCACCGGTGGCATAGATGTACTGGGCGATGGGGGTCGAGCCGACGAAGCTGACCGCCTTCACGTCGGGATGGCTCAGCAGCGCATCGACCGCCACCTTGTCGCCATGGACGACGTTGAAGACGCCGTCGGGCAGGCCGGCCTGCGTCAACAGCTCCGCCAGGAACAGGGCCGCGCTCGGCACCCGTTCCGACGGCTTCAGGATGAAGCAGTTGCCGCAGGCCAGGGCCACCGGGAACATCCACATCGGCACCATGGCCGGGAAGTTGAACGGCGTGATGCCGGCGACGACGCCCAGCGGCTGGCGCAGCGAATGGCTGTCGATGCGGGTGCCGACATTCTCCGCCACCTCGCCCTTCAGCAGATGCGGTCCGCCGCAGGCGAACTCCACCACCTCCAGCCCGCGCGCCACCTCGCCCAGCGCGTCGGAATGGACCTTGCCATGTTCGGCGGTGATCAGGCTGGCGAGCCGGTCGGCGTTCTGCTCCAGCAGCTGCTTGAAGGCGAACATTACCCGGGCGCGGCGCAGCGGGGTGGCGGCCGACCAGGACGGGAAGGCGGCACGGGCGGCGGCGACGGCGCGGTCGATTTCCGCCGCGGTCGCCAGCGGCACCTTGGCGCTGTTGCGGCCGGTCGCCGGGTTGTAGACGTCGCCGAGGCGGCCGCTGGTGCCGCCAACCGGCACGCCATCGATGAAATGCGGAACGATGTTGGTCATTTGGATGCTCACAGGCCGTATTCTGCGACGAGCGCGCCCAGATGCTGGCGGCCCTTGGTGACGTAGGTCAGGGGATGGGCCTTGGCGGGGTCCTGCTCCGCCTCGATCACCAGCCACTGGCCGCGATAGTCCGCGTCCTTCAGTGCCTTCAGCACGGCGGGGAAATCGACACAGCCGTCGCCCGGCACGGTGAAGACCCCGTCGATGACGGCGTCGAGGAAGCTGCTGTCGGTCGCCCTGGCCCGCTTCAACACGTCGGCGCGCACGTCCTTGCAATGGACGTGGTTGATGCGGCGGCCCCATTTGGCAATCAGGTCCAGCGGGTTGCCGCCGGCGAAGGTCAGGTGGCCGGTGTCGAGCAGGATGCCGACGCTGTCGCCGGTGACCTCGGCAAAGCGGTCGATCTCGTCGGGCGTCTCCACCACCGTGCCCATGTGGTAGTGGTAGGCGAGCGGCGTGCCCTGGTCGCGCAGGTAGTCGCCGAACTCCGCCATGCGGCGGCCGAACTCCGTCCACCGGCCGGACTCCAGCGTCGGACGCTGCGACAGCGGCGTGCCGCGGGACCCATGGACGCAGCCGGTGGTCTCGGCCACCACCATCACCGGGCAGCCCATCGCCTTCAGCAGTTGCAGGTGCGGCTGCACCGCCTCGATCTCCTCGGCGACGCTGCGCTCCAGCAGGCCGGCGCTGTACCAGCCGGACACCAGCGACAGGCCGTAGCCGTCGAGGATCGGGCGCAGCACGGCGGCATCGCGCGGGAATTTGTTGCCAAGCTCGAAGCCCTGGAAACCGGCCTCGCGCCCTTCGGCAAGGCACTGCTCCAGCGGTGTCGCCCCGCCCAGTTCAAGCATATCGTCGTTGCTCCAGGCGATCGGGTTGACGCCGAGACGAACGGTCATGATCGGATGCTCCCAAGACGGAAGAAGATGGTGGGAATTGGGGAAGAGGGGCGCGGTCAGCGGCGCTGGCGGGCCTTGTTGGCGAGGTAGCTTTCACGGGCCGCCGCGACCTCGGGACGGGTCGAGAGTTCCGGCACCGGCACGTCCCACCACGCCCCGCCGTCCCGGGTGGAGGACAGCGGGTCGGTGTCGATGACGATTGCATAGGTGACGGGGGAGGCCTTGGCGCGCTCCAGCGCCTGTTCCAATTGGGCGACGCCCGTTACTTTCTCAGTCACCGCGCCCAGCGCGCGCAGATGGCCGGCGAAGTCGATGTCGGGCAGCGTCTCCGTCTCGTAATGGGTGTCGCGCAGCAAATTGTTGAAGGGGGCGCCGCCGCAGGCGTTCTGCAGCCGGTTGATGCAGCCGTAGCCGCGGTTGTCGAGCAGGACGACGATCAGCTTGCGCTTCATCGCCACCGACACGGCCAGTTCGGAATTCAGCATCATGTAGCTGCCGTCGCCGACCATGACGAAGGTCTCGCGGTCCGGGCAGGCCATCTTGACGCCGAGCCCCCCGGCGATCTCGTAGCCCATGCAGGAAAAGCCGTATTCCAGATGGTAGCCGCCGGGCCGGCCGCTGCGCCACAGCTTGTGCAGTTCGCCCGGCAGGCCGCCGGCGGCGCAGACTACGGTGCCGTCGCTGCCGGCGGCGCGGTTGACCGCCCCCAGCACCTGGGCGTCGGTCGGCAGGTCGAGCCCGGCATCGGCGGTCGCCCGGTCGACGACGCGGGTCCACACCGCGGTGCGCTCCTGCGCCAAAGCCTGCCAGGACATCGGCGCCGACCAGTCGCCGAGCCCGGCGTCGAGGGCGGCCAGTCCGCGCGCCGCGTCGGCGACCAGCGGCAGGGCGTCGCCCTTCACCGCATCGAAGGCGGCGACGTTCAGCCCGGCGAGACGGGCGCCGCGGTTGGCGAAGACCGTCCAGGAGGCGGTGGTGAAGTCGGCGAGCCGGGTGCCGACGGCCAGCACCAGATCGGCCTCCGCCGCCAGTTCGTTGGCGGCGCTGGAGCCGGTGACGCCGATGGCGCCGACGTTGCAGGGATGGTCCCAGACCAGGGCGCCCTTGCCGGCCTGGGTTTCCGCAACCGGGATGCCGCGGCGCTCGGCGAAGCCGGCCAGCGCGTCGCAGGCGCCGCTGTAGAACACGCCGCCCCCGGCGACGATCAGCGGCTTCTTCGCGCCGCGCAGGGCCTCCGTCACCGCGGCCAGCTCGTCGCGGTCGGGCTCCGGCCGGCGGGTGCGGCGGACGGTGCGCTCGAAGACGGAAACCGGGAAGTCATGGGCTTCGGCCTGCACGTCCTGCGGCAGGCAGAGCGTCACCGGCCCGCACTCCACCGGGTCGGTCAGCACCTGGATGGCGCGGCGCAGGCTGGGCATCAGCTGTTCGGGGCGGGTGATGCGGTCCCAGAAGCGCGACACCGGGCGGAAGCAGTCGTTGGCGCTGACGGTGGCGTCCTCGAAGCGCTCGACCTGCTGCAACACCGGGTCGGGGGCGCGGGTGGCGAAGACGTCGCCCGGCAGCAGCAGCACCGGCAGGCGGTTGACGTGCGCCAGCGCCGCCGCCGTCACCATGTTGACTGCACCCGGCCCGATGGAGGTGGTGCAGGCCATCATGCGGCGCCGTCCTTGCGCCTTGGCATAGGCGATGGCGGCGTGCGCCATCCCCTGCTCGTTGTGGGCACGGTAGGTCGGCAGCTGGTCGCGGGCGGCATGCAGCGCCTCGCCCATGCCCGCCACATTGCCGTGGCCGAAGATCGCCCAGACACCGGCGAACAGCGGCAGCTCCTGGCCGTCGATCTCGACATACTGGGCGCTGAGGTAGCGGACGACGGCCTGGGCGACGGTGAGGCGCACGCTGTCCATGATGGCTTCTCCCTACCGGGGCGGTCCGGCCCCTGTTGTTTTTGGCGATGGTTCGAGGATCAGGCGGCGCTGCGGCCGTGGCGGGTTCGCTGTTCCCGCCAGAAGGCGATCAGGCGGCCATAGGCGGCCTCCATCGCCGCGACCGCCGCCGCATCGTCGATGCTGCCGGCCAGCCATGCCTCCGCAGCGCTGCCGAACAGGGTGCGGCCGACGGCGAAGCCCTTGCAGACCGGCTGGCGGGCGGCCAGCGCCAGCCCGGCCTTCAGCTCCTCCTCCGGCGCGTCGAGGCCGAGGATCAGCACGCCGCGGCACAGCGGGTCATGCCGGTCGATGACGCCGGCGATGCGGTCCCAGGCCCCCTGGCTGGCCGGCGAGGGCAGCTTCCACCAGTCGGGAAGGACGCCAAGCCCGTAGAAGCGCTCCAGCGCGCGGGAGATGGTGTCGTCGGCGGTTGGCATGCCGCGCGGCGGAATGATCTCCAGCAGAAGCTCGTGGCCGGTGGCGCGGCAGGCGGCGAACAGGGTCTGGATCCGGTGCTCCTGCTCGGTGCGCAACGCCTCCTCGTCGTCCGGGTGGTAGAAGGCGAGGCACTTCACCACATGCTCGGCCGGCCATTCGCGGATGGTCACTGCGATGTCGGGGCCGCCCTCGAAACGCAGTGGGCGCGACCCGGGCAGTTCCACCGGGCGGCCGATCCAGGCGCCGGTGCCGGTCAGCGCGTCCAGCGCGTCCTGGCCATGGATGCCGTCCAGCAGCATGCCGAAGCCGTCGCGGCCGTCGCAGGCCTGCCGTGCCGCCTGCTGCGCCGCCTGCAGGGCCAGCAGCTTGAAGCCGGAAATTCGCGCCGGATCGGCGCCCAGCCGCGCCGCCATCGCCTCCAGCTGGGCGCGGTGGTCAATGGCGAAGGCCATCACCTCCGGCCAGTCGCGGCGGCGGGTGGTCGCCCAGTGGATGTGCGAAAGGCGGGCATCCTCGCGCAGCCGCGGCGTCGGGCTGCCGTTTTTGAGGAAATAGGACAGCTCCGTCCAGGTCGGGATGGCGGGTGCGCAGCCGTGGCGCGACACCGCGAAGGCGCCGCAGGCGTTGGCGAAGGCGCAGCACTCCTCCAGCGGATGGTCGCGCAGCCAGCCGCGCAGGAAGCCCGACATGAAGGCGTCGCCCGCCCCCAGCACATTGTAGACCTCGACCGGGAAGCCCGGGCCGCGGATGCCCTGTTCCAGGCTGTCGGGAATGGCACCGGGGAAGACGACGCAGCCCATCGGGCCGCGCTTGCACACCAGCGTCGCGCCGGTCAACTCGCGGACCCGGCGCAGCCCCTCCAGCGTGTCGGTGCTGCCACCGGCGATGTGGAACTCCTCCTCCGTGCCGACGATCAGGTCGCAGCCGGGAAGGATAGTCTGCAACAGGGCGGTGACGCCGCCGTCGGCGACGAAGCGCTCCTCCCCCAGCCCGTGACCGGTCAGCTTCCACAGCACCGGGCGGTAATCGATGTCGAACACCACTTTGGTGCCGTTCTGGTGCGCCAGCCGCATCGCCTTGCGCATGGCGGCTTCAGTGGTGGGGGTAGAGAAATGGGTGCCGCTGACCACCACGGCCCTGGCCGAGGCGATGAAGTCTTCCCGGACATCCTCCTCGCAGATCGCCATGTCGGCGCAGTTCTCGCGGTAGAAGATCAGCGGGAAGGTCTTCTTGTCGCGGATGCCCAGGATGACGAGTGCCGTCAGGCGTTCCGGGTCGGTGATGACGCAGCTGGTGTCGACGCCTTCGCGGATCAGCTGTTCCCGGATGAAACGCCCCATATGCTCGTCGCCGACGCGGGTCAGCAGGGCGGAGCGCAGGCCGAGGCGCGATGTCCCAACCGCGATGTTGGTGGGGCAGCCGCCGACATATTTGGCGAAGCTCTGCATGTCCTCCAGCCGGCCGCCGACCTGTTCGCCATAGAGGTCGACGGAGGAGCGGCCGATGGAAATGACGTCGAGTTCGCGCTCAGTTTGACCGCGTTGAGTTGGCATGGGTCAGCTCCGCTGTAATCCGGTCGTCGGATTGGCGATGGCAATGGATACGGACCGGCGGACCCGTGTCGCCGGACAGGCGGCCTTCAGCTGTAGAGCGCCGGACGGCTGGGCAGCGCGATGGCGACGGCCTCGCCCTCGCGTTCCTGCGCGGTGACGCAGGCATCCGAGGTGATGGCGGCGACATAGCCGTCCCAGCAGGTCGGGCCGGTGGCGGTGCCCTGGGCGGCGGCCTTCAGGAAGTCCTGAAGCTCCACATCGTAGGAGGCGATGAAACGATCCTTCCAGTCGGTCAGGATCGGATTCTGCAGGCTGGCGTTCAGGCGCATCTGCACCGCCATCGGTTCCGGCAGGCGGGCGATGCCGTCCTCGCCCACCACCTCGCACTGGATGTCGTAGCCATAGTGGCAGTTCACGAAGATCTCGACGTCGATGACGACGCCCTTCGCCGTTTCCAGCACCACGACCTGCGGATCGCGCAGCTTGCCGTGGCTGCGGGCGGCGCGGCGCGGGAAGATCACGCGGGCGGAAACGTAATCGTCGTCCAGCAGCCAGCGGAACACGTCGATCTCGTGGATCAGCGTGTCGTGGATCGCCATCGGCGTGACGTAATGCTGGGGCACCGTCGGGTTGCGGTGGGCGGCATGGACCATGATCGGCGCGCCGGTGCGGCTGGTCACCGCCTCCTTCAGCGCGATGTAGCCGGCATCGTAGCGGCGCATGAAGCCGACCTGGACCAGACGCTTGCCGTGCGCCACCTCGGCATCGACGATGCGCTTGGCGCCGTCGGCGGTGGTGGCGAGCGGTTTTTCGCAGAAGCAGGGCTTCCCGGCGGCGATGGCGGCCAGCACATACTGCTCGTGGCTGGCGCCCCAGGAGGTGACCAGAACCGCATCGACCAGCGGCGAGGCGATCAGTTCCTCGCCGGTCTGGAAGATTTCGGCATCAGGGGCGATGTCGGCCCGCACCGCCTCGGCGGACTCGCGGTTGACGTCGGTCATGGCGACAACCTTGCCGCCGGCCAGCACCTGCTCGATGCGCCGGGCATGGTCGCGACCGATGGCGCCGGTGCCGATGATGCCAATTCTGACGGTCATTTTTCCAAAGCCTCATGTCGTTCGGTGGGCGAGCGGGGCCACGCGCGCAGCCATGCGCGCCGCGCCCGGGCGGGTCACCGGGGTCGATTGCGGTTTTCGGTTGTTGGGGGGCCGCCCGTTGCCGGGCTGCCGGACTGGCTAGGGGTCCGAATCCGTCATCGCGCTTCCTCCCGGCCGTTTCTGCTCTTGATTGGCAGGGGAAGCATTCACCATCGCGCACCGTCCGGTCAACGCGCCTGCCGGCCGGTTCGCCGTCAAACATGAGAGAATTTGCAGCACGCCATGATGGTTTTCCATCATGCGCCCGGTACGCTTCTCTCTACAGGCTTTCCGGCGTCCACAGCTGGGCGGGAAGGAAACGCTGGCCGGGATTTTCCGCCATGCCGTGTTCGATGCTGTGGACCATCATCTCGATCAGGTCGGTGCAGAGCGCCGGCAGCGGCGTCGCCATCACCACCGAGACATGGCGGTCGAGCAGCCCCTGCCTCGACTCCGGCGTCAGCTCGTGGACGATGCAGGTCACCTCGTCCGGCCGGCGGAGCTCGCGCAATGCGGCGATGGCGCCCTCCATGCCGCCGCCCGCCACATAGATGCCGACGACATCGTCGTGCCGGTCCAGCAGGCCGAGCGTCGCCTCGTAGGTCAACTGGCGCGTCTCGACGTTGACAATGCTGTCCATCAGGGTGAACTTGGGCGCGAACTCGCGGAAATAGCTGCGGAATCCGGTCTCGCGCAGGGCATGGCCGTGATAGCGGAAGGCGCCGATGAAGACGGCGATGCGCCCAGGCCCCCGTGCGATCTTCGACATCAGCCACGCCGCGGTGCGGCCGGCCTTCAGGTTGTTGGTGCCGATATAGCCTTCCCGCACGCCCTGGGCGAAGTCGGACAGCAGCGAGAAGGTCGGGATGCCGGCGGCCTTCAGTTCGGCGACTGCGGCGGTGGCGTCATGATGGTCGATGCCGGTCACCGCGACCGCCCTCACCTTCCCCTTCATGCCGCGGATCAGCTCGGCGAGTTCGGCCGGGGATGTCGACTGGACGAAGCGGATGGTGGCGCGCAGCCGGCGGTCGGGATGGCTGCGCGCCACCTCCTCGATCCGCGCCGCGAACTCCTGATAGAAGGCATGGCGTTCCTTCTGCAGGATGAAGCCAAGGTGATAATCCGGCTGCTGCGCCAGGGTGCGCTGGCGGATGGCGTTGGCGCCGTGGAAGCCGATCTCGGTCGCCGCCTCGAAGATGCGGCGGGCGGTCTCCTCCCGCACGGGGTGCCGGCCGTTCAGCAGCCGGTCGATGGTGGCGACGCTGACGCCCGCCGCCTTGGCGAGGTCGGAAATCGTCGGGCGCTTCATGGGCGGACAGCTCATCCGGTCACGGGAGGGAACCGGCGGTGTCTATCACGAAGCATGAGGGAATGAGAGACCCTTGCACGGCGCCTGCCGGTCAGCGTTTCACGTTGCGCAGGATCAAGGCCAGCGGCACCGCCGAGGCGGAGATCAGCATCAGCGCGAAGAACACGTCGATGTAGGACCAGTAGGCGGTCTGCATCTGCACCTGCTGGCCGATGTAGGCCATCGCCCGCTCCCGCGCGCCCGCCTCGCCGCCGGCCATGGAGAAATAACTCGTCGCCTGCTCCACGGTCCGCTGATAGGCCGGGTTGGACGGCACGATATGCTCGGCCAGCCGGCTGTGGTGGAACTGCTCGCGGAAGGCCAGCACATTCTGGGCGATCGACACGCCGATGGAGCCGCCGACATTGCGCGCGACGTTGATGAGGGCCGACGCCTGATCGGTCTTGTCGCGCGGGATGCCGTCATAGGACGCCGTGGTGATCGGGATGAAGATCAGCGGCAGGCCGATGCCGATATAGATGCGCGACCATGCGAAGAACCAGAAGGTGGAGTCCGGGTTCAGCCGCGTCAGGTCCCACATCGCCAGCGCCACGATGGTGGCGCCGGTGGCGATCAGGTATTTCGGCTGGATCCGCCCGGCCAGCCTGCCGACGACCAGCATCATCACCATCGTCACCATGCCGCCCGGCGACAGGGCAAGGCCGGCCCAGGTGGCGGTGAAGCCGAAATATTGTTGGAGAAGCTCCGGCAGGAACTGCGTCGTCGCGATCAGGATGGCGCCGGTCGCCATCATCACCAGGAAGCAGGAACCGAACTGCCGCGTCGCCACCATCCGCAGATCGAGGATCGGGTTCTCCCGCGTCATCTCCCACGGGATCATCAGGCAGAAGGACGCCACGCAGACGATGGCGAAGGCGATGATGAAGCCCGACGCGAACCAGTCGTCGGTCTGGCCGCGGTCGAGCACCACCTCCAGCGAGCCCAGGAAAGTCGCCACCAGCAGGAAGCCGATCAAATCCATGCGGATGCCCTGGCGTTTCAGCCGTTGGCGTTCCTCAATGGCGGATTTCGGCTCCTGCACCAGGAAGCTGACCAGCGCGAAGGCCATCACCCCGACCGGCCCGTTGATCAGGAAGCACCAGTGCCAGGACAGATTGTCGGACAGCCAGCCGCCCAGCGTCGGCCCGACCACCGGCGCCACCACCACGGCGATGCCGAAGATGGCGAAGGCCTGCCCGCGCTTGGCCGGCGGAAAGCTGTCGGCCAGGATCGATTGCGAAATCGGCACCATGCCGCCGCCGGCGAAGCCCTGAAGCACCCGGAACAGCAGAAGCGATTCCAGATTCCAGGCGAAGCCACAGGCCAGCGAGCTGACGGTGAACAGCCCCAGGCAGGCCAGATAGAAGCGCTTGCGGCCATAGCGCTTGGCGATGAAGCTGCTGGCCGTCAGCACGATGGCGTTCGCCACGAGGTAGGAGGTGACGACCCACGACGCCTCGTCGGCACTGACCGCCAGCGTGCCGGAGATGTAGCGCAAGGCGACGTTGGCGATGGTGGTGTCCAGCACCTCCATGAAGGTGGCGATGGAGACCACCACGGCGATCAGCCACGGATTGCGGCCGCCGGCGGCACTCTGCGACGCATCGAAGCCGCCGGAACCTGCGCCTTCGGCAGCGGCGCTCATCGCACCGTCACCCGCGGCACCACCGACATGCCGGGGCCGATGGAGACGCCGTCCGGCCATTGGTCGACGACGATCTTCACGGGAATGCGCTGCACCACCTTCACATAGTTGCCGGTGGCGTTTTCGGCCGGCAGCAGGGAAAAGGCGGTGCCGGAGCCCGGCTGCACGCTGTCGACATGGCCGGTGACCTTGCGGCCGGGATAGGCGTCGATGTGGATGTCCACCGGCTGGCCCGGCCGCATGTCCGTGATCTGGGTCTCCTTGAAGTTGGCGGTGACCCAGATGTCGTCGGGAACGAAGATGGCGAGGCTCTGGCCGGCCTGGGCGAACTGGCCGACCGCCCCGCTCAGCTGCACCACCCGGCCGGGCTGCGCCGCCGTGACGGTGGTATAGGACAGGTTCAGCTGGGCCTGCGCCATCTGCGCCTTCGCCCGCGCCAGATCGGCCACGGCGCTGGTCCGCTGCGCCTGGAGCGCCCCGACCTGCCGTTCGGCGGCGATCACCGCGGCGTTGGCGCTGGTCAGCTTGCCCTGCTGTTCCTGCAGGGTGGCGGTGGATTGCTGCGCCTGCTGCACCGTTCCGGCACCGCGGGATTGCAGGTCGCGGTAGCGCGCCGCATCCTCCTTGGCGAAGCCGACGGCGGCCTCGGCCTGCGAGACCTCCGCCCTGGCCTGCTCGATCTGGGCGCGCTGGGCGTCGATCTGGGCATCGTAGCCGGTGATCGCCGCCTGGGCGGAGTCGATCTGCGCCTGCGCCTGATCCAGCGCGGTCTGATAGTCGCGCGTGTCGATACGGAACAGCAGGTCGCCGGCATTGACATGCTGGTTGTCGCCGACCGCCACCTCCGTCACATAGCCGGCCACCTTCGTCGCCACCGGGAACTGCCGGGTGTCGACGAAGGCGTCGTCGGTCGACTCGTAGGGGTGGATGTTGCGCTGCCAGTAGATGTAGCCGGCCACCGCCAGCAGGGCGATCACCACCAGCCCGGCGAGGATCGCAATCGGGTGACGGCGGATGAAGCCCGGCGTCTTGCGGTCTTCGCCCGCGGCCGGCTGCCCGCGCTCGCTGCGCCCGGCCTGGCTGTCCGCCTCCTGTCCGGTGAGATCGACGACGTCCCTGCGATGCTGGTCGTCCGGCATGGTATGACGCTCCTGACCGAAATGCCGGGCGATCAGCAAGGGCCCGGTCGTTGTGCCGTGGGAGCGTCCCCGCTCCCCAGCGCGAAACACCGGAACACCCCGTTCGTTGCGCGAGACCGGCAGAAAGCCGGCCGATGCCGCCGCAGAACAGCCATGCCACAGGTCGATGGTCGGGGGTCGATGGCTGGGGTCGGACGGCGCGGGCTGCCATGAAGACGGACAAGCGGCGGTCCATCAAGCAATCGCAATGCCAGCTATGACTATGCCTTCCGAAATAATATGGAAGCCAACAGATCCAAGTTCCGTCCCATGCGTAAAAGGAAGGAGTCCACACTCAAGTCACGGCAACGATCATATTTAATGGCCCGACGAATTATTTGTTTCTTGACGGAATTGCGCCATCGCCGGGCCGCCAGCCCTTCCAACACGACCGCGGAGCCGAGCCCATGACGCTTCTGAAGGAGACCATCGCGAGCGGGGCCGTCCCGCAGACCGTCGGCCGCGGCGCCGTCCCGGTCGATGACGAGGCGGCGAGGCTGGAGGCGCTGCGCCGCACCGGGCTGCTGGACAGCGAGCCGGAACCCGCCTTCGACGATCTGGTGTCCTGGACCTGCGACCATTTCCGCGTGCCCATCGCGCTGGTGTCGCTGCTGGACGCCGACCGGCAATGGTTCAAGGCGCGCCGCGGCTTGGCCGTGCAGGAAACACCGCGCGACGTCGCCTTCTGTGACTTCACCATCCGCCAGAGTCTGCCGATGGTGGTGGAGGATGCCGCCCGCGATCCGCGTTTCCGCGACAATCCGCTGGTGCTGGGCGAACCGTACATCCGCTTCTATGCCGGCGCCCCGATCATCAACCGGCAGGGGTTGGCGCTCGGCTCCGTCTGCCTGATCGACACGGCGCCCCGCAGTTTCGGCCCGGTCGACCGCATGGTTCTGGCACAACTGACCGTGACGGCGTTGGCGGCGATTGAACAGCGATAGGACGGACGGCGGGTGGCCTGGAGACCGACGATTGTTTCCATGCCGCATTGCACCATTGTCATTGGCTCTTTGATGGACTTGTCGGCAGGATCGGTGCCGGAATTGCTTGAAGACGAGAGTGCCGGGAGCAGGATGAAAACCGAGATGACGCCCGCGACGGCGAAGCGCCTGCCGCCGGTCCCGGCCCGAGAAGAGGACCGGCTGGCGACGCTCCAGCGGTACGAGCTGCTCGACACGCCGGCGGAGGCCGCCTTCGACCAGATCACGCGTCTGGCCGCCAAACTGCTGAAGGTGCCGGTGGCGCTGATCTCGCTGGTCGACCGTGACCGCCAATGGTTCAAGTCGCGGGTCGGGTTGCCGGTGCAGGAGACGCCGCGCGAACATGCCTTCTGCGCCCATGCGCTCGACTCCGACGCCCTGCTCGTGGTCGGCGATGCCCGGCAGGACGAGCGCTTCGCCGACAATCCGCTGGTGACCGGCGATCCCAACATCCGCTTCTATGCCGGCGCCCCGCTGCGCACGGCGGACGGGCTGGCGCTCGGCACCATCTGCGTGATCGACAACCAGCCGCGCCCGGCGCTGACCCCGGAGGAGGAGGAGGCGCTGCGCGACCTGTCGGCGATGACGATGGCGCATATCGAGGCGCGGCGCGCCGTCGGCTATCTGCATCCGGTCACCTCGCTGTCGAACCGCTTCCGCTTCCTGGCCGACGCCGACGCCCTGGCGGACGACCCCGCCACGGTGCCGGGAACGGCGGTGGTGATCGATGCGGCGGCGTCGCAGCAATATGCCGAACTGACCCGGGTGCTGGGGCAGGTCTGCGCCGACGCGTTCGAGATCGACTGCGCCCACCGCATCGCCGCCTGCCTGCCGGACCGCACGCGGCTCTACCATCTGTCGCCGGCCCGCTTCGCCTTCATGCTGCCCGGCGGCATGGTTGGGGACGGCACGCATGCCGCCACGCTGGACCGAGTCAGCGCTACGTTGCGCCGCCCCTTCCAGTATCAGGGCGTGCCGATCGCCACCTCCACCGGCATCGGTTTCGTGCACCGCTCGGACGTCGCGGCGGAAAGCGTGGAGTTGCTGCGGGCCGCCACCAGCGCCGCCCACCAGTCGCTGGAGACGCAGAAGCCCTGGTGCGCCTATGACGAGGAGCAGGACCGCGCCGCCCACCGCGCCTTCCTGCTGCTGCGCAGCCTGACCGAGGCGATGGGCGGGCAAGGCCAACTGCACATGGCCTATCAGCCCAAGGTCGATCTGCGCACCGACCGCTGCATCGGGGCGGAGGCGCTGCTCCGCTGGACCCATCCGGAACTGGGACCGATCTCGCCCGCCGAATTCGTGCCGCTGGCCGAACGCACGGCGCTGGTGCGCCCGCTGACGGAATGGGTGATCGGCGCCGTCCTGACCCAGGTGGCGCACTGGCGCCGAATCGGCATCGCCCTACCGGTGTCGATCAACATCTCGATGCTGGATCTCGGCAGCGGCGACTTCACCGACCGGGTCGAAGCCCTGCTGGAGCGCCATGACGTGCAGGCGGACTGGATCGACTTCGAGGTGACGGAAAGCGCCCTGATGACCGACCGGGCCGAGGTCGACCGCCAGCTTCTGCGCCTGCGCCACCTGGGCATCGAGGTCGAGATCGACGATTTCGGCACCGGCCAGAGCGCGCTGTCCTATCTGAAGGACATCCCGGCGACGGCGGTGAAGATCGACCAGCGCTTCATCCGTTCCATCGCCGATGAGCGCAGCGACCAGATCATGGTCCGCTCGACCATCGACCTTGCCCATGACCTGGGATATCTGGTCATCGCCGAAGGGGTGGAGACGGATGAGGCCTATGACTGGCTGCGCCTGCACGGCTGCGACTTCGGCCAGGGCTACCTGATTTCCCGGCCGCTGGCACCGGCGGCCTTCGAAGACTGGCTGGCGGCGGGCGCCTTCCGTCCCGCCGCCCTTCCTGTGTGACTTACTTCGCCGCGAAACAGGCCGCGATGGAGGCGCATTCGATCTCGGCATAGAGGTCGAACGGGTTCAGCACCGCGGCACCGAGATCGGCTTCGAAGCGCTGCTGGTTCGGGCTGGCGGCGAAGTCCTGCTGCGCCTCGTCGCCCAGGTTGGACTGGAAGATGCCGGCGGCGCTGACCGGCAGGAAATCCTCGTAGACAACGGGATCGAAGCGGACGGCGCCGCTCTCGATCAGCGTTTCCAGATCGGCGCCCGGTGCCGGCGGGTTGCGGCGGCCGGCGTCGGTCAGGGAATAGCTGAAATAGCCGAGCCCCTCACGGCGAATCCCGTCCCAGCTGTCGGGGAAGGGGGCGAACACCTCCTGGAGGGCCGCCATGTACTGCGCGGCGTTGGAGCCGTCGGCCGCCGGGGCGACGAGGCGGCGGGAGTCCTGAAGCAGCGTGTCGTAGAGCGCCCGGCCCTTCGGAGTCAGGGCGATGCCGCGCTGCTCGATCTCGCCGAAGCGGGCGGTGTGGACGCCGGACCGCCAGCCGCCCCCATCGCTGTCGCCATCCTGAAAATCGACCGGCTCGCTCAGCGCCTTGAAGGAGGTCTGGCGCAGCAGGACCGGGCAGCGGCGGGTCGGCGGGCCTTCGACCACCGCCTTCGGCGCAATGCCCTTTACCGGCATCAGACGTTGGACCGCATCGATGTCGAGCGTGCGCGGCGTCAGGTGGTTGATGTGCGGCCCCTTGAAGGACACCACGTCGGCGATCAGCCGGTGGGCGTCGTGCAGGCGGTTGTACAGGTCGAGCGGCACATTGGCCCGGCTGTGCCAGCGGAAGGTCTCCAGCGCCTCCGCGACGAAGCGCCCGGCATCCTCCTCATCCAGCCCGCCGTCGGCCTCGGCCCTTTCGATCAGGGCAAGGCAGCCGGGGGTGAAGATGCTGCGCGCGGCCAGCACCCTCTCCGCCTCCTGCCGCAAGGCGGCGTCGGCGATCAGGTCGAGCCGCAGCAGGGAGGTGAAGACGCGGAACGGGTTGCGACTCAGCGCCTCCCCGTCAACCGGGCGGAAGGCGGTGGAGTGGACCGGGACGCCGGCTTCCGACAAATCGTAATAGCCGACCGGCTGCATGCCCATCACCGCGAATAGCCGGCGCATGGTTGACAGCTCATCCGCGGTGCCGAGGCGGATGGCGCCGTGGCGCTCCTCCGTGATGCGGGCAAGGCCACCGGCGGACTCCAGACGATGACGCTCCGCCGGGTCGGCGGCCAGCAGCGCCGCGTTCACCTCCTCCACCAGCTCGACGAGCGTCTGATAGGCCGGCACCTCGGTCCGATACATCTCCGACATGGCGGTCGAGAACAGGGTGCGGATCGCATCGGGGCTGGTGGCATCGACTCTGGTGATCGTCTGGACACTCATTCCAAATCTCGCTCGCATTGGCTGGCCGGACCTGCGCGGTCCTTCACATGGTCCAGCTATAGCAACGAAGCGGCGGGATGGATTGCGATTGTTTTTCCCGACTTCATGAGGAAAGCTCATGACCTGCCGGGGTGCGGCACTCCGCCGTCTCCGCCAGGATCCAGTCGCGGAAGGCGGCCAGCGGCGGGTAGCCCGCGCGCTCCGACGGCCAGACGACGTAATAGGCGTTCTCGCTTTCCATCGGCAGGTCGAGCGCCGGCACCAGCTGGCCCGACCGCAATTCCTCCTCGATCAGGAATAGCGGAAGAAGCGCCACGCCAAGCCCGGCGATGGCGGCCTGCGAGGCGGTGGCGAACTGGTCGAACAGCATGCCGTGCACGCCGTCGGCCGGCGTGCCGTGCAGGGTCAGCCAGCGCTCCCAGGCGTCGGGACGGCTGGTCAGGTGCAGCAGCGGGGCAAGCCGCAGGTCGGCGGGCCGGCGGAAATCGAAGCGGTCGCGCAGGCTCCGGCTGCAGGCGGGAATCACCGTCTCCCGGCGCAGCAGCGCCATCTCCCCGCCCGGCCAGTCCGGCCGGCCGAAATGGATCGCGGCATCCACCGGGTCGAGGCGAAAATCGAAGGGCGCCATCCGCGTCACCAGATTGATGGTGATGCCGGGATTGCCGGCCAGGAATTTCGGCAGGCGCGGCGCCAGCCAGCGCGTGCCGAAGGTCGGCAGGATGGCGATGCTGAGCGTGCCGCCATAGGGGTTGGCGCGCAGGTTCAAGGACGCGGTGCTGATGCGGCGCAGGGCGTCGCGCACCTCACGCACGTAATACTCGCCGCCGGCGGTCAGGCGGATGGTCTGCCGTTCGCGGTGGAACAGCTCGACCTCCAGCAGATCCTCCAACGCCTTGATCTGGCGGCTGACCGCGCTCTGGGTCAGGGAAAGCTCCTTCGCCGCCGCGGTGATGCTGCCGGTGCGCGCCGCCGCCTCGAAGGCGGACAGCAGGGCCAGGGAGGGAAGGAAGCGGCGCGGGCTCTGTATCATGGGCTCTGCATTGGGGTCTCGGCGGATTTCATTCCGGGATGGAATGACTGGTTGAACAAACATCATTTGGCCGAAGGGGGTAGGCAAGTCAATCTTTCGCACCAGGAATGACTGACGCACAGAACAGACGCGAAAAGGACCTCAGGGGATGCTGAACGATCCGCGGTCGCATGGGCTTTGGGAACGCACCGCACCGGCGGCGCCGCCGACCGCGCCGTTGACCGGCAGCGTCCGGGCCGACGTGGTGATCGTCGGCGCCGGCTACACCGGCCTTTCGGCGGCGCTGCATCTCGCCGAAAGCGGCATCAGCGCCGTGGTGGTGGAAGCGGTGGAGATCGGCTTCGGCGGCGCCGGGCGCAATGTCGGGCTGGTCAATGCCGGCATGTGGGTGATGCCCGACCAGCTGGTCAACACGCTGGGACCGGTTTACGGAGAGCGGCTGATCGAGCTGCTGGGCAACGCGCCGCGCGCCGTCTTCGACCTGATCGCCAGGCACGGCATCGCCTGCGAGGACGAGCGCAGCGGCACGCTCCATTGCGGCGTCGGCCCGGCGGGCCTGCGCGAGTTGGAACAGCGCGCCGCCATCTGGCAGAAGCGCGGCGCGCCCGTGCGCCTGCTGGACGCGAAGGAAACGGCGGAGAAGGTCGGCACCACGGCCTACACCGGCTCGCTGCTGGATCTGCGCGCCGGCACCATCCAGCCGCTGGCTTATGCCCGCGGGCTGGCGACGGCGGCCATCGCGGCGGGGGCCCGCATCTTCACCGGCAGCCCGGTGCAGTCGGCGAGCCAGAGCGGGGACAAGTGGGAGGTGAAGACGCCGAACGGATCGGTCACCGCCGACTGGGTGGTTGTCGCCACCGACGCCTACAGCATCGGCCCCTGGGTGCGGCTGCGCACCGAGCAGGTCCACCTGCCTTATTTCAATCTGGCGACGGAGCCGCTGTCCGACGCGATGCAGAAGGCCATCCTGCCGGAACGCCAGGGGGTGTGGGACACCAGGTCGGTGCTGAGTTCCTACCGCTTCGACCGCCAGGGCCGGCTGGTGTTCGGCAGCGTCGGCGCGCTGCGCGGGACCGGCACCGCGGTCCACCGCGCCTGGGCGCAGCGCTCGCTGGCGGCGCTGTTCCCGCAGCTGGGTCCGGTGCGGTTCGAATCCGAATGGTACGGTCAGATCGGCATGACCAAGGACAACCTGCCGCGCTTCCACCGGCTGGACCGCAACATCATCGGCTTCAGCGGCTACAACGGCCGCGGCATCGCCCCCGGCACGGTGCTCGGCCGCTGTCTGGCCGAGCACATCACCGGCAAGCTGCCAGAGGCGGAGATGCCGCTTCCCAGCACCGCACCCGACACCCTGTCGGCCCGGGCGGTGCAGGAGGCCGTCTATGAGTATGGCGCGCAGGCGACCCATCTGGTCGGAGCGCGGCTGCCGGGGAAGATCTGACCGCGCCCTCCCCGGCCCGCCCTTCGGGTTCCCGCCCTCTAAATCAGAGGCCCCAGGCACCGCTTTCGGCGGGGTCGACGACCTGGATGTTGTTCTCCACCGCCTTCACGCCGGGGACACGCTCCGCCGCGACGCGCAGCGCATCCCGCTGCGATCCGCTGCTGACGAAGCCCCAGAGCTGGACGACGCCGTTGCGGACGACGATGGCGTCGTGCGAGCGCGACTCCCACGACAGTTCCTTGACGGCGGCGGTCACCCGGTCCTTCAGGTCACGGTCGTCCGCCGCGGCGGCCGGCGTTTCCGGCGAGACGCTGGCCAGCGCGCGCAGCAGGTTGGCTCGGCTGATGATGCCGACCAGGGCGCCCCGGCTCACCACCGGCACGCGCTTGATCCGCCGCGTCTCCATCACCCGCACGACCTCTTCGGGCGAGGCGGTCTCGTCCACCGTGGTGACATGGGCGGTCATCACGTCGGCGACCTTGCGGGCATGGGACTTGATGAAATCCTCCGCCGGCAGGGTGCCGCCGGACATCAGGCCGAGCCACCAGGAGCGGTGACGTTCCGTCCCCAGCTCCACCCGGCGCAGCAGGTCGCCTTCGCTGATGATCCCCACCACCTTGCCGGAGCCATCGACCACCGGCAGGCCGCTGATGTGGTTCTCCAGCATCGTCCGGGCGGCATCGGCGACGGTCGCGTCCGGACCGATGGTGATGACCCGCGGCGTCATCAGATCGATTGCTTTCATCGTTTCTCTCCCTTTGATGTCGTGGAACGGAGACAGCCTAGGAGGTCGACAGACGAGAGCGATTGATCTACAGCAATTCGGCGCCGGCCTTTCCGCATCATGAAAAATACAGGCCGGACCTCTGCAATTCCGGTCTGGTCCGGCGGGTCGGGTACTTGACAGAAAACATCGACTTAACCGGACCTTCCCGAAAATCCTCCCGACCATTTCCGCCGGAGGCCACCCATCCCGGCACTTTACTCCGCAATCTCCGCCACCAGGGTGGCGATGGTGCGCTCTTCGGGCGGCGTCGGCGCGCGGTAGAAGGAATGGCCGCCGATGGAGGCGGTCTTCAGCCGAGCCTCCGCCCATTCCGGCTTCTGGCGGCGCAGCGCGGCCTGTGTCGGCGGGCTGTAGAACATCGAGGCCCGCGCGGTCGGATCGGGCATGTCGTCGTCGTTCAGGTTCCAGGCCAGCCCGCGCGCGGTGCGCAGCGCCTCCTGGTCGGGGGCGAGGCGCGGCTTCGGCCAGGACGGCATGCCGCCCGCCCGGATCGCCGCGGCCTGACGGCGGATCTCCGCCAGGATGCGCCGGTTCTCGACACGGGGATCGGCGGCGAGCTTCGCCTCTTCGGCCTTCGCCTGCCGGGCCGCCTTCTCCGCCTGCCTGCCCTTTGCCTTGACCGCCTTGGCCTTCTTCCGCTCGGCGGGCTCGACGGGCGCCACCGCGAAAGGTTCGAACTGGCCGGTCGCGACCACGACCCGGCAGGGCAGCGACGGCTGATCGGCCGAAGCGGCGCGGTTGGCCACCACCCACATGACGGCCGCCATGGCGTCGGCCCCCTCTCCCCGCGCCTCGGCCCAACCGGCCAGCGCGAGGCAGCGGCGCTCCCGTTCGGCCTGCCACGGGGTCAGCATGAAGACCGACGTGCCGATCATCACTGGCTGCTTGGCACCGCCCCGTTTCGGCACGCCGCCCCTCCCGTCGCCGACGAACCGCGCGCAGCCCTTGTCACCCGGCCGGCAAACGGCGTCGCCTTCATCTGCACCGGCATCTGCACCGACGGCCTGCGCAGCCGCTGCGGCGGGAAGCAGGGCGGCTGCAAGCAGCAGAGTGGTGAGGAGGTTGCGCATCCCAGTCTCTCCGGTTCAGGAAGGGGGACTTCCTTCGACAGGAGCGCGGACTGCAAGTTCCCGGATTCGTCCATCTCTCAGAGAGCTTAAGCCTGAGGGCGGAGGATGTACGCCGTTCGGGGTCCGATGGAGCCCTCCGGACAGCCGAACGGGCAGGAAGCCGTCGGATCCCTCCGGCTTCCTGCCCGTTCGGTGGAGTGGGACTGCTGTGAATAGGACGGCGGCCTCAGCCGTCCTTGCGGCCGCCCCGCTCATCGCCCGGCGGCTTGGTGCCGCCGTCGCCGGTCCAGTCGTCGGTCAGATACTCCTGCGAGCGGCTGATCTCTTCGACTTCCGCGCGGGAGGGCGGCTTCGACACCTGGGCCTGACCTGACCGGCGGTCGCCCGTCGTTTGGCCGTCGGTAATTCGGCCATCTGCGGGGTCGGTGGTGCGGGGCATCGGCGCCTCCTTGTCAGCCTGGGATCAGTTCCAGCAAACAGGGGCAAGCCGTCAATGTTGCGCCACGGGTTGCGCCACCGGCCCGGCCTGCGGACCGCGACGCGCTCAGCGGGCGGCGTCGGCGACGGTCACCGGCATGGTCTTGACCATTTCCAGGGCGACGGCGGCGGTGGCTTCGTCGGCGGCCAGGATGGCGTACGGGTTCATGTTGGCGACCGCAGCGACGGCGGCGAACAGGATGGCGCCGACAACGATGCGGGCAATGGCGAACTTGGCGGCGAACTTGGCGGATTCGACATCATAGGAGGTCATGGCGGTCTTCCTTCAATTTCGGGTTTGAATTCCGGCGGCCGGTGTCGCGGCCTGTTGAGGAAGATATTGACACGATCCCGCATGCGCAAAAGAGGAGACATCACATTGCTGTACTGGCTCTTTCGCATTGCAGCATAGCGCTGCGAAAGACGGCGATGTGGTCAGTTCTTAATACGGCTTTATGTTTCGCAGCGCTCTATCGGGGATTATGGGGCTTTCGCAGCGCTATTACTGCGCGTTTCCTGGCTCCATTTAAAACATGTGGTGTGCCGTCGTCAAATGACAACCTCCCGGCGCGCCAATCCGCGCCGACATCAGCGGCCGGGCGACAGACGCTCCGCGCTGGCCTTCAGCGTGTCGATCATCATCTGCTGCGCCTCCTCCGTCGTGTCGGCGGGGACGACGAAGCAGATGGTGGCGATGCAGCGGCCGGACGGATCGCGGACCGGGGCGGCAAGGCAGGTGGTGAAGCGGTCGACCAGCGCCGTGGTCCGGACATAGCCCTGGGTACGGGCGCGGTGCATGTCCTCCAGGAACTCGTCCTCGGCGATGCGGCGGCCGTCGGGCAGGGTGAAATCGTCGGGCGGGATGAAGCGCCGGATTTCCTCGGCATCCAGGTGATCGACCAGCAGCCGGCCGGACGCCGTCCAGGGGATCGGCACCTTGATGCCGATCTCGGAGCTGATGCGGAACATGCGCCGGCCCGGCTCGTTCAGCACGACCAGATACTTGTCGCCGTCCAGCGTGCAGAACTGCGCGGTCTCCCCCACCGTCTCGGCGATGTGGGCAACCTCGACCCGCGCCTTGCGGATCAGGTCGACGCTGTCGAGGTAATCGCTGCCGTAGTAATGCATCGCCGGCCCGAAATAGACCGTGCCGTCGCCGTCACGCAGTTCCAGCCAGCGCGCCTCCACCAGCGTGTTGACCAACTCGTACATGGTCGAGCGCGGGGTGCCGGTGTCGCGGGCGATGTCGGCGATGCGGGTGGGAGCGCGCCGGTCGTGCAGATGCTCCATCAGCGCGATGACACGGTCGATGCCGCGGGCCCGGCCAGTCGGTTTTTCCGTCGGCGACTTCTCCGCAACCTGCTTCTCCGCCACGCCATCGCCCGTCATCTGATCCATGCTCCCTGGTCGTCGCACAACCGATTAGCACGCGGATTTTCGGCTTGCCAGCGGTCTTTGTCCGATATACCGTTCGTTTGTCTGGAATACAAGACCGACGTCCGATATTTCGGACAAACGGTTCGGGAGACGGAAATGACAGGGATCACGCGACGTCTGTTCAACACCGCCCTCGGCACGACGCTGGCCGCAGGCGGACTTTCCACTGGAATTCTCGGAAGCTGGACCACCTCTGCGCAGGCCCAGCAGGGCGGCGCATCGGTCGTCACGGTCGCCACCATCGGCGAGCCGCCGACGCTGGACCCGGTCGGCACCACGTCCGACCTCGTCAGCATCATCACCCAGCACATGTTCGAGACGCTGTTCACCTTCGACGGCGACTGGAAGCTGGCCCCGCTGGTGGCCTCGGCCCTGCCGCAGGTGTCGGCGGACGGCAAGACCTACACCATCCCGCTGCGCAGCGGCGTCACCTTCCATGACGGCAGCACCGTCACGGCCGACGACGTGGTCGCCTCGCTGGACCACTGGACCAAGGCCTCGCCGCGCGGCAAGACCGTCGCCCCGCTGGTGGAGAGCATCGCCGCCAAGGGTGCGGACGCCGTCGTCATCGCGCTGAAGGAGCCCTTCGCACCGCTGACCGCGCTGCTGGCGATGAACAACGGTGCCGCCGCCATCGTGCCGAAATCGGTCATCGACGGGCCGGGCGCCCTGAAATCGCTGATCGGCACCGGCCCCTACAAGCTGCTGGAGCACAAGCCCGACCAGTATATCCGGCTGGTGCGCCACGACGCCTACGCCTCGCCCGCCGGCGCGCCCAGCGGCTATGCCGGCAGCCGCAAGGCCAACATCGGCGAGGTCCGCTTCGTCCCGGTGCCGAACGCCGCCACCCGCGTGTCGGGCGTCCTGGCCGGCCAGTACCAGTTCGCCGACAGCCTGCCGGCGGAAACCCTGCCGCGCATCAAGGGCGCGGCCGGCGTCAAGCCCGTGATCGTCAAGCCCTTCGGCTTCCCGCTGATGATCATGAACACCAAGACCGGCGTGATGGCGAACCCGAAGATGCGCCAGGCGGTCCTGGCGGCGCTGGAGCCGAACGACATGCTGCTGGCCGGCTTCGGCGACCCCGAATTCGTCCAGGCGGAGGGGTCGATCTATGCCCAGGGCACGCCCTATTACGATGCGGCCAGCGCCAAGCCCTATGCCGACCATGCGGCCGGCAAGGCGGCGGAGCTGCTGAAGGCCGCCGGCTACAAGGGCGAGCCGATCCGCATCATGACCTCGGTGCAGTACGAGTTCCTGTACAAGATGAGCATGGTGGCCCAGGCCCAGCTCGAACTCGCCGGCTTCAAGGTCGATTTGCAGGTGCTGGACTGGGCGACGCTGCTGCAGCGCCGCGGCGACGACAAGGGGTGGGATGCCTTCTTCACCTACCACACCTTCGTGCCGGAGCCGTCGCTGATCACCGTGCTGAACCCGAGCTATCCCGGCTGGTGGGACAGCCCGGCCAAGAAGGAGGCGCTGGCCGCCTTCAACCGCGAGATGGATCCGGCGGCGCGCAAGGCGAAGTGGGTGACCCTGCAATCGCTGTTTTACAGCGAGGTGCCGAGCATCAAGGTCGGCGAGTTCTACAACCTCGCCGCCAGCAGCGACAAGCTGACCGGCTACACCCCGACGCCCTGGCCGTTCTTCTGGAACACCGACCTGAAGGGCTGAGGGTCGGGATAAACCACTTTCCCAGCCACCCCCCTCTCCCCCCCCGGGGAGAGGGTCGGGGGGAGGGGGATGCACAGCGTGGATCGGGGAACGATCAGAGCGTCGCAATTCTTGCAAATTCACGACGCGCGTCCCCCTCACCCTAACCCTCTCCCCGGGGGGGAGAGGGGACTCCGCTCAGGCGATACTTCCTGCTACGGTCCGGGACCGCAACCATGCTCGTTTACATCGTCCGCCGGTTCGCCGGCATGATGGTCGTCATGCTGCTCGTCGCCATGGTGGTCTTCCTGATCGCCCGCGTCGTGCCGGGCGATCCCGCCGCCGTCATGCTGGGGTCCTCCGCCACGCCGGAGGACATCGCGGCGCTGCGCAGCCGGCTCGGGCTCGACGAACCGCTGCTGACGCAGTTCCTGCTCTATCTCGGGCAGATCGTCCGCTTCGACCTCGGCGACTCCATCTTCCTGAACCGCCCTGTGGCGCAGGCGCTGGCCGAGCGGTCGGAGCTGACCGGGCTCTTGACCATGATGTCGGTGGGCATCGCCATGCTGATCGGCGTGCCGGTCGGCATCCTGTCGGCGGCCAAGCGCGGCGGTCTGGTCGACCAGACCGCGGTCGGGCTCGCCATGCTGGCGGCCAGCATCCCCAGCTTCTGGATCGGGCTGACGCTGATCAAGTATCTGGCGGTCGACCATGCCTGGTTCCCGGTCGCCGGCTACGGCCCGCCCGACGCCGACCTGCTGGAGCGCATGCGCCATCTGGTTCTGCCGGCCATCGCACTCGGGATTCCCAATTCGGCGCTGATCCTGCGCTTCACCCGCACCAGCATGCTGGACGTGATGAGCCACGATTACGTCCGCACCGCGCGGGCAAAGGGCCTGCCGCCGCTGGTCGTCGTGCTGAAGCATGCGCTGCGCAACGCGATGATCCCGATCCTGACGGTGATCGGCCTGACCACCGCGGTGATGATCGCCGGCGCCATCGTGACGGAAACCGTGTTCGGCCTGCCCGGCGTCGGCAACCTGATCGTCTCGGCCGTGCTGCGCCGCGACTATCCGGTGATCCAGGGCGCCCTGCTGGTGGTGTCCGCCATCTATGTGCTGATCAACCTGACGGTCGACCTGCTCTATGCCGTGGTCGATCCGCGGGTCCGTTATTGAGAGGGAGGGTTTCCATGGCAAGCGTCCCCGCCGGTCACGGCAACGTCCCCCTTCCCTCCTCGGCCAAGCCGCAGAACAGCCGCTCGCCGGCCGCCCTGCTGCTGCGCCAGCTGTTCCGCCGCCGGCTGGTGGTGCTGTCCTTCCTGGTCATGCTGGCGATCCTGGCGGTGGCGCTGCTGGCGCCCTGGATCACCCCCTTCAATCCGGCGAAGATGGACATCCTCGGCCGGCTGAAGCCGCCGACCGCCGCCCACTGGTTCGGCACCGACGAGTATGGCCGTGACGTGCTGTCCCGCGTGATGCTGGGCGCCCGGCTGTCGCTGCTGGTCGGACTGCTGGTGGTGGTGGTGGCGACGGTGCTCGGCACGTTGCTGGGGCTGGCCGCCGGCTATATCCGGCCGCTGGACGGCCTGCTGATGCGGCTGACCGACGCGCTGATGGCCTTCCCGGACATCCTGCTCGCCATCGCCTTCATGGCGGCGCTGGGGCCGTCGCTCTACAACGTCGTGCTGGCGCTCGGCATCGTCTACACGCCGCGCGTCGCCCGCGTGGTGCGCGCCGCCTGCCTTGTGGTGCGCGAGATGCCCTTCATCGAGGCGGCGACGGCGCTCGGCGCCTCCACCCCGCGCATCGTCTTCCTGCACATCCTGCCCAACCTGATGTCGCCGATCCTGGTGCAGGCCACCTTCATCTTCGCCTATGCCATCCTGACGGAGGCGGCGCTGTCCTTCCTCGGCGTCGGCGTGCCGCCGACCACGCCCACCTGGGGCAACATGATCGCCAGCGCCCAACAGTATTTCCAGCAGGCCGACTGGCTGATCCTGTTCCCCGGCTGCGCCATCGTCCTGACCGTTCTGTCGCTCCAGATCGTCGGCGACGGGCTGCGCGACGCGCTCGACCCCCGGCTCCAGAAGGCGAAGTAAGATGAGTGCCACTTTCCTCATCAAGGGCGCCCGCGTCATCGACGGCACCGGCGCCCCCTGGTTCCCGGCCGACGTGCTGGTGGAGCGCGGACGCATCGCCGCCGTCGGCCCGATGCTGGACGCAGCCGATGCCGAACCGCTGGAGGCACAGGGCCGTTTCCTCGCCCCCGGCTTCATCGACGCCCATTGCCACGACGATCTGATCCAGCTGCGTCAGCCCGGCCGGCCGGAGAAGGTGGCGCAGGGTGTCACCACCGTGGTGGTCGGCAACTGCTCCTTCGGGCTCTACCCGCAGAGCCCGGACAGCGGCGGCCCCTTGCGCGAGCATTTCGGCAACCTGCTGGGCACGGTGTCGGATCAGGAAACCTTCGCCGATTTCGCCGGCTACCGCGCAGCGCTCGACGGGCGCGGCACCGCCATCAACCTCGTCTCGCTGGTCGGGCACGCGGCCCTGCGCCTCGCCGTCATGGGCTGGCAGAACCGCGCCGCCACCGCCGAAGAGCGCGAGGCGATGGCAGCATTGCTGGCCGAGCAGCTGCGCCAGGGCGCGCATGGCCTGTCGCTCGGCCTCGTCTATCCGCCCAGCGCCTGGGCCGACCGCGCCGAGCTGGTGCGGCTGGCGGAGGTGGTGGCGGAGCATGGTGCACTGCTGACCGCCCATGTCCGCTCCTATGAAGGCGGGCTGATCGCCTCGGTGGATGAGTTCCTCGATCTGCTGAAGGCCGGCGGGGCGAGCGGCCTGCTCTCCCATCTGCAAGCCGCCGGGAAGCCCTATTGGGGCAGCCTGCCGCGCGCGGTGGAGCGGCTGGAGATCGCCCGTAAGGGCGGCACCGACGTCAGCTTCGACATGTACCCCTACCCCGCCGGCTCCAGCACCATCCTGCAACTGCTGCCGCCCTCGGCGCTGGCGGGCGGGGTGGAGGCGCTGCTGGCGCGGATGGCCGACGCCGACGGGCTGGCGGCGCTGCGCCGCGCGGTGGAAGGTGGCGAGGCCCCCAACGACGCCGGCTGGGAATCCAAGATCCGCCTGATCGGCTGGGAGAATGTCCGCATCGGCGGCGTTTCGGCGGATGACCTGCGCCCGCTGGAAGGGATGTCGCTGACCGAGATCGCCGGGATGGCGAAGGAGGCTCCGTTCGACACGCTGGTCCGCCTGATCCGCGCCGACCGCGGCCGCACCAACATCGTCATGTTCCAGCTGGCCGAGGCCGATCTGGAGACCGCGCTGTCGCACCCGCTGCACATGCTGGGATCGGACGGGCTGCCGCGCGAGACCGGCAAGCCGCACCCGCGCGCCTTCGGCAGCTTCCCGCGCTATCTCGCCCGCGCCATCAGGGGCGAGGGCGGGCTGGGGCTGGAGGATGCCGTGCGCCACATGACCGCGGTTCCGGCGCAGCGCTTCGGCCTGTCCGACCGCGGGCTGATCCGGCCGGGCATGGTGGCCGACCTGACCCTGTTCACCGCCGACGTGGCGGACTGCGCGACCTTCCAGGATCCGACACGCCCGCCCCACGGCATCACCGACGTGCTCGTCGCCGGACAGTTCGTCCTGCGCGACGGCGGGCACACCGGCGCGCGTCCGGGCAAGGCCCTGGCCCGCGCCTGATCCGTCAAGAACACAGTTTCAAAACCAGTGAGGACCCGATGAGCAACCGCAAGCCGATCTTCGCCGAAAAGGGTGCGAAGCCCGCCGGCCAGTACAGCCACGCCATCGTCGCGAACGGCTTCGTCTATGTGTCGGGCCAGGGGCCGCACCATCCGGAGACCGGCGCGCTGCCCGAGGATTTCGCCGGCGAGGTGCGCCAGACCCTGCGCAATCTGGAGATCATCCTGAAGGCCGCCGGCACCGACCTCGCCCATGTGGTGAAGGTCAACAGCTACCTCAGCGACCTCGGCCGCTTCCAGGAATACAACGCGCTCTATTCGGAGTTCTTCCCGACCGAGCCGCCGGCCCGCACCACCATCGGCTGCCAGCTGAACAACATCCAGGTCGAAATCGACTGCATCGCCGTGCTGCCGACGGCGTAACATTCCGAGCGGCCGATCCTGCCGGGGTCGGCCCCTTTCCTTTTGTCGCCTTTGGAGCGGTCCCATGCGCGTCGACGAACTCGACACCCCCGTCCCCGTCATCGACCTCGACCGGGTCGAGCATAACCTGACCAAGATGCAGGCCTATTGCGACCGGCACGGGTTGGCGCTGCGCCCGCACATCAAGACCCACAAGCTTCCCCAATTCGCCCTGCGCCAGATCGAGCTGGGCGCCGTCGGCATCACCTGCCAGAAGATCAGCGAGGCGATGGTGATGGCCGAGGCCGGCTGCACCGACATCCTGCTGACCTACCCCATCGTCGGCGCCGCCAAGGTGTCGCCGCTGGCCGAGCTGGCCGGCAAGACGAAGCTGACGGTGGCGCTGGACAACGCCGTGGCGCTCGACACCGTGGCAGCCGCTGCTGCCGAGGCCGGCGTCGAGATCGGCATCCTCGTGGAGTTCGACAGCGGCGACGGCCGTTGCGGCGTGCAGACCCCGGACGAGGTGCTGACGCTGGCCCGCCGCGCCGCCGGCAATGGCTTGACCCGCTTCCGCGGCCTGATGACCTACCCGCGCGGCCCCCGCACCGTGCCCTTCGTCACTGAGACGCGCGCCCTGCTCGACGGCGCCGGCATCGCGGTGGAGACGGTGTCGGTCGGCGGCACCCCCGGCTGCTGGGACACCCATGAGCTTCCCGGCGTGACCGAGCTGCGCGTCGGCACCTACATCTACCACGACCGCGCCACCGTCGGCGTCGGTGTGGCGACGCTGGAGGAGTGCGCCGTGCAAGTGCATGCCACCGTGGTCAGCCGCCCCACCCCCGACCGCGCCGTTCTGGATTGCGGCAGCAAGACGCTGTCGAGCGACCGCGTCGCCCCGTCGGTGGGCGAAGGCTACGGCCTGATCCTCGACTATCCCGACGCGGTGATCGTCCGCGTCAACGAGGAGCATGCGGTGGTCGACCTCAGCCGGAGCACGGCGAAGCCGGAGATCGGCGACCGCGTGCGCATCCTGCCCAACCATGTCTGCGTGGTGACCAACCTGCACGACCGCATGGCGATCACCCGCAACGGCGAGGTCGTCGGCGACTGGCCGGTGCCGGCGCGCGGCTGCACCCGCTGAACCCAACTCCGGGATCCCGTCATGGACGCTGACCTCACGCTCGACATCCGCAACCTGCAAACCCACTTCACCGCCGATCCCGGCGTGTCGAAGGCGGTGGACGGCGTGTCCTTCGCCGTACGCCGCAACGAGACGCTGGCCGTCGTCGGCGAATCCGGCAGCGGCAAGTCGGTGACCAGCCTGTCGGCGATGCGGCTGATCCCGTCGCCGCCGGGCATCATCGCAGGCGGCGAGATCCTGTTCCGCGGCCGCGACGGGCAGGTGCGCGACCTCGCCCGCCTCAGCGAGCGGGCGATGCGCAGCGTCCGCGGCAACGAGATCGGCATGATCTTCCAGGAGCCGATGACCTCGCTGAACCCGGTCTACACCGTCGGCGACCAGATCGGCGAGGCGCTGCGCTACCACCAGGGCCTCGACCGCCGGGCGGCGCGGGCCGAGGCGCTGGCCATGCTGAAGAAGGTCGGCATCCCGGCGGCGGAGCGGCGGCTGGACGAGTATCCCCACCAGATGTCGGGCGGCATGCGCCAGCGCGTGATGATCGCCATGGCGCTGGCCTGCCGCCCCACCCTGCTGATCGCCGACGAGCCGACCACGGCGCTGGACGTGACCATCCAGGCGCAGATCCTCGACCTGATGCGGCGGCTTCAGGAGGAGACCGGCACCTCGATCCTGTTCATCACCCACAATCTGGGCGTGGTGGCCGAAGTGGCGCACCGGGTGGTGGTGATGTATTCCGGCCGCATCGTCGAGGAAGGCGATGTGCGCTCCCTGTTGAAATCGCCCAGGCACCCCTACACCCGCGGGCTGCTGGCCTGCATGCCGCATCTGGGCCAGCGCCGCGGCGACGGCGGCCGGCTGTACGCCATCCCCGGCAGCGTGCCGAGCCCGGTGAACCGCCCGGCGGGCTGCACCTTCGCCCCACGCTGCGCGCTGGCCGAACCCGCCTGCATCGCCGCCGAACCCGTTCTGGAGCCGGTCGGCCCCGACCATTCCGCCCGCTGCCGCCGCTGGAGAGACGTGCAATGAGCACTGACGTCATGACCGAACAGCCCCTGCTGAGCGTCCGCAATCTGGAGAAGCGCTTTCCGGTGCGCGGCGGGCTGCTGCAACGGCCGGTCGGCTGGGTGAAGGCGGTGGACGATCTGTCCTTCGACCTGAACCGCGGCGAGGTGCTGGGTCTGGTCGGTGAGTCCGGATCGGGCAAGACCACCGCCGGGCGCAGCATCCTGCGGCTGATCGAGCCGACCGGCGGCTCCATCCGCTTCAACGGGCAGGAGATCACCGGCTTGGGCACGGCGGAGATGCGGGCGCAGCGCCGCCGCATGCAGATCGTCTTCCAGGACCCCTATGCCAGCCTCGACCCGCGCCAGCGCGTGCGCGACGTGATCGGCGAGGCCCTGACGATCCACGGCATCGGCACCCGCGCCGACCGCCGCGACCGCGTGGCGGCCCTGCTGGAGAAGGTGGGCCTGAGCGCCGACGCCATGGACCGTTTCCCGCACGAATTCTCCGGCGGCCAGCGCCAGCGCATCGGCATCGCGCGTGCGCTCGCGGTGGAACCCGACTTCATCGTCGCGGACGAGCCGGTGTCGGCGCTCGACGTCTCGGTGCAGGCGCAGGTGGTTAATTTGCTGGGCGATTTGCAGCGCGAGCTGGGGCTGGCGGTGCTGTTCATCGCCCATGATCTGGCGGTGGTGCGCTACATCAGCGACCGGGTGGCGGTGATGTATCTCGGCCGCCTGATGGAAATCGCGCCGAGCGACAGCCTCTACGAGCGCCCGCGTCACCCCTACACCATGGCGCTGCTGTCGGCCGCCCCCGACCCGGACCCCGACGCGCCGAAGTCCCGCATGCTGCTGGACGGCGACGTGCCGAGCCCGATGAACCCGCCGTCCGGCTGCGTCTTCCGGACGCGGTGCCCGTTCGCGCTGCCGGCCTGTGCCGAGCCGGAGGCAAGGCAGTTGCGAGAGGTGGCGCCGGGGCATTCGGTGGCGTGCATTCGGGATGATGTGGGGACGGGGTGATAACAAACAGAGATTACGAATGAGCGATAAGAAAATAATTTGTCATAACTTGCTACTGAGCGCCAGAATGCGAGATAATATCCTGATAATCTCTAATATTGATGATATAATATTTAGTTTTGACTTACCAAACGCGCCCATTCAGCAATCTGCCCCGTATCATCAGTCACTTTCTTCACTAGAAACTTAATATCTTCATCGCTCAACCGCCTTCCATAAGTATTCATTTCTCCAATCAGAAGCTTTATCGCCAAGATTGGAAAGGCTAATGCGGCGTGGTCAGGATCAAAGGGATATAGAAAGCGAGTGTCTCCAATATATGAATTGAGGCTCCTTCGAAGCCCCTGCTCCGTTATACTTTCCATCCATTTAGGGACATTGGGCTCAAAATATTTCGCTTTTCCATAGTTGACTTCCTCTCGACGGGCCTTCATCCATCTAGGAGGCTCCAAACCAGAAATAGGCTGGCTAAGAAGCAAATGGTGAGGTATCTTATTAGTAAAAAGATTGATTACAAGGCCATGCGTCCCACCTTTAGCCTCTGAATTACTTGGCTTCCGAAAATATTGACCGGCAACAGACTCAATAATCTTCGGCTTTTCATCAACATAAAACACCCCAAATCCTCTTAGGGCTAGCAAGGATCTCAGAGAATAAAAACAAGAGTAGTATAGCTTAGCTGTTGCCCAAGAGAAAAATCCACCATCAATTGCTCGACAAGCGTCGGCAATGCAAATCAACGCAGAATAGCAGTAGCTCTCAGCATCGACTTTCAACGAATTTGAAAGCGTCTGGGCCTCTAAATGAGTTAGAGGACTTATCTGAGACGCTCCATATCGGTGAGCGCACCATATACCAGCAGTGTGTAGCATTAGACGTCAAACTCGCCTACAGCATCTTGTGGCTCGAACAATGAAACCAGTCTATCGAACACAACCCTGGGGGCATCCTTACCCCCAACCCCCTTTACTTCCTCTTGCAGGACTACAGTACTCGGCTCAAGCCTTATAACTCTCTCGAGTAAATCTCTACGGAACGATCGCCTTTGAGCACAATATGGTATTAGTCGACGCTTGAAGAACTCAATGCCACCTGAGAATCCAGACGCATATTGAAACGCGTTTTTTGGATCTCCCCAACGATCTCCGCATTTTGAGGCAATGACACCCCAGAAGTTCATAAGGGCTAACTTCTGAGTCTCAAGAGAATCGAGCCCAATCTGTTCGAAATCACCCTTTTTTTCAAAAAGAGGCTTAAGTTCCGTCACGGCTGTGGAAAGCGCGATGCCTCCTTTACGGCGTGGTTCGCCCGGGTATTTAAACATTCCAAAGTAAGGAGAACCATCTTCCGAATTGAGAGCATCAACTATATCCCTTGCTCTTAGAGCTGCATCATCAACCAGAGCTTCGCCCGCAAGTTCATAGAGATCGTAAACCAAACTCTTAGGAACTGGCTTCTGCTCAGTATTGATTGCCAAGAAAATATTCGCGCATTGCTGCGGCGAAAGACCATCATAGATACTTACCGGAACTTGGAAGCTCCCCATTTCTGGCTTTTCTTCAATCGCCGCTCGCATTCCTGCCACTCGGTGTTGGCCGTCAATAATCTGTGCAGCCCGTTCCACTTCCGGAATCTGGAACATCTCACCATTCGCAAGAATGGGATGATCAGGAACAGCCCAGTTTAAAATAATGTTCGAAGGAAAATCACCGCCACTCAGCATGAAATCCTTAATTGAACTAATTCTCCGTGTACTGAGCACTCGCTGAATAGCTCCAGGCTCATTGTCACGACCTCTCACAGCAGCATAACTAATCTTCGCAATCAGCGACGCTGGCAAGGTGAGTTGGAGGAACTGCTTGCTATGCTGTTCAACCCAAATGCCTTTATAGCCCGCTGTATCCACGACGAATCTCCTAATCCCAGCAAGTAAGCAGTAAAAAGTAGCAAATGCGCCAACCTTTAGCACGATGCAACATTGATGCATACGTCCCTAGGGTTTAGTAGAACGAATCGCCGCCATATGTCTAGACAGTTTTTGTTCAGAGGACTCATGCTATACGTTGAGATTGCCTCAAAAATTTATCGGCATCGTATCAGCGGTGATAGCGCTGGGTTACTGGATGAATTCCCATGGAAATCGCTGTTTCAGGCGCGAATCCGGCACCGGAGTAGTGCCTCACCCCCTCCTCGCCGCCTCAATCGCCGCCACATCGATCTTCCTCATCCCCATCATCGCCTCGAACGCCCGCTTGGCTTCCTCTCCGCCCGCCGCCAGCGCATCGGTCAGCACGCGCGGCGTGATCTGCCAGGAGATGCCCCAGCGGTCCTTGCACCAGCCGCAGGCGCTCTCCTGGCCGCCGTTGCCGGTGATGGCGGTCCAATAGCGGTCGGTCTCCTCCTGGTCGTCGGTGGCGATCTGGAACGAGAAGGCTTCGCTATGCGTGAAGGCCGGGCCGCCGTTCAGGCCGAGGCAGGGGAGGCCGGCGACGGTGAACTCGACCGTCAGAACGTCGCCCGCCTTGCCGGACGGGTAGTCGGCGGGGGCGCGGTGGACGGCGGTCACCGCGCTGTCGGGGAAGGTCTCGGCATAGAAGCGGGCGGCGGCCTCGGCGTCCTTGTCGAACCAGAGGCAGATCGTGGTCTTGGCGACGGCCATGGGGGGTCCTTTCGCACTGAAACCGAACCGGCCGGGCACAGGGTCGAACGGGCCGGCCCCTCCCGGTCCGACACCATACCGTGTTCAGTAGGGCTTCACCACCACCAGCGTCACGATGGCGATGGCCCCGGCGATCACCGCCAGCGGGGAGAAGCGCAGCAGACCGGAGACCGGCCGCGCATCCGGCCCGGACGCCGCGTCGCCCAGCCGGCGCAGCCCGGCGGCGAGCTTGCCGTGCAGGGCGGAGAGGGCGGTGACAATGATCACTTTCGCCACCAACCACGGCTCGAAGCCCCAGCCGCCGACCACCACCAGCGTGATGCCCAGCAGCCACGCCAGCCCCATCGCCGGGGAGGTCACGCGGCGCTCCCAGCGGGCGGCGGCGCGCAGCAGGCGGGCCGGTCCTTCCTCGGCGGCGGTCGTGGCGTCCAGGGCGCTGATCAGGATGGCGGCGGCGGACATCCCCAGGATCCAGAGCGTCACCGCCGTGACGTGCAGCCCGATAAGCCAGATATACACCACGACCGTCCTTCGAAAGCCCGGCCCGACCTCGCGTCAGGCGCCCACTTGCAGGATGATCTTACCGCGGCCGTGGCCGGAATCGAGCCGCTCGTGCGCCTTGCCGACCTCTTCCAACGGCAGGACGGCATCGACGATCACTTTGGCCTGCCCGCGCACGAACAGCGGCGCCATCTCGCGCAGCCGCGCGCCCTCGCGGGTCAGGAAGGTGCCGTAGAGGGTCTGGTTCTTCACATAGAGCGCGTTCAGGTCGCCGGTCGGCGGCAGGATGGTGGCGATGCGGCCGAAGGGGCGCGTGACCTGGGTGCTCAGCGGCACATTGCCGCCGGCGGTGTCGAAGGACGCGTCCACCCCTGCCCCGCCCGCCTCGCGCAGGATTTGGTCCACCACGTCGGCGTCGCGGTAGTCGAGCGTCACGTCGGCGCCGAGATCGCGCATCGCCTCGTGGTTGGCCTTGCTGGCGGTGGCGAGCACGCGGGCGCCGGCCGCCTTGGCGAACTGGATGGCGAAGCTGCCGACGCCGCCGGCCCCGCCATGGATCAGCACCGTCTCGCCCGGCCGCACCGCCAGACGCCGCACGATGGCCTCCCACGCCGTGCCGCCGGCCAGCGGGATGCCCGCCGCCTCGACATGGGAGAGGCCGGCCGGCTTGTGGGCGACGATGGACGCGGCGGCGACGGTGTATTCGGCATAGCTGCCGTTGGGATTGCCGAAGATCTCCGGGGTGTAGAACACCTCGTCGCCGGGCTTGAAGCCGGTCACGCCGGGGCCGGCCTCCTCCACCACGCCCGACACGTCATAGCCCAGCACCGCCGGGAAGGGGATGCCGGCCCAGCTTCCGGCCTGACGAATCTTGGCGTCCACCGGGTTGGTGCCCGACGCCACCACCCGCACCAGCAGTTCGCCCGGCCCCGCGACCGGGCGCGGCCGGTCCTGAAGTTCGAACACGTCGGGACCGCCGAACCGCGAAATCACCATCGCCCGCATGACGCCATCCTCCGTTCCGGCTGTTGCACTGATGAAGCAGCAACGTGGGACGCCGCCCTCCGCCTGTCCAGCGGGGACAAGGGGGACTCTCTTGCCGGAGGGTCAGCCGATGCGGAACTCCTCGCGGTGGATCGCCGTCATCGGCAGCCCTTCCGGGCCGATGGCGCCGCGATACATGCCGGAGCAGTTGAAGGGCAGCGCCACCCGGCCGTCGCGGTCGATGGCGATCAGGCCGCCGGAGCCGCCGATCACGCCCAGCTCGTCCACCACGTCGCCGGCGGCGCGCTCCAGGGTCTGGCCGGCCCAGCGCATGCGGGCGTCGATCTCGTGGGCGGCGCAGCGGCGGATGAAATGCTCGCCGTGGCCGGTGGCGGAGACCGCGCAGGTGATGTTGTCGGCGAAGGTGCCGGCCCCGATCACCGGGCTGTCGCCGACGCGGCCCTTGGCCTTGGCGGTCATGCCGCCGGTCGAGGTGGCGGCGGCGAGATTGCCGTCGCGGTCGCGGGCGACGGCGCCCACCGTGCCGTGGCGGCGCTGCTCGTCTCCATCGTCGGGGGTGCCGGAGCGGCGGCGCTCAAGCTCGGCCTGGAGGGCGTCCCAGCGCGGCTGGGTGAAGAAATAGGGGGCCTCCTCCATCGCCAGACCCTGGCGGCGGCAGAGATCCAGCGCGCCCTCGCCGATCAGCAGGACGTGTTCCGTGTGCTCCATCACCGCGCGGGCGGCCAGGATGGGGTTGCGCGGACCGAACAGGCCGGCCACCGCACCGGCGCCGCGGTCGCGGCCGTCCATGATGGCGGCGTCCATCTCCTGCACGCCCTCGGCGGTGAAGACAGCGCCGCGGCCGGCGTTGAACAGCGGCTCGTCCTCCAGCGCCATCACGGCGGCTGTCACGGCGTCGAGCGCACTGCCGCCGTCGGCCAGCACCTCGTGCCCGGCGGCCAGCGCCCGGCGCAGGCCGGCGTGGTAGCCCTCGGTCAGCGCCGGGGTCAGGGCGCTGCGCTTGATGGTGCCGGCGCCGCCATGGATGGCAAGGGCGAAAGGCTGCGGGTGGGAAATGGTCATGGGGGTAGGTCTCAGCGCAGGGTGGCCGACATGGCGGACAGGGTGTTGATCCAGCCGAGCGCGGCGGCCATGCTGGCGGCCGGCAACCGGATGGTGACGGGATCCAGGCGCTCCGACACCGGGATCAGCGACGCCAGATCGGCCAGCGCCGGGCTGTTCATCTCGATCTCCAGCCGGTAAGGCGCGCCGTCGGCCTGCGGCGGCACGCGGAAGGGCGGGATGCTCGCCGCGCGGCGGACGGCGCGGCTTGCGGCCTCGCGGATGCGGTCGCGGGCGACCGACGGGGCCACGGAGCGGGCGGCCCTCTGGCCGAGCGCCTGCTTGACCACCACCTGTTCGGCGTCCGGGAACAGCGACGCCATCTCGGCGGCGAAGCGGTCGTCGCCGCTCAGCAGGATCACCGGCACGCCGATCTCGCCGGCATAGGCGCCGTAATTGCCGGCCTCCCCCAGTTCCAGCCCGTTCACCCGGACGCGGCCGAAGGCGAAGCTGTTGGTGGTGTGGGCGAGGATGCCGTACTGGCGGGCGGAGGTGTGGAAGCCGACGCACATCACCCCGGCGGCGTCCGGCTCCAGCCCGGCGAACATGCCGATGGGCTTGGGCCGGCCGAGGATCAGTTCGGCGGCCGGGTGCAGTTCGTCCGGCAGCAGATTGACCATCGGGCCGTGGCTGTCGTTGACCAGGATTTCGCTGGCTCCGGCCTCCAGCGCGCCTTCGATGGCGGCGTTGACTTCGGCGGTCATCAGGCGGCGGGCGCGCTCGTACTCGGCATTGCCCGGCGTCACCTGCTGCTGGGAGACCACGCCGGCCACCCCTTCGATGTCGGCGGAGATGTAGATCTTCACGGAATGCTCCCGGAAATCAGTAGGTCTGACAGGCAGGGCCGGGTGGCGCCGTCGCGGCCCACCACCGGCGTGGCGGCGGCCAGCGCGTCGAGGACGGCTTCCTGCGTCGCGTCGGCCATCGCCTCGAACAGCGCGTCGATGCGGCGCTCGTTCAGCATGCGCAGGGGGATGATGTCGGCCCGCTCGTCATGGTCGATGCGGTTGGCGGTGGTGAAGCCCAGCGCGATGTCGCCGCTGCCATGGCCCCAGAAGGATCCCACCCGCGCCAGCCCGACTCCGGCGCGGCGGATCACCCGGCGCAGCTGGCGGTGGTCGAGCGGCACGTCGGTGGCGGCGATGACGATGACGGAGCCCTTCTCCGGCGCATCGTCCCTGGCCGGCAACGCGACGCGGCGACCATCGGGCAAGCGTAGTTCGCCCGGCCGGCCGAAATTCGCCAGCACCAGCACGCCGAGGTGATGGCGCTTGCCGTCCAGCTTGAGGCGGCGCGAGGCGGTGCCGATGCCGCCCTTGAAGCCGAAGCAGGACATGCCGCGACCGGCGCCGACCGAGCCGACCGTGACCTCCGCACCGTCCGCGTCGGACAGCGCGGCGGCGAGGGCGGCGGCGGCGTGGGCCTCCGTCACCGCCAGAGCCTGGATGTCGTTCAGCGGGCCGTCGTTGCACTCCATCACCAGCGGATTGACGGTGGCGGTGGTGCGGCCGATGTCGGGGTTGGCGGCGACGGCGTGGCGGACCAGGGCGGTCGACGCGGTGCCAACCGACAGGGTGTTGGTCAGCAGGATCGGGGTTTCCAGCGCGCCGAGTTCCTCCACCTGCATCAGCCCGACGCTCTTGCCGAAGCCGTTCAGCACCTCGGCCGCAGCGACGGGCTTGTCGCGGTAGAGGTTGCCGGCATGGGGCAGGATGGCGGTGACGCCGGTCTGGATCGAACCGTCATCCAGCGTGACATGGCCGACGCGCACGCCCGGAACGTCGGTGATGGCGTTGCGCGGCCCCGGCGTCAGCCGGCCGCAGGCGAGCCCGAAGGCCCGCGCGCGTCTGCCGCCGTCAGCGGAGCCCGGCTCAGCGGAGTTTCGGGTCGAGGGCATCGCGCAGTCCGTCGCCGAGCAGGTTGAAGGCCAGCACCGTCAGGAAGATGGCGAGACCGGGATAGAAGGTGACGTGGCTGGCGACGCCGATGTAGCTGCGCCCATCGGCCAGCATGGCGCCCCATTCCGGGCTGGGCGGCTGGGCACCGAGACCGATGAAGCTGAGGCTGGCCGCCGTCAGGATCGAGGTGCCGATGCGCATCGAGACATAGACGATCACGCTGGGCAGCGTGCCGGGCAGGATGTGGCGGACCATCAGCAGCCGGTCGCGCACGCCGATGGCACGGGCGGCGTCGACATAGACCGCGCGCTTCAGCGACAGCGTGCTGCCGCGCACCAGACGGGCGAAGACGGGGACGCTGAAGATCGCCACCGCATAGATGACGTTCTCGATCCCCGGCCCCAGGATGGCGACGATGCCGATGGCGAGCAGGATGCCGGGGAAGGCCAGCAGCACGTCGCAGACGCGCATGATGAGGCTGTCGATCCAGCCGCCGCGGAAGCCGGCGATCAGGCCCAGCGCCACGCCGGCCACCCCGCCGAGCAGCACCGACAGCAGGCCGACCGCCAACGAGATGCGGGCCCCCCACAGGATGCGGCTCAGGATGTCGCGACCGTAAGCGTCGGTGCCGGCCCAATGGTCGGCCGAGGGGCCTTCCAAAATGCGGTCGTAATCGAAGGCCGCCGGGTCGAAGGGGGCGATCCACGGCGCCGCCGCCGCGGCCAGCACCAGCGCCAGCAGACAGACTCCTGCCGCCATGGCGGTGCGGTTGCGCCGGAACTTACGCCAGAACTCGCGCAGCGGCGAGCGGACGGCTTCGTGGCTCACAGCCACGGCGGTTGCGTCTGTCGTGGTCATGAGTAGCGAATCTCGGGGTTGGCGAAGGCGTACAGCACATCGACCAGCAGGTTGATGATGATAAACTCCAGCGAGAACAGCAGGATCTCCGCCTGGATGACGGTGTAGTCGCGGTAATTGACGCTATCCACCAGCAGCCGGCCCAGCCCCGGCCAGGAGAACACCGTCTCCACCACGATGGACCCGCCGAGCAGGAAGCCGAACTGCAAACCGACCATGGTGATGATCGGGATCAGCGCGTTGCGCAGCGTGTGCTTCCACACCACCAGCCGGGCCGGCACGCCCTTGGCCCGCGCGGTGCGGACGTAATCCTCGCGCGCGATCTCGATGAAGGCGGAGCGGGTGAAGCGCGCCATCACCGCGGCGACGCCGAGGCCGAGCGTCAGCGACGGCATGACGTAATGCTGCCACGTGCCGTAGCCGCTGGTCGGCAGCCAGCCGAGCTTGACCGAGAACAGGTCGATCATCAGCAGCCCGAGCCAGAAGGACGGGAAGGCGATGCCCGACACCGCCACCACCATACCGACATGGTCCTGCCAGCGCCCGCGCCTGGTGGCCGACGCGACGCCGATCAGCAGGCCCGCCAGCGTCGCCCACACCATGGCGACGATGGTGAGGTAGAGCGTGGGCAGGAAGCGTTCGCCGATCTCCTGCGACACCGGCCGCTTGGATTTCATCGACCGCCCGAACTCGCCCTGCACCGCATTGCCGAGGAAGCGGCCATACTGCACCCACAGCGGCTGGTCGAGACCGAGATCCTGGCGCACCAGTTCGACGTCCTGCTGGGTCGCATCCGGCCCGGCGACCAGCCGCGCCGGATCGCCCGGCAGCAGATGGACGAAGCCGAAGACGAAGACGGAGATCACCAGCAGAACCGGCAGGATGCCGGCAAGACGGCCGACGAGATATTTCAGCATGGGGCAGAGGTCCTGGTGGAGGCGGCGAAGAAATTCCCTCTCCCCCCTGGGGAGAGGGTTAGGGTGAGGGGGCAGCACGGGCCTCAGCCCGTGCCAGGGGATGGCGAAGGGGCAGTATGCCCCTTCGCGGCGCGCAAGCGCGCCGGCCCCCTCACCCTCCCCACCGCTACGCGGCGGGTCCCCTCCCTCTCGCCGCTATCGGCGGACCGAAGGTCCGCCTGTCGCGTCAGCGCAAACTTCGTTTGCGCGAGAGCGGGGGAGAGAGGGCGATTTTTCACATCACTGCAGATCGGCCTCTTCCATCTGCAGGCCGCCGTCGGCGACGTAGTAGAAGCCGGTCAGCTTCTTCGACTTGCCGGCCAGCAGGTTCTCGACGCCGAGGAAGATCCAGGGCGCATCCTTCCAGATCTGCTCCTGGGCGACGCGGTAGGCCTCGGCGCGCTTGGCGGTGTCGGCGGTGCCGATGCCGGTCTCGATGGCGGCGTCGACCGTGTCGTTCTTGTAGTAGGCGACGTTGAAGAACTTCGGCGGGAAGCCCTTGCCCCACAGCAGCGGGCGCAGGCCCCAGTCGGCGTCGCCGGTCGAGGCCGACCAGCCGCCATACTGCATCTGCACCGTGGCATCCTCCGGCTTTTCGACACCCCAGACGCGGGCGGTCTCGACACCGGATTCGAGCGGGGTGACGGTCAGCTTGACGCCGATCTGCGACAACTGCTGCTGGACGAACTGCATGCCGCGGATGAAGTTGGTGCTGTTGCGGCCGAACATCTCGGCCTCGAAGCCGTTCGGATAGCCGGCTTCGGCCAGCAGCGCCTTCGCCTTGGCAAGGTCGTAGGTGTACTGGTTCGGCTGGGTGACGTGGAAGCCCAGCTTGGACGGGATCGCCGAATCCAGCGGGCCGGCATAGCCGCGATAGACCACCTTCGCGTAGGCGTTCTTGTCGATGGCGTAGTTCAGCGCCTGACGGACCCGCGGGTCGTTGAACGGCTTCTTCATGGTGTTCATCGCCACATAGCGGGCGATGATCGACGGGGCGTCGATCAGCTCAAGCTGGGTGTTGGCCTCCACCATCTTCACCATCTCGGGCGGCAGCGGATAGATGAACTGCGCCTCGTTGGTCTGGAGCATGGCGATGCGGCTGCCGTTCTCCGGCACGCTCTTCAGCGTGACGTGGTCGATCTTCGGCAGGCCCGGCTTCCAGTACTTGTCGTTCTTCTCGACCTTCAGCGTGTCCGCTTCCCAGCTGACGAACTTGTAGGGGCCGGTGCCGACCGGATGGCGGCCGATCTCCTTGCCAAAGGTCTCCAGCGCCTTCGGGCTGTGGATCATGGCGCCAGGATGGGCGAGGTTGTTGTTCAGCGCGCCGAAGGGCTGCGACAGCTTCAGCGTGATGGTGTAGTCGTCGACCACCACCGTCTCGGCCAGCATCGCCAGCAGGCTCTGGCGCTTCAGCCGGTTGGCCGGGTTGGCGAGGCGGTCGAAGTTGGTCTTCACCGCCTGGGCGTTGAAGGGCGTGCCGTCATGGAAGGTGACGTTCTTGCGCAGGCGGTAGGTGTATTCGGTGGCGGTGTCGTTGACGGTGAAGCTCTCGGCCAGCAGCGGCACCAGCTTCATGTCCTTGTCGAAGCCGAACAGTCCCTGGAGCATGGTGCGGCTGGCCGACTGCGACAGCGTGTCGTTGATGTCGGCCGGGTCCAGCGTGGTGATGTTGTCGGGCAGGCCGACAACGAGGTCCTTTGCGGCGAAGGCCGGACCGGCCAGCGCGGTGCCGGCGAGCAGGCCGGCGAGAAGCGGAAGGGCGAAGCGGTTCACGTGTAGGCTCCCTGCTTTTTTGGTTCAGAAATCGCCGTCGGCAAACTCAGAAATCGCCGCCGACGGCGTGGCGCGCGACGAAATGGTCCTCGCCGACCGGTACCAGCGGCTGCACCGTCGGCTCGTCGCCGATGGAGCGGATGGGGCTCGGGATTTCGCCTGTCAGCAGCCGCAGGTCGCGGGTGCGGCGGCTGGGATCGGCGATCGGCACCGCCGCCATCAGGCGGCGGGTGTAGGGATGCTGGGGATTCTCGAACACGGCGCGGCGGGGGCCGAGTTCGACGATCTGGCCGAGATACATCACCGCGACGCGGTGGCTGACCCGCTCCACCACCGCCATGTCGTGGCTGATGAACAGGTAGGACAGGCCGCGCCTGGCCTGAAGCTCCATCAGCAGGTTGACGATCTGCGCCTGGATCGACACGTCGAGCGCAGCCACCGCCTCGTCGGCGATGATCAGCTTGGGGTCGCAGGCGATGGCGCGGGCGATGCAGATGCGCTGGCGCTGGCCGCCGGAGAATTCGTGCGGATAGCGGCGCGCATGTTCCGGCTTGAGGCCCACCTGGGTCAGCAGTTCCGCCACCCGCTCCTCGATGGCGCGGCGGCGCGACAGGCCCGGCCTGGATGCGGGCGCATAGTCATGGACCAGCATCGGCTCGGCGACGCTGAAGCCGACGGTCATGCGCGGGTTCAGCGAGGCGAAGGGATCCTGGAAGATGTACTGGATCTTCTCCTTCAGCTTCGCCTGACCGTTGGAATCGAGCGTCGCGGTGTCGAGGCCGTCGAAGCGGATGGTTCCGGAGGTGGCGGACTGGAGCCCCATGATGGTGCGGCCGGTGGTCGACTTGCCGCAGCCGGACTCGCCGACCAGCGCCAGCGTCTCGCCCGGACGGACGGCGAAGCTGACCTTCTCCACCGCATGGACGCGGGCCTTGAGCGAGCCGAAGATGCCCTTGCGCACGTCGAAACGGGTGGTGAGGTCGCGCACCTCCAGAAGCGGGGCGTCGGCGGCACGCACGGTGTCCTGCACCGGCGGTGGAGCCGGAGGAGCGGCCTCTGCCCCCCCGGCGTCCACCTTGGCCTCGTCCACCACCAGCAGCGGGAAGCGCACCGGCAGATCCTGGCCGCGCAAGGCGCCCAGCTTCGGCACGGCGGACAGCAGCGCCTTGGTGTAGGGGTGCTGCGGCGCCTGGAAGATGCGCTCGACGGGCCCCTCCTCCACCTTGCGGCCGCGCCACATCACGACGACACGGTCGGCCACCTCCGCCACCACGCCCATGTCGTGGGTGATGAAGATGACGCCCATCCCCATCTCGTCCTGCAACAGGCGGATCAGCCGCAGGATCTGCGACTGGATGGTGACATCGAGCGCGGTGGTCGGCTCGTCGGCGATCAGCAGCGACGGCTTGCAGGACAGCGCCATGGCGATCATCACGCGCTGGCGCATGCCGCCCGACAGCTGGTGCGGATGGCGGTCGAGCAGCCGGGCCGGTTCGGGAATGCGAACCTTCTCCAGCATGCGCAGCGCCTCCGCCCGCGCCGCCTTGCGGTCGAGACCCTGGTGCAGCATCACCGCCTCGGCGATCTGGTCGCCGATGGTGAAGACCGGGTTCAGCGACGTCATCGGCTCCTGGAAGACCATGGCGATGTCGTTGCCGCGCATGTCGGTCAGCGCTTCGGCCGGCGGCGTGGCGAGGTCGCGCTCGCGCCCGTCGCGCCCCTTGAAACGGATGCGCCCGCCGACGATGCGGCCGCCGGCATAATCGACCAGCCGCATCAGCGACAGCGAGGTCACCGATTTGCCCGAGCCGGATTCGCCGACGATGGCGACCGTCTCGCCGGGCGCCACGGTGAAGCTGACATCGTCGACGACGCGCAGGGGCCCGTGGTCGCCGTCGAAGGCGACGCTCAGCCCCTCCACCGACAGCAGAGCCGGTGCAGTGTCGACCGCTTTCACGGCAGCGGCACCGCTCATCGGGACAGCCTTTCGGCGAACAGCGCGAACAGGCGGCGCCAGACCATGCCCGGCGCGCCGCTGCCGACCGGCTTGCCGTTCAGGCTGGTGACGGGGGTGATTTCCTTGGTGGTGCTGGCGATCCAGATCTCGTCGGCCGTTTCCAGTTCCGCCGCCGGGATGTCGCGCTCCTCCAGCCGCAGGCCGGCCTCCGCCGCCAGCCGCAGGATGACGATGCGGGTGATGCCCTGGAGGATGCGGTTGTCGTTGATCGGGGTGGCGATGACGCCATCCTTCACCACGAAGATGTTGGTGGCGGCTCCCTCGGTCACCAGACCGTCGCGCAGTTGCAGCGCATCGACCACGCCGGCATCGGTCGCCGCCTGCTGCGCCAGCACGCTGCCCAGCAGCGCCACCGTCTTCAGGTCGCAGCGGCCCCAGCGGATGTCGGGGATGGTGATGGCGGCGACGCCCTGGTCGCGCCACGCCGCGGGCGGGCGCTTCAGCGGGCTGGCCATGCCGAACACCGACGGGGTGACGCCGGCCGGGAAGGCGTGGCCGCGGCTGGATGCGGCACCGCGGGTGACCTGGAGATAGACCGTCAGGTCGCCGTCGATGCCGGACTCCGCAGCCAGCCGCTCCATGATGCCCAGCCAGTCGCCGGCCGACAGCGCGCAGTCGATGCGCAGCTCCGACATGCCGCGTTGCAGGCGGGCGATGTGGGCCTCCGGCTCGAACAGGCGGCCCTGGTAGGCCGCGGTCACCTCATAGAGGCCGTCGGCGAACAGGAAACCGCGGTCCAGCGGCGACACATGGACCTCGTCCAGCGGCAGGTAACGCCCGTTCCAATAGGAGATCGTCATCGCTTTCCAACTTCTTCGGCGCGTGGAGGGGAAGGCCCCGGTTGATCGGCCCGGATCACTCCGTCGGGCGGTTCGATTTCGGCACGACGTGGAGGTAGGGCAGGATGCGTTCGGCGACGTCGGCGGCCTGTCCGACGCTGTCCGGGCCGGAGCGGGACAGCGCGGTACCCAGCGCCACGATCAGCGCCATCAACCCAGTGGGCGAGCTGTGGCGCACGCCATGGTCGGCCCCGGCCAGCAGGGTGACGTCGGCCAGCGGCACGATGGGGCTGTCCGGCGCATCGGTCAGCGCGATGGCCTTGGCCCCACGCTCCCGGCACAGCTGCAGATGCTCGATGGTCCGGCGCGAATAGCGCGGCGAGGTGATGGCGATCACCAGATCGCCGGGCCTGACCGTCATCAGCCGGCGGATGGTGCGCTCGGTGCCGGCGAACTCGATGGCTTCGCGGACGTTGTCGACATAGGGCTCCAGCACGTCGGCCAGGAACAGGGCGAGATAGGCGCTGTCGCCGAGGCCGAGCGCCACGACGCGGCCGGCCTCGCGGATCAGCCGGATCGCGGCCTCGCACTGCTCGGGTTGGAGCAGCTCCATGGTGCGGGCGATGTTGCCGGCGTCGCTGGCCAGCGATTCCCGCATGATCTCGGCGTTGGAGGTGTCGCGCTGGACGGCGACGCGCAGCTTTTCCACCGGCGCGAAGGTCGATTCGAAGGCGCGCAGCAGGTCTTCGCGGAACTCCGGAAAGCCGTCATAGCCGAGGAAGCGGGCGTAACGGTTGACCGACGCCACCGACACTTCGGCCGCCGCCGCCAGTTCGCCGATCTTCAGGGTCGCGGTGCGGAAGGGATAGGCCAGCGCCCACTCCCCCACCTTGGCGAGGGCGGCCGGAAGCTGCTGCTGGCAGTTCTGCATGCGGATCAGCAGCGATCCCGTCTGAATGGGCGGCTCCATCCCCCGATCCCCCTCAACAGCGTCAGCACGGCCCTTGTGAGTACAGAATTACAGGAATGGCATATTTCTGTAAATCCATTTTCACATATGGCCGTATGCCGTCTGTGCGGGGGCCAAGCCGTCAGCGGGAACGGTCGCGAAGGAGTCGGTCGGACTGGTTCAGCCAGTCTTCCAGCTTCTGCGGCCGGCCGGCGCGGGCCGGCGGCGTTGGCCGACTGGGGTCGGCGTCCGCGGCCGCCGGGATGGAGGCCGATTGGGGCGGGCGGTCAAGCGCGGCACCGGCGCCGACGGTGCCCCGGGCGTCGATCCGCGGACGATAACGGCGGCCGTCGGCAGTGACGAACTCCCCCTCTCCGGTCGGGCGGTTGCGCTGGAAGCGGCCGACATATTTGTTGCCGCTGGGGAAGGTGAGCGTGCCGAAGCCGGTCCGGCGGTCGTCCTGCCACTCCCCCTCATAGACGCGGCCATCGGCCCAGACATGGGTCGCCTGACCCGAGACCAGCCCATTGCTGAAATTCCCATCGAGGCGGCGGCCGTCGCGCCAGGTGACGCGCCCCTGCCCTTCCATCCGCCCGTCGACCAGCGTGCCCTCCACCTGCCCGTCATAGCGGCCGTCATAGAACCAGCTGAGCACGCCGGGTCCGCCGGCCCAGCCGTCCGGACAGGCGCCGGACCAGCGGACGGTCTTGCGCCGGTCGGGATACTGGTCCCACACCCGGCAGTCGGAGCCCTCGACGGTCACCGCCCGTTCCGCCAGGGCGGAAGCCGGCAGGAAGGTGAGCAGACAGGGCAGCAGAAGGGCGGCACGGGCGGACATGAAGGCCACCTTTCGCGGGGGGATGGGGATGCAACCTCCAACCGTCCCTGTCCGGATTCGGTTCCGAAATGCCTGTTTTCGTATGCCCCCGGCGTCTTCCTTATCGTTTGTTAACGATGTTTGCCGCAATGATCGCGCATCAATGGATCAGCGCATCGTGAAGGGTAGCAATGGCTCAGAAGGTTCGTGAGGACTACCGGACCCTCACCGGCCCGGAAAAGGCCGCCATCATGATGCTGGCGCTGGGCGAGGAGCATTCGTCCAAGCTGTTCTCCCTGATGGACGACGAGGAGATCAAGGAGCTGTCCCAGGTGATGGCCAACCTGGGCACCGTGTCGGCCAACCTGATCGAGCGCCTGTTCGTCGAGTTCGCCGAGCAGATGTCGTCGAGCGGCACCGTCGTCGGCTCCTTCGATTCGACCGAGCGGCTGCTGCTGAAGACCCTGCCGAAGGACAAGGTCGACCAGATCATGGAGGACATCCGTGGTCCGGCCGGCCGCACCATGTGGGACAAGCTGACCAACGTGAACGAGTCGGTGCTGTCCAACTATCTGAAGAACGAATATCCGCAGACCGTCGCCGTCGTCCTGTCCAAGATCCGCTCCGACCATGCCGGCCGCGTCCTGGCGCAGCTGCCGGAAAGCTTCGCCATGGAAGTGATCATGCGCATGCTGCGCATGGAGGCGGTGCAGAAGGAGGTTCTGGACGACGTGGAGCGCACGCTGCGCACCGAGTTCATGACCAACCTCGCCCGCACCAGCCGGCGCGACAGCCACGAGATGCTGGCGGAGATCTTCAACGGGCTGGACCGCACCACCGAGCACCGCTTCATGGCGGCGCTGGAGGAGCGCAACCGCGACAGCGCCGAGCGCATCAAGTCGCTGATGTTCACCTTCGAGGATCTGTCGAAGCTCGACCCCAGCGGCGTCCAGACGATGCTGCGGACAGTGGACAAGCAGAAGCTGGGCACCGCGCTGAAGGGCGCGTCGGAGTCGCTGAAGGATCTGTTCTTCTCCAACATGTCCGAGCGCGCCGCCAAGATCCTGCGCGAAGACATGGCGGCGATGGGTCCGGTCCGCGTCCGCGACGTGGACGAGGCGCAGATGTACATGGTGCAGCTGGCGAAGGATCTGGCCGCCCGCGGCGAGCTGGTCCTGGCCGAGGGCAGCGGCGAGAACGAGCTGATCTACTGACCGGCGGGTGCGGTGCAACCGATAAGCGGCGGGCAGCGCTGACTTTTTTCCCGCCGGGCCTCACACGGGGTTTGACGGACGGTTCGGAACGGTGAACCTTTGGAGTCCGAATAAGGGCGGGATCAGGGGGGCGGCACGCGCCCTCCTCCGACCGGCCAGAAGGCCGGCGGATGCCGCATCGGGCAACAACAGGGGGCTTTTCGAACATCATGACCGCTCACACGCTGCACTCCCGACTCATTGGCCGGATGGCCGGTTCGGCCACTGCCCGGATGGCCGGTCCCATTGTCGCCGGCCTGCTGGGGCTGGGCGTCGCCGCCGGGCCGATGGCGGCCGCGGCCGAGACCTGGGACATGCCGACCCCGTATCCGGACACGAACCTGCACACCATCGTGGTGAAGCAGTTCGCCGACGACGTGAAGGCGGCCACCGCCGGCAAGATCCAGATCACCGTCCATTCCAACGGCTCGTTGATCCGCCATCCGGAGATCAAGCGCGCGGTCCAGTCCGGACAGGCCCAGCTGGGCGAAGTGCTGATCAGCTCCTGGGCGAACGAGGATCCGCTCTACGGCCTCGATTCGGTGCCCTTCCTCGCCACCGACTTCAAGTCCGCCCACAAGCTGTACGAGGTCTCCAAGCCCTATCTGGAGAAGAAGCTGGAGCGCCAGCGCCTGAAGCTGCTCTACTCGATCCCGTGGCCGCCGCAGGGCCTGTATGTGAAGGACGAGATCCAGTCGGTCGAAGGGCTGAAGAGCCAGAAGTTCCGCGCCTACAACCCGGCCACCACCCGCATCGCCGAACTGAGCGGTGCCATCCCGGTGAAGATCGAGGCGGCCGAAGTGGCGCAGGCCTTCGGCACCGGCATCGTCACCGCGATGATCACCTCGGCCGCCACCGGCGTCGACACCAAGGCCTGGGATTTCGTGAAGGTCTATTACGACGTGCAGGCCTGGCTGCCGCGCAACATGGTGTTCGTCAATTCCGAGGTCTGGAAGGGGCTGGACGCCGGCACCCAGAAGGCGATCCAGGACGCCGCGGCGAAGGCCGAGGCCACCGGATGGGCCGAGTGGGAGAAGAAGACGGCCGATCTGAACAAGACCATGTCCGACAACGGCATGAAGGTCCTGCCGCCGTCCGACAAGCTGAAGGAAGGCCTGTCCGCCATCGGCAAGACCATGACCGCGGAATGGACCAAGGCGGCCGGCGCCGACGGCGAGGCGATCATTTCCGCCTTCGGCAAGTAACCGGTCCGGATGCCTCCGGCCGGCACCGCCCCAGAAATGGCGGCCGGCCGGGCTCCCTCCAAGCCCCTTCGCTCCGTCCCGACCGCAGGAGGTGGTTGCGCCATGCGCACCGCACTGTCCATCCTTTACCGCGCCGCCGAGATCCTGGGCGCGGTCCTTCTTGCCGCCATCGCCGTCCTGATCGTGACGCAGGTGGTCTCCCGGCTGCTCAACGTCATGGTGCCGGGGGCCGACGAGCTTGCCGGCTACTGCATGGCGGCGTCCTTCTTCCTGATGCTGGGGCCGGCGCTGCGCCGCGGCGCGCACATCCGCGTCGGCGTGCTGGTGGAACGGCTGAACGGCGCCGCCCGCCGCGTGATGGAACTGCTCTGCCTGGGCTTCGCCACCGCGCTTAGCGGCTATTTCGCTTGGTACTGGGTGCGCATGACCTACGATTCCTACGATTTCGGCGATCTCAGCCAGGGCGTGCTGCCGGTCCCGCTGTGGATGCCGCAGGCGCTGATGGCGGTGGGTCTGGTGGTGCTGGTCATCGCCTTGATCGACGATCTGCTGGCCGTGTTGCAGGGGCGCGACGCCTCCTACCAGCATGCCGGCATGCAGAGCGAGGGCTGAGCGATGGATCAGACGACCGCATCCATCGTCGTCGTGGTGACGATGTTCCTGATGCTGGGGGCCGGCGTGTGGGTGGCGCTGGCGCTGGCCGGCGTCGGCTTCGTCGCCATGGCGCTGTTCACCGCAAGGCCGGTGGGCATGGTGATGGCGACCAACATCTGGGGGGCCAGCACCTCCTGGACGCTGACCGCCTTGCCGCTGTTCATCTGGATGGGCGAGATCCTGTTCCGCACCCGCATCTCGTCCGACATGTTCAAGGGACTGGCACCCTGGACCGGCTGGCTGCCCGGCCGGCTGATGCATGTGAACATTATCGGCTGCTCGATCTTCGCCGCGGTGTCCGGCTCGTCCGCCGCCACCGCCGCCACCATCGGCCGCATGACCATTCCGGAACTGAACCGCCGCGGCTACGACCCGATGATGACGCTGGGCTCGCTGGCCGGGGCCGGCACGCTGGGGCTGCTGATCCCGCCGTCGATCATCATGATCGTCTATGGCGTGGCGGCCGACGTGTCGATCGCCCGGCTGTTCATCGCCGGCGTCATTCCCGGCATCGTGCTGACCGGCCTGTTCATGCTGTATGTCGGCGGGTGGTCGCTGCTGAATCCCGGCCGGGTGCCGCCGCCCGAACCGTCGCAGAGCTTCGGGGAGAAGATCCGCGACACCGGCGCGCTGATCCCGGTCATGCTGCTGATCGCCGCGGTGCTGGGCTCGATCTATGTCGGCATCGCCACCCCGACGGAGGCCGCCGGCATCGGCGTGCTGGGCTCGCTGGTGCTGGCGCTGGTGACCGGCACGCTGAACTGGACGACCTTCCGCGACAGCCTGTTCGGTGCCGCCCACACCTCCTGCATGATCGGCTTCATCCTGGCGGGTGCCGCCTTCCTGACGGTGGCGATGGGCTATACCGGCATCCCGCGCCTGCTGGCGGAATGGATCACCACCATGCAGCTGTCGCCGGCGGCCCTGCTGGTGGCGCTGACCGCCTTCTTCGTGGTGATGGGCTGCTTCCTCGACGGCATCTCGATGGTCGTGCTGACCACCTCGGTCATCCTGCCGATGGTGCAGCGGGCGGGCATCGACCTGCTGTGGTTCGGCATCTACATCATCATCGTGGTGGAGATGGCGCAGATCACCCCGCCGGTCGGCTTCAACCTGTTCGTCCTGCAATCGATGACGGGCAAGGACATCTTCACCATCGGCAAGGCCAGCCTGCCTTTCTTCCTGCTGATGGTGGTGATGGTGGCGCTGCTGTGGGTGTTCCCCGGCATGGTGTCGTGGCTGCCGTCGATGATGATTGGTTAACGAGGGAAACGTGCAAGTCCGTTTCACCAGTGCCGGCGACACCGCCTTCAATGTCGAGTTCGGCGAGACCATCGACCGCGCGACCAACGCGCGCGTCATGGATTTGCACGCCCGGCTGAAAGCGGCTCCGCCGCCGGGACTGGTGGAGACGGTGCCGACCTTCCGCTCGCTGCTGGTGGTCTACGACCCGGTATCGACCGGGCGGCGGGAGATGCAGGCGGCGGTCGAGGCGGCACTGGCCGGCAGCGGCGCGACGCCGGCGGAGGGGCGGCTGTGGCGGCTGCCGGTCTGCTACGATCCCGACCTCAGCCCCGATCTGGCCGAACTGGCGGACCAGCTGGGCCTGACCGCGGAGCGGGTGGCGGCGTTGCATGGGTCGGTGGAGTATTTCGTCTACATGCTCGGCTTCATGCCGGGTTTCGGCTATATGGGCGACCTGCCGGCCGAACTGGACCGGCCGCGCCGGACCGAGCCGCGGGTGCGGGTTCCGGCCGGCTCCGTCGCCGTCGCCGGGCGGCTGACCACCGTCTATCCGTGGGAGAGCCCCGGCGGCTGGCACCTGATCGGCCGCTGCCCGGTGCCGCTCTATGACGGCGGCCGGCCCGATCCGGTGCTGCTGGCGGCCGGCGACCGGGTGCGCTTCGAGGCGGTGGACCGCGCGACCTTCGACGGCATCGCCGAGGCGGCATCCGCCGGGCGCTTCGACCCCGCCAGCCTGAGGGCGGCGTGATGGCCGCCTTCCTGACGGTGGTCCGGCCGGGCCTGTTCGCGACGGTCCAGGATTTGGGACGATTCGGCTTCCAGGAACTCGGCATGCCGGTGGCCGGCGCGCTCGACCCGGTGGCGCTGCGGCTGGCCAATGCGCTGGTCGGCAATCCGCAAGGGGCGGCCGGGCTGGAGATCGCCCTGCTCGGCCCTGCCCTGCGGGTGGATGCGCCGTCGGTCCGCATCGCCGCGGTCGGTCCGCTGGCGCTGACGCTGGAGCGCGACGGCGCCGCGGCGCAACCGCTGGAGCCCCACCGCAGCCACACCCTGCTTGCGGACGACGTGCTGCGGCTGGGGGCGGTGGACGGGGCGTCGGTCGCCTGTCTGGCGGTGGCCGGCAGCTTCGCGCTGGCACCGGTGATGGGCAGCCTGTCCACCTATGTGCGCGCCGGCATCGGCCCGCTGGGCGGACGGCCGCTGGCCGAGGGGGACCGGCTGCCGCTCACGCTGGACGCCGCCCCGGACGGCCCGGACGTGGAACTGCCGCAGCCGCCCGATTACGGCGCCGGGCCGCTGCGCGTCGTTCCGGGACCGCAGGAGGACCGCTTCACCGCGGCGGCGCTGGAGACCTTCCTGTCAGCGACCTACCGCGTCGGCAAGCAGGCCGACCGCATGGGGCTGCGGCTGGAGGGACCGGCGCTGGAGCATCGCGGCTCCGCCGACATTCCGTCGGACGGGCTGGTCACCGGCTCCATCCAGGTGCCGGGCAACGGGCAGCCGATCCTGCTGCTGAACGACCACCAGACGGCCGGCGGCTATGCCAAGATCGCCACGGTGATCTCCGCCGACTTGGCCCGTGCCGGCCGCCTGCGTCCCGGTGACAGCCTGTCCTTCAAACCTGTGACGGTCGAGGACGCCGAGGCGATCCGCCGTCGTCAGGAACAGGCCATCGCCGGCTGGATCCGCGCCATCCGCCCGGTGCGCCCGGCCGGCGGCATCGATCTGGAGGCGCTTTATGGGGAGAATCTGATCTCCGGCACCGTCGACATCGTCAATGGCGGCAGCGACCTGCCCCTGCTGTGAAGACGGCTGCCGGAAAAGTCAGACCCCGACGACCTGCACACTGCCGTTGGGCAGGCTGAAGGGCTGCGCACCAGCGAGTTCCGTCACCACCCCCCTGTCCACATCCAGGCGGAACAGGGCCGCTGCCTGGGTGGAATCGGTCGCGCTGAAATACAGGTTGCCGCCCGTGGCATCCAGACTGGTGGGCTGCGTCCAACTCGTGTGGTGGGCCTTGTCGGCGACCATCCGTGTGCCCGCCGCGGTGCCGTCGCTTCGCCACAGGGTGTCGCCATGCACGCCGTCATCGGCGGTGAAGAACAGCGTGTCGTCCACAACGGTGATGTTCGCGATGTTGGCGTCGGCGCGGCCGGGCGCGATGTCCTTGACCATCCGCGTTCCCAGTTCCGTCCCGTCCGACGTCCAGAGTTCGTAGCCGTTCTGCTCGCTCCCGGCAACGAAAGCGACCTGATCGTCGAAGGCGAAGAACTGCTTGGAGCGGGAAAAGCCCAGGGACGGGAAATCCTTGACCAGGACCGTGCCCGCCGGAGTGCCGTCGCTCTTCCACAGATCATCGCCCCGATTGAAGAACAGCGTATCTCCCGCCATGGCGAGAGACAGGGTGTGCCCGCTCTTCGGATCCTCTCCAAGCCCCTCCAGTAGCTTGACTGTCCCCGCCAGGGTTCCGTCGGACACCCACAGCTGGCTGTAGGAACCGGTGCCGTCCCAGCCCGTCAGGAACAGCCGGTGCTGCTGACCCTCTTCCCCGCCCGCCGTCAGATGACCGGGGAAGATGGGCAGCGGCACCGGCGGATCGAACCCTCCTGGAAAGAAGTCCTTCACCAGCACCGTTCCGGCCGCCGTTCCATCAGACCGCCACAGGGCTCGTCCATGCTCGCTGTCGGTGGCGGAGAAGAACAGCTCGTCCCCGACCGCCGTCAGATCGTAGGGATAGGAACCAGCCGGCTTGTCGGCGATGTCCTTCACCATATGGGTCCCGGCGGCGGTGCCGTCGCTGACCCACAGCTCCGTCGCATGCTGTCCGTCGTCGGCCTGGAAGTACAGCTTGCCGTCCAAGACGGTCAACGCCATCGGCCCGGAGCCCGCTGCACCCGGATGGATGTCGGCCACCATGCGGGTGCCGCCCGGCGTACCGTCCGTCATCCACAGCTCGCGGCCATGCACGCCGTCGTCGGCGCTGAAATAGGCATGCCCGTCCGCCTCGACCAAGCCCTGCGGATCCGATGAGGCGGTCCCCGGGGCGATGTCCCGCAGAAGGAAGGCCCGGCGCCCGTCCGTTCCCCACAGCTCGTCGCCATGACCGCTGTCGGAGGCCGCGAACACGGCGTCCGCCTTCGAACGGCTGGCCTTCAGCCGCAGATTGTCGGCCGTCAGATCGTCCCGTGACAGCCCCATCAGCTTGACCCCGTCGCGCGGTCCGAAATCGAGGACCAGCCCGTCGCTGTCCTGATGGGAATGGGCCAGCACATCCTCCAGGCTGCCGATCCCGCCCCAGCCGCGCAGATCCAGCAGATCGCCGCCCGGACCGCCCTGGAAGTCGCCGATGCAATCCCAGCCATCTCCGGGATCGAGGACAAAGCGGTCGCTGCCTGCGCCGCCTTCCATATAGTCGTTGCCACGATGGCCGACGATGGTGTCGTTGCCGCTCCCGCCGAACAGAAGGTCTCGATGCGCGCTGCCCGTGATCCGTCGGCCGGACGCGCCGTGCGCCTGCGCTTGATCCCATCCCATGATCGCTCCCTCCCTTGGGTGCCGACACGCCCGGCATCGGCAGGGAGAGATAATTCTACCTTATCGCTGGTGTGTTTCCCGGCACGTGCAGGCAGCCAGTGATCCATCGCGCCGTGTCGCTACCCCGGTCCGGTCCGGAACATCCCCGAACTATCCGAGCGAACGCGCAACTGCCTCACTCCGCAGCCGGCACCGGTTCCTTGACGACGGCCTCGTGCTGGCGGCAGACCCGGTCCCGGCCATCCTGCTTGGCCCGGTAGAGCGCCATGTCGGCCGCCTTGATCATGGCATCGGCACGGTCGGTGCCGGCGGAGAGGGTCGATACGCCGATGCTCGCCGTCACATGCAGGACCGCGCCGTCCTGCGCAATGGCGAGATCGCGGACGGCGCAGCGCAGGCGTTCGGCAAGCAGGGACGCCCCGTCGATCGGCGCGTTGGGAAGCAGGATGGCGAATTCCTCGCCACCGAAGCGCGCGACGAGATCGCTCTGCCGCACGCTGCGCTGGAGCAGGCGGCTGAGCGCCACCAGCACCGCGTCGCCGGCATCATGCCCGCGGCTGTCGTTCACCGCCTTGAAATGGTCGATGTCCAGCATCAGCAGCGACACCGGCGTCTCGTGGCGCAGCGCGCCGGCAACGATGCGGTCGATGGCGGCGAAAAAGGCCCGTCGGTTCGCCAGACCGGTCAGCGGGTCGCTCAGCGCCGCGTCGCGCAGCATCTTTTCCGTATCGACGCGGCGGCGTTCGCGCCCCAGCATCGTGCCCAGCATCAGGATGCCTCCCACCGTGAACAGCGCCATGGGGAGCCCGCCATCGACAAAGGCCGGCAGCGCCACCTCCCAGGGCAGCACGAAGATGCTGAGCGGGTGGAGTGCGGCGACCGGAGCCAGGATGAACAGCGGCCTCGCGGTCCGCCAGCCCGGCACGGGAACCAACCAGCGCACCAGCAGCCCCGCGGCGCCGACCCCGAGAATCCCGACCACGCCCGGCATCATGCCGGCGCCACCGACCGTCATGCGGCCGGCCGTCACCAGTCCGGCGGCCAGGACAGCAGCCAAAGGACCGCCGAAGAGGGCAGCGAGCGCCACCGGCACCGCCTTGACGTCCAGATAGACCCCCGGAAGGATGGGGACCGCTTGCAGCATGGCCGCCACGCCGCCGGCACCGAACATCAAGCCCAGGCAAAGCTGGCGCAGCCGGGGCCGATCTCCCAGGCGGTACAAGACTGTCCCGTAGATCAGGGTCATCAGCGCCAGCAGCCCGACGCCACCGGCAAGTGCGGTCACAATCGTTCCCGTGGCGCTGGGTTCCTCCACCTGCGGCCCTTCCCTGTAGTCTGCGGTTGTGGTCTATGCGGCCATTGAAATTCCGCCGATCATCCTTTTACGAAGCTCCTGAGACAGTACATTGGCGTTTGTCCCAAATGCCGTCCAGCCCAATCGAATATACCAAGGTAGGACTGGATTCGGTCGGCCCTCGCCTGACGATATGCCGCAGATGGTGAGGTTGACCAACGAGGGTCGGCGCAACTACCATACCAGCAACTGGAATGGTAGTATGCGACGCCATGAACGGTTCCCAAGCGGCACCGCTCCCGACGATGGCCTGACTGATCCAGGAAACAGTTCTGAAACGTGCGACCGCCGCCGGACGACGCTGTGGGGCTGCCGAATGACCGGCTCCCGCGCGAAGCCATCCGGCGCGCCCAGGCGATGAAGGCTCGATGCCTTATGGGGGCCGGTGTGCGAACACCGGGCGGCGGCGTGCGTCCTGGCTGGAGACGCCTATCATGAGCGAACAGATCATTGCCGACGCCGGCCCCGGCCAGTCGGCGGAACCGGCCCATAGGGCCGGCGGCATCGGCCAAGCGGCAGGCAAAGCGGCGGTCACGGTGAGCAAGGCCATCGGCCGCTACCGCTGGACCATCTGCGGCCTGCTCTTCTTCTCGACCACCATCAACTATATGGACCGTCAGGTCCTGGGCCTGCTGAAGTCCACGCTGATGGGCGACATGGGCTGGACCGAGTCCGACTTCGGCGACATCGTCGCCGCCTTCTCGCTGGCCTATGCCTTCGGCTACATCGGCTGCGGCCGGCTGATGGACAAGATCGGCATCCGCATCGGCCTGCCGGCGGCGGTCGCCGGCTGGAGCTTCTTCGCCTGCGTCCATGCCTTCATGGGCAGCGTCTTCGGCTTCAAGATGGCCCGCGCCGGCCTCGGCCTGACCGAGGGGGGCAACTTCCCGGCCTCGATCAAGGCGGTGTCGGAGTGGTTCCCGGCCAAGGAACGGGCGCTCGCCACCGGCATCTTCAACGCAGGCTCCAACGTCGGCGCCGTCGTCGCACCGGTCCTGGTGCCGATCCTGCTGGTCGCCTATGGCTGGCAGGCCGCCTTCCTGGTCACCGGCGGCATCGGCTTCTTCTGGGTCATCGCCTGGCTGCTGATCTACCGCAAGCCGGAAGACCATCCGAAGCTGACGGCGGAGGAGCTGGCCTATATCCGCAGCGACCCGGTGCTGCCGCAGGAGAACATTCCCTGGATCAAGCTGCTGAGCTACCGCGGCACCTGGGCGAACATCGTCGGCACCTGCTTCTCGGCTCCGGTGTGGTGGTTCTACCTGAACTGGGTCCCCGGCTTCCTGAACAAGCAGTATGGCGTGAACCTGTTCGGGGCGATGCTGCCGCTGATCATCATCTATACCATGGCCGATTTCGGCAGCGTCGGCGGCGGCTGGTTCTCCTCGCACCTGATCAAGCGCGGCGTGAAGCCCCTGCGCGCCCGCAAGCTGACCTTCCTGGTCTGCGGCCTGTGCGTCCTGCCGGTGTTCTTCGCCTCCACCGTGTCCAGCATGTGGGTCGCCGTTCTGCTGATCGGCATCGCCGCCTCCGCCCACCAGGGCTATTCGGCCAATGTCTACACCATCGTTTCCGACACCATGCCGCGCAACGCGGTGGGTTCGGTGGTCGGCATCGGCGGCTTCTGCGCCTATTTCGTCGGCATGTTCGTCTCGATGGGCGTCGGCCGCCTGCTGGATGCGACCAACGGCAACTATCAGGTGCTGTTCGGCATCGCCTCGGTCCTCTACCTCGTCGGTCTGGCGATCATGCACTTCATCCTGCCGAAGACCGGGTCGGGCATGACCCCGGCCGGGATCGAGGTCTGATCTCCGCGCCCACTCCGTCCCGACACTCCGGGGCGCCCCGCCCCGGAGTCCACAATCGACCACCACCACTTCACCAGAATGACGGTGCACCGGCCCACCCGCACTGCCGCACACCCCCCTCCGGGGCGGCAGCAGACAGGGAGACCGCAGCGACCGCCGCGACCCGGAGCCCATCATGCCCGACGCGAACACCGCCCTGCTGGCGGCCCGTCCTTCACAAACCCGCCTTTCCACCGCCACCCTCGACCGCCTGGCCCCGGGCGTCGAGCGCCCGGCCTACGACCGTGCCGCGGTGACGCCGGGCATCGTCCATATCGGCCTCGGCGCCTTCTGCCGCGCCCATCTCGCCACCTACACCGACGATGTTCTGGCGGCCGGTGAGAAGAGCTGGGGCATCGTCGGCGTCGATCCGCTGTCGCCGGCGATCCGCGACGCGCTGAAACCGCAGGACTGCCTCTACACCCTGCTGGTGCGCGAGGAGAACCGCGACCGGCTGCGCGTCATGGGATCCTTCCTCGACGCCATGGCCACCGCCGACCAGCTGGACGAGGTTCTGGCGCTGATGGCGAAGCCGGAGATCCGCATCGTCACCCTGACGGTGACCGAGAAGGGCTATTGCCAGGACGCCGCCACCGGCGCGCTGGACGAGACGCATCCGCTGATCCTCGCCGACCTCGCCGATCCCGCGAAACCGCGCAGCGTGCCGGGTCTGCTGGCGGAGGCGATCCGCCGCCGCCGCGCCGCCGGGGTGGCGCCCTTTACCGTGCTGGTCTGCGACAACCTCGCCCAGAACGGCATCAAGGTGCGCGGCATCGTCGTCCGCTACGCCGAACTGTGCGATCCGGACCTCGCCGCCTACATCGCGGAACAGGTCGGCTTCCCCTGCACCATGGTCGACCGCATCACCCCCGCCACCCAGGACGCCGACCGCGCCACAGTGGAGGAGGCGACCGGCTGCGTCGATGCGTGGCCGGTGGTGAGCGAACCCTTCAAGCAATGGGTGATCGAGGACCGCTTCCCGCTCGGCCGCCCGGCCTGGGAAAAGGCCGGCGCCATCATGGTCGACGACGTCCACCCGTTCGAACTGATGAAGCTGCGCTGCCTGAACGGCGCCCATTCGCTGCTGGCCTACCTGTCGGTGATCGCCGGCCTCGAGACCATCGCCGGTGCGATGGCCGATCCGCAGCTGCCGGCCGTCGTGCGGCGCCTGTGGGCGGAGGATCTGATCCCCACCCTGCCCCCGGTGCCGGGCACCGATATCCCCGCCTACACCGCGGCGCTGGAGGCACGCTTCCGCAACCCCGGCATCCGCCATCGCACGATCCAGATCTCCTCCGACGGTTCGCAGAAGCTGCCGCCGCGTCTGCTGGAACCGGCACGCGAGCTGTTCGCCGCCGGCAAGGCGCCGAGGGTGATCCCGCTGGCCGTCGCCGCCTGGATGCGCTTCCTGCTGCAAAAGGACGAGGCCGGCACCGCCTATGCAGTCGCCGATCCGATGGCGGCACTGCTGACCGGCATCGCCGGCGCCCATGGCACCGATGCCGGCGCCCTGGCGGCGGCACTGTTCGCCGTGGAGGACATCTTCGACCCCGAACTGGTCGCGGAGGACGCCTTCCGCAGCGCGGTCGTCCGTCATCTCGACAGCCTGATGCGCGTCGGCGTCACCAAGACGCTGACCGGCTTCCTCGCGACCCCCTGACCAAAACGGCGGCTTCCGCCCACTGTACCCCTCTTCGAAAGGACATCATCATGCAGGAAACCTGGCGCTGGTTCGGCCCGGACGATCCCGTCACCCTGGAGAAGGCCCGTCAGGCCGGTGCCACCGGCATCGTCACCGCGCTGCATCACATGAACCAGGGCAGCGTCTGGACGCCCGAGGAAATCCAGAAGCGCCGCGCCATGATCGAGGCCGCCGGCCTGACCTGGGACGTGGTGGAAAGCATCGGCGTCGGCGAGGAGATCAAGACCCGCACCGGCGACTTCCAGACCAAGATCGACAATTACAAGCAATCGATCCGCAATGTGGCGCGGGCCGGTATCCCGGTGATCTGCTACAATTTCATGGTCATCACCGACTGGAGCCGCACCAACCTGATGCACCGGCTGCCGAACGGCGGCTATGCCCTGCGCTACGACAGCGTCGATTTCGCCGCCTACGACCTGTTCGTGCTGAAGCGCCGCAATGCGGAGGCCAGCTACGACCCCGCCCATGTCGCCGCCGCCAAGGCGCGGTTCGAGGCGATGACGGCGGAACAGGTGGCGGAGTTGGAGCGCAACCTGATCGACTGGCTGCCGGCCCGCGACTTCGCCTATGACCGCGACAGCTTCCGCGGCATGCTGGAGCTGTACCAGGAGATCGGCGTCGAGGATCTGCGCGCCAACCTGATCGCGTTCCTGCGCGAGATCACGCCGGTCGCCGAGGAAGAGGGGGTGCGGCTGTGCATCCACCCCGACGACCCGTCCTTCCCCATCTTCGGCCTGCCGCGGGTGATGTCGACCGCGGAGGATGTGCGGGCGCTGTTCGACGCCGTGCCGCAGGAGGCCTGCGGGCTGACCCTGTGCACGGGGTCATTCGGCTCCAACCCGAAGAACGATCTGGTGGCGATGGCGAAGGAGTTCGCCCCGCGCATTCACTTCGTCCATCTGCGCAACACCACGCACGAGCCGGACGGCTCATTCTATGAGGCCGATCACCTCGGCGGCGACACCGACCTGATCGGCGTGGCCGCGGCGATCATCGACGAGGAGGCCCGCCGCCGGCAGGCCGGCCGCGCCGACGCCCAAATCCCGATGCGTCCCGACCACGGCCATCTGCTGGGCGACGACATCGGCCAGACGATGAATCCCGGCTATTCCTTCGTCGGGCGGCTGAAGGGTCTGGCCGAACTGCGCGGCGTGATGCGCACCATCGAGGCCTTCCGCGACAAGCGGGTGGCCTGACCGGCGGTTGGACCGACGGCGGGCTCCCCCTCCAGTGCGGGGAGGGGGAACCCGCCTCCGTCCAGCGTTTTCCTTGTCACCCCTCTTGAGAGACCCTGCGGCGGTACCGACGAATCGCAACTCGGCATTGGTCAGGTCGGAGACGATCCGGGACGGCGGCTGTTGGAGTCAGGCAACCGAACACCGGAGACCCTGATGAGCGACAAGCCAACCCAGAACCAGCCCGTCGAGGGCGAGGTCAACAAGCAGGCGCCAAAGACCCCGTCGACCGGCCCGGAGAAGGCACCGAATGGGAACGGTATGAAGCGTCCCGACTCAGAGACGGCGAGCGACCGCGAAGGGCAAACGCGGGAACCGGGATACGACGAAGCATAAGGATGAAACGGGAATGACCCAAGCCGGGTTTCCCGAAAGCCATCCGGCGGAGCGTTCAGGCCGGCGGCGCTCTCCTCCGTTCCGTCTCACGGCGTCGGCGGCGACCAAGCCAGTTCCGTCAGCGGCCTGCTCTGGCTGAGGGATCCGTACAGCTGCGCACCCTCCTCGCGTTCCGTCCGGCACAGCAGCATCAGAACCTCCGAGTCAGCGTTGACCGAGCTGCATGCGGTCGAATCCCGATTGCAGGTCGGCCGCATCTGCGGGGCCAGCCACCTGCCGGGTTGAGCCTTCTGTGCCGCCAGCAGGAAGGCCGCCATGACCTTGGCGCTCTCCGCCTCGCTGCCAGTGTTGCGCACCGTGAACAGCGGCGAGCGCACGCCGCCGGCAGGGGTGCCCGAGGTCATCAGCTGCGCCATGCAGAAGCGCTCGCGGAGCGGGGCGGCCATTGTTGGGGCCGGCGCATCGGCATGGACGGCGCCCGCCGGCAGCGCCTGGGTGTTGCTGGAAACCGGCCCCACGGCCAGCTCGTGCAATTCGCGGCCACGCCACAGTTTCACAAGCACGCTCTGCCCATCCGGTACCAGGCCCAACACCCGGCGTATCTGCATCGGATCGCCCATCGCCACGCCACGGACCTCGAGAATCACGTCGCCCGGCCGGATGCCCGATACATCGGCCGCTTGGCCCGGCATCAGTTCCACCACCAACAAGCCGCGCGGAGCCTCCAGCCCCACGGCCTGCGCCAGTTGGGCCGTCACCGGGGCCACTGACATTCCCACCCTGCCCTGCGGTTCGTTCGCCGATACCGTCGCCGATCCGGGCGGCGTGCCGACCGCCGTTCCGCCCAAGCCCATTGACCCGGCGGTGGTGCCCGGAGCCAAATCGGACCTCGCTCCCGCCGCCGCACCCGAACCGGAAGTTGGACAGCGCTGTTCCGTCATGACCTGGCGCAAGGCCTGGATGTTGACCGACATCGATTGGCGGTACTCCGGCGGCGTCGATGACAGGCTTTCGGTGTTCGTTTGCAGCAGCATCGCCAGCGCCTGACAGCTCGTTCCGCGATAGTATGACGCCGTCTCCGCCACCTGGGACGCCTGCAACGGCGCGCCAGCCGCGCCCGCGGCACCTATCGCCAGCCCGACCGGATCGACCGCACAGCCCGACAGCATCCCCGTCCCCGAAACCACCACAAGCGCTGCCATCCATGTCGAGACTGCTGTGCGAACGTTCTGCATCGAATCGCCTCCGCCGTGCATTCACCAAAGGGCTTCCCGCTGGATCTGCGACCCGGCAGGCCTCTCCCAGGATGAGCCGGCCACCCCACCCATTGCGGGTTGCAGTGTGCCCGCTCGAAATCGGTAATAAAAGTGGCGAAAGGCGCGAGTCGCTTTCCCTCCCCCATTTCAAGGCCAGCGCCCCGCCGGACTCACAGAGTCTGTGATGCCGCAGCATCAAGGCCGGAACGGTCACTGTCATCAACATGGGTGAACGTCAGAGCAAGAGCCTTGCAGAATGGTTGGGACATCCAGGCGTAGTTTTCAATGGCATCGGACAACGCAACGCAAGTGGCGCGCCAGACCGAAAGCGGTCCACAAAGGCACGCGTGTCGGCGCAGAACAACTCATCACATATTCACTTCACATTCTGAAATGATGCTGAGGGTGGAATTGGCCTGCGACATGATATGCGGTATCCCCGAAGCCAATGGAGGCTGCCCCTATCGATGGGCATAATTGCTTTGCATCCAATGGGGCATCCATGAACAGAAACTGGCACGAAGTCCATCCCATGCCCGCGAAGGCGACCCGACAGCAGCGCGTCGAATGGCACTTGGAACACTCCCAGGCTTGCGGATGTCGGCCGCCTCCGGCCTCGCTCCTTGACGACATCCACGATCTCAAGGAAAGGCGCCATCGACCGGCCGAAGAAGGTGCCACCTGATCACAGCGGTGGGATCACCGCGCCACTCCTTTGACCTTCTCAAAGGTTCGATAGGCCTCCCAGCCCCAGCACCGGCACCAACAGGCTCATCAGCGTGTCGGTATCGCCCTGCAACATGGGCATGCTGGGCGACCAGATCGACAGCGCCCATCCCATGAGCGGATAGCCGACAGTCTTGACCAGCAGGCCGAGCACGCAGACCTAGCCGACGGCCGGTCGCCAGCCGCTGACGAACAGCGACGGGTTGGCGGCCTCCGCGGCGTTCACCTGGAGCTGCGAGGTGTCGCCGGTCTGGAGCATGGCGACCATCTGCGCATTGGCCGCCGCGGTGGCTTTCGCCTTGGCGTCGGGGTCCGGAATCTTGTCGATCAGGTCGGCGATGACGGGGGTCAGAGCGGTAATGAGCGGGATGGCGCGCTAGCGGGGAAGAATTCGGATGGTGGTTGTTGGACTCGGACAACCGACACTGGAGAGCGTCATGAGCGACAAACCCACCGAAGACCAGCCCGTGCAGGGCGAGGCCAACAAGCAGGCGCCGGAGACGCCATCGACTGGGAACGACTCAAAACCGACCATCTCAGATAAGCCGAGTGACCGCGAAGGGCAGATGCGGGAGCCGGGATACGACGCGGCGTAAGAGCCAAAACGGCCGAAGGATCAAGCCTGTATGAACTCGGCCAACCGGTTGAACCAGCCGGCGGTATTCAGCGCGTCGTCCTCAGTCCGAACACGCCTCCTGGCGCGACCGGTGATGATCTGTCCGTAGAACGTTAATGGCTAAAGAACCAAATGAGAAGACGCAGTCCAAACACGAGAATGCCGCTGACGACGATCCCCATTAGGGCATCTGCAGCCTCCATATCGGAACCGGAGCAGATCATATAGCCGATCAGAACCAATCCAATCAGAAGGCCGATGAAGAACCACCGGAGGAGGCGGTTCTCAAGCAGGATGTCCCAGAGGGCTTCCATCAAATCGGCCACGGAATTGTCCCCACCAGTGATCGACGAAGCGTAGCTGACGGCGCAGGACCGGTCAAACCCGCCTCACACCTCCATGAACTCGGCCAACCGGTTCAGCCACCCGGCGGCGTTCAGCGCGTCGCCTTCCTTCCGCCCGCGCTTCCGAGCATCCCCGGTGATGATCTGCCCATAGAAGCGCATCCGCTGGGCAAAGACCGAGCGCCACAGCCCGGCCGCGTCAGCACCGTTGACCGCATCTTGCAACCATGTCCCGGCGCGGGCCGGGCCGTGGTTGACGCCCGAGTCGATCACCAGGGCGCGCAGGGCAGCGTCGGCGATGCCGGCGAAACCCGGCTCCTCATGTACCGGGCGCGGTAGATCGCACGCACCTCGGCCTCGTCCAGGGCGGCGACGTCGGCCGCTATGACTGGGCGCTTCCGCCAGCTCACCAGCGTCGTAAGGTGCTACCGCCCTTCGTCGGCCCGCCTCGGTCGCTGGACCGGCCGGTGTAGCGGGGCCAGCCTTCCCGGCAGAGGATGTTGTCGATGATGGTCTCGGTGGGGTCGCGCAGGGTCGCCGCGCCGATGGGCGTGGTGGTCATGGTTCAAACTCCAGGCATGAAAAAGGCCGCCCAACGCATGCGGGGCGGCCGGATGGCGCAGAAGATGACGGGTAGAGCTTAGGCGGAAGGCTGGCTTTCACCTACCCCGTAGCGGGTAAGGGCAGAGAAGACTTTGCGGGACAGTACCGCCTTGTAGGCAGGGGACCTCACCTCTGTCCTGACCGAGCGCCGCGCCAGTGACATGCATCACCTCAATGCGACGCGGCCGGGGACCGGGCGTAACGAAAATACCACGGTCCTTATCCCAGATCGGCGTCTGCGCGGTGCATATCCAGTTGAGCTCCGGGGGAAGCCGGGCGGCCTGCAACTGCTTGCGATGCAAAAGCCGATTAAGAGTTACTTGATCACAATTAAGTGCATTTGCGCGCAGCATTACGTCGCTCATTTCCTGCCGCCACAACTCCCACAGAGGGCTGTTTGCGCGAGCGGAAAAAACGCCAGCGTTGAGGATCGGCAGCACGCCCAAAACCTGCGCCCTCTCCGTTCCATAGGCCCTTTCATAGATTGTGTAATGACTGCTGCGGGTTGCATTTCCTAGATCGTACAAATAATCGTACAGGTGATGTACTTCGGGAGTGATTGAAATGTCGGCTGATCTGGCGGCGGCAATATAAGTGGAAATCACGTCATCGCCTTGAAGCCATGTATCCGCATCCAACCACATATAATAGTCGTAACCGGGGAGAACCACCGGCAGGAATGGGCGCACAACCAAGCATTTCATGTGTTGCGGAAGTTTGGCGCCAACATCTTCAGTTATAAAGGGAAATCCCCAGCCAACGTCAGAAACGGTTACACCAGCATCTCGTAGCATCTTCTTCTGAGACTCGCTCAACCCAGCATCAAGTGCCACAACATCATATTTGCGCGTTTCATCGAAGTGCTTGATCGAGCGAACCAAACTCCACAGAAGATCGAAATACTTCCTGTCAGATCCGGTTATCAGCGCCACTTTTTCCATCAGACTGCCCGCCGTTTCTCGTAGAAAGATGCGAGCATGAGCCCGCACATTGCGATTTCCTAACGCAGGTGGTGGCCCCCGTCCACCTTCGCCCACAAGCGAGATCCTGATCTTGCCCCGGTTGGGTGGCTCTTGCGCACTTTGCGTGGATGGTCCGGGTTGCGGTGGCGAGCAGACCGGGGATTGCCCACATGGAAGGAGCATGCAAAAGTTCTCTTTCCTTCCGGGCTGCCGCGTGCTTCAGATCGAGCGCGGCAGCCGCGGCTCCCTTGTCATTCTCGTAGATAGTCGCCGAGGCAGTGCCCGTTGCCCGCACTGTGGCGCCGTCAGCCGCGTGGTTCACAGCCGGTACCGGCGATCTCCTGCCGACCTCCCGGCCTTCGGGCATGAACTCCGTGTTGCCTTGCTGGTCCGGCGGTTCTATTGCCGGCAAGCGACCTGCCCCAAACGCACGTTCGCCGAGCGCTTTGCAGGCGCTGTGGCCCCTTACGCCCGACGCACCCGTCGGCTGGCCAAGGCACTGGGCCGGGTCGGGATCGCTCTCGGTGGCGCTGCGGGGGCGCGGCTCGCCCGCGGGCTTGGGATGCCAGTCAGCAGGGACACCCTGCTACGCGTTATCCGGGCATTGCCCTTGCCGGCCGTTGAACCGCCACGCGTCGTCGGCGTGGATGATTGGGCGCTGCGCAAAGGGCGGACCTATGGCACCATCCTGGTCGATCTGGAACGTCGTCGTGTCCTCGACCTTCTGGCTGATCGATCCGCCAACACCGTTGCGGGCTGGTTGCGCGACCACCCCGGCATCGCCGTGGTGGCGCGGGATCGCTCCACCGAATACTCTCGTGCCGCCACCAACGGCGCTGGTCAAGCGACCCAGGTTGCCGACCGATGGCACCTGCTCGCCAATACCCGCCAGATGCTTGAACGCTGGCTCTTCGCCGTCCATGGTCGCCTTCGCCGGTTGCCGCCGGTTCACACCGACGCGTCGGCCATCGCACCCCGACGCACCCGAGCCTTCTCGCGCCCGCGTGCCGAGAGAGTGGCGAGCGTTGCAAGCCACGAGCGGTGGCTGGCCGTCTACAAAGAGGTCCGGTGCCGCCATGCCGCCGGCGAGACGCTGCTGGGCATTGCCCGGTCGATGGGCTTGGCGCGGGGAACGGTCCGTAAGTACGTGCAAGCGCAGAGCTTTCCGGAACGTGCATTGAGGGCTCCGGGGCCGAGCGCGTTGGATCCCTTCATCCCGCATTTGGCGGCGCGTGTGGCCGCCGGCTGCGAGAATGGAATGGAACTGTGGCGTGAGGTTCGTACGCTGGGCTACGCCGGCCGGGCAAAAGCGGTGCATCTTTGGCTGCAACAACACCGAAGCGTCCCGGCGAAGACGACGCCCCACCGTTGGCGCAAGGAGACGCCAACCCCATCAGGCGGCCCACCAGCCCTCTTGTCGCCCAAGCGTTTGGCCTGGGCTCTGGTAAAGCCGGCCGAAGCGCGCAACGACGAGGAGGCCGCGGCCGTTGCCCAGGCCGAGCAAGATGCCGAAACAGAAACAGTGGCCGGCCTCGCGCGCCGCTTTACGGCACTCGTGCGTGCGGCCGGCCGAACCGCGGAAAGCGACCATGCCGCCGCCGGACTGGAGGCTTGGCTCACCGAGGCAGGTTCCTGCGGCGTCACCGCGGTTCAGACGTTTGCTGCCGGTTTGGAGCAGGATGGCGCTGCAGTTCGAGCGGCACTCACATTGCCATGGAGCAGCGGGCAGGCTGAGGGGCAGATCAACCGCCTCAAACTGCTCAAGCGTCAGATGTACGGCAGAGCCAGCCTGGATCTGCTCCGGAGACGAACCCTCCTGGCGGCGTGATCCACGCAAAGTGCGCAAGAGCCGGTTGGGTGGACACGGGTTCACGCAGATCTTAGCTCGGCCTGTTCGGGGGTGATGTATCCGATGGCCGAGTGGGCGCGTTGGCGATTGTAGTAGGTTTCGATGTAGGCGAACACCTCCCGGCGGGCCTGGTCGCGGGTTTCGAACCGAGTGCGGTGCACCAACTCGACCTTGAGGGTGTGGAAGAAGCTCTCCATGGGAGCATTGTCATAGCAGCAGCCCTTGCGCGACATGGACTGCCGCATGCCGGCCGCCTGCAACAGGTCGCGGTCGTCCCGGGAGGCATACTGACTGCCGCGATCGGAATGCTGGATGAGACCCACCGGCGGCCGTTGGCGCTGGATGGCCATGACCAGGGCCGAAGTGGTGAGTTCGGCGCGCATATGGTCGCGCATCGCCCAGCCAACGATCTTCCGGGTCGCCAAGTCGAGGACAGCCGCCAGATACAGCCAGCCTTCAGCGGTGGGCAGGTAGGTAATGTCGGCAAGCCAGACCCGGTTGGGCTCGGCCACCTGGAAGGCTTGGCCCAGCAGATCGGGAGCGACCGGCAGGCCATGGCGGCTGTCGGTCGTGACGGGCCGGAACCGGCGTGCGGCTGCGCCCCGGATGCCGTGCCGGCGCATCAGACGCGCCACCCGGCCCCGGCTGGCGGCGACGCCCTCCGCGCGGAGGGCTGCATGCACGCGCGGGCTGCTATAGCGTCCATGGTGGCGACCATGGACGCGTCGGACCTCGACCAGAAGCTGTCGGTTGGCGGCGGCCCGCTGGCTTTCCGGCCGCCCACGCCACGCGTAGTAACCGCTGGCCGACACCCCGAGCACCGTGCACATGAGACGGACTGCGAACTCGTCCCGGTGGTCCTCGATGAAGCGGAACCTCATCTCGGCGCTTCCGAGAAGATGCTGATTGCCTTTTTTAAAATGTCGCGTTCCTGCCGGGCGCGCTCCAACTCGCGTCGCAGCCGCGCGATCTCCGCCGTCTGCTCGTCCGGCTTGGCCGGTATGGCGGTGCCGGATACGGCAGGGGCACCGGATCGTGAGCGCGGCGGGTGGCCTTGGGCCACCCGCCGCCAGTTCCGCAGCACCGAGGCCTGCAGGCCTAACTCCCGCGCCACATGCTCCAGCGGCCGGCCGCTCCCTTCCAGCAGGGCAACGGCCTCACGCTTGAACTCATCCGTGAAGGAACGCCTCGTCTTCGTCATCAGACACCTTCCCGCTCCACTCGGAGCTTAGCTGTGGTGTCCACCGAACCCGGGGCAAGATCACGCGTTACTATACCAAAACCGAGGACGTCGCTATGGCGGCGTGACTCAACACAAATGGCCTCCGAGAAACCCGGAGCGGTTCACAGAACGGTCTCACGGCTGATGGGTGTTCCCGGTTGCTCACGGGTGCCATAGGCGCGGCGGGAGATACCAAGAACGTCGGCGACTTCAGCTTGGATCCAACCCATGCGGCCACGCCAAGCCTTCAGATCCTCTGTGGTCCAAGTGGGAAACTCTGGGGTGCCTTGCATCGTCAATTCCCTGCCGTACAAAGCATCAAGCTTCTACAGGATGGGAATGGAGGCAACAGGCCATCATCCTCAATCGGATTTAGGGTAGTCTAGCGGCCATGTATCGTGTGTGATACCGTGCGCCACCAACGTGTACCACAAACGTGTGTAATCGCGTTGGTCGGAGGGCGTTAAAAAGCTAGGAAGACCAATGCTTTAGGCCGCACCCAAATGCGGTGGCGGAGGGGATGGGATTCGAACCCACGATAGGGCTTTAAACCCTATGACGGTTTAGCAAACCGTTGCCTTCAGCCACTCGGCCACCCCTCCAGCCAGTGCGGTTTCCCGTGGGTCACCGCTGGCGTGGGGAGGGTTCTAACGGCCGGCCGTACCCTTGTCAACGCTTACAAAGCCGCAAATCCGCTTTTCCTGAAAATCTTTGGAAAGGGACAAATCTGTATAAAATTTTAGGTACTTTTTAACGGAAGGCGCTTATGATGCCACCATGAGCAATAAAAAGCCCGGGCGCCGAACGACTCGGTCGTGTGGGGGCTGATCCCGACAAAGCCCCGCCGATCAGTGACGCCGCACCCCGTCGCCGTGGAGGATGCCATGACCCTGTCACGCCGTTGCGCCGAAACACTGATCGACCTCGTCGAGATCAAGCTGAGCTGCCTGGAAATCACCGACCGCGAAGACCAGCGCGAGAAGGAACTGCTCCAGCGCTGCGTGCAGGAGCTGACCGCCGAGCTGCGCGGCGAGAACGGCGCGCTCGCCAACTTCGCGGCGCCGAAGCGTCGCGGCCGGCGGCCCAAGCATCTGCAATTCCACGAACTTCACGTTGCCTGACCGAACCTGCGCCCGATCGGCCATCCTGCCGCGGGGCTGCGCCACGGGTTCAGCCCAGGGCCGGCTCCGCTGCCACGGCCGGCAGCATCGCCGGGGCTTCGCGGGGCAGCTGGATGGTGAAGCGGGTTCCCTGCCCCGGCCAGGACTGGACGGACACGCTGCCGCCCAGCGGGCCGGTGACGGTGTTGAAGACGATGTGCAGCCCCAGGCCGGAGCCGCCCTGTCCGCGCTTGGTGGTGAAGAAGGGGTCGAAGACTTTCGACAGATGCTCCGGCGCGATGCCGGCGCCGTCGTCGATGAAATCGATCCGGACCCGCTCCGCCCCATCCGCCTGCGCCGTGATCCTGATCGTGCCGGCCGGCCTCTCGACCAGGCGGTCGCCGCCCCGATCGCCGCCTCGATCCCCATCGCCATAGGCATGCACGACGGCGTTGATGACCAGATTGGTCAGCACCTGCCCCAGCGCGCCGGGAAAGCTGTCCATCGTCAGTTCGTCGTCGCACTCCACCGCCACCCGCAGATTGGTGCGCTTCAGCCGCGGACGCAGCGAGAACAGCAGCTCCTGGATATAGCCGCCCAGTTCGAACACCCGCCGGTCGCCGGAGGACTGGTCGACCGCCACCTGCTTGAAGCTCTGCACCAGTGACGCGGCGCGGTCGATGTTGGCCATCAGCAGGCGGCTGCTCTCGCTCAGCCCATCCAGGAACTCCAGGAATTCCGACCGGCGCAGCGCGTTGCCGGTGAAGCGGTCCCGCAGGACCTGCGCCTGTTCGCCGATGTGGCTGGCGGCGGTCAGGCCGATGCCGATGGGCGTGTTGATCTCGTGCGCCACCCCCGCCACCAGCTGGCCGAGCGAGGCCATGGTCTCGGCCTGGATCAGGCTCTCCTGCGCCTCCCGCAGGTCGGCCAGAGCCTGTTCGGCCTCTTCCCTGGCCTGGATCATCGCCGACTCGGCGGCCTTGCGGTCGGTGATGTCGTAGAGCCAGGTCAGCAGCGCCGCTTCACCGTCGAGTTCGATGCTGTTCCACGAGGACAGGACCCAGACGACGCTGCCGTCCGGTCTGCGGAACCGGATCTCGGCATTGCGGAAGGCGCCCTCCCGGTCGAATCGGGCGATCAGCGCCTCGCGGTCGGCGGGTTCGGCATAGAGATCGGCCACCGGGGTGCGCATCAGGTCCGAACGGTCACGGCCCATCAGCCGCACGGACTGGGCATTGCAGAACAGCCAGCGGCCGTCGCGCGTGGTGACGTTCACCGCGATGGGAGCCGCCTCCATGATCTTCAGCAGCCGTTCCTCACTGGCCCGCAGCCGCTCCTCCTGCCGGCGGGCCTCGGTGATGTCGGTCATGATGCCGGCATAACGCACCGCCCGCCCGGTGTCGTCGCGAAAGGCGCGGCCCTTGGCGGCGATCCACACCCAGCCGCCCCCCTCGTGCCGCAGACGGTAACTGTAGGCGTAGGCCGAGGTCTCGCCGGCCAGATGCGAGGCGATGTGGGCCAGAACCCGTTCGCGGTCTTCCGCGTGCAGCCGCCTTTCCCAGAAATCGGGCGGCATCGCCGGGCGCGTGCGATAGCCCAGCATGCGCGGGAAGGTGTCCGACCACCAGCAGGTGCCGGCCACCAGATCGGCATCCCAGACCGCGGCCCCGGTGGCCTCCAGCGCCATCTCCAGCCGCTCGCCGATGTCCGGTTCGTGGAGGGCATGCGCCGGCCGGGTGCCGGCAGGATTGGCGGGGTGTGGCGACGACGGATGGCGGGCCGCCCGGCGACCGGCATACCGGCCCAGCAGCACCCCGAGCAGACCGCCGACAGCACCAGCCGCCAGCGCCATCATCACCGGCTCCGCCGCCATGGTTCCTCCACCGTTTCCAGCACTGTGACGGCGGAAACCGGGAAAATTCAACTGCGGCTTTACCGTAACGGCGGGTGGCACCCAAGAAAAAAGCCCCTCCGCCGAACGGAGAGGCTTTCTTTCGGGCAAGACGGCGATTTCCGTCCGCCGACAGGGACAGGCAGATTAGCCTTTCAGTTTCTTCATCAGGATTTCGTTGACCATCGCCGGGTTGGCCTTGCCCTGGGTCGCCTTCATCACCTGACCGACGAAGAAGCCGAACAGCTTGTCCTTGCCGCTGCGGAACTCCGCCACCTTGTCGGGGTTGGCGGCCAGCACGGCGTCGATGGAGCCTTCGATGGCACTGGTGTCGGTGACCTGACGCAGCCCCTTCTTCTCGACGATGTCGGCGGCCTTCTCGCCGGTTTCGAACATCGTCTCGAACACTTCCTTGGCGATGCGACCAGAAATGGTGTTGTCGGCGATCAGGTCGATCAGGCCGCCGAGGTTTTCGGCGGACACCGGGCTTTCCTCGATCTCCTTGCCGGCCTTGTTCAGATAGCCGAACAGCTCGCCGGTGACCCAGTTGGAGGCCAGCTTCGGATCGCGGCCCTTGGCGACCGCCTCGAAATAGTCGGCCTTCGGCTTCTCCGAAACTAGCACGCCGGCGTCATAGACCGACAGCTTGTAGTCTTCGATGAAACGGGTCTTCTTGTCGTCCGGCAGCTCGGGCAGCGTCTTCTTGATGTCCTCCACCCACACCGCCTCGAGTTCGAGCGGCAGCAGGTCGGGGTCGGGGAAATAGCGGTAATCGTGCGCCTCTTCCTTCGACCGCATGGAGCGGGTCACGAACTTGGTCGTGTCCCACAGCCGGGTCTCCTGGTCGATCTTGCCGCCGTCCTCGATGATCTCGATCTGGCGGCGCGCCTCATACTCGATGGCCTGCATGACGAAGCGGATCGAGTTGACGTTCTTGATCTCGCAGCGGGTGCCGAAGGCGTCGCCCGGCTTGCGCACCGACACGTTGACGTCGCAGCGCATGGAGCCTTCCTCCATGTTGCCGTCGCAGGTGCCGAGATAGCGCAGGATGGAGCGCAGCTTGCGCACATAGGCGCCCGCCTCCTCCGAGGAACGCATGTCGGGTTCCGACACGATCTCCATCAGCGCCACACCCGACCGGTTCAGGTCGATGTAGGTCTTGGACGGGTGCTGGTCGTGCAGCGACTTGCCGGCGTCCTGTTCCAGATGCAGGCGCGTGACGCCGACGGTGCGGCTGGTGCCGTCCGGCAGGTCGAGCACGATCTCGCCCTTGCCGACGATGGGCTGCAGGAACTGGCTGATCTGATAGCCCTGCGGCAGGTCGGCATAGAAGTAGTTCTTGCGGTCGAAGACCGAGTGCAGGTTGATCTCGGCCTTCAGGCCCAGACCGGTGCGCACTGCCTGTTCGACGGCATATTCGTTGATGACGGGCAGCATGCCGGGGAACGCGGCGTCGACGAAGCTGACCTGGCTGTTCGGCGCGGACCCGAATTCGGTGGCGGAGCCGGAAAACAGCTTCGCGTTCGAAATCACCTGGGCATGGACCTCAAGCCCGATCACGACTTCCCAATCGCCCGTTTCACCCTGGATGTACGACATCGTTCCGCTCTTCGACGTTCACGGCACGGGACGGGACGGGCATCGCCCTGATGAGGACGCCCCGGCCATACCCTTGGAATCCTGTTTCTTCTAACGCCCTTTGCGTTCGCGCGCACGCTTTATCGCGCCGCATCCGCTCCGCCCCCATTCCTACCCCCATCCCTACCTCCATTGTGTGGCCCGCCACAGACATGCCGTTAACACTCGGGCAAGCTTTGACCGCCACGCTGGGTGGGTCGAGCGCGGGAGGGTGCGATGTCGGTGCGGAAGCTGCTGCGGAAGGTCGGGTTCGGTGCCGGTCTCGGTGCCCTGCTGATCGCAGGCGCCGCATTCGGCCATGCCGCAACCCAGCCGGACGGCCTGTCGCTCAACCCGGCCGGCTCGGCCCCTGCTGTCATCGGTCCCGTCACCGTCAATCCGGTGCCTGCGGCCCCGTCTTCGGAATTCCCCGACGCGGCGATGTCCCGCAACGACCAGGGCGACATCACCGTCCTGCGGCTGGACGGCATCATCACGCCGGGAGCGGAACGCAGCTTCCTCGACGCCCTGCACGCCCTGCCGGCCCGCCGCCCGCTGGTGATCGAGCTGTCCAGCCCCGGCGGCTTCACCGCCGCGGGATATCGGATGATCGATGCCGTCCTGGCCGAACGCAAGGGCGGACGGCCGGTCGCCACCCGGGTGCGCGACGGCGAGTCCTGCGAAAGCATGTGCGTCGGCCTCTATCTGGCCGGCTATCCGCGCTACGCCGCCCCGCGGGCGGAGTTCATGGTGCATGCCCCGCGCATGGCGGAGAATGGCCGGATGACCCTGCGCTCTACCCAGATGATGGTCGAACGGCTGGTGTCGCTCGGCGCCTCGCAGAGCTGGATCGAGCGGGTGAAGGCCGAGGGCGGCTTTTCCGGCGCCCGCGACCATCGCGAAACCGCCGACCGGCTGACCGCCGACGGCGCCAACATCGTCACCGACCTGCTGCGCTGAGCAGCCCGTCGGCGACCGCCTCCGGCGAGCGGCCGACGATCCTCTCATAGACCTCCGGGTCGGTCGCCCCCTCGGTCCCGAACACCAGCACCCGTGCATCGGGAACGAGGCCCAGCGCCAGCCTCACCTCCTCGTGCGCAGCGGCGCAGAGCAGCCCGGCCAGCCCGGCGACGCCCGATTCACCGCCCACCACCGGACGGCTGCCATGCCCGCCGTCCGCCAGCTTGCGCATGGCGGTGATCGCCCCCTCGTCGGGGATGGTCAGAAAATCGTCGGCGCCGCGCTCCAGAATCGCCCAGGCCAGCAGCGAGACCTCGCCGCAGGCAAGCCCCGCCATCACCGTATCGAGGTCGCCCTGAGCCCGCGTCGGCCGGCCGGCGACGGCGCTCTGGTACAGGCAGTCGGCGCTGTGCGGCTCCACCACCACGAAGCGCGGGCGCTGGCGTCCCCAGCTTTCCCACAGATGGCCGCAGACCGCGGCGGGCAGCGCGCCGACGCCGCCCTGCACGAAGACGTGGGTGGGCCGTTCGCTGGCGGGAAGCTGCGAGATCGCCTCCTCCACCATCACGGTGTAGCCCTGCATCACGTCGCGCGGCACATCCATATAGCCGGTGTAGGAGGTGTCGGAGACGACGAACCAGCCCTGTTCCGCAGCGTCGGTGGCGGCACGGCGCACCGCCTCGTCGTACGGCCCGTCCACCACCACCACCCGCGCCCCGTACGCCTCAATGGCGGCGCGGCGGCCGGGCGTACAGGCGGCGGGCACATACACCACGCAATTGCAGCCGAACACCTGCGCGCCCCAGGCGACCGAGCGGCCATGGTTGCCGTCGGTGGCGGTGGTGACGGTCAGCGTCCGCGTCACCTTGGCATAGCGGCCGACGACGAGGTCAAGCGCTGTCACCGGCACGCCGGGCACCCGCGCCGTCACCTCCCGCGCCAGCAGCCGCAGCACGGCGTACGCCCCGCCCAGAGCCTTGAAGCTGCCGAGCGCGAAGCGGGCGCCTTCGTCCTTGTACCAGAGGCGGTCGATCCCGGCCTCCCGCGCCAGCCCGGGAAGGGAACGCAGCGGGGTGGGCGTGTAGCCGGGCCAGGCACCGATCTCCGCCATCGCCCCCTCGAAGGCGGCACGGCTGAGGATCGCGCGTTCCGACGGGCCGTAGACCCGCTCATGGTCGGCATAGGGATTTGAAAAGTGGCGCGGCAGGCAGGGGGAGACGGCGGTGTGGGGCATGGCTTCGCTCTCCGGGCCGGCGACGCCGTCGGCGACGGCACTTCCCACGACCGGAGACAACGACACCAGAAGCCATCGCCCGCCGTCAAGACGCCAGCGCAAGCGGGGCTGCTACCGAATGAAGCATCGATAAAGGGAAGGCGCCGCAACAGGAAAAAGCTGCGGTCAGCGCTTCCATTCGCGGCTGGACTTGATGAAGTCGGTCAGGGTGACGCCGATCTTGTCGTCAATGATCGCAACCTCGCCGCGGGCGACCAGCACGCCTTCGACATAGACGTCGGTCGGGTCCTTCAGATGGCGGTCGAGTTCCACGACGGCGCCACGGCCCAGCTTCAAGAGGTCGCGGACGCGGAGCATGGCGGTGCCGATGACGACCTTGATCTCCACCGGCGCGTCGCCGATGGCGAAGGACGAGGCGTCGCCGTCGTTGGGATCGGGCGCGCCGAGCAGGTCGTCGATGTTGGCCATGGATGTCCAAGCTCCCGCGCCGGAAAGGGGCGCCTTCCTATACGAACGGGACATCCTACACCCCGGACGGGTTGGCCGGCAACGTCACCGACCGGCCGGGATTGCGACAAGATTGGGCTTTTCCCGCACCGGCGCTTCGCCCACACTGCTTCGCCCATACTGGCAGCCCGCCCGCCGCGGCGGGCATCCGCCGGCCTGCCGGGTAATCCGTTGCGACTGAGCAACGATCACGGTAGGGCAAGGCAACCGACCAACCGGAACCGGGTTCACCCTGATGACCGACAGCAGCATTTTCCCGCTTGTGGACGCTTCCTGGCTGACAAGCAGGCTCGACAGCCCCGGCATCGTCGTCCTCGACGTGCGAACCCCGCCCGCCGGCGGCTTCGTTCCGGGAGCGGTTCATTCCGACTACGCAACGGCCGGCTGGCGGACTGTGGTCGGCGGCGGGGCCGGTATGCTGCCGGAACCGGGAGTTCTGGCGGGGCTGATCGGCGGGCTGGGGATCGGCAACGGCGACCATGTGGTGCTGGTCGCAGCCGGCGCCAACGCTTCGGACATGGGCAACGCCACCCGCGTCTACTGGACCTTCAAGATGCTGGGCCACGATGCGGTGTCGGTGCTGGACGGCGGCTTCGCCGCCTGGGTCGCCGCCGGCGGACCGGTGACGCCCGAGCCGGCGGTGCGCAAGCCGACCAGCTTCGCCACCCATCCGCGCGCCAGCCTGCGCGCCACCGTGGAGGATGTCGAGGCGGCCGTGAAGGCCGGTGGCACGCCGCTGCACGACGCGCGGTCGGCCGAGCAGTTCGCCGGCAAGGCCAAGAGCCCGCAGGCCCGCGCTCCCGGCACCATCCCGGGTGCGGTCAACCTGGACATCGCCCCGCTCTTCTCGGCGGCCGAACACCGCTTCGCCACGCCCGACGCGGTGAAGGCGATGGCAGACCGGGCCGGCCTGCCCTTGCGCGACCAGCCCATCACCTTCTGCAACACCGGCCACCTCGCCTCGGTGTCCTGGTTCGCACTCAGCGAGATCGCAGGCGTGCCCGGCGTGCGGCTCTATGACGGCTCGATGTCGGAATGGAGCGCCGATCCGCAGCGGCCTTTGCAGACCGAAGGCTGATTAAGCCTTCGCCCGGCGGCGGCGCAGGCGGCTGAGGTCGCTGCGCCGCACCAGCCCCAGCAGCACGGCGGCCACGGCATAGACCGCCAGCCCGACCGCCGCCAGCACCAGCAGGCCGCCCAGCCGCTCCACCACGCCGGCAGCACCCAGCCAGGGGGCGAGCCGCTCGGTCGCCAGCCACAGGGCGCCCGCCATGGCGACGGCGGCGATGGCCATGCGCGGCAGGTTTCGGGTCAGCCGCGCATCCGCCCGGAACAGGCCGCGGCGATGCAGCAGCAGCGCCAGCAGCCCGGCATTGACCCAGGCGCCGACGGAGGTGGCGACCGCCAGTCCGACCTGGGCCAGCGGACCCATCAAGGCCAGCTTCAGCGCCACATTGATGCCGACCGCCGCCAGCGCCACCCGCACCGGCGTTGCCGTGTCGTGGCGGGCGTAGAAGCCGTTGACGAGGCTGCGGATCACCACGAAGGCCGGCAGGCCCAGCGCATAGGCCTGCAATGTGAGGGCGGAGGCCGCGGCGTCCGACGGGCCGAAAGCACCGCGCTGGAACAGCACCGACAGGATCGGCGTGCCCGCCACCAGAAAGGCGATGGCGGCCGGAAGGGTCAGCACCAGCGACAGCTCGATGGCGCGGTTCTGGCTGTCGACCGCGCCGGCCTCATCGCCGCTCTTGATCCGCTTGGACATTTCCGGAAGCAGAACGGTCCCGACGGCGATGCCGATCACCCCCAGCGGCAGCTGGTTCAGCCGGTCCGCATAATAAAGGTAGGACACTGCCCCGGTCGGCAGGGCCGAGGCGATCAGCGTGTCGGCGAACAGGCTGATCTGCGTCAGGCCGGACCCCAGCGCCGCCGGCCCCAGAACCGCCAGGAAGCGCTTCACGTCGGGCGACAGGCGCGGCATCACCGGCCGCAGGGCCATGTCGGCGCGCCTTGCGTCCCAGGCCAGATAGAGAAATTGCGCGACACCGGACGCCAGCACACCCCAGGACAGCGCATGCCCGGCCGTCGGCATCAGCGGCGTGCCGATCACCAGCGCCGCGATCAGGCACAGATTCATCAGGATCGGTGCGGCGGCGGCCGAGCCGAAGCGGCTCATGCTGTTCAGCACGCCGCCATAGAGCGACACCAGCGAGATCAGCAGCAGATAGGGGAAGGTGATGCTGGTGAACAGAACGGCCAGCCGGAACTTCTCCGGTTCGTCGGCGAAGCCGGGGGCGAAGACCGTCATGAATTGCGGCATGAAGGCCAGCACCGCCAGCAGCAGCACCAGCTGCACGATGACCAGCAGGGTCATCACCTCGTCGGCGAAGCGGCGGGCGGATGCTGCCCCGTCCTGCACCAGCTTGCCCGAGAACAGCGGCACGAAGGCGGAGTTGAAGGCGCCCTCGGCGAACAGGGCGCGGAAATGGTTCGGCAGCCGGAAGGCGACGAAGAAGGCGTCGGCGACCGGCCCGGCGCCAAGCAGCGCCGCGGTCAGCACGTCGCGCAGGAAACCGAGCACCCGGCTGGCCAGGGTCAGGCCGCCGACGGACAGGATATGACGGAACACGATGGCAGGGTCGCTTCTGTGATGCGGATGATGCCCGGCGGCATCCTAGCGATGCGGCCGCGTTCGTCATAGGATCGCGGCCCGCATTCGTCCAGAACGCATCTCATTCCCCCACGGTCGAAGGCCCCGACATGCCGCAGCAAGCCCTCCCCCTGACCTATCTGGAAGCCGGCGAAGCCAATGGCGGAACGCCGATGCTGGTCCTGCACGGCCTGTTCGGCTCGGCCCGCAACTGGCAGACCCTGGCCCGCCGCTTCGGCGAATCCCGCCGGGTCTATGCGCTCGACCTGCGCAACCATGGCGGTGCGCCCTGGTCCGAGGGCATGAGCTATCCGGAGATGGCGGCCGACGTGCTGCGTTTCCTCGACGACCGCGGCTTCGCCCGCGCCACAATCGTCGGCCATTCGATGGGCGGCAAGACCGCCATGGCGCTGGCGCTGGCCCATCCCGACCGGGTGGAACGGCTGGTGGTCGCCGACATCGCCCCGGTCGCCTACACCCACACCCACGCCCCTTACGTCGCCGCGATGAAGGCCGCGAAGCTGGAGGGCGTCACCCGCCGGCCGGAGGTGGAGGCGCAGCTGGCCGATGCCGTGCCGGAGGCGCCGCTGCGCTCCTTCCTGATGCAGAATCTGGTGCTGGAGAACGGCGCCTTCTCCTGGCGGATCAACCTCGACTCCATCGGCGCGAACATGACCGGGCTGATCGGCTTCCCCGATTTCGGCGGCGCCCGCTATGACGGACCGGCGCTGTTCATCGGCGGCGGCGCGTCGGACTATATCCGGCCGGAGCATCACGACGCCATCCGCCGCCACTTCCCCAAGGCGGAAATCCGCATGATCGACGGTGTCGGGCATTGGCTTCACGCCGAACGCCCGGCCGAATTCGCCGCGATGGTGGAAGGATTTCTCTGATTTACGGCTCGAATCCGCGCGTCTGCGCGGGGTTGTAAGCCGAAGCAGATATTGCATCGCCCGGACGTCGGGGCTATCAAGCCTGCGCGCCTTAAAACGCGGCCTGCGAGACAACGCGGCTGCCATTCCTCGAAGGATCGACCGATCATGAGCGTCATCACCGAGATTCACGCCCGCGAAATCCTGGACAGCCGCGGCAACCCGACCGTGGAAGTCGACGTTGCGCTGGACAGCGGCGCCTTCGGCCGCGCCGCGGTGCCGTCGGGCGCCTCCACCGGCGCCCATGAGGCGGTCGAGCTGCGCGACGGCGACAAGTCCCGCTTCGGCGGCAAGGGCGTGCTGAAGGCGGTCGAATCCGTCAACGGTGAGATCTATGACGCGCTCGCCGGCCTGGACGCCGACGACCAGCGCGGCATCGACCTTGCGATGATCGACCTGGACGGCACCGAGAACAAGAGCCGTCTCGGCGCCAACGCCATCCTGGGCGTGTCGCTGGCGGTCGCCCGCGCCGCCGCCGAGGATGCCGGCCTGCCGCTCTACCGCTATGTCGGCGGCGCCTTCGCCTCGCTGCTGCCGGTGCCGATGATGAACATCATCAACGGCGGCGCCCATGCCGACAACCCCATCGACATCCAGGAATTCATGATCATGCCGGTGGGCGCCGAGACCGGCGCCGACGCCATCCGCATGGGCTCCGAGATCTTCCAGTCGCTGAAGAAGAAGCTGAAGGACGCCGGCCACAACACCAACGTCGGCGACGAGGGCGGCTTCGCCCCCAACATCGGGTCGACCGACGAGGCGCTCGGCTTCGTCATGAAGGCCATCGAGGCCGCCGGCTACAAGCCGGGCGACGACGTCATGCTGGCGCTCGACGCCGCCTCGACCGAGTTCTTCAAGAACGGCAAGTACGAGTTGGCCGGCGAAGGCAAGTCGCTGTCGCCGGAACAGATGGTCGCCTACTGGGCCGATCTGGCCGGCCGCTACCCGATCATCTCGATCGAGGACGGCATGGCGGAAGACGACTGGGAAGGCTGGAAGGCGCTGACCGACGCCATCGGCAACAAGGTTCAGCTGGTCGGCGACGACCTGTTCGTCACCAACCCCAAGCGTCTGGCCCAGGGCATTAAGCAGGGCGTCGCCAACTCGATCCTGGTGAAGGTCAACCAGATCGGCACGCTGTCGGAGACGCTGGAAGCGGTCGACATGGCGCACAAGGCCGGCTACACCGCCGTTCTGTCGCACCGCTCGGGCGAGACCGAGGACAGCACCATCGCCGATCTGGCGGTCGCCACCAACTGCGGCCAGATCAAGACCGGCTCGCTGAGCCGTTCGGACCGCCTCGCCAAGTACAACCAGCTGATCCGCATCGAGGAGCAGCTCGGCGTCGCCGCCCGCTTCGCCGGCCGCGGCATCCTGAAGGCCTGATCGCCCCAGGGTAAGGAAAAGCCCCTCTCCGGTCCGCCGGAGAGGGGCTTTTTTATGCAGAGGGGGCGTTCACTCCCCGGCGAGCGCGCCGATCATCTTGCGCACCGCGGTCATCTGGAAACCGCTCTTGCGGGCGAAATCGTAGCCGGTGTAACCGAACCAGTCCCAACAGGCCTTCGGGTTGGAGGTCGGCTTGGCGGCGCCGTCGATCTGCGGATACAGCACGACGATGTTGTTGACGTCGGCCCAGCGGTTGTAGCCGGCATTCACGGCGAAATGGTCGCCGATCAGGTTGGATGCCATCTGGCAGCCATGGAAGGCGACATGGATGCGGCAGGTCTGCGTGCCACCCTCGCAGGCTTCCGGAACATAGATGTAGCCGGTCTTGGACATGCCGCTGCGGCTGGTGTCGCCGACGAAGGGCGCCTGGTTGAACAGCTGCGGTTGGCGGGCCGCGGCGGGAGCGTTCGGGGTCCTGGCGTCGGAATAGAAGAAGCGGACGATGGCACCTGCCTGATCGTACTGGCAGTTGTTGATGTATTCGCTCTTCTCACCCTCCTTCGGGATGAAGTCGCAGGCGGCGCCATAGCCGTCGGTGATGTAGGCATGGGCCGCCTTCGGCAGCTTCACATAGGAGAGGTTGGCCTCCGCCACCCCCAGCGCCCGGTAGAATCGGTCGGTGGCGTCGGCGACCGGCCGCTTCACCGTCACGTCGCCGTCGCCGTTGAACAGGTAGATCTTCGACTGCGCCATGTTGGACAGCGGGTCGATCTCCTTCGCCTTCTCGCGCGCCTTGGCGTTGGCGACCAGGGCATCGACATCGGGTGCGCCCATCGCCACATCCATGCAGCGCTTCAGCGCCACGATTGCCGTGGCGACGCCACCTGTCGACACCTCGGCGCAGTCGTAAGGACCGCCGGCGACGAGCCCGGCCGCCTTGACCAGCCCCGAATAGGCGACCTGGAACTGCCCGGCCATGTAGGCGCCCGACGAAATGCCCGACACCGTGGTCTGTGCCGGGTCGATCTTCAGCTTCAGATCGGACAGCCTGATCTGGGCGCCGCTTTGGGCAGCCACGGGAAGCGGGGCCAGGACGAGGAGCACCGCAAATACGGTCTTGAGAATCGCTTTGTTTGAAATGGTCATGAATAGGGTCACCTTTGCCCTGCGAGGGTTGTCAACATGGCGTGGACAGCGGCGATCTGCGCCCCGCCCTTCGTCGCGAATTCCGTCCCGGTCCTGCCGACCCAGTCCCAGCACGCAATCGGGTCCGCGGAATTGCGCGGCGACAGCTGCGGGTAGAGCACGATCAGATTGTTGTTGGCCGCCCAGCGGTTGAAGCCGGCGCCGGTGGTCACGGCATCGCCGACCTCGGCCACGGACTGGCGGCATCCGTGAAAGACGATGTGCACGGCACAGGCCGCTCCGCGCCCGCAGGCGGGCGGCACATAGACATAGCCGGCGGAGGCCAGCCCCGTGCGGTCCGGATCGCCGAACGGCGTCTGGTCGAAAGGAATGGCTGCCGGCATGTCGGGAGCCGGCGGGTTCAACCCGCCATAGATGTGCGACAGGATCCGGCCGGCCTGGTCATAATCGCCGCAGGCGTTGACATAAGGGCTGCGGTTGGCGTTGCAGTCATTGGCCCCGCCCGGCGCAATGAAGCCGTTGCCGGCATCTAGCCCGGTTTCTACCCGGATCTGGTTCGCCGGCACATGGGCGGCACGATAGAAGGCCTCCGCCTCATCCACCGCCTTGCGGTTCACCACCATGTCGGCGCGGCCGCTGAACAGGTAGACCTGTGCCTGCGCCAGCCGGTCGAGCGGGTCGATGGCACCGGCCGCCGCCAGCGGCTGGGCCGCCTCGTAAAGCGGCTGGCCGCGCGGCCAGAGCGGATTGCCCTGCATGCAGGCCGCCGCCAGGAGTGGATTTTCGGCTGCGCAGAGATAGGGACCGCCGGCCACCAAACCGACGCCGGCCATCTCGCCCGAATGGGCGACGTGGAACTGGAGCGCCATGAAGGCGCCGGCCGCCAGCCCCGATACCGAACTCTTGGCAAGCACCACGTTGTGCGGAGCGAGCGGCGGCGCGGTTGCATCGGCCCTGGCCGGAGCGGCGCCGAACGGCGACACCAGCGCCAGCACCGCCATGAAAAATACAACCAGAAAACACCGGAGCGGCCGATTTTCTGCCACCTGCTGCACCCCATCCACCAGAATCTCTGCGGAAGGTAGCAAGAGAACAGGGAATGTCTAACAAAAAGCCTCAAGGTATTTCTGATGCACGCACATGCACGACCATGCGCAACCCAGCCCCGGCGGCGGGTGCCGGCGGGGCTTCGGGCAGCCATGGAAAAGGCCGGCGGAGCCGCCGCTCCGCCGGCCTTGTGCCGTCAGTCCGAAATCACTCCGCCGGTCGGGCGGGCCGGGCACCGAATCGGGCTGCTCAGCTCCGCAGGAAAGCGAGCACATTCTCCGGCGAGGATTCGCCGTAGGGATCGCCGTTCTCGCCCTCGTCGTTGATGCCCGGCTCCTCGAACCACTTCTCGATGACGCCGTCCTTCACGACCATGGCATAGCGCCAGGAACGGAAGCCGAAGCCAAGACTGTCTTTGTCGATCAGCATGCCCATGCGGCGGGTGAAATGGCCCGACCCGTCGGGGATCAGCTTCACCTTTTGCAGGTTCAGGCTCTTGCCCCACTGGTACATGACGAAGGCGTCGTTGACGCTGATGCAATAGACCTCGTCGATGCCCAGAGCCTTGAAGTCGCCATGGAGACGCTCGAAGGCCGGGCACTGCTCGTTGGAGCAGGTCGGCGTGAAGGCACCGGGCAGCGAGAACACCACCACCCGCTTGCCCTTGAACAGCTCGTCGCTTTGCACGTCCTGCCAACGGAACGGGTTGGGTCCGCCGACGCTCTCGTCGCGCACGCGGGTCTTGAACACCACCGAGGGGACCTTGCGCCCTTCCATCGTCATCTCCGGCTGTGGTTGGGGTGGACCGGCAAAACCGCCACCCGCCGGCACGATAGCGGTAATGCCCTGCCCCTCCAACCGGCCATAGGGCATGCCCCCTCCGCCAAGTGACGGGACCAGCAGACCCGAAGGAACAAACAATACCGAGGTAATTCTGCGCAAAAGTGGTGGCATCCGGTGGCAATCCTGTGACGTCCCCGAATGTTAAGGTCCCATTTACCAAGATCGCGTTCTCTGGTCTCGCCTGCATCCAGTGGGCACTGCGCCGACCGGTGACAATTGGAGGGCTGTTTTATGCCTGTTTCGACCAAGTCCAACTCTATGCGACAGCCCGGCAATGATAAGCCGGAAGCCTCATTCAATCGCGGTTATTTCACCAGGATACTTGTTAGTACATTTATCTTCAGCGCCACCATCAATGCACTGATGCTGGCCATGCCGCTTTATTCGCTTCAGGTGTTCAGCCGCGCCATCCCGTCGGGCAATTACGATACCCTGGCCATGCTGACCGTCATCGTGGTGATGGCGCTGACGCTGAGCGGTCTTCTGGAGATGGTGCGCTCGCGTCTGCTGGCCCGTGCCGGCAACGCGCTGGAGGTGCGGTGGCGCCGCCGGCTGACCGCCGACGCGCTGGATGCTGCCGGCCGCGGCCGACCGGACAACGGCCCGCTCGCCGACCTGATCGAGCTGAAGGGCGCCTTCTCGCGTCCGTCGCTGCCGGCGCTGATGGACCTGCCCTGGGCCCCGCTCTACGTCATCGGCATCTACGTCATCCACCCGATGCTGGCGCTGGTGCTGGTCGTGTCGATGCTGATCATGGCGGTGATGGGCTGGATCGGCTATGTGGCCGTCAAGGACATCAACGACGAGAGCAAGCTGCCGGCCGGCCGCGCCCAGAAGCTGTTCGAAGCGCTGGCGTCGCGTTCCGACACCGTGCGCGGCCTGCGCATGGGCAACGCCTCGCTGGACGCCGTCAACCGCGACTTCCTGACCGCCAGCGCCATGCAGGGCCAGGGCTATGAGCGCAGCGCCGCCATCGGCGCCGCCACCAAGTGGGTCCGCATGGTCCTGCAGATCGCCGTGACGGGCATCGGCGCCTGGCTGGTGATCGAGCAGCACCTGTCCTTCGGCGGCATGATCGCCACCTCGATGCTGGTCGGCCGCGGCCTCGCCCCGATCGAGCAGACCGCCGGCGCCTGGGGCGGGCTGGTCCGCTCCGCCCAGGCCGTCCGCCGCCTGCTGCCGCTGCTGAAGCGCCTGTCGCGTGAGCCGGAGCGTCCCTCCGTGCCCGTCGAGAGCGAGCGCCTGACCGTCGAGAACCTGCTGTTCGTCTCCCCCCGCGACCAGAAGCCGATCCTGCGCAGCGTCACCCTGTCGGTCGAGCCCGGCGAGACCGTCTGCATCGCCGGCCCCAACCGGTCGGGCAAGTCGGTGCTGGCCCGCCTGCTGGCCGGTGTCGCCCTTCCCTCGGCCGGCACGGTGCGGCTGGGCGGCCTGTCCGTCGCCACCCTGACCCCCGACAGCCCCGACCAGGGCATCGGCTACCTGCCGCAGCAGGTCGACCTCCTGCCCGGCAGCATCGCCGACAACATCGCCCGCTTCACCACCGCAACCCGCGAACAGGTGGAAGAGGCTGCCAAGGCCGTCAGCCTCCACGAGTGGATCGAAAGCCTCCCCATGGGCTACGAGACCGAGGTCAACGACCCGCTGTCCCCGATCACCGGTGCCAGCGCCCGCCTGATCGGCCTTGCCCGCGCCGCCTTCGGCCAGCCGCCGCTGCTGGTGCTGGACGAGCCGACCGCCGGCCTGGACGAGCTGGGCATCAAGGCGGTCCGCGCCTTCGTCGCGGCCAGCAAGGAGCGCGGGGCGACCACCATCGTCATGACCCACGCCCCGATCTTCGTCGATATGTCCGACCACACCTACGTCCTGAAGAACGGCATGGCGATGGAGCTGCCGCGTCCGGAGCAGCAGCAGGCCCAGCCCGGCGCCGTCAACCTCGCCCGCCTCCGCAATCTCGGCCCTCAGGGTCCGTCCGCCGCCACGGCAGGGGCCGCCGGCTGACCGCCGGCACCGCCCTCCAGTCCTGAGCACCCGGCACGACCCGACAGAGCCAAGGAAGTCCCATGACCACGATGACCACGACCTTCCCCGCCCCGCTCTCCAGCGACAACGGCCCCGAGACCCCCGCCGGCAAGCCGTCGCGCAAGACCGCTACCATCACCTCGATCCATGCGCTGCGGGCGGCGATGCCGGAAACCAATGCCCGCGGCCTGCTGCTGGGCGGCTTCCTGGTCCTGGCGGTCGGCTTCGGCGGCATGACCGGCTGGGCGGCGGTGGCCCCCCTGCACAGCGCGATCAGTGCTTCGGGCTCGCTGGCGCCGGAGACCGGCCGCAAGGTGGTGAAGAACACCGAAGGCGGCGTGATCAGCGCCATCATGGTCAATGAGGGCGACCGGGTCGAGGCCGGCCAGGTCCTGATGCGGCTGGACAGCACCGAGGCGCAGACCCGGCTGGAGATGCTGAACGCCGCCCTGTTCGACACGCTCGCCTCCGAAGCGCGCCTGTCGGCCGAGCTGTTCGAGAAGCCGGCCATCGAATGGCCCGACGCTCTCGCCGCCCGCCGCGCCAAGGAGCCGGCGGTCGAGAACGCCATGCTGAACCAGGAGAAGCTGTTCCAGGTCCGCCGCACCCAGCTCGACACCGAAGCCAAGCTGACCAAGGACCGCATCGCCACGCTGGGCGACGAGGTGCAGAGCCTGGAGAAGCAGCGCGCCTTCCTGGCCCGCGAGATCAAGCTGTCGGACGAGGACATCCAGATCACCCAGGGCCTGCTGGACCGCGGCAACTCCACCCGCACCAAGCTGGTGGCAGCACAGAAGGAGAACGCGCAGCTCCACGCCCAGGACCATGAGCTGGAAGCCCGCATGTCGCAGTCGCGTCAGCAGGCCGTCGATGCCCAGGGCGATCTGGTCCGCCGCCGCAGCGACTTCCGCGAGAAGGTGCTGGTCGAGCTGGACAAGGCCCGCGGCGACGCCCAGAAGCTGGCCGAGCAGATCCGCGACGCCAAGAACCGCCTGGACAACCGCACCGTCAAGGCGCCGGACGCCGGCAATGTCGTGATGTACGGCCATCCGGCAGTCGGCGGCAGCATCACCGCCAACGAGCCGGTGCTGGACATCGTCCCCGACGACAAGGCCCTGCTGGCCGAGGTCCGCATCCAGCCGAAGGACATCAAGTCGATGGCCGTCGACCTGCCGGTGAAGGTGCAGCTGACCGCCTATGACAGCCGCGTCGTCGGCACCATCGACGGCACCGTGTCCTACGTGTCGGCCGACCGCCTGACCGACAACGCGACCCGCCAGGAATATTACCTGGCCCGCATCCGCCTGAAGGATGCCGACAGCCACGAAGTCCGCCACATGAAGATCAAGGCCGGCATGCCGGTGGAGGCCCGCATCGTGCTGTCCGCCCGCACCCCGCTGGACTACTTGGTCCAGCCGCTGCGCCAGTCCTACGTGAAGGCCTTCATCCAGGAATGACGAGCGTGGGGTGGGACAGCCCCTCACCCCAGAGCCCTTGAATACAGACAAAAGCCCCCGGCCGTCCGGCCGGGGGCTTTTTTCTTGTCCGGAAAACTCAGCTCTTGCCGGGCCGCAAGTCCGGCTTCGGCGGAACCGCCATCGGGGTGGGCAGCGGCTCCGGCACCTGGATCGCCTCCGTCTGCTCACGGGTGCGGCGGGATGCCGCGCGGTCCTGGGCCAGACGGTCCATCGCCTGCTGGCGCTGCGCCTCGGTGGTCAGGTCGGTCGGGCGCGGCGGGACGGTGCCCAGGTTGGGGTACTCGCTCCGCTCCCCGGTCATACTGCGGATGGGCGACGAATTGTCGCTGACCGGCGAAGGCTCGCCGGTGATGGCCCCCAGCGGGCCGGTGTCGAGCATGCGGTCGCTGCAGGCCGACAGCCCGAAAACCATTGGTATCGCTACGATTAGCAGGCTGAACGCCGGCCCGGCCGCCGCGATGCCCCGACCGTTACCCTGACTGCCCGTCACCATCATCCTTCCCCGTGTCTGGCCGATACGCCACACTTGTGCGACGATCCTTGAAATGAAATGTTCACATCTGCGGTGTATGAGAGGTTTCGGATTTCTCCTGCACCGCACCATAAAGCCGGACCGCCGCACGCAACCCACAGCGACGCCAACCACAGCGACATGGTGCAGACCACTCCCAGAGACCGCCCCCAGACACCGCTTCCTGAAGACCATCGCCTGCAAGCCTGTATAGCCGTCCGTCCGCAAGGCCCAAAGCCCAATCTGGCGCAAGCCCGATCCCGCGGACCTAAGGTGACACAGGCGACGTGACCGAGACGACGCGACACCCGCCCAAAGAAGAAGGACCGTGCTCATGGCCGAGACCAAGGCCCCCCCTCAGGCTTCCAACCCGGCTTCCCCCCAGGTGCCCGACGTCAAGCTGCCCGATCCGGTCGAAATGTCGCGGGCGATGACCCGCATCGCCGAGCAGAGCCAGCGGCTGGTCTCCGAGTTCCTCGCCCGTCAGGCCGCCGACGGCGCCGGCCCGAAGAGCCCGGATCCGATGGGAGTCGGCCATGCCTTCCTTGAGATGACCACCCGCATGATGGCCGACCCGGCCAAGCTGATGCAGGCGCAGATGTCGCTGTGGCAGGACTACCTGACCCTGTGGCAGCGCACCACCCAGCGCTTCTTCGGGCAGGAAACCCAGCCGGTCATCGCGCCCGCCAAGGACGACCGCCGCTTCAAGGACGCCGCCTGGGACGAGAACACGCTGTTCGACTTCATCAAGCAGTCCTACCTGCTGAGCGCCCGGTGGATGCAGTCGACCGTCAATCAGGTCGAAGGGCTGGACGACCACACCGCCAAGAAGGTCGATTTCTACACCCGACAGTTCGTCGACGCGATGGCGCCCTCCAACTTCGTCATGACGAACCCGGAGGTGCTGCGCGCGACCATCGAGAGCGGCGGCGAGAATCTGGTCAAGGGCCTGGAGCATCTGCTGAAGGATCTGGAGCGCGGCAAGGGCGAGCTGCGCATCTCCATGACCGACTACGATGCCTTCCAGCTGGGCAAGAACATCGCGGTCACGCCGGGCAAGGTCGTCTTCCAGACCAGCCTGATGCAGCTGATCCAGTACACCCCGACCACGCCGGACGTGAACAAGCGTCCGCTGATGATCGTGCCGCCCTGGATCAACAAGTTCTACATCCTCGACCTGCGCGAGAAGAACAGCTTCATCAAGTGGGCGGTCGACCAGGGCCACACCGTCTTCGTCCTGTCCTGGGTCAACCCGGACGAGACGCTGGCGGCCAAGGGCTTCGAGGACTACATGGTCGAAGGTCCGCTGGCCGCCCTCGACGCCATCGAGAAGGCGACCGGCGAACGGGATGTCAACGCCATCGGCTATTGCCTGGGCGGAACGCTGCTGGCCTCCACGCTCGCCTACATGGCTGTCAAGAAGGACGACCGCATCAAGTCGGCAACCTTCTTCACCACCATGCTGGACTTCGCCGAGGCCGGCGAGCTGTCGATCTTCATCGACGAGGAACAGCTGACCTTCATCGAAGGGCAGATGGCCGAACAGGGCTATCTCGACGGCGCCAAGATGGCGACCACCTTCAACATGCTGCGCGCCAACGACCTGATCTGGTCGTTCGTCGTCAACAACTACCTGCTGGGCAAGGATCCCTTCCCCTTCGACCTGCTGTACTGGAACAGCGACAGCACCCGCATGCCGGCGGCGATGCACAGCTTCTACCTGCGCAACATGTACCAGAAGAACATGTTGGCGCAGCCGGGGGCCGTGACGCTGAAGGGCGTTCCGGTCGACCTCGGCAAGGTCAAGGTGCCGGCGCTGTTCCTGTCGGCCCGTGAAGACCACATCGCGCCGTGGAAGAGCACCTACAGCGGCGCCCAGCTGTTCAGCGGCCCGGTCAAATTCGTGCTGGGTGCGTCCGGCCACATCGCCGGCGTCGTCAACCCGCCGGCGGCCAACAAGTACTGCTACTGGACCAGCGACAAGCTGGCCAAGACCTCCGACGAGTGGCTGGAGAAGGCGACCCAGACCCCCGGCTCCTGGTGGCCGGAATGGAACAAGTGGGTCGGCCAGTACGCCAACGGCAAGGTTCCCGCCCGCCAGCCCGGCGACGGCGCCCTGCCCGCCCTGGAAGACGCGCCCGGCTCCTACGTCGCAGTCAAGAACGGGTAAGGCGAAGCCGAGCGGCCTCACCCACGCTTATCCGCACGGAAAACCCCCGCCCGTCCCGGCGGGGGTTTTCCTTTTCCGTCCAATCCGATAGTGTTACGCACGCGCACGTTAAGGGTTTGTTTGCCCTTTTTACGCCACCTAAGGCCTGCGCACATTCGCACGCCCCGGGGATCCGCCGTTCATGCCATCCGACGCCCAGACAGGTATGATGGGAGCCGCCACGGCAGCGATGGCGAACGCCGAACCGGTCAAGCTCGCCGAACGCTACGAGATCCAACCGGGCGCGCCGATCCCGCTGCTGAACGCCGTCGGCGGCAATGCCTTCACCGCCAAGGCGCTGCGCGAAAAGCGGATCGAGCCCTTCGCCATCATCTGCCATGCGGCGGTGCTGCCGCGGATGGACATCTGCTCCACCGTCGGCAGCCTCGACAACGCCACCCACATGCGGCTGCTCGACTGGGGGCTGGTGGACTGGCCGCAGGACCGCGGGCGGCGCTTCTGTCTGGTGTTCGAACGGCCGGGCGGCAAGCGGCTGATGGGATCGCTGACCGACACGCTGGATCCGATGCCGGAAGACCAGCTGACCCGGCAGATCGTCCACCCGCTGGTGTCGGCGCTGAAGGAGCTGTCGAGCCGTGGCGTCGTCCATGGCGCGATCCGCCCGACCAACCTGTTCTACCGCGATCTCGCGTCCGGCGCGCTGATGCTGGGCGACTGCGTGTCGACCCAGCCCGGCTACGGCCAGCCGGTGCTGCTGGAAACGATCGAGCGCGGCATGGCCAACCCGGCCGGGCGCGGCACCGGCACCATGGCCGACGACCTCTATTCGCTGGGCGTCACCCTGCTGATCCTGGCGCTCGGCCGCAACCCGCTGGCCGGGCTGGACGACGAGGCGGTGCTGCAGGCGAAGATGGAGCGCGGCTCCTACCCGGCGCTGGTCCAGCAGCAACGGCTGCCGCTGGCGATCAACGAGGTGGTGCGCGGCCTGCTGGTCGACGACCCCAAGCAGCGCTGGACCCTGAACGACCTCGATCTGTGGGTGGCCGGCCGCCGGCTCAGCCCGAAGCAGCCGCAGATTTCCCGCCGCGCCGCCCGTCCGCTGGAATTCCAGGGGTCGGAATACTGGCATTGCCGCACGCTGGCCCGCGCCTTCGCCCGCCATGCCCCCGCCGCCGCCTCCGTCATCGAAAGCGGGGAGCTGGACAAGTGGCTGCGCCGGTCGATGGGCGACGATGTGCGGGCGGAGGCGGTGGGCCACGCCATCCAGACCGCCTCCAGCGGCAAGGGCGGCACCCAGGGCGACCGGCTGGTGGCCCGCGTCTGCATCGCGCTCGACCCCGCCGCCCCCATCCGCTACCGCGGCCGGGCCATGATGCCGGACGGCATCGCCACCATGCTGGCCGACGCCTTCATGCGCGGCGAATCCCCCCAGGCGGTGGCGGAGGTGCTCGCCAACCAGCTGCCGATGTTCTGGGTCAACGTCCAGACCGACTTCAAGCCGGAATTCGTGCCGCTGGTGCAGAGTTTCGACCAGCTGCGCGGCTTTCTCGACCGCTCCAGCCACGGGCTGGGGGTGGAGCGCGTGCTGTACGAGATGAACCCGACCATGCCCTGCATGAGCGGTCTGGTGGTCAAGCAGTTGCCGACCACCCCGGCCGAGCTGCTGCGGGCGCTGGACTGGATCGCCGCGGGGGGCGAACGGCACAAGGACCCCATCGACCGGCAAATCGCCGCCTTCCTCGGCGCCCGTCACAAGCGCGGGGACGAGCTGCTGTTCACCCAGCTCGGCAGCGGGGTGGAGCCGATGCGGCGCATCATCGCCATGCTGACCATCCTGTCGGACATCCAGGCCCGCACCGGCGTCGATGGGCTGACCCATCTGGCCAGCTGGGTGGTGGCGATGCTCGACCCCGCCTTCCGCCGCTTCCACAACCGGCCGCAGCAGCAGGAGGTGCGCAAGATGGCGGATGCCGCCGCGCACAACGGCCGGCTGACCGAACTGCTGAAGGTGGTCGACGATCCGGACGCGCTGCGCCGCGACCGGCTGGAGTTCGAAGCGGCGCAGATCGCCTACCGCGAGGCCGACGCCGAGATGGACAAGATCCGCCACACCATCGCCGACCGCAATTCCATCATCGAGACGTCGGGCCGGCAGGTCGCCGCAATCGTGTCCAGCCTGCTGTCGACCCTGCTGGTCGCCGGCATCATCCTGTTCTTCGCCTTCTGACCGGATCTCATAAAATCTGAATCGACGGGGGGATCGCCATGGCGCGCAAGAAGAAGAAAAAGGGTGGCGCCCTCACGCTGATCCTGCTGATCGTGCCGGCGGCGCTGATCGTGCTGCCGACCACCATCCTGTTCGGCATCGGCATGATCCCGACCATCGTCGCCTATGTCGTCGACCGCGATCCCGACAAATCGGCGCCGATCACCGTCGGCGGGCTGAATTTCTGCGGCTGCATGCCCTTCGCCATCGATTTGTGGAAGCACCAGCACACCATCGGCGCCGCCGCGAAGATCTTCGCCGACCCGCTGGCCTGGCTGGTGATGTACAGCGCCGCCGCCGTCGGCTGGGGCATTTATTACGGCATCCCGCCGCTGGTCGCCGGGATGGAAGTCAGCCGAGCCGAAAAGCGGGTCGAGGTGCTGAAGCAGAAAAAGGTGGCGCTGGTCCAGGAATGGGGACCGGACGTGGCCGGCGATTACTTCGACGAGTCCGGCGGCATGGAGCCGGACGCCGAAATGGAAAATGCCTGATCGGGCGACGACCCCACTGCCGGACTTGCAACCGGACTCTCCGTCAGGGCATGATCCATGCCGAGGGCCGCCGGGTCGGCCATGAGGTTGGAATGTTCAGCGTCAGCGAGAATGAAGCCGCCGCGATCCAAAGGGCGTTTCACGAAAGCGGCGAATGGGCGGCCGTCGTCGAGCTGCGGCGGCATTTCCACATTCAGGACAATGTGAACGCCCTGAACGCCGTCCGCTCCATCGTCAGATGGGCGGGGGCGGCGCCGCCGCATCCGCAGCCCACCTCCCCTCTCTGAGCCCCCTCTCTAGCTCTAGCTCTAGCTCTGCCTCAGCCGATCAGGCCGGCCACCGCCCGCGCCACATCGGCATGGATGGCGTCCTGCTGCTTGAAGTCCTTCGCGGTGTGGGTCAGGTAGCTGGCGACCAACAGCGGCGCGCGGCCCTCCGGCCACAGGATGGCGATGTCGTTGGCGGTGCCGTTGGTGCCGGTCCCCGTCTTGTCGCCGACCCGCCAGCCGGCCGGCAGCCCGGCGCGCAGACGCTTGTCGCCGGTCTTGTTGGCGACCATCCAGTCGGTCAGCTGCTTGCGGGACTCCGGCCGCAACACGTCGCCGACCAGCAGGCGCTCCATGCTGCGCACCATGGCGGCCGGCGTGGTGGTGTCGCGCGGGTCGCCGGGGATGGCGGTGTTCAGCGCAGGCTCGTTGCGGTCCAGCCGCGTGACCTTGTCGCCGATGCCGCGCAGGAAGGCGGTGAGGCCGGCCGGGTTGCCGACGCCGGGCAGCAGCAGGTTCGCCGCGACATTGTCGCTGAGCGTCATCGCCGCCTCGCACAGTTCGGCCACCGTCGGCGGCGTGCCGTTCAGCCGCGTCTCCGAGAAGGGCGCGTAGGGGACCAGATCGGCCTTGGTCACCGGAATCCGCCGGTCCAACCGGTCCTTGCCCTGGTCCACCGTCTTCAGGACGGCGGCAGCCAAAAGAAATTTGAAGGTGCTGCACATCGGGAACCGCTCGTCCCCGCGCCAGCCATGCAGCCGGCCGTTTGCGCTGTCGAGCACCGCGACGCCCAGACGGCCGCCGGTGCGCCCCTCCAGCTCGGTCATGCGCGCCGCGAACGCATCGCTTCCCGTGGCTTTCCCGCCTTTGTTCTTGCCGGTTTCCGCAGCCCGCGCCCCGGCCGCCGACAGCAGCAGAACCCCGCCCGTCGCCGCCAGGAACCCCCGCCTTCCGATCATTCCAACCTCCCTTTGCATCGTTGCGATGGCCGGACGATAGAAATCCCGGCGCGGGCCGGCAAACGAGCTTTCCTCGCGGAAGACCCAAATTAAACTTATGCCTTTCCGGGACATCGCCATGGCAGGCTATGGGGCGCCGCGGCAAGAGGCGGACAGGGCGTGGACAGCGGGAGGAAGCAGGCCGATGCCTATGCGTCAGGACATGGAGACGGACCGTTTCGAGGCGACGGCTGAGGATGGCAGCGTCCATGCGGTGGTCGAGACGACCAGCTACATCCAGATGGTGACCTTCCGCGGCCCCGCCGGCTGGGTGCCGGAGGGCAAGAGCTATCGCCTGGACAGCGGCGACGCGGTGGAGCAGGCGGCGGACGGCGGGTTCCGCATCGCTGCGTCGGGGCTGGCGATCCGGCGGATGGCCTGAGTGCACCCTTGGGTGAGTCCGCCCGCGCTTTCCGCTGGCGTGGCCGGGGCGGTTGAGGCCATCCTCCCGGCAACACCGGTCCCGACCCGTTCGGGTCCGCAAATCAGGGAGACAGAGATCGTGACCGCGCCCTTCATCCTCTACGGCAACGTGAATTCCCAGCCCGCGACCCGCATCGCGCTGTTCTTCCGGCTGGCCGGGGTTCCCTTCCAGTACCGTCATCTCGATCTGCGCGCCGGTCAGCAGAAGTCGCCGGAGTATCAGGCGATCAACCGCTTCGGCCGGGTGCCGACGCTGGTGCATGGCGACCATTCGATCTCGGAATCCAGCGTGATCCTGACCTATCTGGCCGAGCAGACCGGCCAGTTCGGCGGCCGCGACGAGGCTGAGAAACTGCGCCTCGCCGAATGGCTGAGCTGGCTGGCCGACGTGCTGCTGCCGGTCCAGCGCGCCCGCGCCGTGCGCAAGTTCAACGGCGATGCCAACGCCCTGCCCTGGCTCGATGGCGCGGCGGCCAGCGGGTTGAAGCTGTTCGACCAGCATCTCGCCGGCCACAGCTACATCCAGAGCGAACGCCTGACCATCGCCGACATCTTCGCCTTCCCCTGGATCGACCTGCTGAGCGAATCCGGGATCGAGGAGAAGGACTATCCGAACGTCAAGGCCTGGGCCGACCGCGTCCGCGCGCAGCCGGGCTACAGGCCGCAATATGAGCTGATGCCGCAGGCCGACGCGGAGTGCTGAGGTAGGAAGACAGACGGTTGCGGCGGTCCCCCGCCGCGACCGTTCACCCCCGCACAGTCACCCCCGCGTGTCGTCGATCACCTTGCCGTCGTTGGGCAGGCTTGCCGGCGCCACGAACTCCACCGCGCCCTTCAGCTTCGTCACCGACGCCAAAGTCTCGCGGATGGCGGCGGCGAGACCCTCTCCGCTCTCCTCCGCCTCGCAGCGGAGCGTCATGGTGTCGCTGGCGTCCTGGCGGCCGACGACCAGACGGGCGCGGGCGACCTGGGGATGGCGGCGCAGCACCTCGGCGACCTGGCTCGGGTGGACGAACATGCCCTTGACCTTGGTGGTCTGGTCGGCGCGGCCCATCCAGCCCTTCAGCCGCATGTTGGTCCGGCCGCAGGGGCTGGTGCCCGGCAGCACCGCCGACAGGTCGCCGGTGGCGAAGCGGATCAGCGGATAGGCCGGGTTGAAGATGGTCACCACCACCTCGCCGACCTCGCCGTCGGGAACCGGGTCGCCGGTGCCGGGACGGACGATCTCGACGATGCTGCCCTCGTTCACCACCAGACCGGAGCGCGCCTGGGTCTCGTAGGCGACGATGCCGAGGTCGGCGGTGCCGTAGCTCTGGTAGACATCCAGCCCGCGCGCCTCGTAGAAGGCGCGGGCATCGGGCAGATAGGGGCCACCCGACACGGCGGCGATGCGGATGGAGGAGACGTCCAGCCCCAGCGCATCGCCCTTCTCCAGGATGATCTTGAGGAAGTCGGGCGTGCCGATATAGCCCCGCGGCTTCAGGCTGGCCACCACCTGGGCCTGCATCTCGGTGTTGCCGGTGCCGGCGGGGATGACGGCGCAGCCGAGGGCGTGCGCCCCCGTCTCGAACATCGAGCCGGCGGGGGTCAGGTGGTAGGCGAAGCAGTTATGGGCGAGGTCGCCGGCGCGGAAGCCGGCGGCGAACAGCGCGCGGGCGCTGCGCCACGGGTCGACGCCATGCGGTTCGGCATCGTGGATCGGGCCGGGAGAGGCGAAGACGCGGGCCAGCCGGCCGATCTCCACCGCCGCCAATCCACCGAAGGGCGGGTTCGCCTGCTGCAAGGCGATCAGGTCGGATTTCCGCGTCACCGGCAGGGTGGCCAGCGCGTTGCGGTCATGAATCGACGCCGGGTCGATCCCGGCCAGCAGCTGGCGGAAATAGGGGGCCGCGTCCTTGGCGTGGTGCAGATGGGCAGGCAGCGCCGCGAACTGCTCGGCCTCGCGCCGGTCGGAGGAACGGGTTTCGAGGTCGTCGTAGAAATCGGTCATGGTCGTTCGTCCGTTCAGGGGTCGGCCGATCAGGTGGCGGGCATCGGCGGTGGGGCATCGGCACGCCGACGCCCCGCCACTCCCCTCAAATCCAGCGCTTGCGGCGCTTGAAGCTCTTCAGGTTCTTGAAGCTCTTGCGCTCTTCATTGCCGCCGCCGCCGAGGTAGAATTCCTTCACGTCCTCGTTGTTGCGCAGCTCTTCGGCGGTGCCGTCCAGCACGACCTTGCCGTTCTCCATGATGTAGCCGCGGGTCGCGGCCTGGAGGGCCATGCGGGCATTCTGCTCCACCAGCAGGATGGTGACGCCAAGATCCTTGTTGATCTGCTGGACGATGCTGAACACCTCCTTCACCATCAGCGGCGACAGGCCCATGCTCGGCTCGTCCATCAGGATCAGCTTCGGCCGGGCCATCATCGCGCGGCCGATGGCCAGCATCTGCTGCTCGCCGCCGGACAGGTAGCCGGCAAGGCCGGTGCGCTCCTTCAACCGGGGAAAATAGCTGAAGACCATGTCCAGGTCGTCCTTCACCCCGTTGTCGCGGCGGGTGTAGGCGCCCAGGCGCAGATTCTCCAGGCAGGTCATGTCGGCGATGATGCGCCGGCCCTCCATCACCTGGAATATGCCCTTGCGGACGATCCGGTCGGGATCGATGCCGTTGATGCGCTCGCCATTGAAGGTGATGTCGCCGCGGGTGACCTCGCCGTCCTCGGTCTTCAACAGGCCGGAGATCGCCTTCAGCGTCGTCGATTTGCCGGCGCCGTTGGCGCCGAGCAGGGCCACGATCTCACCCTCCGGCACCTCCAGGCTGAGGCCGCGGAGCACGAGGATCACGTCGTTGTAGACGACCTCGATGTTGTTGACGGACAGCATCAGCTTCTTCGCGGCCGTGACCGGCGGTGCGACTGGAGCGTTGGTCGAAGCGGCCGTGGCGGTGTTCAGCATGCGGCACCTGAACTGTTCGTAAAGATCGGGAGCGCCCCCGCCCGAAGAGAGGCGGAGGCGCCGCGTGCTTATCGGCTTACCAGCCCAGCCATTCCGGCTTGCGCGGAACGTCGACGGTGGTCAGCTTCTCCAGCTTGATGGTGCCGGCCTTGACCAGATCGTCCACGCCGGCGCCGGTGTCACCCGACACCTTGGCGCGGTAGATGTTGACCGCCGTCATGCCGCGGTGGTCGGTATCGGTCCAGGTGGAGGGAACGCAGACGCCCTCCAGCCCGGCCGGAACCCAGTCCTTCTTCTGGTACATCGCCTTGCGGATGTTCGGACCGGTCACGCCGCCGTTGGCCGAGGCCCAGTCCATCGCTTCCTTCATGTAGAAGGCGGTGCAGACGCCGGCCATATAGTGCACCGGACGATAGGCGGTACCGGCCGCGTCGGAGATCTTGGAGATGTCCTTCAGCGTCTTCATGCCCGGTACCTCGGCGTTCCAGGTCACCGCGGTGCGCATCGGGAACACAACGCCGTCGGCAGCCGAGCCGGCAGCCTTGGCGGCATTCTCGTCCATGCCCCAGACGTTGCCCATGAACTGCACCTTGGCGCCGACGGTCTGGCAGGCCTTCAGCACCGAGATGTTGGAGCCGGCGGTGTTGCCGAGATAGGCGTAGTTGACGCCGGACTGCTTCAGCGTCAGGCACTGGGCGGTGTAGTCGCCGGGGGTCAACGCGAACTGCACGGCCGGCAGCACGTCGAAGCCCAACTCCTTCGCCAGCTGTTCGCCGGCATCCTTGGGCGCGTTGGGATAGGGGTGGTTGGCGCCCATGTGGACGTATTTCGGCTTGCCCTGGCCGCCCTGCTTCTTCCAGTCCTCCGCCGCCCAGGTCAGCATGCCGCGCAGCGCGTCGGAATAGGAGGGGCCATAGAAGAAGTTGTAGGGCGCCGGCTTGGAGCCGTGCGGACCCTTGCCGGTGGGATCGGTCAGGTGGCCGGAGTAGGAACCGGAATAGGCCGGGATCTCGTCCTTGCCTACGAAGCCGGTCAGCGCCTCGGTGTCGGCGGTGCCCCAGCCCTGGAGTGCCGCGATCTTGTCGCTGCCCGACGACCACTTCTTGTACTGGCTGATGGCGCGCGGCGCCTGATAGCCGTAATCGACGGTGTCGACCGCCAGCTTGGTGCCGTTGATGCCGCCCTTGGCGTTGATGTAGGCCAGCGCGTCCGCGACGCCCTGCGCATAGGGCACGCCGACGTCCGACGTGGCGCCGGACTGGTCCGCCAGATGGCCGACCGGGATGTCGGCCCAAGCGGAGGTGACGCCAGTGGCCGAGGTCGCCAGCAGGAGCGCCGAAGTGGCGAAGAGCGCGGTCTTGATCGACATGGTGCGTTGACTCCCCAGTCTGTTCTGTTTGTTGATCGGCAAAAGCGTACGCATCAGTGCGAGAAGGGATAGAGCTTCCAGTAGGCCTTGATCTGCTTCCAGCGGTGGGCCAGCCCGTCGGGCTCGAACACCAGGAACAGGATGATGACGAGGCCGATGGACATCTCGCGCAGGAAAGCGATGTTGTCCTTCAGGTTCAGCGCGGTATCGAGCGCGGTGCCGCTCACCAGCTTGGTCAGCGCCTGCATCGCTTCGGGCAGGAAGACCATGAAGGCGGTGCCCATCAGCGTGCCCATGATCGAGCCCAGCCCGCCGATGATGATCATGCCCAGGAACTGGATCGAGAAGAGGATCGTGAAGCCCTCGACCGACACGAACTGGAGGTAATGGGCGTAGAGGGCGCCGCCGATACCGGCATAGAAGGCGGAGATGCCGAAGGACATCGTCCGGTACTTCGTCAGGTTGATGCCCATGATCTCGGCGGAGAGATAATGGTCGCGCACCGCCACCAGGGCGCGGCCGTCGCGGGTCCGCATCAGGTTGGTGGCGAGGATGTACATCACCACCAGAGCCACCAGCGCGACGTAGAAGAAGCGCTCGTCGGTGTCGAAGGCGAAGCCGAAGATGGTCAGCGGCTCGGCGATGGTGCCGGCGGTGCCGCCGGTGAACCAGTCGGCCCGCGCGAAGAAGTCCTGAAGGATGTACTGCGCCGCCAGCGTGGCGATGGCGAGATACAGCCCCTTCAGCCGCGCCGCCGGCATGCCGAACAGGAGCCCGACCAGCGTGGTGATCACGCCCGCCAGCGGAATGGCCAGCGCCACCGGGACGCCGACGCTGTTGCTGAGCCAGGCCGAGGCGAAGGCGCCGAAGCCGAAGAAGGCGGAATGGCCGATGGAGATCTGGCCGGTGAAGCCGACCAGGATGTTCAGGCCGAGCGCCGCGATGCCGAGATAGCTGATCTGGATCAGCAGGCTGAGCCAGTAGCGGTCCATGAAGGCCGGGCAGGCCAGCAGCAGGACCACGCCCAGGATCGCGAAGTTGCGGCTGGTTTTGGTCGGGAAGATGGTGGTGTCGGACCCGTAGGACGTCTTGTAATCGCCGCTCGGGATGATGCTGACGGATGCCATGGGGGCCTCACACGCGCTCGATGTCTTTGGTGCCGAACAGGCCGTAGGGCTTGATCATCAGGATGGCGATCAGGACGTAGAAGGGTGCGATCTCGTACATGTTGCCCCAGTTCAGCCACTGGCTGTCCAGGTAGTGCGCCATGTTCTCCAGCACGCCGACGATCAGCCCGCCGACCACGGCGCCGATGACGCTGTCCAGCCCGCCGAGGATCACCGCCGGGAACACCTTGATGCCGAAGAAGGACAGTGCGGACGACACGCCGTTGACCACGCCCACCGTGACGCCGGCCACCGCCGACACCATGGCGGAGATCGCCCAGCTCATCGCGAACATGTGGCGGACCGAGATGCCCAGCGACTGCGCCACCTGCTGATCGAAGGCGGTGGCCCGCATGGCGAGACCGGTCCGCGAGTATTTGAAGAACCAGCCGAAGCCCGCCATGATCAGGATCGAGATGAGCAGCGACATGACGTAGACGGTCTGCACCTCCAGCCCGAACAGGTTGACGGTGGGGCTGGCGAAGATCTGCGGGAAGGGCTTGGCGAAGACGCCGAACATCCACTTCATCGCCGCCTGGAAGACGATGGACAGGCCGATCGTCACCATGATGACGGAGATGATCGGCTCGCCGATCATCGGCCGCAGCACGACGATCTGCAGGATGACGCCGAAGGCCAGCATGAAGGCCAGCGTGATCGGGAAGCCGATCCAGAAGGGCAGCTGCCAGTGGGTCAGCAGCCACCAGCAGGTCCAGGCGCCGATCAGCAGGAATTCGCCCTGCGCGAAGTTGACGATGCGGCTGGCCTTGTAGATCAGCACGAAGGACATGGCGACCACGCCATACAGCGCGCCGACGATCAGGCCGTTGACGAGAAGCTGAAACAGAAGGGTCATGGCGTGGCCTCGCCGAGATGGGATCCAAATCCCCCTCTCCCCCCCGGGGAGAGGGTCGGGGTGAGGGGGCGGCGTGGCGAGGAGCGTCCGGCAGACGGATCCCCCTCACCCATCCTCTCCCCGGGGGGGAGAGGGGCTATTTTTGTCTGCATGGGCCGATCACGCCGCAACCGGCTGCCGCGGCGCCTTGGCGGCGGCCGGAGCCAGGTCGATGACGGTCAGGGTGGTGCGGATGCGCTGCTTGGTGCCGTCCTGGAAGGCAATCGTGGTGTCCACGTCGATCTTCGGCTGGCCGGCATAGATGCTGTCGATGATGGTGCCGTACTTCTCGCCGATGACGCCGCGGCGCACCTTGCGGGTGCGGGTCAGCTCGCCGTCGTCGGCGTCCAGCTCCTTGTAGAGCAGCAGGAACTTCGAGATGCGCTGGTATTCCGGCAGCGTCTGGTTCACCCGCTCCACCTCCGCCCGCAGCAGGTCGTAGACCTCCTGCTTCGACGACAGGTCGGAATATGTGGTGAAGGCGATGCGGTTCTTTTCCGCCCACTTCGACACGATGGGGAAGCGGATGCAGATGATCGCCGACAGATAGTCGCGCTTGTCGCCCAGGATCACCGCCTCGGCGACATAGGGCGAGAATTTCAGCTTGTTCTCGATGTATTGCGGGCTGAAGCGGTCGCCCTGGGCGGTGGTGGCGATGTCCTTGATGCGGTCGATGATGACCAGATGGCCTTTCTTGTCGAAGAAGCCGGCGTCCCCCGTGTGCATCCAGCCATCGCGCATGTCGGCGACGGTCGCCTTCTCGTTCCGGTAATAGCCGGCGAACATGTTGGGGTGGCGGGTGACGATCTCGCCGACGCCGTTGTGGTCGGGCTCGATCACCTTCACCTCGATTCCGCCATCGAACGGCACGCCGACCGTGTCGAAATCCACGTCGGTGCCGCGATGGACGGTGTAGGCGCCCATCGTCTCGGTCTGACCGTAGATCTGGCGCAGCGGCACGCCCAGCGCCTGGAAGAACTTGAAGGTGTCGGGGCCGAGCGCCGCGCCGCCGGTCGCCGCCGATTTCAAGTTGGTGAAGCCCAGCCGGTCGCGCAGCGCCTTGAACAGGATCGCGTCGGCCATCGCCGAGCGCTGCCCCTTCGCCAGGGCCTCCAGCCCCAGCTTCATGCCAAGCTCGAACATCTTCTGCTTGAAGGGCGAGGCGTCCATCATGCGGGCGCGCACGTCGGCGGCGATCTGCTCCCACAGGCGCGGGGCGAACAGCACGAAGCTCGGCCCGATCTCGCGGAAGTCGTGCATCATCGTCTCGGCTTCCTCGACGAAGTTCACGCGCATCCGCGACACCATGCCCATGCCGACCGCATAGACCTGTTCCATGATCCAGGACAGCGGCAGGACGGAGACGTAATCGTCCTCCGGCCCCTTGGGATCGGCGGACAGGTAGCTGGCGACATGGCGGATCAGCCGGCCGGCCGGCAGCATCGCCATCTTCGGGTTCGACGTGGTGCCCGAGGTGGTGCAGAGGATGGCGACCTCCTCACCCTGGGTCGCGGCGACCATGCGGTCATAGAGGTCCGGCTGCTGCGCATGCAATTCCTCGCCCATCGCCACCAGATCGGTGACCGGCATCAGGCGGGGGTCGTGGTATTTGCGCATGCCGCGCGGGTCGGAATAGATGATGTGCTGCAGCGTCGGCAGCCGCTCGGCGAGGTTCAGCAGCTTGTCGACCTGCTCCTCGTCCTCGGCGAACACCACCTTCACGTCGGCATAGGTGATGAGGTAGGCGACCTCCTCGTCCAGCGCGTCGCGGTAGATGCCCAGGCTGTAGCCACGCACCGCATGGGTGGCGATCTCGCCCATCACCCAGTCGGGACGGTTGTCGCCGAGAAGCCCGACGACCTCGCCCGGCACGACGCCGAGCTTGGTCATGCCCAGCGCGAAGGCGCGGACGCGGGCATGGACCTGGCTCCAGGTGAAGGTGCGCCAGATGCCGAAATCCTTCTCGCGCATGGCGATGTCGCCGCCATGCTCGCGGGCATGCAGGGCCAGCAGCTTCGGCAAGGTGTCGTTGACGGCCAGATCGGGAAGCGTGTTGGTCGTCATCACGCAACCTCCTTGCGCGGTTGGACCGCGGCGGCCGGCGCGTCTTCCTCGTCGTCCTCGCCCAGATAGGCGCGGCGGACGCGGGGATCGGCGAGGACCTCCTCCGGCTTGCCTTCGGCAATCTTCTTGCCGAATTCCAGCACCATCACCCGGTGCGAGATGTCCATGACAACGCCCATGTCGTGTTCGATCATGACCACGGTCATGCCGAATTCCTCGTTGAGGTCGACGATGTAGCGGGCCATGTCCTCCTTCTCTTCGAGGTTCATGCCGGCCATAGGCTCGTCCAGCAGGATCAGGTCCGGCTTCAGCGCGATGGCGCGGGCCAGTTCCACCCGCTTGCGCAGGCCGTAGGACAGCGTGCCGGCGGTCGCCTTGCGCACATGCTGGATTTCGAGGAAGTCGATGATCTCCTCCACCTCGCGGCGGTGGGACAGCTCCTCCTTCCTGGCGCCGGTCAGCCAGTAGAGCGACCCGGTCAGGAAGTTGTTCTTCAGCAGGTGGTGGCGGCCGACCATGATGTTGTCGAGCACGGTCATGTGCCCGAACAGCGCCAGATTCTGGAAGGTGCGGCCGATGCCGAGCGCGGCACGGTGGTTCGGGGTCATCCCCGTCACGTCGCGTCCCTTGAAATAGACCTTGCCGTCGGTCGGACGGTAGCGGCCGGAGATGCAGTTGACCATCGAGGTCTTGCCGGCCCCGTTGGGACCGATGATCGAGAACAACTCGCCCTTACGGATGCCGAAACTGACGTCGGTCAGCGCATGGACGCCCCCGAAGCGCAGATTGACGCCCCGAGCCTCGAAGATGGTCTCCGCCTGGATGGTGGGCGACTTTTGGCCAAGGGAATTTTGGCCAGGGCCGGGGTTCGGTGCGACGGGCGCGCCTGACATTTCCTCCTCCGTTGCTGTTGGTACCGCTTCTTCGGGTCACGATCCGGCTCTTTGGCGGCCGGCGGGGTCCATATTGTGGACCGTTTCATGAGCAACTTCCGCACTATATACCGGGATGCGGTCTGTTTTCAACACTGACATTCCGCCAGTGCATGTTTTTTGTTGCGATGGACGGCCACACGGTCCATATGATGGACCTCATGAGCAGTCACGCCGACATCGTCCCCACCCCGGCCGCTTCCCCCTCCACTCCGGGCGCGGCGGGAGGCACCCAGAGCCTGGAACGCGCCATCGCGCTGCTGCGCGCGGTCGCCGACGCCGAAACCGACGGCGCACGGCTGGCCGATTTGATGACCGGGGTCGGGCTGTCGAAGGCCACCGCGCACCGGCTGCTGATGGCGCTGGCGCGCGACGGGCTGGTGGAGCAGGACGGCCGCAGCAAGCGCTATCACCTGGGGCCCGATCTGGTGGCGCTGGGCGATCTGGCGGCCCTGCGGCACCGCCCGCCGCCTCCCCCTGCCCCGCCGCAGCCGCCGGAGGCCGCGGCACCGGTGGCCGTGCCGCCCTCGCCGCCCGTTCTGATGGTGAGACCGTCGGCCTTCCTGCGGCCGGAATACCGCGGCGAGTCCATCGCGCTGGCGGCGCTGCTGTGCGACCGCCATGTCCGCGCCGCCGACGGCGCGCGGGCGGCGCTGCTGCATGAAAGCGTGGCCGGCCAGACGACGGAGCTGAGCTTCGCCCGGCTGGCCCGCGATTCGGCGCGCTTCGCCGCCGTGCTGGCCGGCATGGGGGTGGGACCGGGCGACCGGGTGGCGGTGCTGCTGCCGAAGGGGCCGGAACTGCTGATCACCGCGCTGGCGATCTGGCGCCTGGGCGGCGTCTACATGCCGCTGTTCACCACCTACACCGCCTCGGCCGTCGCCTACCGGCTGGCCGACAGCGACGCGCGAGCCATCGTCACCAACGGCTTCTTGCGCCGCAAGGTGCCGCGCGACAACACCCGCCCGGTGGTGACGGTGGAGGGCGACGAGGCCTTCGGTCCCGACGCCGTGCCCTTCTGGTCGTCGCTGCACGAGGCCGCGCCGCTGGCCGAGGTGGCGCGCTACCGCGAGGGCGACGCCTTCGCCCTGATCTACACCTCGGAATCGGAACCGACGCCGCTCGGCGTCTCGCTGCCGGTCAAGGCGCTGTCGGGGATCGAACAGTACATGCGCATCGGCCTCGACCTGCGCGACGACGACATCTACTGGAACATGGCCGATCCCGGCTGGGCCTATGGCGCCTATTACGGGCTGGTCGGGCCGCTGCTGCTGGGACGGACGACGATCTTCTGCGACGGACCCTACGACGTGCGGCAGGGCTACCGCATGCTGACCAAGTTCGGCGTCACCAACCTGACCGCCGCCCCGTCGCAGATCCGTGCCTGGCACGGCGCCGATCCCGGCGTGTCGCACCAGTTCGCGCTCCGCATCCTGTCGGTGGTTGGCGAACCGCTGCCGCCCGATCTGATCGCCTGGGCCAACCGGACGGTGAAGGTCCCCCTGCTCGACCAGTATGGCCAGCGCGAGACCGGCATCTTCATCGTGAACCGCTACGATCCCGACGGCATCGGCCGCCACGAGTCCGAAGGACCGGACGGCGCGGATGCGGTCCAGCCGGCAAGCGGCTCGCTCGGACGGCCGATGCCGGGCTTCCGCGTCGTCATCCTCGACCCCGACGGGCGGGAGGCGCCGGTGGGTGGTGCCGGCGAGATCGCCATCGACGTCGACCACTCCCCGCTGTTCTGGTTCGAATCCTACGCCAACAACCCGGACCGCACCGCCCAGCGCTTCCGCCACGGCCGGCGCTATTACCTGACCGGCGACCGGGCCTTCCTGGACGGCGACGGCAACATCCATTACCGCGGCCGGGCGTCCGACGCGATCCAGATGCAGCAGGGCGAATAGTCACGGGCCACCCTTTTCGGGTATAGAACGCGTTCGGGACTGCGGCTGCGGCAATGGGAAGAGCGCGAAGGACGGGTATGGAATCCAAGACGAAGAACCGCGAATCCTGGCTGGCCGCCGCCTTCGCGGCGCTGGCCGAAGGCGGCGTCGACAAGGTGCGGGTGGAGGTGCTGGCGAAGGCCTTAAAGGTCACCAAGGGCAGCTTCTACTGGCATTTCCGCGACCGCACCGAGCTGATGAGCGCCCTGCTGGACAGCTGGAAGCTGGGCCGCATCGCCGCGATCAAGGAACAGACCCGGCTGGACGGGCGCGAACCGGCGCAGCAGCTGCGCGACCTGCTGGCGCTCTATGGCGGCAGCAAGCCGCGCGGCATGGCCATCGAGCTGGCGGTGCGCGACTGGGCCCGGCGCGCGCCGGAGGCGGAAAGCGTCATCGCCGAGGTCGACCGCGAACGCCTGCACAGCGTCGCCGGCCTGTTCGTGGCGCTCGGGCTGCCCGCCGACCAGGCCTTTGCCCGCGCCTACCTGTTCTACGCCTTCGCCTTCGGCCAGGGCCTGCTCGCCCCCGGCGCCGCGGCCGACCGGGGCGAAATGGTGCGGGCGATCTGCGCCGACGTGCTGGTGCCGTCGGCGCAGCCGCAATCCTGAGCGGTCACGGCATGTAGGCCAGCCGCAGATTGCCCCAGTGGCGGTCGCGCACCATGATCGGCGCATCGACCTCCTTCAGACGGACCATCTGGCCGCCGCCCATGTCGCGGCGGTAGGCCTGCAACAGGAACGACCGGGTGTTGCGCGCCGCGGCAAGGCCGGAGCGGTCGGCGAAGACACGGCGGTTGCGGCAGTGGGCGGCGTTCCACGCGGCATCGCCCGGCCGCTGCGGGTCGGAATAGCGGCTGTTGTGGGTCGGCAGGTAGCCGACGGCGTTGACCGCCGCACAGAACTGGAAGCGCGGGTTGGAGGCCAGGATCGGCTCCTGGATCGCCGGGAACAGGCGGTCGGTCAGGTCGGTGAAGGGAGCGAGGCACTGCTCCGGCTCCGTGCCGGGAATGGTGGACAGCTCGGTCGAGAACAGGGCCTCCTCGCCGATGCTGCCGCTGGCGAGCGCACCCTCCAATGCCTTGCCCAGGGCCGCCGCAGCGTCCTGTGCGGTGGCGATGATGGCGGAATCGGCCTCGACCATCGCGTTGTAGGCGCTTTCCAGACGGTTGGCCTGAGCGTCCGACAGCTCGTCCAACGCCAGATGCAGGCCGAGATCGCTGGTTCCGGCGACGATGGCCGGCAAATCGCCGACCTCGCGCAGGGTCACCGTCAGTTTCGTCTGCTCGGGCAGCTCCGGCAGTCCCTTGCTGTCGATCAGCAGCCCGTCCAGCGACAGATCCAGCATGGTGACGGTGCGGCGGTCCCCCGCCACCGTCATGGCGATCGGCTCCTCGCAAGGAATGCGGTTGGAGACGCGGCGGTCGCCCGCCACCGACTGGCGCAACGCGATGACCAGCCGGCGCTTCAGGTCGGCCACCGCGCCCTGGGTATCGGTCATGCGGCGGCTGACGTCGGTGGCGATGCCGGTGATCTCATCGGTCTGGTCGCGGATCCGCAGCACGCTGCCCGACACCTGTGAGGCGCCGCCGGCGGAATTGGTGGCGCTGCGCCCGATCTCCGCATTGGCGGCGGACTGCTCCTCCACCGCGGCAGCGGTCGCGGTGGCCGCCTCGTCGATCTCCTCGATCACCGAAATGACGGTCTGGATGGCCGAAACGCTGCCGCCGACCGCATGCTTCAGCTGTTCGATCTGGCGGGCGATGTCCTCCGTCGCCCTGGCGGTCTGGTTGGCCAGAGTCTTGACCTCGCTGGCGACGACGGCGAAGCCCTTGCCGGCTTCCCCCGCCCTGGCGGCTTCGATGGTGGCGTTCAATGCCAACAGGTTGGTCTGGCCGGCGATCTCGTTGATGAGGGTGGCGACCTTGGCGATCTCCTCCGTCGCGAGCTCCATCCGGCCGATGGCGGAAGCGGAGCCGCGGGCGCTGTCCACCGCGCGCCGCGCCACCTCGCTGGAGCGCGCCGCCTGCCGGGCAATCTCACGCCCGGAGGAATTCAACTCCTCCGTCGCGGCGGCGACCGACTGGGCGTTGGAACTGGCCTGCTCCGACGCGGCCGACACCACGACGGTGTTCTCGCGCACCACGCCCAGAGCCCCCATCAAGTGCTCGATGCCGTCGCCAGCCCGCCGGCTCGCCAGTTCCACGCCCATCCAGGTGGAATCCAGGTCGCTTTCGATGGATTTGCAGGTTTCCAGCAGGGCTTGGCGCGTCACCGCCTTCTGGCGCAGCTCGGTCTCGTGCTTCTCGTGGATGCCATAGGCCAGCTTCGCCTTCATCGCGTTCAGCTCCGACGCCACGCGCCGGAATTCCGGCACGCCGATGGCGGGCATCGGCTCGGTCAGGGCGCCGCTGGAGATGCGCTCGAAGGTGCGCTCCAGGACCGTCAGCGGCCGGCGCAGGTTGCGCAGGATCGCCCAGCCGAACAGGAGGGCGAGCAGGCCGCTCAGCAGTATTGCCGCCACCACTTCGAAGAAACGGCTCTTGTAGTCCTTTTCGGCTTTCTCGAACTCTTCGCGCGCCACCCGGATCTGAAGCTCCAGCAGGGCGTCGGCCACCTTGCGCAGATCGGCGAAGGCGGGGCGGACGGCGCTGCGCAGGTGGGCGTCCAGCCCGACCGCATTCTTATCCCGCGCCAGCGCCAGCGCCGGGCCGATCCCGCCCTGGAGATAGGACCCGACCAGCGGCTTGAACTTGGCGGCGAGAATCTCCTCCTCCGGCGTCAGGTAGGTCGCCAGATAGTCGGCCAGCAGCCGCTGCATCGCCACCGCATTGTCCGACACCTCCTTCTCGACCGCGGCGAGGTCGCCGGCACCGCCGCCGGCCCGCAGATCGGCGGCGAGGTCGGTCAGGCGCTGCCGGCTGTCACGGGCGAGGTTCTGGATCTCGCCGATCTGATAGGCGGGAACGGTGCGGTCCTCATACACCGTGCGCAGCGACTGGTTGGAATCCGCCATGCCGTCCAGGCCGAGCCAGCCTGCCAGCAGAATGGCGACGGCCAGCAGCGAGAACACCGCGGCCATGCGCCCTGACAGGCTCGCCCAGGCGAAGGCGGAAGCCCGCCCGGCGCGGCTGCGGCGCACCAGCATGCCCTCCGACAGCGCCACGGCGGCGCGATTGTCGCGCATCTCCGCATACAGCCTGTCGGCCGCCGCGATCTCGTCCCGGGACGGCTTGGAGCGGATGGAGATGAAGCCGGTGATGGCGCCGTCCTCCATCACCGGCGTGACGTTGGCGCGCACCCAATAGAAGTCGCCGCTTTTGGTGCGGTTCTTCACCAGCCCTTCCCAGGGCCGCCCCGTCTTCGCCGTCGCCCACAGATCGGCGAAGGCCTCCTTCGGCATGTCGGGGTGGCGGACGAGGTTGTGCGGAGCGCCGATCAGCTCATGCTCGTCAAAGCCGCTGATCTCGACGAAAGCCTGGTTCACAAAGGTGATGCGCCCACCGGTGTCGGTGCGCGACACCAGAGGAACCCCGTCGGTCAGATGAACTTCTCGGTCGGTGATCGGTGTGTTGACGCGCATGTCGCGGTTCCGCTCCAGCCATAGCCTCGAACAAGTCGGTCGGGCATGGTGGCGAACCGATAGCAGCAGCATGAAAGCATCGGTTGGCCCCCAGGACCGGAGCTTGCGCTGCAAGCGGCATGCCGCATCATTTTGTCGGTAAGCGAACAAACTCTGCGTTTGGGCACAACGGCAACGCGAAATCGGCGGTCATAGCCCGTCGCAAAATGCCTCCGGAAAAGCGGACCGGCCCCAAAGTATTATGCAATTTGGAAAAAGCTATATTGTCTCACCGTTCAGCCGCGCAAAGGCCCGTTGGACAGCCCGTCCAGCGGGATGGCGGTGACGCTCTTCACCTCCTCCATCACGGCGTAGGTGTGGGTTTCCCGCACGCCCCGGGCGGTGGACAGCAGCTCGCCCAGGAACAGGCGGTATTCGTTCATATCGCGCACGCGGGCCTTGACCAGATAATCGAAGCCGCCGGCCACCATGTGGCATTCCATGATCTGCGGCATACGCAGGACGGTGGCCTTGAAGTCGTCGAAATTGTCCGGCGTCGTGCGGTCCAGCACCACCTCGACGAAGACCAGCATCCCCGCCTCCAGCCGATGCGGGTCGAGAAGCGCGACGTAGCGCTGGATGATGCCCTCGGATTGCAGGCGCTTCACCCGCTCCAGGCAGGCGGCCGGGCTGAGGTTGATGCGGCGGGCCAGTTCCACATTGCTGAGGCGTCCGTCGTCCTGCAACTCGCGCAGGATCTTGATGTCGGTGGAATCGAGGCTGCGGTCCATCGGCGGCTCGGAATGCTGTTCGGCTGGCGGCCCCGATCCTAGCGGAAAAATTGGCGCCAAGCCATGCCGGACCATAGCCGCAGCGGTTGGAACGATGCGGCTCCGAAGCCTGTTTGCCGCCAGCGGATTCTTTCAGGCCGCCAGCGGCAGGGTCACCGTCATGCGCAGTCCGCCGGTCGGACGGTTTTCGGCGCGGACACGGCCGCCGAAGGCTTCGATGTTGCGCCGGACGATCCACAGGCCGATGCCGAAATGCGCCGCCCCGGCCTGATGCGCCGCCGCCTCGTCCTCCGGCATGCCGCGGCCGGGCTCGCGGTGGGAGAAATAGCGCTCGAAGATGCGCTCCAGATTGGCGGGATCGACCCCCGGCCCCTCGTCGTCCACGACAAGCTCGGCGCAGGCCCCGACACGGGTCAGGCGGACGCTGACCGTCCCGTCGGCGGGCGAGAAGCTGACGGCGTTCTCCACCAGATTCTCGACGATGGTCTCCAGCGTCTCCTCGCTGGCCCGCACCACCAGCCCGGCGTCGATGCGCGAGCGCATGTGCAGGCGGCGTTCGGCCAGCAACCCGGTGTAGCCTCCGGCCATCCGTTCCACCAGCGACGACAGGTCGACGCGGCGCCGTGCCGGGGCCAGCAGGTCGGCCGCCGCCTCGTCCATCCGGCGGGCGAAGGAGACGAGGCCGTCCAGCTTGTCCAGGGACTTCTCGATCATCGTCAGGGCGCGCTGGCTGCGGGCGTTCTCCGCCGGCAGGGCGCGGCGCAGCGGTTCCACCGACTGGCGGATCACGGCGATGGGCGTCTTGAAGGCGTGGGCGTTGTCCTCCGCCGCACGGCGAAGCGACTGGGCGCTGTCGCGCAAAGTGGAGACCAGCCGGTCGAAATCCTCCGCCACACCGGCCAGTTCCGGCACAGTGTTGCGGGCGGCAAAGGAGGCGTTGCCGCTCTCCTGGTCGGGCACGTCCTCGCCGCCGACGATGCGGCGGGCCAGATCGCCGAAGCGGTTCAGGTTGCGCCAGATGCCGGCCAGCACGGCCAGCACCAGGGCGGCCATCGCCAGATAGATCGCCGCGGCGGCCTGCACCGCCGGCGTGCTCCAATAGGGGCGGCCGATGGAAGAGGAGATGTAGGCTTCGGTCGCGTGGCTGGTCACCAGCGCCCAGCAGCCGAAGCTGGTCTTGATCGGGGTGATGGAGGACAGCACCTCCTCCCCGCCTTCGGCATGGGGAACGCGCATCGCCAGCGTCGCGTTGCCGGCGCAGCTCGATCCCAGACGGTCCAGCACGCCCTGTTCGAGCAGAAGGCGCCGTTCGGCGTCGATGTCGGCGGTCGACAGGCTGGGCGCCGCGGCGACGTAGAAGAAGGGCTCCGGCCCGGCCTTGGCGCCGGACGCGCTGGCCGCCACCCGCGGGCGCACCAGCAGCTTCAGCCGCGTGCGGTCGTCGCCGTAGCGGGCAAGGGCGATGCTCAGGCTGGGAAGGGCCGTGCGGTCGACGCCCAGCAGTTCGGGCTCCAACGCACGGGCGATCAGTTCGCCCTGGCGCTGAGCGCTTTTCAGCAGAAGCTGCTGCGACGCCTCGTCGGCCCGCTGGAACTGGTCGTAGAGCAGGACCGGCACGGCGACGAAGACGAGGGTGAGCAGCAGCAGGCGGCTCGCCATCGAGCGCCAGAGCCAGAGCAGGCGGGCGGACGCCCGTCGGGGCGCCCGCATCGCAAGGTCAATCGGCAGCAGCGCCATCGATCAGCATATCCTCGCCCATACCATCCTCGTCACGGCCCTGGTTGGCCGCGTTCTCACCCTTGCCCCAGCGGTAGCCGAAGCCCGGATAGTTCTCGATGCAGGCGAAGCTGGCGTCGACCGAGCGGAACTTCTGACGGATGCGCTTGATGAAGGCACGGACGTTGGCGCGGTAGCCCGACGGGCCATAGCCGGCGACGAAGCCCTTGCCGTGGACGAGGTCGTAGATCTCGCGGTAGGAGACGTCCTCTTCCGGGCGGGTCGACATCAGCTTGACGATGTTGAACTCGGTCAGCGTCAGGTCGATGCGCTTGCCCTTCCAGAAGGCGCGGCTGTTGTCCAGGCGCAGCTCCAGCTCGCCCAGGCGGTGGCTGGTGGCGTTGCCGCCGGCTTCCCCGTCCTCCGAACCCTTGGCGCCGTCGCCCTTGATGCCGTCCAGGATCAGGCGCATGCGCTTCAGCAGGATCGACAGGCTGCGCGACTTCTCCACGAAGTCCAGCGCACCGCCGGCCAGCGCCGCCTCTTCATAAATCTGGTCGGACAGCACGGTCAGGAAGATGACCGGCGTGGCGATGCCGCGGGCGCGCATCTGGCGCAGGACGTCGATGCCGTCCAGCTTGGGCATGCGCCAGTCCAGGAGGACGATGTCGACCGCCCCGCCCTCGGCGAAGAAATCGAGCGCCGGTTCGCCGCGGTCGAAGGTGATGACCTCGTAGCCCTCGTCGCCGAGGTTGAGGCTGAGCGACTCACGGAACAGATCGTCGTCGTCCACCAGAGCGATGCGGGCAATGGTCGGATCGGTCATCGCGGACATTCCCTTGTTCGACTCCGGCTTACTGAAACCCGGGGCGGACAGGGCGCCCTGCGTCAGCTTGAGCGAGGAGTTGGGCGAAGCATCGGTGGTCGGCGTCAGGGACATTTTGGCTGCTCTTCATGTCGTAGGAGAGGGCGCGGAAGTCCTGGGACGAGGTCATATCCATGAAGAAAAAGACCTTGAGGGTACAATCGCCCTTGGCATACCGCCAGATTTTGGCGGGAGGCGCCTCTTCCCGTGCAACGGGGGACCCCAGGAGTTTGAGAGTCTGGACTTCGTCCAGCCCGACAAGGCTGTCGGGGTCGGCGTTGGGAGTTGCGGGTGGGGTGGACATGCCCCCCATGGCCGGCGCCATCGTCGGCACCGCAGCGGCGTTCGCCGCCTGGGGAGCGGTATCGGGTGCGATGGCCGCCAGCTGGGTGGAGGCCTGGGTGGATGACTGGGCGGAAGCCTGGGCCATTGCCAGATCGCCGGTGGTGACCGGCGGGCCGGGCTGCGGCATCGGCAGGGCCGGCGCCAGCGCGGCGGCGTCGGGAACCTTGCGGGCCGGCTTCTGCCTGGGCACCGGCGGGGTTGCCGCACGGGCGTTCGGGTTGGCCGACGTCACGTCCGCCCCGCCCCATCCCGGCCCGGCCGTGTTGGCCGGACAACCGGCCAGCAGCAGGACCGCGACCAGCAGGCCCGCATGTCGGCCCCGGCCGGCGGCGTAGGCGCCAAACTGCGCCACATCGCGGAGGACTGCCGGCACGGTCATGGGGGCGGGCCTTTCAAATCCAGGAGGAACGGACATAACGGCATTAACACGGGACGAACCATTTCCATCTAGCCTGGAAGTCAACTTCGCGTGCTGGTTGGAGTTGGCCGCGTCTGATGTCCCTAAACTCAATCCAGTCTGGTTAATGGCGCGTTAAAGCCACAGCCCTTACCCCCATTTTGCGAAAGCGCATCAATATTTTTCCAAGTTTCGTTTGATTTTCGAGCGAATCCATAGGGGATCTCGAGGCTCTTTGCTCAAAAGTGGTATGAAAACCGGTCAAATCCATTGCTCGCCAGCCGCTTTGTTGAAGATGTGCGGGGCGACAGGACGTGACAGAAATGAGGCGGGAGGATGACCGGAGCGGGTCGGTATCGTGGCGATTGCCCAAAAAACAATCGGCACAAAAACAATCGGCGGCGAAGCCACCCGGGTATGGCTCCGCCGCCGTTCAGCCGGACGGGCAACAGGTCATGGAGCGGCGCGCGTGAAGCGGCCGTGGGTCGTTGCCACTAGAACTCCAGCCGTGGTTCCGGCCGGCCGTCAGGCCGGTCGGCGTCGTGGGAACGCTGCGTTTTCGGCACCATTCATCACGGCGATCATGATGCGCCGACCGGCCGGGAGCGTCAAGTTCGCATCACGTACAATTTAGGATGCTGCATATCCGGACGATGGGGAGAGAACCATTTCAGGCGGATTGCAGGCTGCCCAATACGAAAGGGCCGCGCCCCCTGCCGGAAGCGCGGCCCTTCGTTGCCGAAGATTCCCTCACGCACAACCACGAGCGCGGGCCACCTTCGATGCGGTGGGGCGGCCGATGGCGTCACTGATGAACGCACCGGCCGCGATCAGCCTGTCCAGATCGACCCCGGTCTCGATGCCGAGGCCGTTCAGCATGTAGAGCACATCCTCGCTCGCCACGTTGCCACTGGCCCCCTTGGCATAGGGGCAGCCGCCCAGGCCCGCGATGGAGCTGTCAACCACCGCCACGCCCATCTGGAGCGCCGCCAGGATGTTCGCCAGCGCCTGCCCATAGGTGTCGTGGAAGTGGACGGCGATCTTCTCCACCGGCACCCGCTCCGCCACCGCGGCGATCATCGCTTGCGCCTTCGTCGGGGTGCCGGTGCCGATGGTGTCGCCCAGCGAGATCTCGTAGCAGCCCATGGCGAACAGGCGCTCCGCCACCTCGGCCACCGCCTTGGGCGCGATCTCCCCCTCATAGGGGCAGCCGAGCACGCAGGAGACGTAACCGCGCACCGGCAAGCCCGCCGCCTTGGCCTGCTCCATCACGGGCGCGAAGCGGTCCAGGCTCTCGGCGATGGAACAGTTGATGTTCTTTTGGCTGAAGCTCTCCGACGCGGCGCCGAACACCGCCACCTCGTCGGCCCTGGCCGCCAGCGCTCCCTCCAGCCCCTTCAGGTTGGGGGTGAGGGCGGCATAGCGAACGCCGGGCTTGCGGGCGATGCCGGCCAGCACCTCGGCGCTGTCGCCCATCTGCGGCACCCATTTGGGCGAGACGAAGCTGGCCGCCTCGACCACGCCCAGACCGGCGTCGGACAGGCGGTTGACCAGTTCCACCTTCACCGCGGTCGGCACCATGGTCTTTTCATTCTGGAGGCCGTCGCGCGGGCCGACCTCCACCATGCGGACGAATTTCGGCAGCTGCATCGTCAGGCCTCCGCGATGTCGAGAACCAGCAGGTCGACGCCTTCCGACACCTGATCGCCCGCCGCGAAATTGACGGCGCTGACGGTGCCCGCCGCCGGGGCCTTGATGGTGTGCTCCATCTTCATGGCCTCCAGCAGCATCAGCGGCGTGCCGGCCTCGACGCTCTGGCCCGGCTCGACCAGCACGCGGACCACGGTGCCGGGCATCGGCGCGGTCAGACGGCCGGAGCCGCCCTCCTGCTCCGCCGCGCGGGCGCTGGGATCGTCCAGCGTCAGGCGGGACACGGCACCGTCGATCAGGACGGTGATGTCGAGCCCCTGCCGCACCACGGTGGCGCGGGTGCGCATGCCGTCCAGCGTCGCCGTCAGCAGCCCGTCGGCGAGGCTGACGCCGGTCACCGGCATCGGCTTGCCGCCATCCACCGCAACCTCATAGCCATCACTGCGGAAATGCAGCGTCACCTCGCGGGCGGTGTCGCCGTCCATCAGGCGCAGGTCGTAATGGTTCTCCTCGTTCAGCCGCCAGCCATTGGCGAGCAGCCACGGAGAATAGCGGTCTGAGCGGGCGCGCAGGGCGGCCTGCGCCTCCTCCCGGCGCGTCAGCAGCACCGACAGGGATGCTGCGGCCAGCGCCTTGTCGGCCACCGGGGCCGGCGGCGGCAGAAGGTCGGCGCGGTGGCGCTCGATGAAGCCGGTGTCGATCTCCACCGCCATGAAGGCCGGATGGCCGGCGATGGCGCCGAGGAAAGCGACATTGGTGGTGACGCCGACCACCTCGTATTCGGCCAGCGCCACGCGCAGGCGGCGCAGCGCGCTGTCGCGGTCCTCGTCCCAGACGATCAGCTTGGCGATCATCGGGTCGTAATACATCGTCACCGAATCGCCCTCGCGGACACCGGTATCGACGCGGACATGGTCGTTCTCGGCCGGCGGGCGCAGGCGGACCAGCTTGCCGATAGCGGGCAGGAAATCGCGCTGCGGATCCTCGGCGTACAACCGCGCCTCGAAGGCATGCCCCCTGCGGGTCAGCTGCTCCTGGCGCAGCGGCAGTTCGGCGCCAGCGGCGACGCGCAGCTGCCACTCGACCAGATCGAGGCCGGTGATCTTCTCCGTCACCGGATGCTCCACCTGCAGGCGGGTGTTCATCTCGATGAAGTAGAAGCCGCCATCCTCATAGAGGAACTCGACGGTGCCGGCGCCGACATAGTTCACCGCCTTGGCGGCAGCGACCGCAGCCTCGCCCATGCGGCGGCGGAGGTCGTCGGGCAGGTTGGGGGCCGGCGCCTCCTCGATCACCTTCTGGTGGCGGCGCTGGACCGAGCAGTCGCGCTCGAACAGATAGACGCCGTTGCCGTGGGTGTCGCAGAAGACCTGTATTTCGACATGGCGCGGCCTGCCGAGATACTTCTCCAGCAGCAAACTGTCGTCGCCGAACGCCGCCTTCGCCTCGCGCTGGGCGCCGGCCACCGCATCGGCCAGCTCGCTGGCGGCGCGCACCACGCGCATGCCCTTGCCGCCGCCACCGGCCGACGCCTTGACCAGCACCGGATAGCCGATCCGTTCGGCCTCCGCCGACAGGGTGGCGAAGTCCTGGTCGGTGCCGTGATAGCCCGGCACCAGCGGCACGTCGGCGTTCGCCATCAGCCGCTTGGATTCCGCCTTGGAGCCCATGACGCGGATCGCCTCGATCGGCGGGCCGATGAAGACGACACCAGCCTCCGCACAGGCCGCGGCGAAGCCGGCATTCTCCGACAGGAAGCCGTAGCCGGGATGGATGGCCTGGGCGCCCGTGCGCTTCGCCACGTCGAGGATGACGTCACCGCGCAGATAGCTTTCGCCGACCGGGGCCGGGCCGATGCAAACGGCCTCGTCGGCCATCTGGACATGCATCGCCTTGGCATCGGCCTCCGAATGGACGGCGACCGTCTTGATGCCCAGGCGGCGGGCGGTGCGGATGACCCGGCAGGCGATTTCGCCGCGGTTGGCGATCAGGATCTTGTCGAACATGTGGATCAGCTCCGCCAGGACGGGGTGCGTTTGTCGAGGAAGGCGCCGACGCCCTCCTTGCCTTCGGCGCTGGCGCGCTGGCGGGCGATGCGCTCCGCCGTGTCGCGCACCACGTCGTCGGTCAGCGGCCGGCGGGCGACGGCGCGGATCAGCTCCTTGGCGGCGGTGACCGCCGTGGGGGCGCTGTCCATCAGGTTCTTCACCGTCTTCGCCACCGCCTCCTCCAGCCCGTCGGCATTGGTCAGCTCATGCAGCAGGCCGATGCGGTGGGCCTCCGCCGCGCTGAAGCGCTCGCCGGTCAGGAAATAGCGCCGGCAGGCGCGCTCGCCGATGGCGGCGATGACATAGGGGCTGATGGCGGCGGGGATGATGCCCAACCGCACCTCCGACAAAGCGAAGGTCGCGGTCTCGACGCCGATGGCGATGTCGCAGGCCGAAACCAGCCCGACGCCGCCGCCGAAGGCCGGTCCCTGCACCACGGCGACCGTCGGCTTCGGGCATTCGTCCAGCGTGCGCAGCATGGTGGCGAGGCCCATGGCGTCGGCCAGATTCTCCTCGCGGGAGTAGCCGGCCATCTTCTTCATCCAGGACAGGTCAGCCCCGGCCGAGAAGCTCCTGCCCACCCCGCGCAGCAGGACGACGCGCACCGCCGGATCCTCGCCCACCTGGCGGAAGGCCGCGGTCAGGTCGGCGATGACCTGTTCGTTGAAGGCGTTGTGAACGTCGCCGCGGTTCATGGTGACGGTGGCGACGCCGGTGTCGGCAACCTCGACCAGAATATCGTTTGGCAAAATGTCGCTCATGGTCGCCCCCTCACATCCGGAAGACGCCGAAGGGCGTCTTCGGCACCGGGGCGTTCAGCGAGGCCGACAGGCCGAGGCCCAGCACCATGCGGGTGTCGGCCGGGTCGATGATGCCGTCGTCCCACAGCCGGGCGCTGGCATAGTAGGCGTGGCTCTCACGCTCGAACTGGGCGCGGATCGGCGCCTTCAGCGCCTCCTCGTCCTCGGTCGACCACGGCTTGCCCTGTGCTTCCATGGCGTCGCGCTTGACCTGGGCCAGCACGCCGGCCGCCTGCTCGCCGCCCATGACAGAGATGCGGGCGTTCGGCCACATCCACATGAAGCGCGGGCTGTAGGCGCGGCCGCACATGCCGTAATTGCCGGCGCCATAGCTGCCGCCGATGATGACGGTGAATTTCGGCACCTTGGCGCAGGCGACCGCGGTGACCAGCTTGGCGCCGTCCTTGGCGATGCCGCCGGCCTCGTATTTGCGGCCGACCATGAAGCCGGTGATGTTCTGCAGGAACACCAGCGGGATGCGGCGCTGGCAGCAAAGCTCGACGAAATGGGCGCCCTTCAGCGCGGATTCGCTGAACAGGATGCCGTTGTTGGCGATGATGCCGACGGGATAGCCGAAGATGTGGGCGAAGCCCGTCACCAGCGTCGTGCCATAGAGCGGCTTGAACTCGTCGAAGCGGGAGCCGTCGACCACCCGCGCGATCACCTCGCGCACGTCGAAGGGCTTGCGGGCGTCGCTGGGGATGACGCCGTAGAGTTCGCGCGGGTCGAAGGCCGGTTCCTCCGGCTCGCGCAGGTCGAGGTCGATGTGCTTGGCGCGATTCAGGTTCGACACCACGCGGCGCGCCATCGCCAGCGCATGGGCGTCGTTCATCGCGTAATGGTCGGTGACGCCCGAGGTGCGGGAATGCACGTCGGCGCCGCCGAGATCCTCGGCCGACACCACCTCGCCGGTCGCCGCCTTCACCAGCGGCGGACCGCCCAGGAAGATGGTGCCCTGGTTGCGGACGATGATCGCCTCGTCCGACATCGCCGGGACATAAGCGCCGCCGGCGGTGCAGCTTCCCATCACCACGGCGATCTGCGGGATGCCCTCGGCCGACATGTTGGCCTGGTTGTAGAAGATGCGGCCGAAATGGTCGCGGTCGGGGAAGACCTCGTCCTGGTTCGGCAGGTTGGCACCGCCGCTGTCGACCAGATAGATGCAGGGCAGGTTGTTCTGCTGGGCGATCTCCTGCGCCCGCAAATGCTTCTTGACCGTCAGCGGGTAATAGGTGCCGCCCTTCACCGTCGCGTCGTTGGCGACGATCATGCATTCCTGCCCGGCGACGCTGCCGATGCCGGCGATGATGCCGGCGGACGGGATGTCCTCGGCATAGACGCCGTCGGCGGCCAGCTGCGACAGCTCAAGGAAGGGCGAGCCGACGTCGAGCAGCTGGCGGATGCGCTCGCGCGGCAGCAGCTTGCCGCGGGCGAGGTGCTTGTCGCGCGCTCGTGAGCCGCCGCCCTGCTGGATGGCGGCGACCTTCCGGCGCAGATCGTCGACCAGGGCCTGCATGGCGTCGGCGTTGGCCTGGAACTCGGCGGAGCGCGCGTTCAGGGCGCTCTTCAGGACGGTCATGCCGTCTTCCTCCCGGTTTGGCGGTCTTGATTACAGACTGTGTTACTGAACGAGGGCACGGCTGATGATCAGCCGCTGGATGTCGCTGGTGCCCTCGTAGATCTGGCAGACCCGGACGTCGCGATAGATGCGCTCGACCGGGAAATCGTTGAGGTAGCCGTAGCCGCCATGAATCTGGATGGCGTCGGAGCAGACCTTCTCGGCAATCTCTGAGGCGAACAGCTTGGCCATTGCCGCCTCCTTCATGCAGGGCACCCCGGCATCGCGCAAGGATGCCGCATGCAGCACCATCTGGCGCGCAGCCTCCACGCGGGTCGCCATGTCGGCGAGGCGGAAGGCGATGGCCTGATGCTGGATGATCGGCACGCCCATGCTCTGGCGCTCCTGGGCATAGCGGATGGCGTGGTCGAGCGCCGAACGGGCCATGCCGACCGACTGCGAGGCGATGCCGATGCGCCCGCCTTCCAGATTGGCCAGAGCCACCTTGTAGCCGGCGCCTTCGGCCCCGAGCATCAGGTCGGCGGGAACCCGGCAGTCCTCGAAGACGATCTGGCAGGTGTCGGAGCAATGCTGGCCCAGCTTCTCCTCGGTCCGCGCCACCTGATAGCCCGGCGTGTCCGTCGGCACGATGAAGGCGCTGAGCCCCTTCTTGCCGGCGGCCGGATCGGTCACCGCGAAGACGATGGCGACGTCGGCCTGCGAGCCCGAGGTTATGAACTGCTTGGTGCCGTTCAGAACCCAGTGATCGCCGTCGCGCCGGGCGCGGGTCTTGATCGCCGACGCGTCGGAGCCCGCCTGCGGTTCGGTCAGGCAGAAGGCGCCCAGCATCTCGCCGCGCGCCATCGGCTTCAGGAAGCGGTCCTTCTGGGCATCGGTGCCGAACTTCAGGATCGGCATGCAGCCGACCGAGTTGTGCACGCTCATGATGGTGGAGACGGCGCCGTCGCCGGCAGCGATTTCCTCGATGGCGAGCGCGTAGGCGACATGGTCGGTGGCGGCGCCGCCGAACTCCTCCGGCACCAGCATGCCCATCAGGCCGAGTTCACCCATCTCGGCGAGTTCGGCCTTGGGGAAAGCGCCGCTGCGGTCGCGCTCGGCGGCGGTCGGCGCGAGCCGGTCCTGCGCGAAGGCGCGGGCCATGTCGCGGACCATGGTCTGTTCTTCGGTCAGGTGCATCGGGCGTTTCCTCACATTTTTATAGTCCCCTCTCCCCCCCGGGGAGAGGGTTAGGGTGAGGGGGATGCGTGTCGAGGATTCTCGGAATAGTCACGCGGTGCTTCCCCCTCACCCCGACCCTCTCCCCGGGGGGGAGAGGGGGAATACGGGCGGGAGAGGGGGGCTTACACCCGCTCCACCGCGATGGCCGTCGCCTCGCCGCCGCCGATGCACAAGCTGGCCACGCCGCGCTTCAGGTCGTACTTCTCCAGCGCCGCCAGCAGCGTGACGAGGATGCGCGCGCCCGACGCGCCGATGGGATGGCCGAGCGCGCAGGCGCCGCCATGGACGTTCACCTTGTCGTGCGGCAGGTCCAGATCCCGCATCGCCGCCATGGTGACGACCGCGAACGCCTCGTTGATCTCGAACAGATCGACGTCGCGGGCCGACCAGCCCACCTTCTCGAACAGCTTCTGCATCGCGCCCACCGGTGCAGTGGTGAACAGCGCCGGCTGCTGGGCGTGGTTGGAATGGCCCTTGATCTCGGCGATCACGCGCAGGCCGCGGCGGTCGGCTTCGCTACGGGTGGTGACGATCAACGCAGCACCACCGTCGGAGATCGACGAGGCGTTCGCCGCCGTCACCGTGCCGTCCTTGGCGAAGGCCGGCTTCAGCGTCGGGATCTTCTTGGGATCGCCCTTGCCCGGTTGCTCGTCGGTATCCACCAGCGTGTCGCCACCCTTGCTTTTTCCTGGGCGGCCCTTGACCAGGACCGGCGCGATCTCCGCCTTGAAGGAGCCGTCCTCCACCGCCTTGCGGGCGCGGTTCAGGCTTTCGATGGCGAAATCGTCCTGCGCCTCGCGGGTGAAGCTGTAGCTGCTGGCGCATTCCTCGGCGAAGGTGCCCATCAGGCGGCCCTTCTCGTAGGCGTCCTCCAGACCGTCGAAGAACATGTGGTCCAGCACCTTGCCGTGACCCATGCGGTAGCCGGCACGGGCACGGTCCAGCAGGTAGGGGGCGTTCGACATGCTCTCCATGCCGCCGGCCACCACCACCTTGGCCGAGCCGGCCTTGATCACGTCATGGGCGAACATCACCGCCCGCATGCCGGAACCGCAGACCTTGGAGATGGTGGTGCAGCCGACGCCCTTCGGCAGCCCGGCGCCCAGTGCCGCCTGGCGCGCCGGGGCCTGGCCCAGACCGGCCGACAGCACGTTGCCCATGAACACCTCGTCCACCGCATCCGCGACGAGGCCCGAGCGCTCCAGCGCCGCCTGGATGGCGACGGCGCCCAGCTGCGGGCCGGTCAGGCCCATGAGGTCGCCCTGGAAGCCGCCCATCGGCGTGCGGACGGCGGCGGCGATGACGATGCTGTCGGTCATGGTGGTCGGTCCCTTTCCCTCGATGCTCTCTGTGCTTTGCCGAACCGCTTTACGCGGTTTCTCAGCCTTCAGGCCGTTTCCCTCAGGCCGTTTCTTTGAACAGTTCGCGACCGATCAGCATGCGGCGGATCTCGCTGGTGCCGGCGCCGATCTCGTAGAGCTTGGCGTCGCGCAGCAGGCGGCCGGTCGGGTACTCATTGATGTAGCCGTTGCCCCCCAGCGTTTGAATGGCCTCCAGCGCCATCCAGGTCGCCTTTTCGGCGGAGAACAGGATGGCGGCGGCGGCATCCTTGCGGGTGGTCTCGCCACGGTCGCAGGCCTTGGCAACGGCGTACACATAGGCCTTGGCGGCGTTCATGATCGTGTACATGTCGGCGATCTTGCCCTGCATCAGCTGGAACTCGCCGATGGGCTGGCCGAACTGCTTGCGGTCGTGGACATAGGGGATCACCACGTCCATGCAGGCCTGCATGATGCCGAGCGGGCCGCCGGACAGCACCGCGCGCTCGTAATCCAGGCCGGACATCAGCACGTTCACGCCGCGGCCGACGCCGCCCAGGATGTTCTCCTCCGGCACCTCGCAGTCCTCGAACACCAGCTCGCCGGTGTTGGAGCCGCGCATGCCCAGCTTGTCCAGCTTCTGCGCCACCGAGAAGCCCTTGAAGCCCTTCTCCACCAGGAAGGCGGTCATCCCGCGCGGGCCGGCGTTGATGTCGGTCTTGGCGTAGATTACCAGCGTGTCGGCGTCGGGGCCGTTGGTGATCCACATCTTGGTGCCGTTCAGGACGTAACGGTCGCCCTTCTTCTCGGCCCGCAGTTTCATCGACACCACGTCCGACCCGGCATTCGGCTCCGACATCGCCAAGGCACCGATATGCTCGCCGGAGATCAGCTTGGGCAGGTAGCGGCGCTTCTGGTCCTCGGTGCCGTTCTTGCGGATCTGGTTGACGCAGAGGTTGGAGTGGGCGCCGTAGCTGAGGCCCACGGAGGCCGAGGCTCGGGACACCTCCTCCATCGCCACGACATGTTCCAGATAGCCCATGCCGGCGCCGCCATACTCCTCCTCCACGGTCACGCCGAGGATGCCGAGGTCGCCCATCTTGCGCCACAGCTCGTTGGGGAACTCGTTGCTGCGGTCGATCTCGGCGGCGCGGGGGGCGATCTCGTTGGCGGCGAAGCTCCGCACCGAATCGCGCAGCATGTCGGCCGACTCACCGAGGTCGAAATTCAGGCTCGGGTACTGGTTGGACAGCATGGAAGTATCGCTCCCCTGGGAAATCATCCGTTCTTTGACCATACGTTACCGTATGGCAAGGCGGCTGGCAAGGGGGTTGCCGAGCGGATCGAAAAGCCGTTCAACGTCAGGAGTTTGGCCAGTCAAGAGGGTGCGGCGGCGTTTCCACATCGTGGAACCCACAAGGGGACAGCCCGATTTCCCCAATCGATTCAAGGCTGCCATGCATGTTGGATACTGTATTCCAGAGCGGCGAAGGCGATTATAACGGGTGCCGACGCGTTATATCCGGCCAGTGATATCGATTTGGGGGACCAACGAATGATCCGCGTGCCTCGGCCCAACATGGACGGCTTCACCATGGCCCTGGTGGCGACCGTCGGGCTGGCGACCGTGCTTCCGGTGCAGGGGCAGTTCGCCCAGGGGGTGCACTGGCTGGCGGAGGCGGCCATCGCGCTGCTGTTCTTCCTGCACGGCGCCCGCCTGCCGCGGGAAGAGGTGGTGGCGGGCATGGCGCATTGGCGCCTGCATCTGCTGATCTTCAGCCTGACCTTCGTCGCCTTCCCGCTGATCGGCTGGGCGGTGGTGGAAACGCTGCCGCACAGCCTGCTGCCGCCGGCCGTCGCCATCGGCGTGCAGTTCCTCTGCCTGCTGCCCTCCACCGTGCAGTCCTCCATCGCCTTCACCTCGATGGCGCGGGGCAACGTGGCGGCGGCGGTGTGCAGTTCCACCCTGTCCAACATCTCCGGCATCCTGATGACGCCGCTGCTGGTGGCGCTGTTCCTGAAGGTGCAGGGCTCGGCGCTGTCGCTCGACACCTTGCAGACCATCGCGGCGCAGTTGCTGCTGCCCTTCGTCGCCGGCCAGCTGCTGCGGCGCTGGATCGGCGCCTGGGCGGCCCGGCACAAGACGATGCTGCGCTTCACCGACCGCGGCTCGATCCTGCTGGTCGTCTATCTCGCCTTCAGCGAGGCGGTGGTGAACGGGCTGTGGCATCAGGTGCCGCCGGCCGCACTGGGCATGGTGGTGGTGATCGACTGCGCCATCCTGGCGGTCTTCCTGGTCGGCACGACGCTGCTGAGCCGCCGCCTGGGGTTCTCCCGCGCCGACGAGGCGGTGATCGTCTTCTGCGGGTCGAAGAAGTCGCTGGTCAGCGGCGTGCCGATGGCCGGCGTGCTGTTCGCCCCCGCCACCGCCGGGCTGGTGCTGCTGCCGGTCATGCTGTTCCACCAGATCCAGCTGATGGTCTGCGCCGTCCTGGCCCGCCGCTATGCCGAGGAGGGCGAGGCGCGGGACGCCCTGCCGGCGACCTCGTGAGGGCAACCTTGTGAGGGAGCGGGGCGCGCCCTACTCCTCCGCGAATTCTCCCGTCGCGGCCATGATGGCGGTGCGGAGCCGGTCGGCCTTGGCGGGGCCGGCGACCAGCTCCAGCAGGCGCAGGGCGTAGAACAGGTTCATCTCCGCCGTCTCGGCATCGTCCGGGTCGCCGGCCGCCTTGGGATAGTCCACCAGCAGGGCCTGCGCCCGCGCCATCAGCCCCTTTTCCATCGACGCCATCGCGGCCTTCAACGGCTCGTGCAGGCCGAGCGCGCCGGCCAGCCCCTCGCAGCGGCGCAGCGCGCGGGCGTGGTCCTCGGCGGCGGCCTGGGCGTCCTCGTCCACCGGGGCGGGGCGGCCATTCCCGGCGGGGGCCGGAACGGCGGTCAGGATGCCGGCCGGTGCAGTGTCCAGGACGGTGCCGGCCACCATGGTCCGCACCGCCACCTTCACCGCGTCCAGCCGCTCGCGATAGGCCGGATCGGCCAGGACATCCATGGCGGCGGCGGTGGTGTCGATGCTGGCGACCAGCCGCTCGGCAATGGCGATGGCCTCCTCCGGAGCGATGGCCACAGCCCCGCCCGGCCCGGCGCTGTGGCCGGTGCCGCAGCCTTTGCTTTCGAGGCGGGCCGAGCGCTCCTCCAGATTGGTGACGACCAGACCGCTCAGCTGGGCGAAGATCACCGGCTGCTCGCGCCGCGCCTTGCCGAAATCCAGATCGTTCAGCACCGTCAGCAGGTCGGCCGGGTTCGCCATGCGCGAGGCGGCGACCAGCAGCAGGTAATAGACCAGCCCGGCCGATTGCCGCGCCACCGCCTGGGCCGCCTGCTCGATGGCGTCCACATGCAGGTCGTCCAGCGCCGCCAGCGGCCTCGGGGCCAGCGCGTCCTTCAGCGATTCGATTGTCAGCCCGATTTCGAGGAAGGCGGCGACGTCCAGCAGCTGCCGCCGCATCTCCTCGTCGCCCTGAAGGGCGCGCCACTGCGGCTGGCCGCCGGCCTCCTGCTCCCCTGCCCCTCCGGCAGCACCCCGTATGGCCCCCTGAATAGCTTGGGCGGCCATCGGCCAAAGCCGGCGCCCGATGTTGCGCAGGGCGTTGAGATTGCCGGGGGCCGTCTCCTGCACCTGCCGGTCGAGCTGGTCGATCAGGGCACGGTCGCCGCATTCCGTCACCAGCCGCCACACCGGATCGATCACCCGCCGTTCGATGCGGCCCACCGGCACGTCGACGCCGTTGAAGCTTTCCAGCACATCCTCGAACGGCATGCACAGCACGCGTTTCAGCGTCGGCCGGCGGTTCGGGCGCACCTGGACCAGCCGCGGGCGGAGGGCGGCGAAGGTCTGGCGCACGTCGGGATGGTCGCGCACCCGCTCCAGCAGGCGGACCACCTCGATGAACTTGTCCTCGGGAATGTCGAACAGCCGGCTCTCCAGCCCCGGCAGGCGGTCGCCCCCGCCCTGTCCGTCCGCCGGTCCGCTCATGGGGCGCGGGCTTTCACCGCCTCGATCCGGCGGATGGCGTCGATGTCCATCTGGCCGGTGCGCCAATCCTCCAGCATGCGGACGGAGCGGCGGTGGGCCGTCTTGACCTGCTTGGCATCCTCGACGAAATCGCGGCTGGATTCCCGGCGCGGCAGCAGCGGCAGGATGCGGAACAAATCGTTGACGGTGGCGGCCTGCTGTTGGCGGTCCTCGGCCTGCGCCACCTCCCACGCCCCGGCGATGTGGCTCCAGCCGTCGAGCAGCCAGGCGATGCGGGCGGCCTGGGTGCGGACGCGGATGAAGGCGTCGTCCCAGTCGCGCATCAGCGGCCCGATGGCATCGATGCGGCGGTGGAAATCGCCCAGCACCTTTTCGCCGATGGCGATGGTGTGCTGCGCCACCTCCGCACAGAACTCCGCGACCGGGGCGGCATCGCCCGGCACGTCGCGCGCCCAGTCGATCATGCCGTCGCGGAAGCCCTTCAGGTCGTTCAGCCCGCGCGTCAGCCGGCCCGGCCGGGGCGAGTGCGCCAGCCCCACCGGCGCGGTGACCGTGGCAATGTCGGCCAGCCGGGCATAGAGCAGCGTCGCGTCCATGCGCAGGCTTTCCGCCGCGCGGGTCATCAGCTGCCGGGTCAGGCGCTGGCCCTCGTCGGTGTCGATGCCGGCCTTCAGCATCTCCGGCGATTCCAGCCCGACCGCCTTCAGGATCGACAGGATCAGCAGGTAATGGGTGAGGGTGCTTTGCTCCTCATCCTCGTCCAGCGCGCGGCGGGCGGCCTGCGCCGCCTTCGGCCCGGCAAGCCCACGCCGCGCCGCCTTCAGCGTCGCCCGGCGGATCTCGTAGGGGGAGCAGGATTCCTCTCTCACGATCAGGTCGTGCAGGTAGCGGTCGTGCATGGTCATCGACACCATGTCCGGCACCGACTTCCAGGCGACGACATAGATGCCCATGCCCTGCGACAGGCTAGGGATCAGCACTTCGAGCTTCGACCGCTCACCGCGGCGCACGCGGGTCTGGGACAGCAGCGGCGTGGTGAAGGCCACCGCGGCCCCCCGCTCCTCGAAGGTCGACGGCGCGTATTCGATCGCACCTTTCAACATGATTGCCGTTCCGGATTCGCCTGATTGCTCTGTCGGAAACGCAGCGGGCCCGTCGGCCGGACTCCGCAATTGCGCCGTACCGGCATTATTACATGGTCGTAAGAAATGCCGCGGCGACCAATTTGTTCTGAATTGTAGCGCCATGCGACGGCCTGTCGCGGTTGGCAACAGCTTGCACGACGAGCGTGGGCCTATCCATAGGGTTTGCCTCCGATCTGCTTGCCGGACGCTTGGACATCGGTGCAAAGCGGTGGGATTTACCCAGGCAACTTTATAAAGCCGGACGGAAATCTCCGTACCGGCGCTGCCCGGTCCGGAAGCCACGCCACGGCTCTTGCGCTTTGCGCGGCGACGCGACAGTTTGGACGGACGTTACACCGCGACCATGGGAGAAGCAGAGGGTGAGCAACATCGGCATCGTGCTCGGACGGTTCCACCGCAAAGAGGTGGAAGAGATGCTGGACGAGGCGCGCACCGTCGCCGCCAGCCGCGGCCTCGGCATCGTGGCGGAGGTCTGGGTTCCCGGTTCGATGGAAAAACCGCTGGCGATCAAGCGCCTGCTGATGCGCGAGGATGTCGCCGGCGCGGTCGCGCTGGGCATCATCGAGCGGGGCGAGACCGAACATGGCAACGCCATGGGCCATGCGGTCATCGGCAGCCTGATCGACCTGCAGCTCCAGTTCATGAAGCCGGTCGGCGTCGGCATCCTCGGGCCGGGCATCAACCCGTCGCAGATCCCGCCGCGCATCCGCCCCTACGCCGCCGCCGCGGTGAACGCCTGCGCCGACCTGATCGAGCAGGGCTGAGGTTTTCTATACGCGGTCAGAAAAAATTCCGACCGCTGCGTTCATACGCCACGCAGGCTTCGCGCCTGTCGGCGCGCGCCCGCAGTCGCGGGCGAAACCGGGTTTGGAAATTCGGAACATCCCAAACCCGGTCTCACGCTCCGGCGGGGCGCCACCGGTGCAGCACATGCATCGCCCCGCCGAACAGCAGGCCCCAGAAGGCCGATCCGACCCCGAAGAAGGACAGGCCGGACGCGGTCACCAGCAGCGTGACCAGGGCGGGGATGCGCTCCTCCTCCGCCTGGACCGCCGCCAGCAGAGAGCCGCCGAAGGCACCGATCAGCGCCAGACCGGCCACCGCCTCGATCAGGATCGGCGGCGAGCGGGTGACCAGCGTGGCCGTGATCGCCGCCAGCGCCGTCAGCGCGATGTAGCCGATACCGCCGGTGACGGCGGCCTGCCAGCGCCGCTCCGGCCTCGGGTCGGCATCGGGGCCGGCGCACATCGCCGCGGTGATCGCCGCCAGATTGACCGTCGGCGCTCCGAGCGGCGCCGTCAGGGCCGAGGCGAAGCCGGTCGCCAGGAAGGCCGGCGGCACCCGCGGCGTGTAGCCGAAGGTCGCCAGCACCGCCAGACCGGGGATGTTCTGCGACGCCATGGTGACGACGAACAGCGGCAGGGCCAGCCCGACCAATGCCTCCCAGGTGAAGGCCGGGGCGACCAGCGACAGCGTCGGCCAGGGGTCGGCCGGCAGCGCGCCCGACACCGGCGGGTTCATCGCCATCGCCGCAAGCGCCACCGCGACCGCCGCCGGCACCGCATAGAGCCGGGCGAAGCGACCGACGATTGCCCAGGTCGCCAGCACCAGCAGGCCCAGCCCCGGCGCCTGCCCGATTGCCATGAAGGGCGCCAGACACAGTTTCAGCAGAAGCCCGGCCAGCATGCCGTTGGCGAGCGGCTTCGGGATCGCCGCGATCCAGCGGCCGAGCGGCCGCCACAGCCCCGCAACCATGATGAGCGCGCCGACCGTCAGGAAGGCCCCCACCGCCGCCGGAAAGCCGCCGGCCACCGGCCCGGTCGCCGCCAGCAGCGCCATGCCCGGCGTCGTCCAGGCGACGCTGATCGGCTTGCGCTGCGTCCAGGCCAGCCAGATCGCCGACAGTCCCATGGAAAAGCCGACGGCGACCAGCCCGGAGGTGATCTGCGCCGTATCCGCCCCGACCGCCGCCAGCCCCTGGATCACCACCGCGACCGAACTGGCATAGCCGACCAGCGCCACCAGACCGCCGGTGGCGAGCGCCGAGGGCGACAGGCCACGCCCCCCCGGGGCTGTGGGCGCGTCGGAAACGGACTGGTCGGCGGATGACGAGCCGGTCATGGCCGGTCCTTTCGCATACATGGACAGGAGAGGATCCGACAGGTAAATTGGATCCAATATCCAGGCAAGCGTTTTTCTCACCTTCCAGGTCCCCCGCATGTCCCAGCTTCCCGACGCCCGCCCTTCCGACGCCCGACCCTCCGATGCGCGCCTTGCCGATCTGGCCGTATTGATCGCGCGCAACCGGCCACGCTTCCGCACCGCGACCGAGTTCGTCGAGGCGGCGATGCGCGAGGCGATCCTGGAGGGGGTTCTTCCGGCCGGCGCCCCGCTGCGCCAGGAGGATCTCGCCGCCGCCTTCGGCGTCAGCCGCATGCCGGTGCGCGAGGCCCTGCGCCAGTTGGAGGCCCGCGCGCTGGTGGAGTTCCATCCCCACCGGGGCGCGGTGGTGGCGAAGATCTCGGCGGAGGATTCGGCCGACATCGGCGCCATCCGGGCGGCGCTGGAGCCGGCGGCCCTGCGGCTGTCGCTGCCGCATCTGACGTCGGACGACCTTGCCCTGGCGGCGGAGCTGATCGCGGAGATGGATGCGGAGGCCGATCCCGGCCGCATGGGGGAGCTGAACCGGCGCTTCCACATGACGCTCTATTCCCGCGCCGGCCGGCCGCGCCTGCTGGCGCTGGTGGAACAGCACCTCTCCGCCGCCGACCGCTATCTGCGCTTCCAGTTCTCGGCGCTGGGCTACCATCCCCGCTCCCAGGACGAGCATCACGCCCTGCTGGCGGCCTGCCGTGCCGGCGATGCGGACGCCGCCTGCGGCATCGTCGTGCGCCACGTCATCCAGGCGGGCGAGCAGTTGAGCGCCTTTCTGGACGGGCGGGGGTGAGGTTGGCGGGGATGGCGTCCCGCCTCTCCTACGGCGTCCCCAGCAGTTCGCCCAGCGCGTGGCTGAGCTGGCGCGGGGTCACCGGCTTGTGGATGATGCCCAGCCCATGGGCGGCGGCGTCGCGTTCGCATTCGGGACCGGTCTCGCCGGTCAGGATCAGGCCGGGGACCGGCGCGCTGCCGGGATCGTCGTACAGCGCGCGGATGCGGGCGACCGCCTCGGTGCCGTAGCGCCCTTCGCGCAGCCGGTAATCGGCGACGATCAGGTCGGGGCGGCGGCCCGTGCGGCTCAACCCCTCCACCGCCTTCTGGGCGGAGCCGGCGACCAGCACCTGATAGCCCCATTCGCGGAAGATCGTCTCCAGCCCCAGCAGCACGATGGCGTCGTCGTCGACCACCACGGCGAAGCGGCCGCGGCCGGCGGTCGCCGCCTCCGCCGCGGTGACCGGCGTCTCGACCGTGCGGCCGAGCGGCAGGGCGATGACGAAGCTGGTCCCCTGCCCCGGCTTCGAGGTCACGTCCACCGGATGGTTCAGCAGCAGCGATAGCCGCCGCACGATGGCCAGCCCAAGCCCAAGCCCGCGGTTGCGGTCGCGCTCCGGGTTGCCGACCTGATGGAACTCCTCCCAGATGCGTTCGAGATGGTCGGGCGGGATGCCGATGCCGGTGTCGCGCACCTCGATCAGCAGCCGCCCGCCGGCCCGCCGGCATTCGATATCGATCCGCCCGTTCTCGGTATAGCGCAGGGCGTTCTCCACCAGATTGCGCACCATGCGGGTCAGCAGGGTGCGGTCGGTCCGCGCGGCGGCGTTGCAGGACAGGACGTGCAGTTCCAGCCCCTTGGCCGCCGCCACCGGCCGGTAGGAGGCGGCGATGTGGTCGAACAGCGGCACGATGGACACGTTCTCGATGTTCGGCTGGACCACGCCGGCATCGAGCCGCGACATGTCGAGCAGGCTGTCCAGCAGTTCCTTCAGCGCGTCCAGCCCGCGACCCAGATGCATCAGTGCGGTGGCGCCCTGGCTGCCCTGGACATGCGGCTTCAGCACGTCGACGAACAGCAGCAGCGCCTGCAGGGGCTGCCGCAGGTCGTGGCTGGCGGCGGCCAGGAACTTGCCCTTGGCGAGGTCGGCCGCCTCCGCCGTCTCCTTCGCCTGCAAGAGCGCCTGCTGGGCCTGACGGCGGGCGGTGATGTCGCGGAAATAGACCGAAAGACCGTCGGAGCTGGGATAGATGCTGGCCTCCAGCCAATTGCCCATGGTCGGAGACAGCACCTCTATGGTCATTTCACGGCCTTCGCGGACGGCCTGCTTCTGCGCTTCGAAGGCTTCGCTGCCCAGCACCCTGGGGAAGGCCTCCCAGACACGACGGCCCAGCAGGGTATCGCGGGAGCGGCCCCAGACCTGTTCGGCCTTGCGGTTGATGTAGGTGAAGCGCCACTGGTGATCGACCGCATAGAAGGCGTCGCTGATGCTTTCCAGAATCTTCACCGCGCGCTCGTGCGAAGCGCGGGCCTCCTCCTCCGCCCGCTTGCGCATGGTGATGTCGCGGAAGAAGCAGCCCACTCCTTCCGGTGTCGGCAGAAAGCGGACCTCGAGCCACAGGGTGGTGTCTTCGCCGTCGAAGCGCTTTTCGATGCCGGTCGGCTGCCGCTCCGTCATCGTTTTACGGCACAATGCCTCCAGGTCCGACCCGGCAAGCTGCGGCCACACCTCCCACAGGCGGCGGCCGCGCATCGCCGACAGCGACTGGTGGTCGAACTGTTCGGCGCGTCGGTTCTGGTAGATCACGCGGTAATCGTCGTCCAGCGCCACCAGCGCCTCGTCGATGCTGTCAAGGATGTCGGTCGCGCGCCGGCGCGCGTCGGCAATCGCCTCCTCCATCCGCCGCTCGTCGGACCGGTCGTGCAGGATCCACAGGAATCCCTCCTCGTCGCCCTGGAGCGGCAGGATGGTCAGCGCAGCCCAGACGGCGAAGCCGTCCCGGTGGCAGAACGGACGCTCCTCCTGGATGCGGCCCTCGGCCAGCGCGCGGACCCGCAGGGCGTCCGGCGCGCCGGCGGCGACCTCTTCCGGCGGAAACAGGATGTCGACCGGCTGTCCCCTCGCCTCCTCCTCGCTCCAGCCCAGGATGCGGACGGCGCCGGGGTTCCAGCTGGTTATCCGGCCGTCCGGCGCCAGGGTCAGGATGGCGTGGCCGATGGCGCTGTCGAGGATCGCGCGCAGCCGCCTCTCGCTGTCGGCATGGGCGGTACGGCTACGCTCCAGCGCGTTGAAGGCGGTGCGCAAATCCTCGTTCAGCGCCGTGACCGTCAGCAGGTCGTCGCGGCCGCTGTAGGCGGTGGACAGCGCCGACTGGAGCCGGGCGTTCTCCCGCTCAAGCTCCTCCAGCCTTGCCAGCAGTTCCGCGTCCGGTCGAGCAGGCAAATCCGGCCCGGCTCCCGTTCGGTTATCGGCGGGCTCGTTCGGGACGGACGGCTGTTTGGTCATAGGCGCCCAAAGAAAAACGAAACGCTCATTCGTCGAGAGTGCGCAATGCCCAAAGCCGCTGTAAACCTTCCAAAAGCAATATTCCGGACGATTGCGATATCCGAAATGCAATCGATGTCGTTACCGCATATCGGTGATTGCCTTGACCATTGCCCGCACGCCGGCATCGAGCACTTTGTCACGCCGCAACACCAACCCAAGGGTGCGGATCAATGGCGGCGTCAGAGCTTGTACTGCGAACCGGTCGCAATCCTGCGGCCCCGCCACGGTGACCGACGGCAGGATCGACCGGCCGAGCCCGGCGGCGACGAGGTTCTTGATCGCCTCCACATTGCCCAGCTCCATCGATGGGCGCGGCTGGATGCCGCCGGCCATGAACCAGCCGTCGATCACCGCCCGCATTGTCCCGCCGCGCTCGTAAAGGATCAGCGTTTCATCCGCCAGCGCCGCAGGGGCGATTTCAGGGGCGACGGTCTGTTCATGCGGCGGAGCGTCGCCGCGGGGTCCGACACAGACCAGCTCCTCGGCGCAGACCGGCTCGATGGACAGTCCGGGGCGGCCGGCCGGCAGAGTGACCAGCGCCAGATCCAGCGTTCCGCCCTCGACCGCATCCAGGATGTCCGGCGTATTGCCGGTGACGACGATGATCTCCAGCCCGGGATGGGCGCTGCGCAGGGCTGTCAGGATCGGCGGCAGGCGGTAGATGCAGGCGGTGGCCCCGGTGCCGATGCGCACACGCCCGACCTGCCCGGCGCGGTGTCGGCCCATTGCGGCCGCTGCCGCCTCCATCTCCTCGCGCAGGCGGCGGATGAAGGGCAGCAGGTCGCGGCCGGCCGCGGTCGGCAAGGCGCGCTTGCCAACCCGCTCCACCAGCCGCACGCCGAAGCGCTCCTCCAGATTGCGGATCTGCATGCTGACCGCCGGCTGGGTCAGACCGAGCCGCCCGGCGGCTTCGGTGAAACCGCCATGCTCGATGACGGTCGCGAAAGTGATGAGCTGGTCAAGGTTGAGGCCACGCATACCCCCAGTCTTCCTTATGATTTCGATCAGATCAATAAATTTGCCTTTTCCCCGCCGGTCCACGACGGTGTGGGCATGACGACCGCCGCCATCGCCACTCCTGCCCCTGCCCCAGCGCCCCGGCCGATCTGGTTCGTGCTGCTCTGCGCCAGCCGTTTCGCCACCTCGCTGTCCTTCATGGTCTATGCCGGTGCGCTCGTGCCCGCGATGCAGGCCTGGGGCATGTCGGCGGGAGAGGCCGGGTCGATCCAGACCGCCTTCAACGTCGGCTACGCCCTGTCGCTGGTGGGCTCCTCCTGGTTCGCCGACAGCCTGGGCGCCAAGCGCGTCTTCCTGTGGGCGAGCTGGGCGACCGCGCTGACCGGCGTCGCCTTCGCCTTCTTCGCCCGCTCGGCGGAAAGCGGACTGCTGCTGTTCGCGCTGATGGGGCTGACCCAGGGCGGCACCTATGCCCCCTCCATCATGCTGGTGGCGCAAGGCGTGCCGGCGGACCGCCGCGGTGCTGCGGTGGGCTGGCTGCTGGCGGCGGGGTCGCTCGGCTATTTCGCCTCCATCGCGCTCGCAGCATGGCTGGCCGAGCGGTTCGGCTACGAGGCCGCCTTCATCGCCTGCGGGCTGGGACCGCTGCTGGCGGCGCTGCTCGCCACGCCGGGCCTGCTCCGGCGGCCCAATCCGGTGGCGGGCGGGGGAGCGCGGCGGCTGCGCGGCGCCTTCCGGTTCCTGTCCGACCGCCGGTCCTTCCTGCTGACCGCTGGCTACACCGCCCATTGCTGGGAACTGCTGGGCATGTGGGCGTGGCTGCCGGCCTTCCTGACCGCCAGTCTGGCCGGAGCCGGCGGCGACGGGGCGGGCATGCGCGGGCTGTGGATCGCCGGTGCCATCCATATCTCGGGCTTCCTGTCGTCGCTGCTGATGGGACGCGCGTCCGACCGGCTGGGCCGGCGGGCAGTGCTGGTGGCGATGGGCGTGCTGGGCGCCGCCTGTTCCTTCGCCATCGGCTGGATGGACGGGATGCCGCTGGCCCTGGTCCTGGCGGTGGCGGCGCTCTACGGCTTCTCCGCGCTGGGCGACTCCCCCGTGCTGTCGACGGCGATGACCGAATCGGTCGAGCCGGGCAGCCTGGGGGCGGCGCTCGCCGTCCGCTCCATCCTGGGCTTCGGCGCCGGCGGTGCGGCGCCGCTGGCGGTCGGTCTGGTGCTGGATCGGGCCGGCGGCGCAGGCGGTGCCGGCTGGGGCTGGGGTTTCGCGCTTCTCGGCGTCGGCGGCGGGTTGGCGACCGTCTGCGCCCTTCTTCTTCCCGCCGACCGTCCTGACCGGAGTTGATTCACATGGTCTCCATTGCCGGGCCTGCCATCACCGTGCGGGCATCCGCCGACGCCGACATTCCCGCCATCACCGCCCTTTACGCCCGCCATGTGCTGCACGGCACCGCCTCGTTCGAAGAGGTTCCGCCGGACGAGGCCGAGATCGCCCGCCGCCGCGCCGACATATTGGGGCGCGGGCTGCCCTATCTGGCGGCGGAATGCGAGGGACGGCTGGTCGGCTATGCCTATGCCGGCCTGTACCGCACCCGCAGCGCCTACCGCTTCACGCTGGAGAATTCCGTCTATGTCGCCGACGGCATGGGCCGGCGCGGCATCGGCCGGGCGCTGATGGACCCGCTGATCGAGATGTGCGAGGCGGCGGGCTACCGCCGGATGATCGCGGCAATCGGCGACAGCGCCAACCACGGCTCCATCGGCTTGCACCGCGCCTGCGGCTTCCGTCCTGTCGGCATCCTGCCCGCCGTGGGCTTCAAGTTCGGCCGCTGGCTGGACGGCGTGCTGATGGAACGGCCGCTCGGCGACGGGAGCGACAGCCCGCCGGCCGGCTGACCGGAAACCCGGTCAGTCGGCCCCCAGCAGCTCGTCCGGGCGCGGGCCGGGCGCCTTCGCCATCGGCACCGTCCGCGGCAGCTCGACGCCGGGCAACTGCCAGTCCACCGGCGGCGCCGATCCCGGCGTCGGCCGGTACTGGTCCAGAACCGCCAGCAGGGTCAGCAGCGCCAGGGCCAGCGCGACCACCAGAAGCCGGCGGTCCACCCCGGCCATCGGGCCTTTGCCATCGGCCTCGGCGCTGTCGCGATCCAGCAGGGCCATGCTCCATCCTCCCGTCCTCTCGTCCTTCGTATCTGGGACAAGCTTGATCGATGCGGCGGAACGTCACAATGTGGCTTTGCCGCAGTCTGCCTTCGGTTCAGGCGAAGGCAGACTGCGGCCTCAGGGTCTATGCGGATCGTCCCCGCCATGACCTCAGGTGAATGCGCTCAGGTGAAGGCGGCGCCCGCCCTGGCGCCCAGCCGCTTGAGGACGACCGCCAGCGGGCAGAAGCCGGTGAAGGCTGCCTGCAACAAATTGGCGCCGACGAAGGCGGTCAGCCACAGCCACTGCGGGCTGTGCAGGTGCGACAAGGCCAGGCTCAGCAGCACAACGGTGCCGGCGAAGGCCATCACGATGCGGTCGATGCTCATGTCGATGTCTCCCGATGCAAGGATTGGTTCGAAGACGCAGGATTCTGCGGCGAGGGATCGCAATACAGCCCCGCCAGCACCTCGATCACGGCGGCGGCCTCGGCGCTGGCCAGCCTGTAGAAGATCGTCAGCCCGTCGCGGCGGGTCCGCACGAGGCCTTCGGCACGCAGCCTCGCCAGATGCTGCGACAAGGCCGACTGGCTGAGCCCGACCGCGTCCGCGAGGTCGCCGACGCAGAGTTCCCCGCGCCCCAGCAGGCAGAGGATGGACAGGCGCCGTTCGTTGGCCAGCGCCTTCAGCAGGCGCGCCGCCGAACTCACATGGCTGCGATCCAATTCATTCATTGACACTAAATTAGATTGTTCTTAATTAACCGTCAATAGGTGCTTCATCCATCCCATCCAAGGTGGCCCGTCATGCCCCGTCGACCCGCAGGCCTCGTTCTGGCTGCGACGCTCCTGTTCGCCACCGTTCCGCTGTCCAACGCGCTGGCCCAGGCCGATGCGGGCGCCGGCCGGCTCACCGTGCGCGCCCTTGCGGTGGAGGATCTGAAGGCCGTCTTCGCCACCGTGGAAAGCGTCCACGAGACGCTGGCGCGCACCCGCATCGGCGGCACCGTCGCCGATCTGACGGCGAAGGAAGGGGACAAGGTCACCATGGGTCAGATCGTTGCCACCGTGCATGACCCGAAGCTGCCGCTGCAGCTGGCGGCACTGGACGCGCGCATCCAGGCGCTCCAGGCGCAGCAGCATCAGGCCGGCCTGGAGCTGGACCGCGCCCGGCAACTGCGGGCGAGCGGAACGGGAACGCAGCAGCGGCTCGACGACGCGCAGTCCGCCGTGGACGTGGCCCGCGCCCAGATCGCGGCCATGACGGCGGAGCGGGCGGTGGTGGAGCAGCAACTGCGCGAGGGCGCGGTGTCGGCGCCCGCCAACGGCCGCATTCTCCAGGTCAAGGTCATCGACGGCGCCGTGGTGATGCCCGGCGAGACCGTCGCCAGCATCGCGACGGAAACCTATGTGCTGCGCCTGCGCCTGCCTGAACGCCATGCCCGCTTCATGCATGAGGGCGACCCGGTGCTGGTCGGCGACCGCGGTCTCGCCCCGGTCGCGCCTCCCGGCGGCGAGGCGGCGCAGGATGCGAAACCGCTCGACCTGAAGCGCGGCACCGTCCGTCAGGTCTATCCGGAGATGTCCGGCGGACAGGTATTGGCAGACGCCACGGTGAGCGGGCTCGGCGACTTCTTCGTGGGCGAGCGCGTGCGCGTCTACGTCGCCACCGGCACGCGGCAGGCGTTCGTCGTTCCGCCGGACTATGTCCTGCGCCGCTTCGGCACCGACTTCGTACGGCTGGCCGACGGGACGGAGGTGCCGGTCCAGGTCGGCGGTGCGATCCCGAGGGTCGGCGACCAGTTCGGCGGGATCGAGGTGCTGTCCGGCCTGAGACCCGGCGACGTGATCGTCCGCCCGGACGGTGCGCGATGAAGCCCGGTCTCTCCGGGGTGCTGACGCGGACCTTCATCCGCTCGCCCCTGACTCCGCTTCTGCTGCTGGCCTCGCTGGTGGTCGGCACGGTCGCCCTGCTCTCGCTGCCGCGGGAGGAGGAGCCGCAGATCAGCGTGCCGATGGTGGACATCCTGGTTCGCGCCGACGGGCTGAAGGCGGACGACGCGGTCGAGCTGGTGACCAAGCCGCTGGAGGAGATCGTCAAGGGCATCGACGGCGTCGAGCACACCTACAGCCAGACCCTGGACGACCGTGTGGTCGTCACCGCCCGTTTCCTCGTCGGCACCTCGGCGGACGACGCGATCCTGCGCGTGCACGAGAAGGTGCGGGCCAACCTGAACCGCATCCCGCTCGGCATCCCGGAACCGCTGATCGTCGGGCGCGGCATCAACGACGTGGCGATCCTGACCCTGACGCTGGCACCCAGGCCGGACGCGGCGTCGCGCTGGACCGACACCGCGCTTTACGGCGTGGCGGACGAGCTGCTCGCGCAGCTGGTGCAGGTGGAGGATGTCGGCCGCAGCTTCATCGTCGGCGGCCGTCCCGACCAGATCCGGGTGGAACCCGATCCGGAACGGCTGGCGCTGTTCGGCGTCACGCTCAACCAGCTTGTCGACAAGGTGAAGAGCGCCAACCGTGCCTTCATGGTCGGCTCGGTGCGCGCGCAGGGCGGCAGCCTGCCGGCGCTGGCCGGCCAGACGCTCCAGGGGACCGCCGACATCGGCCTGCTGCTGGTGACCGCCCGCGACGGCCGCCCGGTTTATGTCAAGGATGTGGCCGACATCGTGATGGGTTCGCGGCCGGACGAAAGCACGGCCTGGAACCTGCTGCCCGACGGCAAGGGCGGGCTCGCTCAGACTCCGGCGGTCACCATCGCCATCGCCAAGCGCGCCGGGGCCAACGCGGTGACCATCGCCGGGCGCGTTCTGGAACGCGTGCAGGCCATCCAGGCCGGATCGCTGCCCAGGGACGTGACGCTGACCGTCACCCGCAACTATGGCGAGACGGCGAACGAGAAGGTCAACGAACTGCTGTTCCATCTGGCGCTCGCCACCGTGACCATCGTCGCGCTGATCGTGCTGGCGATCGGCTGGCGCGAGGGCATGGTGACTCTGATCGTCATCCCGACCACCATCCTGCTGACCATGTTCGCGTCCTGGCTGATGGGCTACACCATCAACCGCGTCAGCCTGTTCGCGCTGATCTTCTCCATCGGCATCCTGGTGGACGACGCCATCGTCGTGGTGGAGAATATCGACCGGCACTGGTCGATGCGCGACGGCCGCAGCAAGGTCCAGGCTGCCGTCGAGGCGGTCGCGGAGGTCGGCAACCCGACCATCGTCGCCACCCTGACCGTCATCGCCGCACTGCTGCCGATGATGTTCGTGTCCGGCCTGATGGGCCCCTACATGAGCCCGATCCCGGCCAACGCATCGGCCGCCATGGTTTTCAGCTTCTTCGCCGCCATGGTGCTGACGCCCTGGCTGATGGTGAAGCTGCGGCCGGGCGATGGAGACAGCGGTGGGCATGGCGATGGCCAGAGCGATAAGCATGGCGGCCTGCTGGGCCGCCTGTATCTCTCCGTCGCGCGCCCGGTCATCCGCAGCAAACGCCGGGCCTGGACCTTCCTGCTCGTGGTCGGCGTGGCGACGCTGGCCTCGACGGCGCTGTTCTACACCAAGGACGTGGCGGTCAAGCTGCTGCCCTTCGACAACAAGTCCGAACTTCAGGTCGTCGTGGACCTGCCGCGCGGCGCGGCACAGGAGGATACCGGGCGCGTGCTGCTGGCCGCCGCGCGGAAGATCGCCGACCTGCCCGAACTGGCGAGCGTCCAGGCCTATGGCGGCACTGCCTCGCCCTTCAACTTCAACGGTCTGGTGCGCCATTACTATCTGCGCGACCAGCCGGAGCAGGGCGACCTGCAAGTCAACCTCGCCCCAAAGGGCGAGCGCCACCGCAGCAGCCACGACATCGCGCTCGACATCCGGGCGCGGCTGAGGGATCTGGCCGCTCCCGACGGCACCTCGCTCAAGGTCGTCGAGGTGCCGCCCGGTCCGCCGGTGCTCTCCACCCTGCTGGTCGAGGTCTACGGTCCCGATGCGGAGACGCGGCGCAAGGCGACGGGCATCGTCCGGGACGCCTTCCGCAGCGTCGACTTCATCGTCGATGTGGACGACACCGTCCGCTCGCCCGGCGAGCGGCTGCGCTTCGCGCTGGACCGCGAGAGCCTGGAGTTCCACGGCGTCGAGGAGCAGGCGGTCGATGACACGTTGCAGGCGCTGATCGGCGGCGTGCCGGTCGGCTACTCGCATCGCGGGGCCGGCCGCACCCCCATCGAGATATCGGTGCGGCTGCCGAAGTCGGGCCTGTTCCTGTCGGAGCGCATCCTGGCGACGCCGGTCACCGGCGCCCGCGGCACGGTCGAGCTGGGCGACCTCGTCACCATGACGCGGGAACCGGCCTCCTATCCGCTGTTCCGCCGCAACGGCCGCTTCGCCGAGATGGTGATGGCCGATCTCGCCGGACGCTACGAGGCGCCGGTCTACGGCATGCTGGCGGTGCAGGAGCGGCTGAAACGGATCGACTGGAAAGCCGCCGGACTCACAGCAGCGCCGGACATCCTGCTGCATGGACAACCCGACGACCAGAGCAAACCCGCGCTGTTGTGGGAGGGCGAGTGGGAGATCACCTACGTCACCTTCCGCGACATGGGTGCCGCCTTCGCGGTGGCGATCCTCGGCATCTACCTGCTGGTGGTCGCGCAGTTCGGCAGCTTCAAGCTGCCGCTGGTGATCCTGGTGCCGGTGCCGCTGACGCTGATCGGCATCGTAGCAGGCCACTGGCTGTTCGGGGCCGCCTTCACCGCGACCTCGATGATCGGCTTCATCGCCCTGGCGGGCATCATCGTGCGCAACTCCATCCTGCTGGTGGATTTCATCCGCCATCTTCGGGACCGCGGGCTGTCGGTGCGGGAGGCCGTCCTGGAGGCCGGAGCGATCCGCTTCAAGCCGATCCTGCTGACGGCGGTGGCGGCGATGATCGGCGCCGCCTTCATCCTGACCGACCCCATCTTCCAGGGGCTGGCGATCTCGCTGCTGTTCGGCCTGCTGAGTTCGACGCTGCTGACCGTGCTGGTCATCCCGGCGATCTACGTCGTGATGCGCGACGACGCCCCGGACCGGAGGGAATAGCCGGCACCGGCGGCGGAGGCTTCACCCCTGCCGCCGTTCCCTGCCAGCCGGCTCAGGGCATGTACTGGCCACCATTAACGTCGAGGATCTGTCCGGTGATGTAACCGCTGCAGGCGTGCGAGGCGAAGAACAGGAAGGTCGGCGCGCATTCCTCCGGCTTGCCGAAGCGTCCCATCGGGAAGCCGGCGCCGATGCGGGCCTTGGTGTCCGTGTCCTTGTCGGCGTGGAAGGCGGTGTCGAAGGTGCCGGGCGACACCGTGTTGAAACGGATGCCGTCCTTCGTGTGGAAGGCCACCCAGTTCTTCTGGATGTTGTGCAGCCAAGCCTTCGCCGCGCCGTACAGCCCGGCGCCGGGGCCGCCGCCGGTGTAGCCGGCGACCGAGCCGACCAGGATCACCGATGCGGTGGTGCCGCTCCGGCTGGCGGACTCCTTCAGATGCGGCAGCGCGTATTTGGTGACCATCAGGGCGGAGCGCGCGTTCAGGTCGGTCACCGCGTCGAAGAATGCGTCGTCGATCTCCTCCAGCGGCTTGCGCGCGACCAGACCGCCCGCATTGTTGATCAGCACGTCGATGCCGCCGAAGCGGGCGACGAAATCCTCGACCAGACGCTTTGCACCCTCGCTGGAGGACACGTCGCCGGGCAGGAAGGCGACCTCGCCGTCCAGCGCGTTCAGCCGGGCCAGCGTGGAGTCGAGGTCGGCCGGCGCCTTGCGGCCGTTCATGCCGACCAGCGCACCATGGCGGGCGAATGCCTCGACCGCCGCCAGACCGATTCCCTGGGTCGACCCCGTCACCAGAACGCGCCGGCCTTTCAGATCACCGAACATGCGTGAGCCCTTCCTTCCCTGTGTCGAAAACCGCGAAACGCGGAGCGGCCGGCGTACCGCACGGCCACTGTCTCAAATATTGAGAGATAATTCTCAATATTGACAGGATGTTAGGGGTGAAGAGTGGTCCGGTCAAGGTTGGCTGTGCCGGCACGGCATATTGCCTTCTTTATAAATGTCTCACTATATGGCATCATCTATGTTGGATTTGACAACATACAACGCGGCCACTAAGGTCCCGTCATCAAGGCGACACGAATGCCCACCAGAACCGATCCCATGACCCAGCCCGTTGACGCGATCGACCCGGCCACGCCCGAAAGGCGTCAGGCCGCCGGAACGCAGACCCTGCTCCGCGGGCTGGCGGCGATCGAGTGCGTGGCGACCGGCACGACCGAGGTGAAGGGCATCGCCGCAAGGCTGAACACGCCGCGCAGCACCGTCCACCGCATGCTGAACAGCCTGGTGACGGAGGGGTACCTGCACCATGTCCCCTACAAGGGGTATCTGCTGGGACCGAAGCTGATCGAACTCGGCATGAAGGCGCTGGAGCAGCGGCCGCTGGTGGCGCTGGCCCGGCCCCACATCGAGGCGCTGGCCCAGCGCACCGGCGACACCGTCCATCTCGGTGTGGTCGACGGCGACGAGGTCTTCTATCTCGACAAGATTCCGAGCACGCGCGGGCTGGAGATGCGCTCGCGCGTCGGCCTGCGCATGCCGCTGGCCTCGACCGGCATCGGCAAGGCGCTGATGCTGGGGATGCCGCCGTCGCGCTGGCGCGAGCTGCACGACGCGGTGGCGACGGCGCCGGACACGGTGGGTGGGCGTCCCGGACCGCTGCCCTGGCCGAAATACGAAAAGCTGATGGCGGGCTTCCTGCGGCGGGACTGGGTGCTCGACTTGGAGGAGAACGAGATCGGCGTCCGCTGCGTCGGCGCGCCGGTGCGCGACATCAGCAATCAGGTGGTCGCCGCCATCAGCGTGGCGAGCGCGGTGCCCTACATGCCGGACGAACGGATGGCTGAACTCGGACCGGTCGTCCGCGCGGCCGCCGACGCGATATCGAAGGAATTGGGATGGAAACAGGACGGAAGCGCGACGGGGCGGCCCTGATCGCGCTGGACTGGGGCACCTCCAGTCTGCGCGGATTCCTCATGGACGGCGCCGGCACGGTGCTGGAGCAGCGCGCCAACGCGCACGGCATCCAGAATCTGCCGCAGCCCGGCCTGCCCGGCTTCGAGCAGGCCTTCGCCGAGCTGTGCGGCGACTGGCTGGCCGGCAATCCGGGCATCCCGGTGGTGGCCGGCGGCATGGTCGGCAGCGCCCAGGGCTGGGTGGAGGCGCCCTATGTCGCCTGCCCGGCCGACACCAGCACGCTGGCTGGGCACGCCATCGCGGTGGACAGTGCTGCCGGCGTCCGCATCCTCATCGCCCCCGGCGTCACCTACGCCCCGCCCGACGCGCCGCCCGACATCCTGCGCGGCGAGGAGATCCAGATCGCCGGTGTGCTGGCCGACCGCCCCGACTGGGCGCGCGAGGCCTGCATGGTGCTGCCCGGCACCCATTCCAAATGGGTGCAGATCCAGGACGGGCGGATGACCCGTTTCGCCACCTACATGACCGGCGAGCTGTTCGCCGTGCTGACCAAGCACTCGATCTTGGGCCGCCTGATGCCGGCGGACGTGGTGGCCGATGCGGAGGCCAGCGACGCGGCCTTCGCCGACGGCGTGCGGGCGGCGCAGGCCAGCGGGCCGGGCGACCTGTCGCACCAGATCTTCGCCGCGCGCACGCTCGGCATCACCCGCCGCATGGCGCCGGACCTGCTGAAGGATTTCCTGTCCGGCCTGCTGATCGGGCACGAGATGGTGTCCGGCCTCAATCGCATGGGGGCGGCGCTGGGCAGCGGCCGGCCGCTGCTGCTGATCGGCGACGGCATGCTGTGCCGCCGCTACGTCCAGGGCCTGGCTCTGCTGGGCATCGAGCCCACCGCCCGGCTCGAGAACACCGCGCCCAAGGGGCTGTTCCAGTTCGCCATCGCCGCCGGCCTGATCGCGCCGCCGGCCGGAAAGGACACTCATGTCTGATGAAAGCCTGAAGGCCCGGCTCGACGCCGCCTTCGCCGCCCTGCCGCTGGTCGCCATCCTGCGCGGCCTGAAGCCCGTCGAATGCGAGGATGCCGCCCGCGCCCTCTACGAGCGCGGTTTCCGGTTGATCGAGGTGCCGCTGAACTCGCCGGAGCCGTTCGACAGCATCGCCGCCATCCGCCGCATCCTGCCGCAGGACGCGCTGGTCGGCGCTGGCACCGTGCTGGAGGTGGCGCAGGTCGCCCGCCTCAAGGAGATCGGCGCCGATCTGGTGGTGATGCCGCATGCCGACACCGCGGTGATCCGCGCCGCCAAGGCCGCCGGGCTGGCCTGCGTTCCCGGCGTCGCCACGGCGACCGAGGCCTTCGCGGCTCTGGCGGCAGGCGCCGACGCGCTGAAGCTGTTCCCGGCCGAGCAGATCAACCCGACCATCGTCAAGGCGATCCGCACCGTGCTGCCGGCCGGCACCCGGCTGCTGCCGGTGGGCGGCATCACCCCCGACACCATGGCCCCCTTCCTTGAGGTCGGCGTCGCCGGCTTCGGGCTGGGATCGGCGCTCTACAAGCCGGGCATGACCGCAGCTGAGATCGCCGGGCGGGCCGAGGCTTTCGCCACGTCCTGGAAGGCACTGAACGCACGCTGACTTCACGCGGGCGACGAAGGCCGCCCGCTTTTCCTGTCCGCACCCCACCAAGCAAAATTCGAGGGAGAACGTTTATGAAGGGCTATCGCCTTCTGACCGGCGCCGTCGTCGGCGTCCTGGCCACGGCCAGCCTGATTGCCGGCGCGCAGGCCGCCGACTACCCGACCAAGCCGATCGAGCTGACCGTGCCGTACGCGGCCGGCGGCGGCACCGATCTGGTCGCCCGCGCCTACGCCGACGCCGCGAAGAAGCACCTGCCGCAGTCGATGGGCGTCGTCAACAAGACCGGCGGCGCCGGTGCCGTCGGCCTGACCGAGATCATGGCCGCCCGCGCCGACGGCTACAAGATCGGCATGGGCACGGTGGAGATCACCATGCTGCCGCACATGGGCATCGCCCGCTTCACCGCCGACGACTTCACCCCGATCGCCCGCCTGAACGCCGAGCCGAGCGCCATCACGGTGAACGCCGACTCGCCCTTCAAGACCTACGAGGACTTCATCGCCAACGCCAAGGCGAACCCCGGCAAGGTCCGCATCGGCAACTCCGGCACCGGCGCCATCTGGCACCTCGCCGCCGCCGCGCTGCAGGAGAAGACCGGCCTCACCTTCAACCACATCCCCTATGACGGCGCCAACCCGGCGGTCACGGCATTGCTCGGCAATCACATCGAGGCGGTCAGCGTCAGCCCGGCCGAGGTGGTGAACCATGTCGCCGCCGGCAAGCTGCGCATCCTGGCGGTGATGGCCGACGAACGCTCCCCGGCCTTCCCGGATGTCCCGACCGTCAAGGAGAAGGGCGTCGACCTGTCGGTCTACACCTGGCGCGGCATCGTCGTTCCGAAGAAGACCCCGCAGGCCGTCGTCGAAACGCTGCGCAAGGCGTCCAAGGCGACCGTCGAGGAAGCGTCCTTCAAGGAGACGCTGAACAAGATGAACCTGACCCTGGCCTACGCCGACGGTCCCGAGTTCGGCCAGGTCATGCAGAAGGACAACGCCTTCTTCAAGGACCTGATGACCAAGCTCGGCATGGCCAAGTAAGCAGCAAGACGGAAAGGCGGGGCACGGCCGGCACCATCGCCGCGCCCCGTCCCAGGAGATCTCGAATGAGTCAGTCCCCCGAGGGAGCCCCGGGACCGGGCGCGCCGCGTTCCGCGGACATCGCCGCCGGCATCATCGTCGCCGTGGTCGCCATCGCGGCGATCATCGTGTCGCGCGACTTTCCGACCACCGGCCTTGACAGCGACGTCGGGCCGGCCCGCTTCCCGCTGATCTACGCCGGCATCCTGGTCGTGCTGAGCGCCATCCTGGTGGTCGGCCGCCTGCTGCCGTCGCGGCGCAACCAGGAGCGCACCGCCGCCGAGCGGGCCCAGCCCGCGACCGGCTTCCGCTTCGCCCCGGTGGCCATCGGGGTGGTGGCCACGGCCGCCTACATCTACCTGATCTCGCTGGTCGGCTATATCCCGACGACGGTGGTGTTCCTCATCGGCATGATGCGGCTGATGGGCCAGCGCAGCTGGATCCGCGTCCCGCTGCTCGCCGTCGGCATCACCGCCTTCCTCTACCTGATCTTCCTGTACGGCCTGCAAATCCCGCTGCCCGTCGGAAGCCTGTTCGAAGCCGCAGAGCTGTAGGCGAGGAGTTTGGAAGATGTATGAAATCGACATGCTCCTCAAAGGATTCGCCAGTCTGGCGGCGGATCCCGCGACCCTGCTGCTCGCCTTCATGGGCGTCGTGCTCGGCATCGTCATCGGCGTGCTGCCCGGCCTGACGGCCACCATGGGCGTCGCCATCCTGCTGCCCTTCACCTTCGGCATGGCGCCGGCTCCCGCCATCCTGATGCTCTCCGGCGTCTTCTTCGGCGGCATCTATGGCGGCTCCATCACCGCCATCCTGCTCAAGATCCCCGGCACGCCGGCCGCCGCCGCCACGGCGATGGACGGCTACGCGCTGAGCCAGAAGGGGCAGGCCGGCATCGCGCTCGGCACGGCCACCATCTCGTCCTGCATCGGCGGCACCTTCAGCGTCTTCATGCTGATCTTCCTCGCCCCGCTGCTGGCCGGCATCGCGCTGGAATTCTCCGCCGCCGAGACCTTCGCGCTCGCCATCTTCGGCCTGTCGATCATCACCAGCGTGTCGGGCGAATCGCTGGTCAAGGGCCTGATCGCCGGCTTCCTCGGCCTGCTGCTGTCCACCGTCGGGCTCGACCCGATGGGCGGCTTCCCGCGCTTCACCGGCGGTTTCAACGAACTGCTGAACGTCCCCTTCATCCCGGTGATGATCGGCCTGTTCGCCGCCTCGGAGGCCTTCAAGTCGCTGGGCCAGCCCGCCGCCCGCGCCGAGGTTAAGGTCCACATCGGCCGCATCATCCCGCCCTGGAGCGTCTTCAAGGGCCTGATCTTCACGATCCTGCGCTCCTCGGGCCTCGGCATCATCGTCGGCATCATCCCCGGTGCCGGCGCCGACATCGCCTCCTTCGTCGCCTACAACGAGGCCAAGCGCTTCTCCAGAAATCCGGGGAATTTCGGCAAGGGCGAGTTGAAGGGCGTCGCCGCCGCCGAATCCGGTGCGAACGCCTGCACCGGCGGCGATCTGCTGCCGATGATGACGCTGGGCATTCCCGGCGACGCGGTGACCGCGGTGATGCTGGGTGCCTTGACCATGCAGGGCCTGCAACCCGGTCCGCTGCTGTTCAAGGACCATGCCGGACTGGTCTTCACCCTGTTCGCCGGCATGCTGTTCTGCTACGCGGCGCTGCTGGTCGTCGGCCTGTCCTCGCTGCGCCTGATGGGCAAGGTGCTGGAAATGCCGCGCGCCATCCTGACGCCGCTGATCCTGACGCTCTGCGTCGTCGGCGCCTACGCCATCAACAACAGCATGTTCGACGTCGGCATCATGCTGGCGACCGGCGTGGTCGGCTTCTTCATGCAGCGCTGGGACTATCCGGCCTCGCCGGTCGTGCTGGCGCTGATCATGGGCCCGATGGCCGAGTCGAGCTTCCGCCGCGCCCTGTCGCTGTCGGGCGGCAGCCTGGACTTCCTCTACACCCGCCCGATCACGCTGGTCCTGCTGCTGATCGCCGCCATCACGCTGCTGCTGCCGCTGCTGAAGTATCTGAAGAGCAGCAACGACGGAAGGCAGGCGGCATGAGCCCGACCGTCACCACCATCGGCCTCGACGCCGTCATCGAACCGGACCTGCGCAACGGCACCGGCGAGAATCCGGTCTGGGACGCCGACCGCCGCAACTGGACCTGGATCGACATTCCGGGCCGCCGCATCCACCGGCTGGATCCGTCCAGCGGCGTGCGGCGCGACTGGACGCTGCCGGAGCCGGTGGGCAGCCTCGCGCTGCGGCCGGACGGCGGTGCGGTCGTCGCCTGCCAGACCGGCCTCTTCGACGCGGACCTGCCCGAGGCGGGGGGCGACGCGGTGCTCAGCCGCCTCGCCGACAGCCCATTCCCGACGGAGGGCATGCGCTTCAACGACGGGCGCTGTGACCGGCAGGGGCGGCTGTGGGTGTCCGCCATGGTGATGGACATCGCCAAGGGCGACCCGTCCGGCGCGTGGTACCGCTACACCCGCGCCGAGGGGCTGGTGGAGACCGGGCTGACCGGCTTCGTCATCCCCAACGGCTCCGCCTTCAGCCCGGACGGCCGGACGCTCTACGCGTCCGACACCCACCGCGACGTGCGGATGGTCTGGGCCTGGGACTACGATCCGGAGACCGGCACCGCCGGCAACCGGCGTCCCTTCATCGACATGCGGGCGATGGTCGGCCGGCCGGACGGTGCGGCGGTCGACACCGACGGCTGCTATTGGATCTGCTGCCTCGACGAAGGCTGCATCAAGCGCTTCACCCCGCGCGGCGATCTCGACCGCCGCATCGAGGTGCCGATGCGCAAGCCGACCATGTGCGCCTTCGGCGGCGACGGGCTTCGCACGATGCTGGTCACCTCGCTCAGCCGCGGGCCGGCCGATCTGGCCGAGGATCCCCATGGCGGCCGGGTCCTGATGTTCGACCCCGGTGTCCAGGGCCTGCCGGAGCCGCGCCTGACCCGCTGAGGGCGAGGGCCTCGCACCAAACGATCCCATCCTGGCGAAACGACAAAGCCGGCTGTGTCTCACAGCCGGCTTTGTCCATTGTAGGCGGAGGTGAAGACGATGCCCGGCCGCCTTACCGCGCCGCCTGCCGGTCCCAGCTGTCGTTCACCGCGGGCGACAGGCGGTGCTTCATGATGCGCTGGCTGGGCGTGCGCTCGAACCCCTCCACCAGGGCGATGTAGCGCGGGTTCTGGTAGGGCGCCAGCTGGCGGCCGAGCCAGTCGGACAGGGCCGGGATGTCGACGGTGGCGCCCAGCCTGGGCTTGACGAACAGCTTGATGTCCTGCTCGCCGATGTCCGCCTGCACGCCGATGACGGCGCAGTCCTCGATCGCGGGATGGGTGGCGGCGATGTGCTCGATCTCCCAGGCGGAGACGTTCTCGCCCTTGCAGCGCATGCTGTCGGTCATCCGGCCGTGGAACAGCAGCGTGCCGTCCGGCAGCAGCGAACCGAGGTCGCCGGTGTGCAGGGCGCCATCGCGGAGCGCCTTCGCCGTCGCCTCCGGATTGCGGAAATAGCCGGCGAACAGGGCGCCAGGCGTGTCGGTGCGCACCACGATCTCGCCGCGCTCGCCGCGGGCGACCGGCTTGCCGGCCTCGTCCAGCAGATCCACGGTGAACCAGGGCATCGGCCGCCCCACCGCGCCGACGGTCCCCTCGTCGTTGCAGGTGGTGATGCTCGACGCCTCTGTCATGCCGTAGCATTCACGGATCTCGACGCCGAAGCGCTCCTGGAACGGCGTCCAGGTCTCCTTGGGGCAGCCGCCGCCCCAGGCGATGCGCACCGGATGGTCGCGGTCGCGCGGGTCCGGCGGCTGCTTCAGCAGGATTTGCAGAATGCCGCCGAGATAATGGATGTGGGTGGCGCCATAGTCGCGGACCTGACCCCAGAAGCGGCTGGCGCTGAAGCGGTCGACCATCGCCAGCGACACCGCACGGATCAGCGGCAGCACGATCATCTGCGCGCCGCCGATGTGGTAGAGCGGTTCCCAGACGAACAGCACGTCGCCGTCGCGGGCGGCCGAGACGCGGGCCACCGCCTCGCCCGCCAGACGCATCATGCGGTGGGTGACCAGCGCGCCTTTCGGCCTGCCGGTGGTGCCCGACGTGTACATGATGGCGAAGAGGTCGTCCGGTCCGGGGAGCGTCCCCTCGAACAGGGCGCCGCTGTCCAGCATCGGCTCCAGCCGCGGCAGGGACGAGGCCTCGTCGGCGCCGGCCACGATCAGCGGCTTGCCCGACAGGTCGGCTCCGCACTCCGCGATGGTCGCCACGAGGTCGGCGTCGGCCAGCACCGCCGCCGGTTCGGAATGGTCCAGGATGTAGCGCAGGCCGTCGCCGCGCTGCTGGGCGTTGATCGGGATCCACACCAGCCCGGCCTTGGCGATGCCGAACAGGGTGGACAGCACCGCCGGGCTGTTGCGCAGCATCAGCGCCACGCGGTCGCCGGGGACCAGACCCAGCCGCCGCAGCTCCGCCGCCATGCTGTCGGACTGGCGGTCGAGGGTGCCGGCGGTCAGCGGGACGCCGTTGTAGCGGGCGAACAGACGCTCGCCGTCGGTCCGCGCGGCCTGGGTCAGCAGGCCGGCGAACCCGGTGGAGAAATCGGACATGGTCGGGAATCTCGGCTCGGGAAATCTCGGGATGAACGGACGGTGGCGCGGTCTGCCGCTCAGGTCTGCCGCTCAGGTCTGCCGCTCAGCGGCCGGACCGGCGCAGCCGCTCGGCGATCAGCAGAAGCGCCATGACGATGAGGAAGACGACGACCGAAACCGCGGCCAGGGTCGGGTTCAGCTGCAGGATCATGTCGTCCCACATCTGCTTGGGCAGTGTGGTCTTGACCCCGCCGCTGACGAAGATGGCCACCGTCAGCTCGTCGAAGGAGGTGATGAAGGCGAACAGGAAGGCGGCGACCAGACCACCGCGGATCAGCGGAACCGTGACCCGCATCAGCGTCTGCACCAGGTTGGCGCCGAGCGTCGCCGCCGCCTGGTCCAGCCGCCAGTCGTGCCCCTTGACCACCGCGGCGATGGCGACGAAGGCGAAGGGCAGCGCCAGCACCGTATGGCCGATGACGAGGCCGAGGTCAGTGGCGACCAGCCCGATCTGGGCGAACAGATAGAACAGGCCGACCGCGATGACGATGCGGGGGACGATCATCGGCGCCAGGAACAGCGCGAAGATGGCGCCGCGCCAGCGCGAGGTCGAGCGGGCCAGCGCCAGGGCCGCCAGCCCCGCGATCAGGGTCGCCAGGATGGCGGTGGCGAAGGCGACGCCGAAGGAGCGCAGCGTGGCGCCCAGCCACAGATCCGATCCGAAATAGACCTCGAACCATTTCAGGCTGTAGCCCGGCGGCGGGAAATCGAGGAAGGGTGAGCTGGTGAAGGCGATCGGCACCACCACGATGGCCGGCGCCACCAGGAAGACCAGCACCAGGGTCGAGTAGACCGTCGGCAGCCGGTCGCGGCCGCGCTCGCCCAGCACGGGTGCCGTGACGCGCGCGGCGGCTGCGGTCAGCGCCGCCAGCGCCGACAGGATGCCCTGCCCCGCCCTGCGCATGGAGCCGCCGCCCTTTTTGCGCCGGCCTCCCTCGCCGGACAGGGTGGACAGGCCGAAGATGCGGTCATAGATCCAGCAGGTGACCAGGGCCGCCGCCAGCATGAAGGTGGCCAGCGCCCCGGCGAAGGCCCAGTTCAGCATCTCCTGGATCTGGGCGATGATCAGCTGGGCCAGCATGGTCTGCTGCGGCCCGCCCAGCAGGGCCGGAACGATGAAGAAGCCCAGGGAGGAGATGAAGGTCAGCAGCCCCGCCGCGGCGATGCCCGGCAGCGACAGCTGGAAATAGACGAGCCAGAAGGCATGGCCCGGTGCAGCCCCCAGCGTTTCCGCCGCCTGCACCAGCCGGCGGTCGATGCCGGTCATCACCGGCAGCATGGTCAGCACGGCCAGCGGCAGCATGGCATGCACCATGCCGATCATCACGCCGAACTCGTTGTGCAGCATCTCCGGCTGCGGCAGGCCGCCGGCCGCCAGGATGCCGCCGATGACGCCGGTGCGGCCCAGGATCACCATCCAGGCGAAGGTCTTCACCAGATAGCTGGTCCAGAACGGCACCATCACCGCCAGGATCATCACGCCGCGCCTGCGCTCCGGCAGCTGCGCCAGCCAATAGGCCAGCGGATAGCCCAGCAGCAGCGAGAACAGCGCCGTCAGCCCGGCGATGCGGAAGGTGCCCATCAGCACGCGGAAATAGACGCCGGTGTCGACGATGCGGGCGTAATGCTCCCCCGTCCAGGCGCCGGTGTCGGCATCCTGAACGCTGAGGCCGAGCAACCGCAGGACCGGATAGAGGAAGAAGACGGCGAGGAAGGCGATGCCGGGCGCCGCCAGCCAGAGCGGTCCGAAGCGCAGCCGCTGCCTCAGACCGCCCTCGTCGGCACCGTGCAGGAGGACGGCGCTCATGACACCAGCACTCCGGCATCGCTGCGCCAGCGCACGGCGACGCGGTCGCCCAGCGGCGGCGGCGACATGCCGCGCCGCAGCCGGACGGTGATGGTCGACTGGTCGCCCAGCGCCACCAGCACGCGGGTCTCGGAGCCGGCATAGACGGTGTCGACCACCTGGCCCGACACCTCGTTGTCGCCCTCGCCGTCGAGGTCGAGCTGTTCGGGCCGGACGATCAGCGACGCCTCGCCCTGGCCGGCCGCGGCGCCCGCGGCGGCACTGGCGGCGGCGGTGGCGGGCGACAGGCGGAACCGCCCGCCGCCGGTCACCAGGATCGGCGCCCCACCCTCGTCGCGCTGGAGCCGGCCGCGGAAGATGTTCGACACGCCGATGAAGTCGGCGGCGAAGGCAGTCTTCGGCCGGGCATAGATATCGTGCGGGGTGCCGATCTGCTCGATGCGCGCGTGGTTCATCAGGCAGATGCGGTCGGACATGGCCAGGGCTTCCTCCTGGTCATGGGTGACGTAGATGATGGTGGCGCCGGTCTCGCGGTGCAGCCGCTTGATCTCGTACTGCATATGCTCGCGCAGTTTCTTGTCGAGCGCCCCCAGCGGCTCGTCCATCAGGATGACCGAGGGCTGGTAGACGAAGCAGCGGGCCAGCGCCACCCGCTGCTGCTGGCCGCCCGACAGCTCCTTGGGGAAGCGGTCGCCGAGATGGCCGAGATGGACCATCTCCAGCGCCTCCCGGACCCGGCGGTCGACATCGGCGCCCGCGATCCCGCGCATGCGCAGGGGAAAGCCGATGTTCTCCGCCACCGTCAGGTGGGGGAACAGGGCGTAATGCTGGAAGACCAGCCCGATGTCGCGCTTGTGGACGGGGGTGCGGGTTTCGTCGCGGCCATCGATCAGGATGCGCCCGCCGTTCGGCTCCACCAGCCCGCAGATCATCTGCAACAGCGTGGTCTTGCCCGAACCGGACGGGCCCAGCAGGGTCAGAAATTCGCCCGCCGGGACCTCCAGCCGGGTCGGCTGGAGGGCGACGACGGACCCGTAGCTCTTGGTGAGGCCATCGACCAGGAGCTTGCAGGCGGGAGGGGCCGTTCCGTGGGAGGGGAGCATGGCGGCGGGTCTCCTGTGATGGTCGTCAGCCGAGGATCCAGGCGTTGAAGCGTTCGCTCATCTTGGAGCGGTTGGCGCCCCACCAATCCTCGCGGGCGATGGTCATGGTCTTGAGATTCTCGGGGAAGGTGGGCAGGGCCTGCGCCCGCTCCTTCGGGATGTCGTCATAGGCCTTGAGGTTGGTCGGGCCATAGGCCAGCACCTCGGTGAAGATCGCCTGGCGCTGCGGGTCGGCGCAGAATTTGATGAACTTGCGCGCGGCGTCGGCGCGCGGGTTGCCGCGCGGGATGCCCCATCCCTCGATGGAATAGAGCCCCTGGTTCCACGAGATCTTCACCGGCGCGCCGCCGTCGATGGCGGCCTGGGCGCGGGCGTTCCACAGGGCGATCATGTCGACCTCACCGCTCTGGATCAGCTGGGTCGACTGGGCGCCGCCGGTCCACCAGGCGGCGATGTGCGGGCGGATGCGGTCCAGGCTCTTGTAGGCGCGGTCGACGTCGAGCGGGTAGAGCTTGTCCAGCGGCACGCCGTCGGCGAGCAGCGCCTGCTCCAGCGTGTCGATGGGGTTCTTGCGCAGCGACCGGCGGCCGGGGAACTTCTCGACGTTCCAGAAATCGGCCCAGCTCTGCGGCGGGTTGGACGCGAACTTGTCGGTCCGGTAGCCGAGGATGGTCGAATAGACGTCCGTTCCCATCCACTGGCCGGTCAGCGCATCGGGCATCAGGCCCGGCGCGTCGGCGGCAGCAAAATCCAGCGGTTCCAGCAGGTTCTGGCGGGTCAGGATGTCACGCGCCGACAGCGTCAGCGTGCAGACGTCCCAGCTGTAGGATCTGGTTTCGACGATTGCCTTGAACTGGGCGGTCGGTTCGGCCTCGCGGGCGACATTGACGACCTTGATGCCGGTGGCCTTCTCGAACGGGTCGTAGAACGCCTTGCGGAAGGCCGGGCTGTAGGGGCCGCCCGGATCGGCCACGGTGATCTGAGAGGTCTGCGCCAGCGCCGGGCCGCTCATCCCGGCCGCCAGGACCGGCGGAAGGGCTGCCGCAACCGCGGTGCCCGCAGCACCTTTCAGCGCGGTGGAGAGCAGGCCGCGGCGGTCGATGGAGAAACCGTCATTCTGTCCCATTGTCGTATTCCCTGTTCGCTGGCCGGATCTTGGCAATCGTCCGGTTGATGGAGGAGCTGTCGGGTGGGGTGGGACGGCGGCGAACCGTCCCGTTTTTAAAAAGAGGTGCCGGAACGGCTGGTCAGGCGGCCGTCTTGCGCGCGGCGCGCTTGGCCAGGAATTCCTCCATCATGCGGGCCGGCTCGCCCGACGCGTAGGCTTCCCGCTGGATGCGCACGCCGGCGGCCAGACAGTCGCGGAACCCGGCCTCGGTCATCTCGCGGAAGCGCTGCTTGTCGAGGCGCATGGCAACCGGCGGCTTAGCGGCCAGTTCGCCGGCCAGTTCGAGCGCTTCGGCCATCACGCGGTCCTGCGGAACGATGCGGTTGATCAGGCCGATGGCGTGGCATTCCGCCGCGTCCATCAGGCGGCCGGTCAGGGTCAGGTCCATGGTCCGGGCCAGCCCGATCATCTCCTTCATGATCCAGGGGCCGGTGGTGCTGGCGATGCCGGAATTGATCTCCGGCTGGCCCATGCGCACGCCGGGATGGCCGACGCGCAGGTCGCCCAGCAGCGCCACCTGGAAAGCGGAACCGGCGGCAACACCGTTCAGCGCAACCACCAGCGCCTTCGACAGGCTGCGCATGCGGTCGTAGAGCCGCTCCCACTCCGCCACCCACTCCTCGGCGCGGTCGGCATCGAAGCTCTTGGTTTCGTTCAGATCCTGGCCTGCACCGAAGGCGCGGTCGCCGGCACCGGTCAGGATGATCGCCCGGATGGACTCGTCGGCCTCCATGCGGTCGAAGGCGACGACCAGATCGTCGCGCATCGCCTTGTTCCAGGCATTCAGCACGTTGGGACGGTTCAGCGTGATGATGCCGACCGGGCCGCGGGTCTCGGTGAGGATGAAGTCGGTCACGGATGCGCTCCTGTCGATGCGGGGGGTCGGTCCGGCCAAGTGGTGCCGGCCGCCGAAACCCTCCCGCGGGAATGAGGGATCGAAGGGTGATCGCGAAGCGGTGTATTGAAATGCAATACTTTGTATTGATTAGCTTGGCTTGCTTTCGGTACGCTGTCAACGGTATCTCTCACCGCGCACAGTCAGGACCGACCGACATGGCACCGCGCCGATCCGCCTCTTCAGCGCCCAAGACGGGCGTTCCCGCCGGCACGGACATCGATGCCGGCACCGTCACCGCCGAAAACACCGGTTCCGAGGGCCGGGCCGGCGACCCGCTGATGGTGATGTCGGTGGACAAGGCGTTCCGCGTGCTGCACGCCTTCGATTCCTCGCGGCCGTCCATGAGCCTGACCCAGGTCGCCGCTGCCGTCGGCATGGACAAGAGTGCTGCGCAGCGCTTCACCTACACGCTGGAAAAGCTGGGCTATCTGCGGAAGGATCCGGTCACCAAGCGCTTCGAGCTGACCGTCCGCAGCCTGGACATCGCGCATCACTATCTGCACAGCAATGCGATGCTGCAGCGCGCGATGCCCTATCTGATGCATCTCAGCAAGACGACGGAAGAGACGATCAACCTGACCATGATGGACGGGACGGAGATCGTCTTCGTGTCGCGTTTCATGAGCCGGCATGTGCTGAACACCGATGTCATCGTCGGCACGCGGATGCCGGCCTATTGCACCGCGCCGGGGATCGCCATCCTGTCGCGCCTGCCGGCGGCGGAGGCGGCGGCGCTGGTCGACCGGATGGATTTGAAGCCCTATACGCCCACCACCACCTGGAAGCGCGACGAGCTGCTGGCCAAGATCGCGAAATCGGCGGTGAGCGGCTATGCCACCGCGTTCGAGGAATTCTATCACGGCGACCTGTCGGTCGCGGCGGCCATCACCGGATCGGGCGGCGTGCCGGTGGGTGCGCTGAACATCGCCGTATCGCGCGCGCGCTTCACGCCGGAGGAGATGGAAGAGCGCTTCGCCCCGCTGGTGGTGGCGGCGGCCGGATCGGTCTCGCAGCGCTGACCGGCCCTGAAAAGACGAAGCCGGCCCCGGAGTGAACCGGAGCCGGCTTGTTCAAGTCGCCGAGAGACTGGACGATACGGTTTACAGGAAGCCGGTCGAGATCCAGGGAATGGCCGCGACCAGCGCCAGTCCGGCCAGCAGCGCCGCCAGATAGCCCATGATCGGGCGCATGCCCTCGTCCGGATTGACCCGTCCGATGGCCGAGGCGACGTAGAAGCCGACGCCGAAGGGCGGGGCGAACAGGCCCAGGCCCATGGCGAGGATCACCACCATCGCATACTGCACCTCATGCACGCCCATCTCGCGGGCGATGGGGAACAGCAGCGGGCCGAACAGCACGATGGCCGGGATGCCTTCGAGAACGCTGCCCAGGATGATGAAGGCGACGATGGACACCGCCAGGAAGGTGAAGGAGCCTCCCGGCAGGCTGGCCATGAAATGGGCCAGATCGGTCGAGAAGCCGGAGCGCGTCAGGCACCAGGCCATCCCCGTCGCGGTGCCGATGATGAACAGGATCGCCCCCGACAGGGCCGCGGTCTCGACCAGCATGGGGACCACCCGCCCCCAGTCGAAGCGGCGATAGACCAGCAGCCCGACGGCAACGGCATAGACGATGCCGATGGTCGACACCTCGGTCGCCGTGGCAACGCCCTCGATCACCGCGGTGCGGATCACGAAAGGCAGGGCGAGCGCCGGCAACGCCACCACCAGGCTTTTGCCCAGCTCGCCGCCGGTCGGCCGTCGCACCCCCGACAGGTCTTCGTTGCGGTAGCGGTGCCGCACGACCAGGCACAGCATCACCGCCAGCAGCAGGCCGGGCAGCAGGCCGCCGGTGAACAGGGCGGCGATGGACACCCCGGTGACCGACCCGATGGTGATCAGCACGATGCTGGGCGGGATGGTCTCGGTCTGCGCGCCGGTCGCGGCCAGCAGCGCCACCAGATCGCCCGGCTTGGCACCGCGGTTCTTCATCTCCGGGAACAGCACCGGGGCGACCGCTGCCATGTCGGCGGCCTTCGATCCGGAAATGCCGGACACCAGATACATCGCGCCGATCAGCACATAGGACAGACCGCCGCGCACATGGCCGAGCAGGTTGGCCAGCACCGCCACCATGGCGCGGGCCATGCCGGTCATCTCGATCAGGAGACCTAGGAAGACGAACAGCGGCACCGACAGCAGGATCAGGTGCGACATGCCCTCGTCCATCCGGCCGACGACGACCAGCAGCGGCACCCTCGTGGTCAGGGCGAGATAGCCGAAGCTCGACAGCCCGAAGGCGAAAGCGATGGGGACGCCGGCGAACACGGACCCGGCCACCACGACCACGAAGAAGACCAGCAGGTTGAGCTTGCCGAGATCGGCCAGCACCGGCTGGAGCACCGTGAACAGTGCGGCGATGGCCGCCACCGCCGCCAGGGCACCCGCCACCAGCCGGACATCGCCCACCCGTGCCAACCGGACCAGGGCGGTCGCGATCATCAGCCCGAGGCCGGTCGGCAGGGCCGCCGCGCGCCACATGTTCGAGATCTGCAAAGCCGGAGTGGTGATCTCCAGTTCCTCCCAGGCGAACTCGCCGGCCGGCAGGATGACCAGAAGCAGGAAGCAGAGCGCCGCCGCCACCGCGAAGACGTCGAGGAACGCCCGCGCGCGGGGCGATGCCCAGCTGACGAAGGCGGTCATCCGCATATGCTCGCCGCGACGGAAGGCGACGACGGCCCCCAGCATCGCCAGCCACAGGAACAGGATCGAGGCCAGCTCGTCCGACCAGGTGATCGGCGCGTGCAGCACGTAGCGGGCGACGATGCCGGTGAAGAGGATCACCACCTCCGCCGCCACCAGAAGCGCTACCGGCAGTTCGGACAGCCAGCCCAGAAGCCGGTCGACCTGCGCCAGCCACGGGCTGGCGCCATCGGAAGGACCGGCAGTGGACGGGCCGGCGGTGGACTTGTGATCCACCACCGCCGTCATGTCAGGGCCCCCACCGAGCTTTCCAGGGCGTTCCAGGCCTCCTCGCCGTATTTGGCCTTCCATTCGCCGTAGAAACCGGACTTGCGCAGAACCTCCCGGAACGGCGCCGGATCGACCTTGTTGAAGGTCAGCCCCTTCTGCGAAAGCGAGCTTTGCAGCGCTTCGTTCAGGCCGGCGATGTCCTGGCGCTGCTGCTGCGCGCCGTCATTCAGGTTGCGGCTGACGATCTGACGCAGATCCTCGGGCAACCCGCGCCAGGACCGGCCGTTGGTGACGATCCACGAGCCGTCCCAGACATGGTTGGTGATCGAGCAGAATTTCTGCACCTCGTAGAATTTGGCGGTGTCGGCGACCACCAGCGGATTCTCCTGCCCATCGACCACGCCGGTCTGAAGTGCGGCATAGACCTCGCCCAGGTTGATGCTGGTCGGCGACGCGCCCAGCCCCTTGAACAGCGACACATAGACCGGGCTGACCGGGACGCGGATCTTGAAGGCGGCGAGGTCGGCCGGCCCGGTGATCGGCTTGGTGGCGGTGGTGATCTGGCGGAAGCCGTTGTCCCATATCCGCTCGAAGGCGTGGAGCCCAGCCTTGTCGAAGCCCTTGCGGATCACGCCGCCGAGCTGACCATCCATCGCCTTCCAGACCGCGTCGTAATCCTTGAACGCGAACCCCATGCCGTTGATCGACGCCACCGGAACCAGGGTGGACAGGATCAGGCCGCCGGTGCTGAAGAACTCGATGCCGCCGGAGCGGACCTGCGCCAGCAGGTCGCTGTCGCCGCCGAGCTGGCTGTTGGGGAAGACGGCGATGTCGACCTTGCCGCCTGTCTCCTTGCGGATCCGCTCGGCGGCCTCGACGGCGCGGACGTGCAGCGGGTGGCTGGCGGGGAAGCCGTGGCCGAACTTCCAGGCGAATTCCGCGGCATGCGCCTTCGAGATGAAGGGTGCCGCCAAGGGAACGGCCAGGGCGCCCGCCGCGGTGGCCGTCAGAAACTGTCTGCGCTTGATCGTCATGGTGGTTCCCTCCCTTTTTGCGTTTTCTCGTCCGATTCGGCCCCTACCGGCCCGGATGCGACCCTGGGCGACGCCCCTCCACCGCCGCGGCGAGGATGCCGCGCACGGCCTCCTCGGTCACCGGTCCGGGGTTGTAGCGATTGTCGGTCTCGACGGTGATGCGGGCGGCCTCCGCGATCCGGTCGGCGGAGAAGCCGACCTCCGTCAGTCGCGTCGGCAGGCCGACCGTTTCCATCATGTCGAAGATGGCGGCGCCGACGTCCGCCACCCCCATGGCGGCGGCAAGCCGGTCCATCGCCTGGGAGGCGAAAGGCGCATTGTAAGCCGCGACATGGGGCAGCACCAGCGCATGGGACAATCCGTGCGACACGCCGTAGGTGCCACCCAGCACATGGGCGACGCCATGCTGGAGGGCGAAGCCGCCGGCCAGCGCCGCACCGGCGAGATGGGCACCGTAGAGCAGGTCGGCGCGTGCCTCAGCATCGTCCGGACGGGCCGCCACCCGCGGCAGCGCATCCATGATCGCCCGCGCGCCCTCCATCGCCGCCGGCACGATCACCGGGCTGATCGTTGGGGTGTATATGGCGTCGACGCAATGGGCGAGCGCGTTCATGGCGCTGGCCATGCTGACGTCCACCGGCAGCCCGACCGTCAGCGAGGGATCGTAGACGACGGTGCCGGCCAGCATGCGCAGGCTCTGGTGCATCCGCTTGACGCCGTCGATGGTGATCCCGCAGAAGCCGGTCATCTCGGAGCCGGAATAGGTCGTCGGCACGGCGACGATCGGCAGCCCGAGTTCCAGCGCGATGGCCTTGCCCAGACCGATGGAGGCGCCGCCGCCGACGCTGACCAGACAGTCGGCGCCCATGTCGCGCGCCTTGGCCCGGCCCCGGATCGCCAGTTCGATGGGCACCTGGGAAACCGCTTCCGGCAGGATGCCGATGCAGCGGCTGCCGAGGCGGTCGGCGACACGCCCGCCCATGGCGCTGCGGCCGGGCGTGGAGACGACGAGCGCGCGTTCGGCCCCCAGTCGCTCCACTTCCCCGTCGATGCGGTCGACCGCGCCCGCCCCGAAAACGACCCGCGACGGCAGCGCGTTGAACACGTCGCCCGGAGTGTTGAATTCTCTCATGATGGAAACCCGTCCGATGAAGCTGGGAAGCAGCGCCTTACCGATTGCGGCTTACCAATCGACGATGGTGCCGTCGTCCAGCACGGCGGAGGTCGTGTGCATCACCTCCGGCTTGAAGGGATGCTTGGCCGCTTCCGCCTCGTTCACCTCGATGCCGAAGCCGGGAACGTCCGGCACCTCCCAGTGGCTGCCGGTGCGGCGGATCGGCGTCTGCACGACGTCGTCGTACCAGGGCACCGCACCGCTCATCTCCTCCTGAATGACGAAGTTCGGGGTGGAAATGTCGAAATGCAGGGCGGCGACGCCGGCCAGCGGGCCGTTGGGATTGTGGGGCGCGATGCCGATCAGCTCCGCCTCCGCCAGTGCCGCGATCCGCTTCCCTTCCAGCAGGCCGCCGGTGTGGTTCAGGTCGGGCTGGGCGATGTGCACCGCCTTCTGGGCGAAGACCGGCATGAATTCCCTCAAGCCCACCAGCCGCTCGCCCGACGCGATGGGGCAGTCGGCCTGTTCGGCGATGCGGCGCAGCGCCTCGGTGTCGCCGGGCTGGACCGGCTCCTCGCAGAACATCGGCCGGTAGGGCTCCAGTTCGCGGATGTAGCCCATGGCGGCGGCGATGGAGCCGGGGCGGCCGTGGAAGTCGATCATGATGTCGACGCCGTCGCCCACCGTGTCGCGCAGCGCCTGCATCATCTTGCCGACATGGCGCTGGGCCGGGACCGGGGCGCTGTGGGCACCGTAGGGAATGAACACCACCTTCAGCGCGTCGTAACCCTTCTCCGTCACCGCGGCGGCGCGCTCCTTCAGCGAGCCGATGTCGAAGGTCTCGTACACCGACTTCATCTCGCCGAGGCCGAGATGGGTGTAGACCCGCACGCGGTCGCGGACCTTGCCGCCCAGCAGGCGCCACACCGGCAGGCCAACGCTCTTGCCGAAGATGTCCCACAGCGCGTGTTCGATGCCGCTGATCGCCGTCACGCCGACCATGCCCAGCTTGTAATAGCTGAACTTGTTCATCGCGCGGACGCACTGCTCGATGTCGCGCGGGTCGCGGCCCAGCACGGTCGGCTCCAGATCCTCGACGGCGCCGGTGACGGCCCGCGTCTTCCAGTTCAGGCTGGCCTCGCCCCAGCCATACAGGCCGGGCTGGTCGGTCAATACCTTGACGAAGATCCAGTTGCGCATCTCGGCGTTGACGACGAAGGTCTTCACGCCGGTGATCTTGATCGGCACGCCGGCGCTGCGGCGGGCGAGGTCCTCAGTGTCTCGGATCATGGGAAGCTCGTGTTCTGGAAGGCGGGCCGCACTGCCGGAGCAGGCGCCCGCACAAGGTTCAGCAGCGGTTCGCCGGCAATCAGCCGGTCGATGTTCCGGGCGATGAAGGCATAGCGGCGTTCGGGCAGCCGGGTGGTCCAGGCCGAGGAATGCGGGGTACAGACCGCGTTCGGCAGATCCTCGAAGCGGAAGCGCGCGGGCGCCACCCGGTCGTCCGCCCCGGCCGGATAGCCGTACCAGACGTCGAGAACCGCACCGCCGATGATCCGGCGCTGCAAGGCGCCGTACAGCGCCTCCTCGTCGGCGATGGGGGCGCGCGACACATTGATCAGCACGCCGGTCGGCTTCATGGCGGCGAGTTCGGCCGCACCGATCAGCCCGCGCGTCTCGTCGGTCAGCGGGCAGGCGATCACCACGAAGTCCGCCTGCGCCAGCATCTCCGGCAGGCGGTCCGGCGGCAGGATCGCCTCGGCCAGACCGTCGGAATCGGCAGCGAATTGATCCACGGCGAGGATGCGCATGCCGAAGGCTGCCGCCCGCCGGGCAATCGTCCGCCCGATGCGGCCGAAGCCGATCAGCCCCAGGGTCAGGCCGTGAATCTCTCCATGCGGCACGCGCGCCCGGTAGACGTCGGACCAGGTGTCGGTGGCGAAGGAGCCGCGCAGGGCGTCGGGGCGGATTTCCCAGTTCAGCATCGCCGCCATGACGAACTCGGCGATGGGAATCTCATGTTCGAAGACGTTGCACAGGCTGGCGCCGGACGGCAGGGAGGCCATGTCGACGCCGTCCAGTCCGGCCCCCGGCACATGTAAAAGTCGAAAATCCGGCACGGACCAATCGCTTCGCGAGAAGCGCAAAGACACGACCACGTCGTCCGCGGTGATCGCGGAATCGAAGTCGGGCGAGTGGGCGGCCTCGCGGGGAAGGGGAATGATCTCGCAGGGTGTCGTCAGGAAAGCGCCGAGCTTGTCCTTGTGATTGGCGGCTTCCCCAATCATGAAGACTTTCATTGGCTTGATCCTCCGTTATGCAAACGATAGGGCCAACGAACTGAGTAGGTCCAACTTTTAAAAATGATCGATTGATAAGGAAAAGTTTTTACTGTCCCGCACCACCGATCCCCATGGCGGAGGAAATCCGCTCAGGAGACCAGTTCGCCGACGGTCGCGGCGACGTCGAGGAATGTCTGGATAGCCGGGGATGTGTCGTCGCTCTGGTAGGCGACCCCGAGCGTCAGATAGGGGGCCGGCCCGTCCAGCGGGCGGTAGACGACCCCCGGCCGCGCGAACTGCTGAAGGTCTGAGGCGATGAGGCCGATGCCGAAGTCGGCGGCGGCCAGCGCGATGATCGATTGGGCCGGCGAGGCTTCGAGGATCAGTTCCGGGCTGAACCCCGCCTGCTGGCACAGGCTGATGATCTCGTCGTACAGGCGCGGACCGATCACGCGCGGGAAGATGATGAAGCGCTGCCTGGACAGATCCTCCAGCCGCAGGCGGGGCCGCTCCGCCAGCGGGTTGCGGTCCGACAGCACGACGTTGAAGCGGATGCGCGCGATGAGGTGCGACGACAGCGACTGGTCGTCGAGCGGGGGATGGAAGATGCCGACATCGATGGCCCCCGCCCTCAGGGCCTCCTCCTGCTCGGACGTCGTCATGACATGCACGTTCACGCCGAAATTCGGCAGTGCCGTGCGGAACCGGTGCATGATCTCGGGAAAGACGATGTAGAGCGCCGGTGCAGTCATGCCGACCGACAATTGCCCGATCTCGCCGCGGTCGGTCTGGCGCGCGAGCTGTGCGGCCCGATCCATCTGGTTCAGGATCTTCCTGGCCTCGCCCAGGAAGGACTCGCCGGCCCTGGTCAGGGAAACCCGCCGCTTGTTGCGGTGGACCAGCTGGACCTGAAGCTCGTCCTCCAGCTGCCGCAACTGCTGGCTGAGGGCAGGCTGCGTGATGTGGCACCGCGCGGCGGCACGGTGGAAATGCAGCTCCTCGCAGAGCGCGACAAAGAACTGGAGCCTGCGACGATCCATGCTGCGGAGATAAGAGCATTGGGCCGGCGCTGTAAAGCCGCGATGGACGGCGCGGCGCGCCTGCGCCCGCCACCTGTGGCGGCAGGACGGTGCGCGCATTGCGATAGCCCGTTCCCGGTTTCCCAGAAAAATCCAATCGAGCCAAACATCTGTTGCAATGGCCAAGAGTCGACGATTATAGTGCGAACGATTCGCATTATCGATGCGAGTGATACGCATTCTCTTATATAGCATCCACGTCCGACCGGCCTGGGGGGAACAGCGCCGGTCGCCGGGATCGTGCTGCATCCATCGCCAGGCAGGGGAACCGATACTATGAAACTAGTTCGCGGCACGGCAGATGCCCGTTACACGACCATTGCGTGTGGCGTGCGCTCAGCCGAGCCTGACGCCCGCAGGTCCGGCCTGCGTCCGGCGGCCGTCGCAGCCGGGCTCGCCGCCGCGGTCCTGGCGGGTGGTGCTTTCCCGGTCTCCGTGGCCCATGCCCAGACGGCGGCCGCCACCGTCAACGCCGACATTCCCGCCGGTCCGCTGGGCGAGACGCTGAGCCGCTTCGCCGCGCAGGCGGGCGTGACGGTCCAGGCGGCCCCCGCGATGGTCCGGGACAAAACCTCGCCCGGCCTGAAGGGTGCCACCACGGTGGAGGACGGCCTGCGCCGCCTGCTGGCCGGCAGCGGCCATGGGATCGCGCGCACGGCGTCGGGCTACGCCGTCGTCGCGCAGAGCGCCGCGGCCCCGGCATCCTCCCCAGCCTCTTCCCCGGACAGCACGACCCTGCCGGCACTCCAGGTGACGGCCAACGCCGGACTGATGACCGGCGGGCTGGCGCAGCCCTATGCCGGTGGGCAGGTCGCGCGCGGCGGATCGGTCGGCCTGCTCGGCAGCGGCGACGTCATGGACACGCCCTTCAGCACGGTCAACTACACCTCCGACCTGATCGAGAACCAGCAGGCGCGCACCGCGGCGGACACGCTGATCAATGACGCCTCCGTCCGGCTGACCACCGGCAGCAACGGCTTCGATGACACCTTCCAGATCCGCGGCTATGCCGTCGGGTCCGGCGATGTCGGCTTCAACGGCATGTACGGCCTGGTGTCGTCCAACCGGGTGCCGGCGCAGATCGTCGAGCGGATCGAGCTGCTGAAGGGCCCCGGCGCGCTGGTCAACGGCATTTCTCCCAACGGCAGCATCGGCGGCGGCATCAACATCCTTGCCAAACGCGCCGGGGACGACCCGCTGACCCGCGTCACCACCACCTACATGAGCGACGCCAATCTCGGCGTGCACCTGGATGTCGGCCGCCGGTTCGGCGAGAACAAGGAATGGGGCGTCCGCTTCAACGGACTGATGCGCAACGGCGAGGCGTCGGTCGACGGCGGCAACCTCCGCTCCGGCCTGGGAGCCCTGGCGGTCGATTACCGCGGCGAGCGGCTGCGCTGGTCGATGGACGCCATCAGCCAGCGCGACGACACCGACAATTTCCGGCCCCAAATCAGCATTCTGCCCGCCACCACCGCAATCCCCTCCCCGCCCGACGCGCGCAGCAACTGGTATCCCGGCACGGTTCTGGTGCAGAAGGACGTCACCGTCGCCTCCAACATCGAGGTCGATCTGACGGACAGCCTGACCGCCTATGCCGGCATCGGCTACCGCAAGGGCGAGAACGACCAGACCTTCCCCAGCTCGACCACCGCGGTGAACGCGCTCGGGAACTTCACGGTCCGCAACGCCTACTACGATTCCTATTCCCGCACGGTCAGCGGCACCGCGGGCGCCCGCTGGCGGTTCGCGACCGGCCCGGTCCATCATCTGCTGAATGTCGGCTACACCGGCTTCAAGCGCGACGAGGGGAACGCCTACATCCAGTCGGCCGGCTCCGCCCTGTCGAACATCTACAACCCGGTGGCGCTGCCCGCCGTCACCGCCACCCGCACCTCCGCGCGCAAGTCGGCGGAAACCTCGCTGACCAGCTTCGCGGTCGCCGACACGCTGTCGGTGCTGGACGACCGGGTGATGCTGACGCTGGGCGCCCGCCGCCAGAAGGTCCATGTCGACAGCTTCAGCACCGCCACCGGCGCCCAGACCGGCACCTACGATGCCAGCGCGACCTCGCCGCTGGCCGGCTTCGTCGTCAAGCCGCTGTCCAACGTCTCCCTCTACGCCAACTATGCCGAGGGGCTGACGCGCGGAACCGTGGTCGGCGCCGGCTACGCCAACACCGGCGCGGTGCTGGCCCCCTTCAAGTCGAAGCAGTACGAGGCCGGCGTCAAGGTCGACTGGGGGACGATCACCACCACGGCGGCGGTCTTCCAGCTGACCAAGCCGAATTCGATCCGCAACGCGGCCAACGAGCTGGCCTATGACGGCGAGCAGCGCAACCGCGGCCTGGAGCTGTCGGTCTATGGCGAGATCCTGCCCGGCCTGCGCGGCATGGCCAGCGCCGCCTTCATGGATCCGAAGCTGACGCGCACCGCCGTCGCCGCGGTGCAGGGCAACGACGCCGCGGGTATACCGGACAAGACGCTGTCGGCCGGGCTGGACTGGGAAACCCCGTGGGTCCAGGGCTTCGCCCTCAACGGGCGGGTGATCTACACCTCGGGCTCCTACCTGACCGACGCCAACACCCTGCGCTTCGACGGCTGGACCCGCCTCGACATCGGCGCGCGCTATGCCACCAAGGTCGTCGGCACGCCGGTCACCTTCCGCGCCAATGTCGAGAACCTGTTCGACAAGAACTACTGGCTGACCACCGGCACCTACGTGACCGTCGGCGCACCGCGCACGGTGCTGCTGTCCGCCTCTGCCGATTTCTGATCCCCACCCCCGATCCAGCCGGAGTGATCATGACCAGACTGTCCATCGCCGTCGTCGCCCTGCTGGGCCTCGCTGCACCCGCCAACGCCCACCAGATCTGGATCGAACAGGCCGACGGCCAGAATGCGGTGATCCGCTTCGGCGAGTTCGGCGACAATCTGCGCGAGGCGTCGCCCGGCCTGCTCGACAAATTCGTCAAGCCGGCCGCCACCCTGGTCTCGGCCAAGGGGGAACGGGCGGCGGACGCGGCCAAGACCGCCACCGGCTTCACCCTGCCCTTCAAGGCCGGCGACGGCGAGGCCATCGTCGCCGACGACCCGCTCTATCCGCTCTATCCGGGCAAGGACAACGGGAAGGAGACCGCCAACTGGTACCACCCGTCGGCGCGCCTGATCACCGGATTCAAGGAACAGCAGCCGAAGCTGCCCCTGGATCTGGTGCCCGCCGGCGAGCCGGGCCGTTTCAAGCTGTTCTTCAAGGGGCAGCCCAAGGCGAAGACCAAGGTATCGCTGGTGACGCAGTCCGGCTGGGCCAAGGAGGCCTACACCGACGAGCAGGGCGTCGTCAGCTTCGACCTGCCATGGAAGGGGACCTATGTCGCCGAGGCCAGCGTCACCGACCGCAGCCCCGGCGAGCGTCCGGGCGCCAAGGGTCCCGAACGCTATGACGCCGTGAGCTACGCCACCACGGTCACCTACGTCCATGGTGACGGGCTGGCGCCGCTTCCCGCCGGCACGGCGGCAGCGCCGCACCAATGATGTCGCTGATCGGCCCTGTCCGCCGCGCCGCCCCGGTCGCCTCACGCATCGTCGCGGCGCTGTTCGGCGGTTATGCGCTGGCGGCGCTCGGCAGCGTCGCGGCGCTGGCATTGCCGATGAGCAAGCCTCAGGCCGTGCTCACCGGCATGCTGGCGAGCTTCGCGATCTATGCGGCGGCGGTGGTCTGGGTCTTCGCGGCGCGCAGCGCGCTGCGGGCCTGGGCCGGCCTGCTGGCGGCGGCGGCCCCGCTGCTGCTGGCGGCCTGGTCGGTCTGGTGAGGGGAGAGGTGCCGTGAAGACGGACAACGTAAAGCGGGAAAGGGCACAGCGTCCCGCCGGCCGCGGCATTCGCCAGAGCATGTCGGGCCTGCACATCTGGGCCGGCCTGCTGATGGGCTGGATCCTGTACGCCATGTTCCTGACCGGAACGGTGTCCTACTTCAAGGACGAGCTGTCGCAATGGATGCGGCCGGAACTGGCGCATCAGGCGGAACTGCCCGATCCGGCCCTGGTCGCCCAGCGCGTCGCCGACGAGCTGGGCGCCATCGCGCCGGGCACCCCGCAATGGAGCATGCGCCTGCCGGACGGGCGCACCAACAGCGTCTACGCCTTCTGGCGCATGGCGCCCGGCGAGGCGGGAGCGGCACCCGGCCGCCGCGCCTTCGGAGAGGCCGCGTTCGATCCCGCCACCGGCGGCAAGGTCACCGCGCGCGAAACGCTGGGCGGCGATTTCTTCTACCGCTTCCACTTCCAGTTCCACTACATGCCGGTGCTGTGGGGACGGTGGATCGCCGGGGCGTCGGCGATGTTCATGCTGGTCGCCATCGTCAGCGGCGTCATCACGCACAAGAAGATCTTCATCGACTTCTTCACTTTCCGCGGCGGCAAGGGACAGCGGTCGTGGCTCGACGCGCACAATGCGCTGTCGGTGTTCGGCCTGCCCTTCCACGCCATGATCACCTACACCGGGCTGGTCACGCTGATGGCGCTCTACATGCCCTGGGGCGAGCGGACGGCGATCACGACGCCGGCCGAGCGCCAGCAACTGACCGCCGAACTGAACGCCTTCATCCAGCCGGGCAAGCCCAGCGGACAGGCGGCCCCGCTCGCCTCCGTCGCCGACATGGTGCGCCAAGCGCAGGAGCGCTGGGGCCAGGACACCGTCGGCCGCGTCACCGCCACCAATTCCGGCGACAGCACCGCCCGTGTGGCGGTCGCGCGCGGCGAGGCCGGCCGCGTCTCGATGAGCCCACAGTACATGCTGTTCGACGGCCCGACCGGCCGGCTGCTGGAGACCCGCGAGGGGGTGGGTGCGGCGGCGGAGACGCGCGGCGTGCTGTATGCCCTGCATCTGGGACGGTTCAGCGACACGGTGACGCGCTGGCTCTATTTCCTTGTCAGCCTGATGGGCACGGCGATGGTCGGCACCGGTCTGGTGATGTGGACGGTGAAGCGCCGCCAGAAGCTGACCGACCCCAAGCGGCCCCATATCGGCTTCCGCATCGTCGAGCGGCTGAACATCGCCAGCATCGCCGGGCTGTCGGTCGCCATGACGGCCTTCCTCTGGGGCAACCGCCTGCTGCCGGCGGGAATGGCGGAGCGGGGGGCCTGGGAGATCCACCTGTTCTTCGCGGTCTGGGCGCTGACGCTGGCGCATGCCGTGCTGCGCCCGGCCAGGACGGCCTGGATCGAACAGCTGTGGGCGGCGGCGGCGCTGCTGGCGCTTCTGCCGGTGCTGAACGCCGTCACGACGGACCGGCCGCTGTGGCACAGCATGGCCGAGGCCGATTGGGTGTTCGCCGGCATGGATTTGATGTGCCTGTCACTGGCGGCGCTCCACGCCGTGCTGGCGCTGCGCACCGCCCGCCATCGGCCGAAACCGCGGGTGGTGCCCGCCAAGGCGCGGGGCGGCGTTATCGGCGGCGCGCTGGAGGAGGGGCGCTCATGATGCATCTCCTGTCTTTCGCGCTCTGCCTTGCCGCCTTCGCGGCGCTGGCCCTGGCGACGGAGCGCCAGCAGCACGACCTGTTCGGGCGTCCGCTGCCGCAGGCCGCGACGCACCTTCTGCGGATCGCGGGAACGGGCGTCATGCTGCTGGCGCTGGGCGTCCTGCTGGACTGGCAGGGCTGGGGCCTTGGCCTCGTCATGTTCAGCGGCCACACCAGCCTGGCCGCGGGCGTCGTGTTCTGTGCGGCCATCGGCCTTGCGAGCGCCCGCCGCCGCGGGAAACCGGCCGTTATCTCACCAGCGTCGCGGCGGGTCTGACGAAGCTCTTGCGACCGCGCTTGAACCCCATCAGGGGCGTGGCGATTCCGCCGAAGGCGTCGGCTTCGTCGTCGGCGTCGAGCACGATCAGGTCCGCCTGTCCGCCGACCGCGATGCCGTAATCGGCAATCCGCATCAGCCGGGCAGCCGTGGTCGAGACCATGTCGAGGCAATCGCCGAATCGTTCGGGCCCCAGATGCATGAGGTTCGCATAGAGGTTGCCCATCCGGATCAGCGAACCGTCGCCGAAGGGCGTGAACGGGTTCAGGACATTGTTGGTCGCGACCGAGACGGTGACGCCGCCGTCCGCCAGCAGATGGACCGGCGCCACCCCGCGCGGCGCCCGATGCTTCAGATCACGCCCATTCAGATAGAGGTCCGTCGCCGGCAAGGCCGTCACCCCCACGCCGGCTTCGGCCAGGAGCGCGGTCATCCGTTCCAGGGCCGCATCGTCGATGGCGGCGAGCTTGGTGGCATGGCCGACGGCGACCCGCCCCTGCCAACCTGCCGCAATCGTCCGCCGGCAGATTTCCTCCAGATGCGACCAGCTGGGATCGAGATCGAAATCCAGATGGACATCGAGATCGACGTCATGCGCCACCGCCAGGGCGAAGATCCGCTCCATTTGCAGGGACGGATCGGCATCGGTATAGGGGCAGCCGCCCAGCAGATCGGCCCCCTCCGCCAGGGCCTGGGCCAGCAGCCGTTCGACCGCCGGGTCGTGGGTCATCCCCTCCTGCGGGAAGACGCAGATCGACAGGTCGATGGCGAAGGCATAGTCGCGCTTGAGCCGTGTCATTGCCTCGAAACTGCGCAGACCGACCAGCGGATCGAGCTCCACATGCGCCCGCATATGCATGGTGCCCTGCATGATCGCGCGTTCCAGGGTGCGGGCGCCGCGCTGGTAGACATCCTCGACCGTGAACGCCCGCTTCAACCCGGAGACCGCGGCAATCGCCCCCTTCAGCCCGCCGCCGGCATCGCGGCAGCGACAGAGCAGGCAGGATTTGTCGAGATGGATGTGGGTATCCACCAGCCCCGGCAGGACGAGGCGCCCGCTGGCGTCCTCTTCCAGGACGGCGGTCCCGGTCAGGTCGGGGCCGATGGCGGCGATCCGTCCCTGCCTGACCGCGATGTCCTGCAGGCCCTGCCCTCCCCTGAGCCGGGTGTTGCGCAGGAGAAGATCGAAACTGTGGGTCTGCGGCATCTCGAAATCCGGCGTGTCGTTTGCATGCGAAAATCGCATGCACTTTTGATACCAATATGCCGACACTTACGGAGGTCCAGATGAGTGAGACGACTGAACGCGATCTGCAGGCGGTGAAGGATTATCTGGAGGCGTCGATGGCCCCCGACCCGGTGCGCGCGGCCAAATACGTGGCGCCGGGTTTCATCTGCCGCTTCACCGGGCATCGCGTTTTCGACACCCCCAGCGGGCCGACCGGCTTCAATGCCGCGCGCTACAAATGGGTGAAGAAGCGGATCGAGCGCTATGACGTGGTGCCGGGCGAGACGGAAACCATCGTCTACAGCCTGGGCTACCTGTATGGCGCCTGGCCGGACGGCACGCCCTTCGACAACAACCGCTATGTCGACCGTTTCGTGGTGCGGGACGGGCTGATCGTCGAAACCGATGTCTGGAACGACAGCGCCGAATGGATCCTCGATCCCTCCTGCGCCCGCTGATTTAGCCTGCCAACCGCCGGTCCTGGCGTTCTTATTCGGTGTAGGGCGCCAGGATGTCCATGAGGTCGCGGCTCCTGGCGCCCGAGCTTTGCAGCAGTGCGCGGGAGGCCACGGCCTCCAGATGGTCGTCCATCAGGGCGCAGGCCTTGTCGGCGGGGCCGCTCCGGATCGCCTCGATCAGTTCCAGATGCTCATTCACTGCGCATTCGGAAGAATGGGGCCGGCTGAAGACCGCCAGCGACAGGCCGGCACGGTAACAAATCTCCGTCACATAGCGGATCAGCACGGGCTTGCCGGTCATTTCCGCCAGCCGGACATGGAACTCCGTCGCAAGGCGGATCGAAATCCCCTCGGCACCATGCCGCGCCTGGTGTTCGGCCTCGACGATGGTCGTCAGCTGCTTGACCTGGGCCTCGGTCAGCTTGCCGGCCAGATGGCGGACAACCTGACGCTCCAGATCGACCCGGATGTCGAAGATGTCGCGCGCATCCTCGAAGGACGGCACGGCGACCACGGCGATGCGGTTGCGGCGCAGATCGACAAGCCCCTCCGCCGCCAGCTGCCCGAGCGCGGTGCGGGCGATGGTCCGGCTGACGCCGAAGCGTTCGCCCAGCGAATCCTCGGGCAGCCGGTCTCCTGGCGACAGCGCCCGCTCGATGATCGCGCGCCGCAAGGCCGTGCAGATCGCCGCGACACGGTCGCCTCCGGTTTTCCCTGAACGCTTTTGCTCGCGTTTTTCCTCGGCCATCACCGCCCCCGCCTGCTCCGCCTTCCATAAGCGAGGCCGGTTGGGAATGCAACTCGCCAAGTGCCGCATTTGGATGCAGCGGCGCCGCTCGCTTGCATAAAATAAGTGCATGCAAAAACTGTATGCACTTTTCCTCCCCCAATGCCTGACTTCTCTTCCGGGGAGCTTGGCCCTTCAGGGAAACTGGCGCACCCATTGCATACAGTTTCAGCGATCCGCCACGAGGTACGCCGCATGTCCCGATCCCAAGCCATCCCGCAAGGCCGCCCGCCCATCGCCCCGCCCATCGCCGTCGAGCTTTCGCAGGCCGCCGTTTCGTTCGGCAAGCCGGGCAAGACGGTCGCGGCCTTGCAGGAGACCAACCTTCGGATCGCCGCGGGTGAATTCGTCGCCCTGGTGGGGCCGTCGGGCTGCGGGAAATCGACGATCCTGCGACTGACGGCCGGCCTGCTGAACCCGACCCGGGGCGCCGTCATCGTCGGCGGGCGCGAGGTCGGGGCCAAGGCGCTACGCGTCGGCATGGCCTTCCAGAATCCGACCATGCTGCCCTGGCTCACCATCGAGCGGAACGTCATGCTGCCGCTGAAGATCGTGCGGCCGTTCCGTTCCGACTATCGCGCCAAGCGCAGGACGGAGTTCCGCGACCGGGTGCATGCCCTGCTGGCCGATGTCGGGCTCGACAAATTCGCCAACCATTACCCCTGGCAGCTGTCGGGCGGGATGCTGCAACGCGCGAACCTGTGCCGCGCCCTCATCCATGAACCGAGCCTGCTGCTGCTCGACGAGCCGTTCGGCGCGCTCGACCAGTTCACCCGCGAGGAGCTGTGGGGAACGATGCAATCCCTGTGGCTGAAGCGCAAACCCACCGTCCTGCTGATCACCCACGATCTGAAGGAAGCCGGTTTCCTCGCCTCGCGCATCTGCGTGATGAGCGCCCGCCCCGGCCGCATCATCGACGACAGCGCCGTCGATTTCCCCCGGCCGCGCACGGTCGACATGACCTTCAACGCAGATTTCGTCGCCCTCAACCAGCGCCTGCGCGACCTCATCATCGATGCGCGCAGCGATGCCGCAATCCAGGGAGCCTGAGCCGTGAGCTACGACCTGCGCCGCCGCCTCTGGGCCGCCCTCCTCATCCTCGGCTTCTTCGCGGCCTGGGAGATCCTCTGCCTCGTCCTCCAGGTCTCCGATCTGGTCCTGCCGCGCCCGACCCAGGTGTTCGCGACGCTGGCCGCGCGCTTCGGCATCCTCCTGCCCCATGTGATGCAGACCCTGTGGACCACGATGATCGGCTTCGTCCTGGGCGTCACCGTCGGGGTGGTCATCGGGGCGGCCATCGGCGTCTCGCGCACCGCCTACGACACGGTCTATCCCCTGCTGATCGGTTTCTCCTCGATCCCCAAGGTCGCCGTGGTGCCGATCTTCGTGCTGTGGTTCGGATCGGGCGCGACGCCGGCCATCCTCACGGCGCTCGCGATGTGCTTCTTCCCCATCGTCGTCAACATCGCGACCGGCCTCGCCACCACCGAGCCGGAGTTGGAGGACGTGCTGAAGTCGCTGGGAGCCAGCAGGCTCGACATCCTGTGGAACGTCGGACTGCCCCGCACCATGCCCTTCTTCTTCGCCTCGCTGAAGATCGCCGTCACCTTCGCCTTCGTCGGCAGCGTGCTGTCCGAAACCGTCGCCTCCAACAAGGGCATCGGCAACGTGATGATGACGGCCTCCTCGAACTTCGACGTGCCGCTGGTCTTCGCCGGCCTCTTCCTGCTCGCCGCCCTCGGCATCCTGCTCTACGTCGCCTTCTCGCTCGTCGAGGCGCGCGTCACCGGCTGGGCCACCCGCCGGCAGGGCTTTGCTTCCGCCTGATCCATCCTTCCGAAACGGAGCCTCCCCATGTTGAAAAAGCTTCTCGCGACGCTTGCGCTCGGCCTTTGCCTGAGCGGGACGGCGTCGGCCGACACCGACATCAAGTTCACGCTCGGCTGGAAGACCCAGGGCTCCGACGCGCCGTTCCTGCTGGCGCTGCAGAAGGGCTATTTCAAGGCGGAAGGGCTGAACGTCACCATCGACCAGGGCGAAGGGTCGGCGGCCACCGTGACCCGCATCATGTCGGGCGCCTATGACGCCGGCTTCGGCGACATCAACGCGATCATCCAGAATGCGGCAACCCGTCCCGGCGACGTGCCGGTGATGGTCTATCAGCTCTGGAACAAGCCGCCCTTCGCCATCGTCTCGAAGAAGGCGACCAGCATCGCGAAGCCCGCCGATCTCGTCGGCAAGAAGCTGGGCGGCGCGCAGGGCACCCCGACCACCCGCCTCGTGACCGTGCTCGGCACGCTCAACAAGGTCGACATGACCAAGGTCGCCATCGAGAACATGGGGCCGAACCTCCAGGAACCGATGCTGATCAAGGGCGACATCGACGGCGCCCTGGTCTTCAACATCACCAGCTGGTTCAACCTGATCAACAACCGCCAGGATCCGGCCAAGGACTACAACTGGCTGCTGTTCGGCGATTTCGGCCTCGACCTCTATTCCAACGGCATGATGGTTTCCCAGAAGCTGATCCGGGAGAACCCGGCCGCCGTCACCGGCCTCGTCCGTGCCGTCAACAAGGCGGCGGTCGAGATCGGCGGGGATCCTGCCGCCGGGCTGAAGGCGGTCCTGGCCTACGACAATCTGGCCAAGGAGGAGCTTGAGCGCGCCCGCATGATCTTCTCCTACGAGCATCTCATCGTTTCGCCGGAAGTCGACAGGCTCGGCCTCGGCGATGTGGACGATGCCCGCCTCGCCCGTTCCATCGGCATTGTCGTCGAAGGCTATCAGCTGACCGCCACGCCCAAGCCGGAACAGGTCTTCACCCGCCGGTTCCTGCCGCCGCCGGCCGACCGCAAGCTCGCCTACAAGACCAACTGACAGCAGGGAACAGGCCCGGCCGGACCGACGGCCGGGTTCCAGCAGAGGGGAAACGAGATGAACGCCGCCCGGCCCGGAATGGTCACCAGCCCGCATCCCCTGGCCTCCGAAGCCGGAGCCGCTATTCTGGCCAGCGGCGGCACCGCCATCGAAGCGGCGGTCGCCATCGCCGCCTGCCTGTCCGTCGTCATGCCGCATTTCTGCGGAATCGGCGGCGACGCCGTCTGGCTGGTGGCGGACCGGCAGGGAGGACAGCGCTGCTTCCTCGGCATCGGACAGGCGGCGGAGACCCTGCCCGCCTACGACTCTGCCATCCCTCTGCGCGGACCGGCCTCGACCGTCACCTCGGCCTGCGCGGTCGACAGCTGGGGTCATGCCCTTGCCTATGGTGCGGATCGCTGGGGCGGCACACAGGCCTTCGCCGACCTCCTCGCCCCCGCCATCGCCCTGGCCCGGGACGGCTATGTCCCGAGCCGCTCGCAACAGTTCTGGTTCGATTTCCGCCGCGACGAGATCCCGCAGTGGGGAGGCTTCGCGGAACATTTCAACGCGGCCCCCGGCGCCCTCTTCAAGCAGCCCGGCCTCGCCCGCAGCCTCTCCCTGCTGGCGGAGGACGGTTACCGGTCCTTCTATGATGGGCGACTGGCCGAGCAACTGGCAGAGGGGCTGGCCGCCGCCGGCTCCCCTCTCCGTGCCGCGGATCTGGCAGCATCCCGGACACGGGACGAGGCTCCGGCAAGCCTAGACTATCGCGGGCTGACCCTGCTGGCGCCACCCGCGCCGACGCAGGGGCTTTCCACCCTGGCGATCCTGGGCATCCTCTCCCACTTCGATCTGGCGGCCCTGTCGCCGACCAGCCCGCTGCGTTACCATCTGCTGGTCGAGGCGGTGAAGCAGGCTTTCCTGGACCGGCCGCTGATCGCCGATCCGGACTGTGCCGAACCGCCTCCCTGGGATTTCCTCGATCCGCAGCGTCTGGCCGCCAAGGCCGCCGCCATCGATCCGGCACGCGCCCTGCCCTGGCCCCATCCCTACCAGCATGGCGATACGGTCTATTTCGCCGCGACCGACGAACAGGGACGCTGTGCCAGCGTCCTGCAAAGCACCTATTTCGACTGGGGCAGCGGTGTCCTGATCGGCGACACCGGCATCCTCTGGCAGAACCGTGGCGCGGCATTCTCCACCGTTCCCGGCGACCGCAACGGGATCCAGCCGGGCAAGCGCCCCTTCTATACCCTCAATCCCGGCATCGCCCTCAAGGATGGGAACCCTCGCCTTCTCTACGGCACCCAGGGCGCGGACGGCCAGCCGCAGACCCTGTCCGTGCTGCTCAGCGGCCTGATCGATCACGGCATGACGCCCGTGGAGGCGCTCGCCCAACCCCGCTTCCTTCTGGGCAAGACATTCTCCGACAGCCGCGACAGCCTCAAGATCGAAGCCTCCCTGGGCGGGGCCGCGATAGGGGCTCTTACCGCTCTGGGTCATGAGGTGGCGCCCCTTCCGGCCATGTCGCCGATCTTCGGCCAGGCGGGAGCGATCAGGCTCACCGATGCCGACACCTTGAGCGGCGCCCACGATCCGCGTGGAGAAGGCAACGCGATCCGATGCCAGAGGCCTCTGCCGGAGTGACACATTGTCTCGACCGGCTCGCCGGAACGACCGCCGTTGGGGTCGGTTTCACTTGCTGGCAACAAGAGCCGGTGCAGGCGCATGTCAAGACGGATTGCCAAGCCGGGACTGTTGCGGCGTGATGCAGTCCTCGGGCATCGAGTTCGCTGTGGGCGGCTTGAATTCGCGCGGAAATGCCCCATCCACCTGCTCCAAGCCGGATTCAGGACCTGAACGATGCTGCCCTTCGCGTCGGAAAGCGCTATGTATTTCAAAAGACTTTCTGACGCCACGAGGATGAGGGTGAGGACATGGGCCAGCTGGCCAAACCTGAGGTCGGGAAAGGCCCAGCGGCCACGCTGCCCGACGTGAGGTCGATGCTCGCCTCCGCGGTTGCCCGGCATAAGGCAGGGGATGCTGCCGCCGGCACTCTGTACCGGGCCATTCTGTCCGCCGAGCCGTCGCATGGCGACGTCCTCCACCTGCTTGGCGTGACAGCGTTGCAGGCCGGGGCGGCGGAGGCGGCCAGCCGCTGGCTGCGCCGGGCGCTCGTGGTCGACAGGGCGCAGGCCTACTACCGCAACAGCCTGGGTGAGGCCTTCCGCGCACTCGGCCGGCCGGACAAGGCGCGGGAACAGTACCGCCTGGCGCTCACGCTCAATCCGGCCTACCCGGAATCGCTGGCCAACCTGCACAGGCAGCCACTGCCGGGCGACAATGCGTCGGCCCTGCTCGAGCGCTTCTGCCGCCTGCGCCCGGCCACGGCGAGCGAACTCCTGGCCGTTGCCGATTCTCGCCTGCTTTCGGGACGGCTGGCCGACGCGCGCACCGCCTATCGGGCGGCAGTGGCGCTGGAACCGGCAACGGTCCAGGCCTACGTCAACCTCGGCGCCACCGCCTCGCGGGAGAAGAACCATGCGCAGGCCGCGGCCGCCTATCGCCGGGCCCTGCGCCTGTCCCCCGATCATCCGGGGGCATGGAACAACCTCGCCAGCGCCGTATGGGAGTTGAACGACGGCCAGGGTGCCGTCCGCTTCTGCCGCCGATCCGTGGCGCTCAAGCCGGACCATCCCGATCCCTACGCCAACCTCGGCTATGTTCAGCGGTCCCAGGCCCGGAACGGCGATGATTTCGCCGAGGCGGCGACGCTGTGCCGGCGAGCCCTGCGGATCAACCCGTCGCATGTCTCGGCGCTGAACAATCTCGGCATCATCAACCTCGACCTCGGCCAGTTGGACGAGGCCGAGCGCCTGTTCAACCGGACGCTGGCCGCCGAACCGAAGCACCCCGACGCCCGCTTCAACCTGTCGCTGGCCCTGCTCAAAGCCGGCCGGCTCAAGGAGGGCTGGGACCATTACGAGGCCCGCTGGGAAACCGGCCAGCTCCCGACGGTGAACGGGCAGTTGCGGGCCTGGCAGGGCGAGCCGCTGAACGGCGCCACCATCCTGCTGCATGCCGAGCAGGGACACGGCGACACCCTTCATTTCGTCCGCTACGCCCCGCTGGTCGCGGCGCGGGGCGGACGCGTGGTGCTGGCGGTCCAGCCGTCGCTGAAGCGGCTGGTCGCCGGCATGCCCGGCGTGGCTGCGGTCCATGCGCTGACGGACCCCTTCCCGAAGCCGGAGTTCCACTGTCCGCTGATGAGCCTGCCGCGGCTGCTCGGCACCGAGCTGGGCACGATCCCCGGCGGCATTCCCTACCTCTACCCGCCCGCCGAGGCGATCGGCAAATGGTTGGGCCAGCCCCTGCCGGGCGCCGGGCTGCGGGTCGGGTTGGTGTGGTCGGGAGACCCCCGGCCAGGCCTGCTGCGCGCGAACCTGACGGACCGGCGGCGCAGCATGAGCCTGCACGACCTGGCGCCATTGGCCGAGGTGCCGGACCTGCGCTTCGTGAACCTGCAGATGGGCGGGCCGGCGGCGCAGCTCGCCGAACCGCCGGCGGGGATGGACATCCACGATCCGATGGGGGCCATCACCGATTTCGCGGACACGGCGGCCCTGGTGATGCGCCTTGATCTCGTGATCACGGTCGACACCTCGGTCGCCCATCTCGTCGGCGCGCTGGGGAAGCCCGTCTGGGTCATGTCGCGCTACGACGGATGCTGGCGCTGGCTTCAGGGCCGCGACGACACGCCCTGGTACCCGACGATGCGGCTTTTCCGCCAGACCGCGCCGGGCGACTGGACGACCGTCATCAGGCGCGTCGCGGACGCCCTGCGTCAGTTGGCTGCATGATCACCCCGCCTGCGTGACACCCGCGCCGGTTTCCGGTCGCGTCGGCACCGCCCGTGGCGCGGAGGACGGGGCGCGGAACACCGCCCCGCCCCGTCCTCCTGTCCCGACCGGCCTCAGCTCAGCCACAGGCCGCTGTCCGCCGCGGTGATCGTCCGCCCCTCGCGGACGCCGAAGTTCAGATAATGGGCCATCGGGTCCACCTTCGCCGCCGCGACATCGGGGTTGGCCGCCAGATAGGCACCGGTGTCGATCCAGGCCGACGGCGTCCGCCCCTCTTTCCAACCGAAGGCCTCGTAATGGTCATAGGCGCTGTCGATGGTGCCGGCCTGAAGGGCGGCGGCGACGTCGGCGTTGTGTTGCAGATACCAAGCCGTGTCGAACAGCGCGTTGGGATCGCGTCCTTCCTTTTCGCCCTTGAGCAGGTAATGCTGGAGGCCGCTGGTGAACAGCCCGGCGGCGACCGCCTTGGCGACATCCTCGTTCTGGGACAGGTAGAAGGCCTCGTCCAGCGCCACCGGTTGCAGCCGTCCTTCGGCCGCGCCGTACTGCCGGTAGTGGTCCATGCCGCTGGCGAACTCGCCGCGCGCCACCGCCTGCGCCACATCGGCATTGCGGGCGAGGTACAGCGTCTCGCTGATCTGCGAGGCACCGGTGTCGCTGATGACGCGCGTGGGCGCGTTGACCAGGACCACACGGTCGTTGAACCGCAGGATCTCCACGCTTTCCAGCCGGTCGACGCCGAGCGTGGCGCTGGCCATCGTCAGCGCGCCATAGGCGCCGTGGGCGATCAGCACATCGGCGAAGTTCGCCTCCACCCGCACGGCGTCGACGCCTTCGTCGCCGCGCAGCAGATCGTCGCCGGCGCCGCCCGACAGACGGTCGTAGCCGAGCCCGCCGAACACCGTGTCGTTTCCGTCGTCGCCATAGAGCAGATCGCGGCCCTCCCGGCTGCCGATCACGTCGTCGCCACCGCCGCCGCGCAGCGTATCGTCCTCGGCGCCCAGGATGATGGTCTGGTTGGCACTGTCGCCGATCGCCACGTTCGAGCCGGCGCCGCCGCCCACCGTGACCGCGCCGGTGATGACGGCGTAGTCCACGTTGTCGAGGTTCACCACCGTCCCGGCCGGAAGCTGGCGCGCGTCCAGCAGCACTGCCGAGGCCTGACCGGCCGGAGCCGAACCGGTGATGGTGATCGGCGTGGCCGGGGCCTGCCCCGTCGCGACGGTGGGCGTGACTTGCCGCAGCGTCACCGTGCTGATGGACGGCAGCGACTGGGTGAGTCCGGCGTTGGGCACGGTCGCGGTCGTCGGCGCGACGATGCCCAAGGTGCCCAGCTGGCTGGAGAAGGAACTGGCCAGCTCGCCCAGGGTCAGTCCGGAGGTGGTGCCGGTCGAGGTCATGCCCACGCCGGTCGGCAGGCTGGCCACCAGCACCGGGGCGACCGTGGTTCCGGCCAGCGGCACGTCCGCCAGGCTGGTCTTGCTGTCCGTATCGGTCCGGTTTTCCACGACCGGGGCGATCACCACGGACTCCGTCGGACGGCCCATGCCGTCGGTGCCCGTCGTCGTCGTCGTCGGCACGCCGTCGATCACGACCGTCGTCGTGGGCGGCGGGGGCGGCGGGGGCGAAGGAGTGGCGTTGACGATGGCCTGCCCGACGAGGCTGGCCATCTCATTGCCCGCCCGATCGGTCAAGGCGCTGCCCGACAGGGCTGGATCGTAGCTGAAGGTCACGGTCTGCCCGTGAGACACGGCGGACGCGAGCGTCAGGGTCAGGGTGTCGCTGCCCGTACCGGAGACGGCGGTGACGGCGCGGGGCGTGCCGTCGACCGTCACGCTCATGCCGGTGGTCTGATGGGGGGCCGCGGCGAGGTTCACCGCCTCGGCAAAGGTCAGGGTCAGCAGGCTCCCGTTGACGGAGAGCGCCGCCAGGAGCGTCGGCGCCACCGTGTCGATGGTCACGGCGAACCCGCTGGATGCGGAGGAGCTGTTGCCGGCCAGATCGACGGCCATGGCGCTCAGCGTGTGGCCCCCCTCGCTCAGCGAGGCCGCCGACAGGCTCCAAACCCCGGTCGTCGCGTCGGCCGTGGCCGTCCCGAGGGAGGAGGCCCCCTCGTACAGGGTGACGGTGCTGCCCGCCTCGGCGGTGCCGGTGATCGTCGGCGTGCCGGTGTTGGTCAACGTGCCGGCGCCGGTGGCAAGGCCAAGACCGGTCGGGGCCGCCACGGCGGTGTCGATGGTTACGATCAGCCCGCCGGACGCCGCCGAGGTGTTGCCGGCCGCATCGAAGGCCCTGGCGGTGAGCGTGTGCACCGCGTCGGACAGGGAGGAGGCCCCGATTGTCCAAAGCCCGCCGCCCCCGGCCGTGGCCGTCCCGACGGCGGTCCCGCCATCGTACAGCACGACCCTGTTGCCGGCCTCCGCCGTGCCGACGATGGTCGGCGTGGCGATGTTGGTCAGGTTGTCGGTGCTGCTGGCCCCGCTGTCCGTCGTCAGGTCGAGGGCGCCGGGAGCCGCCGCGACAGTGTCGACGGTCACGATCAGCACGCCGGACGCCGCCGAGGTGTTGCCGGCGGCATCGACCGCACGCACGGTCAGGCTGTGGGCGGCATCGGACAGCGCCGAGGACGGGCTGACCGTCCACAGGCCGCTGCCGTCCACCGTCGCCGAGCCGACGAGAAGAGCGCCATCGTACAACAGCACCGTGCTGCCCGCCTCCGCGGTGCCGGTGATCGGCGGCGTTGCGTTGTTCGTCAGGGTGTCGTCGTCGTTGGCGAGGTCCAGGTTGCCCGGCGCCGTGGGCGCCGTGGTGTCGATGCTGAAGATGAAGGGCGCCGACAGCGGCGATTCGACCCCGTCGGGGTCCGTGGCCGTGGCGGTGAAGGTGTAGCTCGACCCGCTCAGGCTTCCGGCCGTGATCGACCAGCGGCCGCTTCCGTCCGCGGTTCCCGTGCCGACGACGGTGATGTAGTCGTACAGCGTCACCACGCTGTTCGCCACCGCCGATCCCGTGATGGTCGGGGTGCGGACGTTGGTCAGCCGGTCGGCCTGGACGCCGCTGTCGGAGGCCGGGGCCAACCCGAGATCCGTCGGGGCGGTGCTTTCCGGCGTGATGGTCAGCGTCAGGCCACTGCTTGCCGACGAGGTGTTGCCCGCCGCGTCCACGGCCCTGACGGTCATGGTCTGGGCGCCGAGGCTCAGCGTCGAGGTGCCCCCCGACCAGTTCCCGGACCCATCCGCGTCGGTCTCGCCCACCAGCGTGCCGTTGGCGTACAGCAGGATGTGCGCGTTCGCCTCGGCATTGCCGGTCAGCACCGGTTGCCGGACGTTGGTCACGAGGTTGTCGAGACGGCCGCTGTTGCTGTCGGCACTCAGCACCGGAGTGGCGGGTGCCGATGGCGCGGTCGTGTCGATGGTGACCGCCAGCCCCGAGGCGGAGGTGGCCGTATTCCCGGCGCGGTCGACCGTCGTGACCGAAAGCTGACGCAGGCCGGAGTTCAGAGTCGTCGAGGTGATCGTCCAGGCGCCGTTGCCGTCGGCCGTCGTGGTGCCCACCGCGACGTTGCCGTCGTACAGCGTGACCACGCTGTCCGCCTCGACCATGCCGATGAGCGTCGGCGTGGTGTCGTTGGTCAGCAGATCGTCGCGCCCGCTGCCGGTGTCGGACGCCTGGGCCAGCAGCATCGAGCGGACAGGCGTCACGACATCGATGGTCACCAGCGGAGCGGACGGCCCCGCGGTGTTGCTGTTCGCGCCGGGCGCCACCGCCGTCAAGGTATAGTCGGCCACGCCCAGGTCGCTTGCCAGCAGGGTCCACAGGCCGTTGCCGTCGGCGGTCGCCGACCCGAAGAAGGTGATGCCCTCCCCGGCGGGGTTCACGCCCTCGTAGAGCTGAACGACGCTGTTGGCGCCCGCGCTTCCGCTTACCCGCATGATCGAGCGGACGGCCGTCGTCAGGTCGATGGTCACGACCAGTTCGCCGGAGGCGTTGCTGGTGTTCCCGGCCAAATCCGTTGCCCGCACGGTGAGCGTGTGCGCGCCCTCCGTCAAAGCGCCGGCCGTCACCGACCAGCGGCCGTCGCCGCCGGCGGTTCCCAGCCCGACGAAGACGCTGCCGTCATACAGGGTGATGACGCTGTTGGCCTCGGCGCTTCCGCTCACCGTCGGCGTGCTGTCGGAAGTCAGCCGGTCGCTGTTCGAGCTGCCGAGGTCGGAGCCCGCCGTCAGAACCGGCGTGGTCGGAACATCCGCCGCCGTGTCGATGGTGACGATGAGCACACCGGCGGCGCTGGTGTTGCCCGCCACATCGACGGCGGTCGCGGTCAGCGAATGCGTGCCGCTGGAAAGCGTCGAGGCCACGTCGATGGACCAGACGCCGGACCCGTCGGCGGTGGCGGTGCCGATGTTCAGGCCGCTGACGTCGTCGTGCAGCGTGACGACGCTGTTCGCCTCGGCGACGCCCAGGACCGTGGGCGTGGCGACCTTCGTGATGCGGTCGCTCGCCAGCGCACCGCTGTCGGAGCCGGTGCCGAGGCTCAGCCCCGTCGGCGTGGCCGAGGTGAGATCGATGGTGATGACGAGCGGAGCCGAGGCCGCGCCGGTGTTGCCCGCCACATCACGGGAAATGACGGTCAGGCTGTGCGTGCCCTCGCTCAGCGACGCCGAACTCATCGTCCAGGTGCCGGCGCCGTCGGAGGTCGAGCTGTTCAGAAGGGTGGCGCCGTCATACAGCATGACCACGCTGCCCGGCTCCGCCGTCCCGGTCAGGACCGGCGTCGTGCTGTTGGTCACGAGGTCGGCGGTCGAGCCGCTGTTGGAGCCCGCCGTCAAGGCGATGGACGAGGGCTGGGGTGCCGCGGAGTCGATGGTGACGAGCAGGACGGCCGAGGCGGCGCTGGTGTTGCCGAACTGGTCGATGGTCGTCGCCGTCAGGGTGCGCTCGCCGTCCGCCAGGCCAATCGCCTGGACCGTCCAGTTCCCGTCGAGACCGGCTGTCGACATGCCGACCAGGGCCGAGCCGTCGTACAGCATGACGACGTTGGAGGCTTCGGCCGTGCCGCGGATCGTCGGCGACGCGACGTTGGTCAGGCGGTCGGTCGCGCTGCTGCCGGAGTCGGTCGCCAGGACGAGGCCGCTTGGCGCGGCGGCCTGCGTGTCGACGGTGACGACCAGCGCGGCGGAGAGGCCGCTGGTGTTGTCGGTGACGTCCACGGCCCTGGCCGTGAAGGTGTGGGCGCCGTCGGCCAGCGTCGGCGTGGTGAAGGACCAGGTGCCAAGCCCGCTTGCCGTGACCGTCCCGACGGAGACGGCGTTGTCGTAGAGCGTGACGATGCTGCCGGCTTCGGCGGTGCCGGTGATGACCGGTGCGGTGACGTTCGTCTTGTTGTCGGTCGTGTCGCGGCCGCTGTCCGATCCGGTGGCGAGGGCCAGCCCGCCGGGTGTGTCGGCGGTGAGATCGATGGTCACCGTGAGGCCGTTGACGCCCGCGTTCCCCGCATTGTCGAACGAGGAGATTCCGAAGTTGTAGACACCCGCGGCCAGAGAACTCGACGGAGTGAAGCTCCAGGCGCCGGTCATGGCGTCCGCCACCACCGTCCCGATGGCCTGGGCGGTTCCCCCGTTGAACGCGCTCGTGATCGTGACGATCCGGCCGGCGCCGAGCGTGTCCGTTCCCACGATGCCGCTGAGCGTCGGCATGGTGTCGGAGGTGATCCGGTCGCTGTTGGAGGATCCGGTGTCCGACGACGGGGCAAGCGCAATCGAGACCGCGTCCGGCTCGGTGTCGATGGTGAAGTTCAGCGAAGCGGAGGCGGAACTGGTGTTGCCCGCCACATCGACAATCGTGGCGAACAGCGAATGCGCCGTTCCGGTGCCGCCCGCCAGGACGGAACTGGTGATCGACCAGGCGCCCGTGCTGTCGGCGGTGCCGGTGCCGAGCACCGTCGATCCTTCCAGCAGGGTGACGACGCTCCCCGCCTCCGCCCGGCCGGTGATCGTCGGGGTGGTGGCGGAGGTCAGGTTGTCGCCCACGAGTCCAGTATCGGAGGCGGCAGCCAGGGCGAGCCCCGTCGGGGCCGCCGCCGTGGTGTCGATCGTGACCGTCAGCGCCGCGGAGGCGGCACTGGTGTTGCCGGCCAGGTCGAGCGCGACCGCGGACAGCGTGTGCGTCCCGTCGGTCAGCGACGGGGTGGTGATCGACCAGGCACCGCTGCCGTTGGCCGTCACGGTGCCGAGACTGGTCGTGCCGTCATACAGCGTGACGAGGCTGTTCGCCTCGGCCGTGCCGGTGATGGTCGGGGCGGAGACCGAGGTGATGCGGTCCGCCGTGGAACCGCTGTTCGAACCGGCGCTGAGCGACGGGGTTCCCGGCGCGGCGGGAGCCGTGGTGTCCACGGTGATGGTCAGCGCCGCGGACGGATCGCTGGTGTTGCCGGCGACGTCGACCATCCGGGCCGACAGCGTGTGCGCCCCCGCGCCGAGCCCGCTGGCGGCGATGGTCCAGACGCCCGACCCGTCGGCCGTGCCGGATCCGACGAGGCTGGCGCCATCGTAGAGTCGGACGAGGCCGTTCGCCTCGGCCGTGCCGGTGAGGGTCGGCGAACCGGTGTTGATCAGCCGGTCGGTGTTGGAGGCGCCGCTGTCGACGACGAGCGACGGGGTCCCCGGCGCCGCCGCGGAGGTGTCGATGGTGATGACCAGCCCGGCGGAGGCCACCGAACTGTTGCCGGCGCCGTCGACCGCACGGGCGGTGAGGGTGCGGGTGCCCGGGACCAGGGTGCCGGTGGCAATCGACCAGACACCCAGCCCGTTCACGGTGGTGGAGCCGTAGCTCACGCTGCCGTCGTAAAGGGTGACGACGCTACCCGCTTCGCCGGTGCCGGTGATCGTCGGGTTGACGATCCTGGTGATGCCGTCCGTGCTGGAGCTTCCGCTGTCGTAGGCGGCGCCCAGCACCGGGGTGCCGGGCGCCGCCTGAACGGTGTCGATGGTGACGTTCAGCGGCGAACTGGCGGCGCTGGTGTTGCCGGCGGCGTCGGTCGCCTTCACCGTCAGCGTGTTCACGCCGTCGGCCAGCGACGCCGCGGTGATGGTCCAGCCCCCGCTGCCGCCGGCGGTCGCCGTGCCGACGGTCGTGGTGCCGCTGTAGAGGACGACCGTGCTGTTGGCCTCGGCCGAGCCGGACAGCGTCGGGGTCGCGACGTTGGTCAGGCGGTCGGTGTTCGACGTCCCGCTGTCGGAACCGGATGCGAGCGTGATGCCGGTCGGCGCGGTCGGCACGACCGTATCGATGGTGATCACCACCGCCGAGGACAGGACGCTGGTGTTGCCGGCGGCGTCCATGCCACGCACGGTCAGCGTGTGCGGACCGTTGCCCATCTGGCTGCTGGTGATGGTCCACAGCCCAGCGCCGTCGGCGGTCGTCGTTCCGCGCAGCGTGCCGCCTTCGTAAAGCGAGACGAACCCGCCGGCCTCCGTCGTGCCCGTGAAATCGGGCGTGGAGTCGTTCGTCGTCCAATCGCCGGTGACCCCGGTGTCGCTTGCGGCCGACAGGCCCAGCGAGGGCACCGCCGCAACCGTGTCGATGGTGACGACGAGAGCCGCGGAGGTCGAGCGGTTTCCGGCGAGGTCGGTCGCCTCGGCGGTCAGGCTGTGGCTGCCCGCCGCCAGCGAGGGGGACAGCAGCGACCAGCCGCCGAGGCTGTCGGCGACGACCGTGCCGAACGCGGTCGTGCCGTCGTACAGGACGACGGTGCTGCCCGCCTCGGCCGTGCCGCTCAGCGGCAGGACGGTGTTGTTGGTGAGATGATCGCTGTTCGAAATGCCGCTGTCGGACGCAACGGCCATGAGCAGGCTGGGCTGCGGGGTGGACAGGTCGACCGACAGGAGGAGGCTGCTCGACACCGTGGAGGTGTTGCCGGCGCGGTCGACGCTGAGCGCCGTCAGGGAATGGCTGCCCTGCGACAGCGAGTTCGTGGTGAGGGAGAAGGCGCCGGTCGCGTCCGCCGTCGCCGAGCCGACGCTGACGTTGCCTTCATACAGGGTGACGACGCTGAAGCTCTCCGCCGTGCCGACAATCGTCGGCGTGGCGAGCTTGGTCAGCCCGTCGGTGTCGGACACCCCGGTGTCGTTCCCGGCCGCCAGGGCCAGGTTCGACATCGTGAGGTTCTCGGTGTCGATGGTGACGATTAGCGGAGCGGACGCCGCGGCGGTGCTGTTGCCGGCCAGATCGGTGACGCGGGCGGTCAGCGTGTGGCTGCCGCTGATGAGCGTCCCCGTGGTCACCGTCCAGTTCCCCGAACCGTCGGCGGTTCCCGTGCCGACGAGCGTGGTCCCGGCGTAGAGGGTGATGACGCTGTACGCCTCGGCGCTTCCGCTCACCGTGGGCGTGGTGTCGTTGGTGAGCTGGTCGTTGGCGATGCCGCTGTCGGACCCGGCGGTCAGGCTGGGCGCCGACGACGGCAGGACGGTGAGGTCGACGTTGACGATCAGGGCCGCCGCCACGACCGCCGTGTTGCCGGCCGGATCCACGGCGTGGGCCGACAGCGTGTGCAGCCCCTCGGCCAGCGTCGGGCTGGCGACCGACCATTGGCCGAGGCTGTCCACCGTCGCGCTGCCCAGCAGGGTGTTTCCGTTGGCGTCGTAGAGCGTGACGATGCTGCCGGCCTGGGCGGTGCCGGTGATGACCGGCGCCGTCACCGACGTGACGGCATCGTTATTGACGCGGCCGCTGTCGGTAGCCGCTGTCAGAGCCAGGCCGCCCGGGGTCGGCGGCGTGGTGTCGATGGTCAGCAGAAGCGAAGCCGAGGCGCTGCTGGTGTTGCCGGCGTCGTCCACGGAGCGGACGGTCAGCGTGTTCACGCCGTCGGCGAGGCTGCCGGCGGTGATCGTCCAGGCGCCCGTTCCGTCGGCGGTGGCCGTTCCGACGCTGATGCCGCCGCTGTAGAGATGGACGGTGCTGAGCGCCTCCGCCGTGCCGGTCACGGTCGGCGTGGCCACCGATGTGAGGAGATCGCCCGGCGTGCTGCTGTCCGAGGCCGGGTCCAGCGCCGGCGCGGACGGCGCGTCGGGCGCGACGGCATCGATGGTGATGACCAGCGGGGCGGAAGCGGCTGCCGTGTTGTTGCCGGCGGCATCGACGACGCGCGCCGTGATGGTGTGCGACCCGTTGCTCAGCGGCGTCTCGATGGAATAGACGCCGGCGCCATCAGCCGTGCCCATGCCAACGAAATTGCCGCCGTCGTACAGCGACACCACCGCGCCCCTCTCCACCGTGCCGGTGAAGGTGGGTGCCAGCAGGCGGGTCTTCCCGTCGCCCGACACGCCGGTGTCCGACGCGGGGGCCAGGGCCGGCGCGCCGGGCGCGTCGACGGTCAGGTCGACCGTCACCACCAGCGTGCCGGCGCCGCTCGACGTGTTGCCGCTGGGGTCCACCGCGGTGGCGGTGAGGGTGTGCGTGCCCTCGGCGAACGCGGTCCCGGTGTAGGACCAGGCGCCGTTACCGTCGGCGACCAGCGTCGCCAGCGGCGTCAGGCTGCCGGCCAAGCCGTCGTAGAGGGTAACGGTGCTGTTCGCCTCGGCGGAGCCGGTCAGCGACAGCGTCGTGGCGTTGGTGATGCGGTCCGTGGCGCTGTAGCCGGTGTCCGACGCCGCGGTCAGGGCCATGGCGCTCGGAGCCGGGGTGGACAGGTCGATGGTGACGGTCAGCGCCGCGGAGGCGGCACCCGTGTTGCCGGCCGCGTCGACGGCCCGCGCCGTCAGCGTGTGTCCGCCCTCGGCCAGCGTGCCCGTCCCGATAGTCCAAACCCCGCCCGTCGCGACCTGCGTGCCCAGCGCGGTGGCGCCGTCGTACAGGACGACGGTGGCGCCGGCCTCCGCCGTTCCGGTGACGGTCTGCGTCCGGATGTTGGTGACGTTGTCGCGGACGCCGCTGTCGTCGGCCGGATCGGTCGACAGCCCGCCCGGCGCGTCGGGCGCCGTCGTATCGACGGTGACCACGAAGGCCGAGGAGGCATTGCTGGTGTTGCCGACGACGTCCACGACGCGCGCGGTCAGGCTGTGCGTGCCGTTGCCGAGCGCGGAGGTGGTCACCGACCAGTTGCCGCTGCCGTCCACGGTGGCGGTGCCGACGAGGTTGGCGCCGTTGTACAGCGAGACGGTGCCGTTGGCCTCCGCCGTTCCGGTGATGGTCGGGGCCAGGACGCTGGTGATCGCGTCGCCCGTCAGGCCCGTGTCGGATCCCGTCGCCAGGGCGAGGCCGGTCGGGGCGTCGGCGGTGCGGTCGATGGTGACGACAAGGCCGCCGGAGGCGGCGCCGGTGTTGCCGGCGATGTCCACCGCGCGGGCGGTGAGCGTATGGACGCCCGCCGCCAGCGAGCCCGTGCTGAGCGACCATATCCCGCCGTCGGAGGCGGTGGCGGTGCCGAGCGCCGTGGTCCCGTCGTTGCCATACAGGGTGACGACGCTGCGCGCCTCGGCGGTGCCGGTGACGGTGACCGCGTCGAGGTTGGTGATGCGGTCGGTGTCGACCGAGCCGCTGTCCGATCCGGCCTGCAGCGCCACCGCGCCCGGCTGATCGGGCGCCGTCGTGTCGATGGTGACCGTCAGGCCCGCGGAGGTGAGGACCGTCCCATAGGCATCGATCTTGGCATAAAGCGTGTGCGCGCTTCCGGTCGCCAGCGTGCCGGTCGAGGCGACGGTCCACACGCCGCTGCCATCGGCCGTGCCGGTGCCGATCAGCGTCAGGCCGCTGTAGAGGGAGACCGTCGCGCCCGCAAGCGCGGTTCCCGTCAGGATCGGCGAGACCACGTTGGTGATCCCGTCGTTGGGCACACCGGAATCGGAGGCGAGCTGGAGACCGCCGGGCACGCCGATGCGCCCGGTCACCGAAAGCGGCGTGGTCGTGACGGTTTCGTTGCCGGCCGCGTCCAGCGCGCGCGCGGTCATCGTGTAGGTGCCGCCGCCGAGTTCCGGCGTGGTGATCGACCACAGGCCGCTGTTGCCGACGGTCACGACCCCGAGCACCGCCGCCCCGACGGCGGAGCCGTCATACAGGGTGACGACGCTGTTGGCCTCGGCCGTGCCCGACAGGATCGGGGTGAACTGGCCCGAAGGCCCGGCGGTGTCCGCCGTCGGCACCGACAATCCCGGCCCGGTGCGGTCGATGCTGATGACCAGACCGGCGGACAGCTGGCTGGTGTTGCCGGCCACGTCCACGGCGCTGGCGGTCAGGGTGTGGTCGCCCTCGCCGAGGCCGGTGATCGTGGCGGACCAGTGGCCGGAACCGTCGGCCGTCGCGCTGGCGCTCGAACCGCCGCCATGGAGCGTAACCGTGGCGCCGGCTTCGGCCGTACCGGTGATGGTGGGGGCCAGCGCGTTGGTCAGGGCGTCGGCCTGGCTGCCGCTGTTGGTGGAGCTGCTCAGCGCCAGGGCGCCCGGCGTGGCCGAGGTCTGGTCGATCGTGATGGCGAGGGCGGCGGAGGCGGCGCCGGTGTTGCCGGCAATGTCCACCGCCCGCGCGGTCAGCGTGTGAGCCCCATCCCCCAGGCTGGCGGAGGTGACCGTCCAGGCGCCGGTGGCAAGGTCCGCCGTGCCCGTCCCGAGCAGGACGTTGCCCTCATACAGCCGCACGGTGCTGCCGGCCTCGGCCGTGCCCGTGATCGCCGGCGTAGGGATTCGGGTCCGGTTGTCGTTCGGCGTGCCGCTGTCGGAGTTCAGCAGGAGTCCGCCCGGAGCGTTCGGCGCCGTCAGGTCGATGTTGACGACAAGGCCGCCGCTCGCGGCGGAGGTGTTGCCGGCCGGATCGACGGCGCGGGCGGTCAGGGTGTGGATGTCGCCGGTCAGCGCGGACGAGGCGACCGTCCAGCTGCCGTCGGCTCCCGCCGTGGCTTGGCCGAGCAGGGTGTTGCCTTCGTAGAGAAAGACGATGCTGGACGCCTCTGCCGTCCCGATGACCGAGGGCGTCGTGAGGTTCGTCCTCGAATCGCCGGTGACGCCGGTGTCCGACGCCGCCGCCAGGGCCAAGCCGGTCGGGGCGGACGCGCTGGTGTCCACCGTGACGGTGAAGGCGGCGGAGGGGAGGCTGGTGTTGCCCGCAGCATCGACGGCCCTGGCCGTCAGCGTGTGGGCGCCGACGGCGAGGCCGCTGGTGGCGATTTCCCAGTTGCCCTGGCCGTTGGCCGTCGCGGCGCCGAGCGCCACGGCGCCGTCGTAGAGCGTCACGGTGCTGCCGGCAGCCGCCGTGCCGGCGACGGTGGGCGAGACGAGGTTGGTGAGGCCGTCGGTCGTGCTGCGGCCGGTGTCGGTGGCGGCGGTCAGCTTCAGACCGCCCGGCGCGTCCGCCGTGGTGTCGATGGTGACGGTCAGGCTCGCCACGCCGTCCCGCGTGTTGCCGGCGGCATCGCGCGAGCGGGTGGAGAAGGACCAGTTGCCGTCCGCGAGGGCGCTGCCGGCGGTCACGGTCCAGGCGCCGGACCCGTCGGCGGTGCCCGTTCCCACCACGCTGCCGGAGACCAGCAGATCGATGACGCTGTTCGCCTCGGCCGTGCCGGTGAAGGTCGGCGTCCTGACGTTCGTCAGCCGGTCCGAGGAGGAGCTGCCGCTGTCCGAGGCCGCCGTCAGCGACGGGGCGGAGGGAGCGGCCGGAGGCGTGGTGTCGATGGTGACGACGAACGGGCTCGAGGCGGTGCTGCTGTTGCCCGCCAGATCGACCGCGCGCGCGGCGAGGGTGTGTGCGCCGTCGCCCAGCGCGCCCAGCGTCATCCGCCAGATGCCGCTTCCGTCGGCGGTCGCATTGCCGAGAAGGGTGGTGGAGTCCTTGTACAGGCTTACGACGGCATTGGCCTCCGCCGTGCCGCCGATGACAGGGGTGTTGATGGCGGTGAGGTTGTCGCCCAGGATCCCGGTATCGCTCGCCGTCGCCAGCGCCAAGCCGGTCGGGGCCGCCACCGTGGTGTCCACCGTGAGCGTGAGGCCGGCCGAGACGGTGCTCGTGTTACCGGCCGTGTCCACCGCGCGGGCGGTCAGGGTGTGACCACCTTGGGAAACCGCGGAGGTGGCGATCGACCAGGCGCCGACGCCGCTGGCGGTCGTCGTTCCGACGCTCACCCCGTCGAGATAGAGGGTGACCGTGCTGCCCGCCTCGGCCGTGCCCGTCACGGTCGGCGTCGTGACGTTGGTGACACCGTCGGCGGAGGAGCGGCCGCTGTCCGATCCCGGCGTGAAGGCAAGGGTCGGCGCGGTCGGCGCCGTCGCGTCGATGGTCAGCAGAAACTCGCCCGACGCCGCGCTCTCCATGCCGGAGGAGACGGTCTTCGCCGTGATCGTCCAGGTGCCGTCGGCGAGCGCCGTGGTCGCCGTGACCGCCCATTGCCCGGTGCCGTCGGCGGTCCCGCTGCCCAGCAGCGTGGTCCCGTTGCCGTAGAGATTGACGACGCTGCCCGCTGCGGCCGTGCCGGTCAGGGTCGGCAGGGTCGCGTTCGTCCTGGCATCACCCAGCGTGCCGCTGTCCGAACCGACGCTGAGACCGGGGGCCGAAGGCGCGGTCACCGCGACCGGAAAGACCAGGAAACGGTCGGCGTTGCCGATGTCCATGGCCTGACCGCCCACGAAGACGGTATCGATCCCGGACACATAGACGGTGCCGGCGGTTTCGGTCAGCCACACCACGTCGTTGCCGGCGCCGCCGATCAAGGTCTCGACCGACGACACCATCATGGTCATGCCGTTGTTGGCGCTGACCCCGGTTACGGACACGACGTCGTTGCCGGCGCCGCCGATCAGCGTCTCCAGGGAGGAGACCTTGACCGTGCTGCCGCCGTTGCCCAGCAGCACCGTTTCAGTGCCTCCCTTTCCGATGATCGCCTCGATCGCCGAGACGCTCATCGTGATGCCGGTGTTGCCGAGCACCATGAGCGTGTCTTCGCCAGTGGTGCCGATCACCGTCTCGAGCGCCTCCACCTGCATGGTGTTGCCGACGGTGTTCCAGGCGATGGGGCCATCGCCGATGATCGGCGTCCCATCCCGGAACGTCATATTGACGACGTCGTTGCCGCTGCCGCCGATCAGCGTATTGAGGCTGGCGACCGTGACGGTGGTGCCGACGTCCAGCAGAATGGCGGCGTTGCGGGAGCCGGTTCCACCGACGATGGTGTCGATCATCGACACGGCGGTGGTGCCACCACCCGTCGCCATGTTGATCGTGCCGCTCTTGTAGCCCATCGTGAAGACGTCGACGGCGCTGCTGCCGATCAGCGTCTCGACGTAGCTGAGGCCGATCGTACCCCCCGCGCTGTCGAGCACGACGACGTCCCCGGCCTTGGAGCCGTTGCCGAGGAAGACCTCGATGTTTTTCACTTGGGCGGTGTTGCTGCCGCCGCCGATGGTCGCGACGATGTCGTTGCCAGAGGTACCGATCAGCGTCTCGACCGCCGTTACGGCGACGGTGCCTCCCACCTGGCCGTCGGCACCGAAACTGATGACGTCCTTGCCGGCGCTGCCGACGATCGATTTCAGATAGGCCACCGACATCGTGTTGCCGGCGGCGCTCGTCAGGACGATCAGGTTGGTGCCGGTCGAGGCGCCGACGAAGGTTTCGATCGACTCCACCGCCATGGACGTGCCGGTCGAGGCGCCCATGACCCGGTCGTAGCCGCCGCTGCCGATCAGCGTCTCCAGCGCTCGTACGGTGATGGTGTTGCCGCCCGCACCCGCCAACGTGACGACGTCCTTGGTGCTGACGCTCGTGCCACCGGTGATGTGGTCGAGGTTGGTGACCGCGAGGGTGCTTCCCGACGACCTCAGCACGACGCCGCGCGTGCCGAGCCCCTTGACGCCGGACCAGACATCCCCACTGCTGAAGATGTAGTCCGTGGCTCCCGCAATCAGGGTCAGAGTCTCACCGGCAGCCATACCAATCCCCATCTAGAGGCTTCCCGGAAGGAAGCTTGACGATCGCGGTCCAAGGGCTGGTATCGCGCCAACCACTGGCGCAGCCCGAAAATGCCCGCTTTTGACAAAGGCGGACAATCGCAACCTAAGGGGATATTTTTGAAGAAGTCCAAAATCAAAATCAGTCGATTTGTGACAAAGTCAGTTGTAGACAAGTCTTTAATAATGGTTAATGAATAATTAATATCAATACTTTGCAGACAATCTATAATGAAAATCAAAATGGCTTTCATATTTTTAATCGACTTCATTCCGATTCCATTAATATTATCGTTAACCTCCGGCATGAAAACATGTGATTCGGAAAGAAATTTCCTGAAACGACCAGCAGCAGGAAAGCCGAGATCTGGATAATTTCAAGGAATAAATACAAGCGTGCATTCGCAATGTTGAGATGTTGCTCGCTGCCGTCGCGAGTGAGCGAAGGCGGCGACGTCCGCTCCGGTGGGGAGGTCGCCGATGCTTGCCTCCCGCAACGGCCGCCGCCGCCCCACGCCGCTGCGGAATGCCCCTGCCGACGGGAAATGACCGGGGAGCGGTGCGATGCGATTCAGCGGAGTCCGGAATGATGCGCTAAGGACGGCCGCCCAGTGCCCAATCGCGCCACATGGCCCGGTAAGACTGCTCCACTGACCGTGCGAAACCGCGATGATCGAGAAGCGCCGAGCCTTCCAACCGCTTCCGCATCCCCCGGCGCAGCCCGGACAGCTGCGAAAGGTCGCCGGCCAACGACGCCGCCGCGTCGACATAGCCGGCCTCATCCTGCTGGATCAACTCCTCCAGCCCACAGTGGGACAACAGGCTGGCGCCTACCCGCGCCACGTGATGGCTGCCGGCGAGCGTGATGACCGGAACCCCCATCCACAGCGCCTCGCAGGTCGTGGTCGTGCCGTTGTAGGGAAAGGGATCGAGCGCCACGTCCAGCCGGCCGTAGGCCCGCAGATGATCGGCGACGGACTCGGTCGGCATCAGAAGCTCGATCCGTTCGGGACGCGCGCCCCGGCGGGCGAAATCCCGGTGTACGGCGTTCCGCACCGCGGAATCCTCGAAGCCGGGACTCTTCAGCAGCAGCCGGGCCGATGGCACCCGCGCCAGAAGGGCGGACCACACCCGCACCACCTCCGGGGTCATTTTGGCCAGGCTGTTGAAGGAGCCGAAGGTGACGAAACCGTTGGCGAGCGCCGGCGGGTCCGCGACCGGGCCGGCGTCGGCGGGCGGCTGGAAGGCGAGGAAGCCGCGCGGCAGCCGCACCAGCCGCTCGGCGTGCCAGCCGTCGCTCTCGCCCGGCGGGTCCGCGACGGCATCGGTCAGCCGGCAGTCCACCGCCGGCATGCCGGTCGTGTCGGGATAGCCGAGCCACGTGACCTGCACCGGCGCCGGCCGCCGTGCGAACAGCAGGGGCCGCCCGCCCGCCGTGTGGCCGGCCAGATCGACGAGGATGTCGATGCGGTCCCGCCCGATCAGCGCCGCGGCGTCCGCATCGTCCAGATCGGCCAGCGACCGCCAGCCGTCGGCCAGCGCCTCCATCCGCAAGGTCATGCCGTCCCGCCGCCGCTCGGTCGCGTAGCAGAGGACCTCCACCGCGCCGCGATCATGCCCGCGCAGCAGCGGCTCGATGAAATGAGCGCAGGCGTGATGGCAGAAATCCGGAGACACATAACCGACCCGCAGCCGCCGGTCGGGATCGCGGTCGTTGGCGAAGGGCTTCGCCCCGTCGAAAAGCGGCCGCGCGTGGCGCTCGTTCCAGTGCGCGTGCGCGCGGGCGATGACCTCGGGCGGAATCCAGGGCGAGTAATGGAGGGCCAGCAGCAGGTTGGAGCGCATCAGCACCATGTCGGGGTGATGCTCCAACCCCTTCTGGAGAATTCCGATCGCCTCCGTGATGCGCCCCTGGTCCTTCAGCGCCTCCCCCAGATTGACGAAGGGCTGCGGCAGATCCGACCGTGCCCGGATCGCCGCCAGGTAGCTGTCCACCGCCTGCGTCAGCGCCCCTTCCTCGCGCTGGCAGTCGCCGAGATTGCTCAGCGCCTCGCCCATACCGGGATCGAGGCGGATCGCCCGTCCATAGGCTATCTTGGCGCCCCTGGGATTCTGCACCGATTTGAGCAGGTTTCCGGCGTTGAACCAGGAACCGGGAGCCTCAGGGCTGAGCGCGAGCGCGACGCGCAGGGCGGCCGTCGCCTCGGCGACGCGCCCCTGGTCACCGAGCGTGCAGGCGAGGTTGCTCCGCACGCCCGAATCCTCCGGCCAGCCCGCCACCGCCTTGCGGAGACAGGCGGCGGCCTCCTCCCAGCGCCGCGCCCGGCGCAGCAGGATGCCCAGGTTGTTGTTGGCCTGCGGATGGCCGGGCTCCCGCGCGAGCACGGCGCGGTAGCCGGCCTGCGCCGCCGCGAACCGGCCGTTCTCGTGCTCCGCCAGCGCGGCGGCGAAGGTCTCCTCCGTTTCCATCAGCGCAGCCCCGTCTCGTCGAGGATGGCCAGCAGCCGGTCGGCCGAGCGTTCCCAGGTGAAGCGCGCCAGACGGTCGCGGGCGGACGGCAGGCGATCCCCTCCCCGGATGATGCCCCTCAGGATCGCGGCGGCGGCCTCCTCGTCCGGCACCCACCAGTCCAGCCCGTGGAAGGGGGGGTAGAAGCCCCCCTCCCCCGGCACGCGGGCGGGGCCGACGGAGGAGGGGATCAGCCGCGCGTTCCCCGCGTCGAGATAGGCGAGATAGGCGGAGTGGGCGGGCGCGATCAGCCCCAGCCCCATAGCCCCGGCCGTGGCCATGGGCAGGTCCCAGCCCTCCCCATGCGACAGGCTCCAGTAATGGGTGGCGGCGCGGTGAAGCCCCTTCATCTCCTCGTCGGACAGCAGCCGGTCGATCAGCACCACCGGCGCGGCCTCCGCCAGCCGCCGGCCCACGGCCTGCTCCGCCGCCCGCACCAGCTCACCGAGCTGTGTCCGCAAGCCCGGACCGAGGCTCCGGCCGAGCTTCAGGATGAGCACGGCCTCGTCGGTGGGCGCGGTGGCGCGCAGCCAGACCCGCAGCAGCCCGTCGATGTTCTTGCGCGGGTTGAAGTCCGAGACGTTGAGGAAGCGGTGCCGGTAGCTCGACACCCGCCGCCCGCCGGAGGCGACCAAGACAGGGACGCTCCCCGGCCCCGCCGGATCGACGCCGAGCGGGCAGACGCGCAGGCGGTCCTCGGGAAAGCCCCGCTCCGCCCAGGCCAGGCGCGAGGATTCGGTCGGCACCACGATCAGGTCGCTGCGCTCGCTCATCCGCCGCCATGCCGGCGGAATCCGCGTCCCCTCGAACATGGAGAAGGTCACGGCCGCACGGCCCGGCACCCGCTCCACCGCCAGCGGAATGAGGCAGTTCACCATCGCCCGCGCCGGCACGGGCCGGTCGAGCCGGCTTCCCGGCCAGGATTCCGGCCCTTTGATCCCGACCGCCTCCAGCGGCACCTGCCTCGCCCGCAGCGCCCGGATGAGGCACTGGCAGAAATAGCCGTAACCCGTGGCGCTCTCGAAGGGGCCGCGGATTGCCACGCCGCCGGCCTGCGTTCCGGTGGTGCCGGTCATGATCCGATAGCGCCCGCAACGGGCCAGTCCGTCCGCCGCGTTCGGAACGGCCGGATCGAGCCTCAGCCCACGCCGGAAGGCCTCCGCCGCCGCATCGACCTCTCCCAGCCGCAACAGCATCTCGCCGAGCTGGACATGGGCGAGGGCGCCGGAGGGATCCTCGGCGATGGCGTGGCGAAACCCGGCGATGGCCTCCTCGAACAGGCCGGCCAGCATCCGCACCGAGGCGAGGTTGAACCACGCCAACCCGGACCGGGGGTCGAGACGGACCGCCCGCGTCAGGGCACGGACCGCCCCATCCAGATCGCCGCGTTCCTGCCGCACGGTGCCAAGACGCTCCTGGCCGAGCCGGAAGGCCGGATCCAGCAAGGCGAGCACACCGAAATGCCTTTCCGCCGCTGCCCAGTCGCGCCGCTGCTGCCGCAGAAGCGCCAGATTGCAGCGGGCGGCAACATGTGCGGGGGCGATCTGCACCGCCTCCTCCAGCGGCCCCACCGCCGTATCGCCGTTGCCGGTCGAGACCAGCGACGCTCCCAGCAGGTTGAGGATGTCGGCGTCGCGCACTCCCGCCTCCAGCAGGGCAAGGCAGGCCACGGCGGCCTCCGCATGGCGGCCTGCCTCATAGAGCGCGACGGCAGATTCAAGATCGGGCACGTCGAACCTCATCCGCTACGGCTTCGGCCACCCGCAGCATGCCCCCGTGCCAGTCGTTGGGGCGCGCCATGCGGAACAGCCGGTGCGCCGGATACCAGGGCGTGCAGTCGGGATGCTTCATCCAGCGCCAGTCGCCCAGCCAGGGCAGCACCAGGAACACCGGCCTGCCCAGCGCCCCGGCGACATGCCCGACCACGGAATCGCAGACAACCACGAGATCCATGGCCTCCGCGAGCGCCGCGGTGTCGAGGAACCCCTCCGCCCCGGCCCGCCGGCCCGGCAGGTCGACGATCCCGAACCGCGCGCCCAGCCGCTCCAGCTCGTCCAGCCCGACAGCCTGTTGCAGGCTGAAGAGCCGCGTGCCGGGAACCTGCGACAGGGCTTCGAAGCAGTCCAGCGGGATGGACCGGTCGTCGCCGTCGGCACGCCACTGGACGCCGACCCGGAGTTCGCCCGGCCGTGCGTGCCCGCGCACCCGCTCGCGCCAGAAGGCCGCCCGTTCCGGATCGGTCCGCAGATAGGGAATGCCCTGTGGGATGGTATCCGCCCTGGTGCCGCAGCGGTGCGGCAGGCTCATCAGAGACAGGCAGCAATCGAAATCCGGCAGCGTCTCCCCCCGCGCCACCAGCATGTCGATGCCGGGGGCGGTGGCGAGCAGCTGTTTCAGCAGCGGCTGGCACTCGAAGACGGTCTGTGCGCCCCTGGCCTTGAGCAGCGGGAAATAGCGGACGAATTGCACACTGTCGCCCAGCCCCTGTTCGTAATGGACCAGGATGGTCCGGCCGGCGAGCGGACCGCCGTCCCAGACCGGCTTGCCCGGAAAGCTCCGGTTCCATTGCCAGACCGCCTGGCCGGTGCGCCATTCATAGTCGCGGAAGCCCTCCTCCAGCGCGCCGCGCATGAGCTGGGCGGTGCCCAGATTCTTGCGATGCTCGGGCCAGGACGGATCGATCCTGACGGCGCGCCGGAAATGTCCCAGCGCCGCCCCGGGCCGCCGTTGCGCCATGATCGCCGCGCCGACATTGTTGTTCACCGCCGCCCCATCGGGTTGCAGCAGCGCAGCCAGCCGGAAGGCGCGCTCCGCCTCCTGAGGGTCGTCGAGCGCCATCAGCGCGCTGCCCAGCGCGAATGCCGCGCCCTCGTGGTCTGGCCGCAGGGCGATCAGGCGGCGCAGGGCCGGCAGGGCACACCCCGGCCGCCGCCGTTCCAGATGGACGGAGGCGAGATGGAAGAGCGTGTCGGGATGCCCGGGCCGCAGGCGGAGCGCCACATGCAGCGCCGCCGCGGCCTCTTCCGCACGCCCCATCGTCCACAGGGTCACCCCCAGCAGGAACCAGACCACCGGATGCTCCGGCCGCAGGGCGGTGGCGGCCCGGAAGCTCGTCGCCGCCTCCGGCAACTCGGATCTCTCTACGCCCAGCAATCCCCGGTTGAAAACAAGAAGAAAGCCTTCCTCACCCACGACTGTCCCTCTCACGGACGCCACCAAAAAAGCGCCATCCGGAAAACCCCGTCGGCGGGCCGGCGGCCAATGCCAACCATTGTCGGATGGAAGCCGCTCCGCCGCAAGGCGCCATCACGCTCGCCCAGGCCCTGGACCGGGCGGTCGCGTTCCATCGGGCCGGCCGCGCCGAGGAGGCGGCCGATCTCTGCCGCTCGATCCTGCAAGTCCGGCCGGAGCAGGCGGAGACCCGCTGCCTGCTGGGCACCATCGCGTTCGGGCAGGGCGTGACCGAGACCTCGGACGAGCATAAAACCAGGGGCATAAAACCGGGGCCGTGAGCCCGGGGAGAAGGGAACATCGGATGGAACGCATCGGCGTGGCGAGCCGCTCGGAGGATTGCCAAGACCTGGCCGATGATGCAGGGTCGCCCCCCGGATCGATGGACGGAGGGAACGAATGGAACGGACCGCCGGTTCCCGCCTCAGGGATTTCACTCCTGTGCCGCGCCTCCCCCGCCACGGGAGAGAAACGCCGGCCGGGAGCTGACGGGTGCATCCCTTCGCGATTGCGACGGCCGGCGACGCCGCCTATTTCCCGCTGCTCCAGGGGCTCGTCCGCTCGATCCGCGCCTTTCCACAAGGGGCCGGGGTTCCCGTCACCGTCCTCGATCTCGGGCTTGGGGCGGAGGATCGGCGCTGGCTGACCGGCGAAGGGGCGCGGCTGGCGGTCCCCGGTTGGGACCATCCCTTCGACCGGCCGATGCCGGAGTATTTCAAGGCGATGGTGTCGCGCCCCCATCTTCCGAACCATGTTCCGGACGCCGCCGTCATCCTGTGGCTGGACGCCGACTGCTGGGTGCAGGATTGGTCGGCCATCGAGCTGCTGCTGACGGGTGCGGCGGCGACCGGCTTCGCCATCGTGCCGGAGCTTGACCGCGCCTACACGCCCTTCTACGACGGTGCGCCCTACGCCCATCACCTCCATGACTGGTACAAGGCCTGCTTCGACGAGGACACGGCGCGCCGCCTCTTCGCCTACCCTCTGCTGAACTGCGGCGTCTTTGCCGCGCGCCGCGACGCGCCGCACTGGGCGCTCTGGGCGCGCCTGCTGGCGGACTCCCTCCGCCGGACCGCGCTCTTCGTCAGCGAACAGGTCGCGTTGAACCTCGCCCTGCGCACCGGCGGGCTGCCGTTCAGCCAGTTGCCGGCGCGCTGCAACTGGATCTGCTTCCGGGCCATGCCCTTCAGCTCCGCGGACGGCCGGTTGCTGCTGGAGCCGGAGCTTCCCCACGCCCCGCTCGGCATCCTGCATCTGGCCGGCTACCCCCTGCCCCGCAAGCAGGACCCCCACACCCTCTCCACGCCCGAGGGCGGCACGGTCACCCGCCCGCTCAGTCATGCGCCGCCACCCGGAACGCCGCATGCCAGGGTGGAGGAGGCCCTGGGCCGGGCTTTCGCCCTCTACCAGCAGGGAAAGCCGGAGGACAGCGGCAGGCTCTGCCGCGCGATCCTCAACGCGTCGCCCGACCAGACGGCGGCGGCCTTCCTGCTGGGCGTGGTGGATTTCTCCCTGGGACGGCAGGAGGACTCGCGGCGGCATTTCGCCCTCGCCGTCGCCTTGCAGCCGGATCTGGCGGACGCCTTCAGCAACCTCGCCCTTCTGGAACGCCATGCCCGCCCCCGCCTCGCCGCGGCCCTGATCCGGCGGGCGCTCCGCCTTCAGCCGGACGCCCTGCTCTTCACCCGGCTCGGCACCCTGTTCCGGGACGAACGGCGCGGCGGCGAGGCGCTGGAGGCCCATCGGCGGGCGCTGGCGCTCCAGCCGGACTCGGCGGAGGCATGGCGCGAGAGCGCCCACAGCATGCGGGCGGCCAAGCGGCTGGCTCAAGCCGCCCAGGGCTACGACCACGCCCACCGGCTTGCCCCGGAGCGGACCGAATTGCTGTGCGACCGCCTGTTCGCGAGCCTGTCCATCTGTGACTGGCGAACCCACGAGGAGACCTGCCGCCGGCTGCTGGACGTCATCGACCGCGACCGGGGAGTGGTGCTGCCGCTGCTGAGCCTGCTCATCGGGACCAGCCCGGCCCAGCAGGACCGCGCGGCCCGCCGCTTCCACCGTGAGGCCGTCGGGCCGGTCTCGCCGGCTGCGGCCCCGCGGCGCACCCTGCCGCCGGGGGGACGGCTGAACATCGCCTATCTCTCCGCCGACTTCCACGACCACGCCACTGCCCACCTGACAGCGGAGCTTTTCGAGCTGCATGACCGTGCGCGCTTTTCCATCTTCGGCTATTCCTACGGCGAGGATGACGGAAGCCCGATGCGGCGGCGGCTGGAAGCCGGCTTCGACCGCTTCCGCGACCTGCGGCAGGCCGATCCCGGCACGGTCGCGGCGCTCTGCGCCGAGGACGGCATCCACATCCTGGTGGACCTCAAGGGCTATACCCAGAACGTCCGGCTGACGCTGCTGGCGCGGCGTCTGGCTCCCATCCAGGTGGCCTATCTGGGCTATCCGGGACCCTTGGGCGCGGAACTGCTGGACTATGCCATCGGCGACCGCATCGTCACGCCGCCCGAGCACCAGCCCTTCTACCGCGAGCGGCTGGTCCGGATGCCCGACAGCTATCAGGTCAACGACCGCCGCCGGCCAACCGACGCCCCGATGCCGACGCGCGCGTCCTGTGGTCTGCCAGCCGAAGGCGTCGTCTTCTGCGCCTTCCACGCCGCCTTCAAGATCGCCCCCGACCTGTTCGCCCTGTGGATGCGCATCCTGCGCCGCGTTCCGGCCAGCACGCTCTGGCTGCTGGACGCGGGAAGCGACGCCACCGCCAATTTGCGGACGGAGGCGGCGCGCCATGGCGTCGAGCCGGCGCGGCTGGTCTTCGCCGCTCCCCGTCCGCAGGCCGAGCATCTCGCCCGCTACCGGCTCGCCGATCTGGCGCTCGACAGCTTTCCCTACACCGGGCACACCACCACCTCCGACGCCCTATGGATGGGGGCGCCCGTCCTCACCCTGCATGGCGGAACCTTCGCCTCCAGCGTGGCGGCCAGCCTGCTGCACGCCGCCGGCCTGCCGGAGACGGTCACCGGCTCCTTCGCGGAGTACGAGGAACGGGCGGTGCAGCTGGCCGGACAGCCGGCGACGCTCACCGGCTTTCGCCACCGGTTGGAGGCCGGCCGCAGCACGGCCCCCCTGTTCGACACCCCGCGCTTCACGCGGCATCTCGAACGCGCCTTCCAGACCATGTGGGACCGCCACGCCGCCGGCCTGCCGCCGGAAGCCTTCACGGTCGAGCCGTCCTGAGTCCGATGGCCAACGACCCGGCCCTGGCCCCCGCAGCCTCAGCCGCCCAGGCCTTCCAGCACCGCGCACAGTCGTGACATGACCGCGCTCCAATCGCCGCGCCGCTCCTGCCGGAACAGACGCATGGTCGGATACCAGGGGGTGCAGACGCCATGCTCCAGCCACCGCCAGTCCGGAGCGAAGGGCAGCACAGTCCACACCGGCCGCCCGAGCGCCCCGGCGAGATGGGCCGGCCCGGTGCAGGAGCTGACGATCAGATCCAGGTTCTCCATGATCGCCGCCGTGTCGGCGAAGTCGGCGATGTCCGCGCCGAGGTCGACGAAGCCGGCGGGCAACGGCCCGCACCGATCCAGATCGCGCCTCCCGGCTCCCTTCTGAAGCCCGAAGACCGAAACCCCCGGCAGATCGAGCAGGGGCCGGAAGGCCGCCAGACCGGGGGAGCGCAGCCCGTCGCCCTTGAACTCCGGATTGCCGGCCCAGACCAACCCGACGCGGAGACCAATTTTTGGACCGAGGCGCGCTCGCCAGCTCTCCACCAGATCGGGTTCCGCCCGCAGATAGGCGAACGGTGCCGGAATGGTGTAGAGGGTGGCGCGCAGCATGTGAGGCAGGCTCGCCAGGGCAACATGGACGTCGTGCGGCGGCGGCGGGTCGTAACGGGGAACAACGCCGGCAATCCCCGGCATCGACGAAAGCAGCCGGACGAGTTGCCCGTTGCAGTCCAGGAATACCCGCGCGCCGTGCGTCTGGAGCAGTGCGGCGTAGCGCGCGAACATGATCGTGTCCCCCACCCCCTGCTCGTCGTGAACCAACAGGGTTCGTCCCGCGAGAGGCGATCCGTCCCAGACCGGCGAGGCGAAGTCACGGCGGGGCGAGGGGAAGTCCGGCATGCGGGACCGCCATTCATACTCCGCAAATCCTTCGCGAAGCTCCCCCTTGATCAGAAGACCGTGGCCCAGCGCGGTGTGCGCCTCGGCCAGAGCCGGTTCCAGGATGGCGGCGCGGCGTGTCAGGGCGATCGACTCGTCCACCCGCATCTCGTCGCGGGCGACGAGGCCGAGATTGAGATGGGCGTGGGCGCCGTCCGGCTGCACCGCGATGGAGCGGCGGAAGCAGGCGGCGGCTTCTTCGTAGCGGCCCAGGTCCTGATGCGTGATGCCAAGGTTGTTGAGGGTTCCCGGCTCGCCGGAAGAGAACCCCAGCGCGCTGCGGTAGGCGGCCATCGCCTCCTCCACCCGCCCGAGCCGGCGCAGCGCCACGCCCAGATTGGTGTATCCCGCCACCGACAAAGGCGTCATGCCGAGAAGCGTCATCAGCGTCTCGACCGCCTCCTCGTTCCGGCCGGCGTGGAGGAGCGCATGGGCGTGCTTGAGCCTCGGCTCCGTCGACCACGGGCTGAGCACCAGCATCCGCCCAAGCACATCGGCAGCGGCACCATGCTCGCCCTGTTCGGACAGAATGTCGGCAAGAGTGCCGAGGCCGTCGGGCAGGCAGGGGTCGAGCGCGAGTGCCAGGCATGCACCCGCCCGCGCCTTGCCGGGTTGACCCAGCTGACGCAGGGCGCCGGCAAGGCTGGAAAAGCTGGCGGGGTTGCCGGGGTCCCGGCGGATGGATTCCCCGATGAGCTGGGCTGCGACCGCCGGCCGGCCATGATGAAGCGCGAGCACCCCCAGAAGATGCAGGGCGCCGGGATGGCCGGGCCGGGCGGCCAGCACCGCCCGGTAGGCGATTTCCGCCTCTTCCGCGCGACCGGCGGCATGATGGGCGATTGCGGCTTGCAGAAGCCCGTCGGGGCGACCGTCATCCATCGTCACAGCAGGACCGGACTGGACCAGGGGGAATAGGGAACCAGCGCCTGCTGGGCCTTGTCGGGACGGACGACGCTTCGGGCGCGCCGGTTCAGCATGGTCGCCACGAAGGAGAAGCTGCTGTTGGACACCGCCACCAGATCGGCCTCGCACAGCACATGGAAATCGGTGAGGAACTCCGCGCCGGGGATCGGCTCCGCCACATCCCGGGCGGAAAGCGGCCGGTATGTGGCGAAGGCGGAGAGGCAGCGCGGGTCGTCGGTCGCGACGTAGAGGACCGGCCGGTCGAGGCCGGGCCAGACCGCGTCCAGCCAACGGAGGTACCAGCTTTCAGGTGCCATCCAGAACGGCCCCCAGCCGAAGTCGCCGCGCCGGATGTGCACGGCCACCACGGTATGGCCGGCCCCGCGCAGGCGGGCGGTCAGCGCATCCGTCCAGGGCCGGATGTGCGGACCCGGCGTGAAGAAGCCGCGGAAGGTTTCCCGATGCGGTGCCAGGAAGCCGGTGTGGCCGCAGAAATAGGCGGTGACGTCCCGGTCGGCCAGCACCTCGTCCTCCACGCCGCCCTCCACACCACTGAGCGAGGCCATGACGCTGGCCTCGACCTGCCGTTCCGGCAAGCGGAGCAAGGCCGGACCGGGCATCGGATCGTCCAGCCCATAGAGATGCCTGCCCGGCCAGGGCGGCACTTCCAGGGTAAGACCGTGCCGCGCGGCGTACAGGCGCAGGACCCCGTATTGCAGAAGCTGGTTGCCGAACCGCCCATGCCAACCGAGCGAGGTCGAGGCGAGCCGGCGTCCCGTCCCCGCCCTTGACGCCGGAGCGGGCGGCGGTCCATAGCGCCGGGTGAGCCGATTGACCGCACGCCCGGTGAATGCCCCGCCCCGGCCAGGGTTGCAGCGGATCGCGCGCTCCCAGCCTGGAAGCGCCGCATCCGGCCGGCCGAGCGCCTCCAGGGCGCCGGCAAGGGCGGTGTGGCCGTCGAACAGGCCCGGTGCGAGTGCCAGCGCACACCGCGCAAGCTCCGCTGCGTCCTCCGGACGGCCGAGGCCGAGGGCCACCTCAGCCCGTTCGGCACGGATCTCTCCCAGGTCCTGTTCAACCCGCGCGGCCCATCCGAGAAGCCTTTGCGCGATCCCCGCCTGCCCCCGCCGCCTTTCGGTGCGCCCCAACAGGAACAGGGTACCGCCATGCTCCGGCCGGAGAGCCAGCGCCTCCCGCAGATGGCGGGCTGCCGGATCGAGAACCCCCTGCTCGAACCTCAGCGAAGCGAGGTTGAAGCGCGCCGCCCCGGCATCCGGGTGGAGGCTCGCCACCGCCTGGAACCCGCGGAGCGCCAGGGCATCGCGCTTGAGCGTGTTGGCCGCCAGCCCAAGCTCGAACCAGACCGCCGCATTGGACGGATCGAGAGCCGCGGCCCGGACCAGCGCTGCAACGGCAGGCTCCGGCCTCTGGTCGCGGATCAACTCCTTCCCCGTCTCCAGCCAGACGGCGGCGTCCGTCTGCGGTGCCGGAAGCGTCTCCGGCCCGGCCATCGCGTTGCCCGCCAAGCCGTAAAGGCGGCGCCGGGTCAACAGTTCGATCGCCACGAAGCGGCTGTCCGGCTTCCCGCGCTCCGCCGACGGGGGGCCGCCGGTCATCTCGGCCCGTTGCCGCTCCAGCGCGTTGCCCGGCCGCATCGTGTAGTGAACGGTCTTGTCGAAGATCTTCAGGCCGCCGAACCGGCTATGCAGGGCGCGGCTGTAGGCCACATCGTCGGCGACCGCCGGGTAGAAAGGCGCTTCCTCCGGAAAGCCGCCGATCCGGTCGTGACAGTCGCGCCGGACACAGAGATTGCCGGGATAGCAGTTTTCCGACGCCTGCCGCCAATCCTGGGTGACTTCGGCGTCGATCCCGTCGAACAGCATGCCGGTTCGAACGAAGCCGGCCTCGGGCGCCTCGTCCAGGGCCCGGATCGTCAGAAAGAGGTGCCGCTCCAGGTAATAATCGTCGGCATCGAGAAACCAGAGATAGCGCCCCATCGCGGCGGCGGCCCCCGCATTGCGCGCCCGCCCCGCACCCCGGTTCAGGTTGTTGGCGATGATCGCGACGCTCTGCTCCGGATGCGCCCGCGCCCATCGCAACGCCCGCGACACGGTGTCGTCCGGTGAGGCGTCGTCGACGACGCAGACATGGACCTTCGCTTCTGCGTCGCCGGACGCCGCCCGGTGGTGGCGGACCGCCGCCAGGACGCTGTCGAGCGCCCGCTCTATGGTGTCCTCCATCCGGTAAACGGGAATCACCACCGTGCCGATGAAGTCGTAGTCGGCACGGTGACGGGCGATGCCGGCCAGTGCGGCGCCAAGGCCATTGTCCGCCATCCGGGACGCCGCATGGAAATGGGCGGCTTCGTCGTCTCGTCCCTGAACGAAGCGCAGAACGCCGAGAACATGCGCGAAATCCCCGCGCGGGGCGATGATTTCGGCCAAGGGTTCGATGAGCGCAGCCGCCTCGTCGACCTGTCCGCTCTGCATCAGCGTCACGGCCTGGTTGAGCGCGGGGGTGATCACCCCGTCGATCTGCTGTTCCAGAACCGCACCGTCTCCGTGCAGCCAAGCGGCCCGGACGAACAGCGACAGGGCCTGCCGCCTGTTCCCGGCCCGGCAGGCGTCCACCGCCAAATGCTGCCAGGGCAGAGCATCCGCCGGATCCCCGGCCAGCGTCCGCCTGTGCGTTTTCACCGAACCCGGATCATCTGTCATCTGCCGGTCACAGCCTGCACGATGACCGTATCCTCGCCTGCCCGCGTCGCCCTTCGCAAAAGCCTACGACCTTCATGCCGGTGGTGGCGGGTGCTATGATGCAGGGTTAACCGCCCCAATGGTTGCATCGCACATGAATTTAACGCCGCCCCCCTCGGCCTTCAAGCCATGATCGAAACGGATGACGCCGATAGGGCGCTCGATGACGATGACCGCCTTCGCAAGGCCGCGGAGGCGGCGCTCGACGCCGATCCTTCCAATGCGGAGGCGTGGAGCATCCTGGGCATGTCCCTGCGCCGCGCCGGAAAACTGGCGGAGGCCATCGCCTGCCACCGCCGCGGCCTGGAACACGCGCCCGGGAAGGGCGGCATCTGGAGCAACCTCGGCAATGCACTGACCGAAGCCGGACGCCTTGCCGAAGGGGTCGCGGCGCAGGAGGAGGCCGTCCGGCGCACCCCTCGCGACCGGACGGTTCTGTTCAACCGCGCGGTCGCGCTGCGCAAGGCGGGGCGGTATGCCGAAGCCCTGGCTGCAATAGACCGCGCGGTCACCGAAAACGGCGGACCGACAGCGCTGCTGCGGTGGGAACGGGCGCTGACGCGGCTGCAGATCGGCGACTATGTGCACGGCTTCGACGATTACGAGGCGCGAAAGCAGATTCCCTCCTATCTCGCGCGCGCCCCTTCGGCGCCGTCATGGAACGGGCAGCCCTTGGACGGACGCCGCGTCTTCGTGACAGCCGAGCAGGGCTTCGGCGATTCCCTGCTGGTGGCCCGCTATCTGCCGATGGTCAGGCAGGCCGGCGGTCGGCCGATCTACGAATGCCATCCGGAATTGCGGCGGGTGTTGTCCGGCCTCGACCCTGACGAGTGGAGGCCGTGGGGAGCGCCCGCGCCGGACTGCGATGTCGAGGTGTCGCAAATGACCCTGCCGATGCTGTTCGGCACGACGCTCGCCTCCGTGCCGCCTCCGGCGGCGCTCACCATCCCGGCGGACGCCCGGGAGAAAGCGGCGCGGCTGCTGGGGGAACGGGAACCGGGAACGCTGCGCGTCGGCATCGTCTGGGCGGGCCGGTCCAGCTTCGCCGACAATGCGTGGCGCGCCACGAAGTTGACGCCGTTTCTGGGCCTCGCCGAAATTCCGGGTGTCCGGCTCTACAGCCTTCAGAAGGGACCTCAGGAGGCCGAGCTGGACGCGCTCGGCTTGGCGGGCCGGCTGGTGGTGCCGCTCGGCCCGCATCTGGAGGATTTCGCCGACACTGCAGCGATGATCGAGCAGCTGGATCTGGTCATCATGACGGACAGCGCCGTGGCGCATCTGGCCGGCTCGCTCGGCACCCCCATCTGGAACCTCGTGCAATACGTTCCTTACTGGATCTATGGCTTCACTGGCGAGCGCACGCCCTGGTATCCGTCGATGCGTCTGTTCCGCCAGGGTCCGGAACTGGACTGGGCGCCCGTCTTTGCAAGCGTCCGCGCGGCTCTTCACGACGAGGTCGGGCGGCGCACCGCGCAGGGCGCCTTCACCGCCAGGGTTCCCTGACAGCCCGCTGCAGCGCGGTGCGCAGCGCGGCCACGACGTCGCTCCAGTCACCCGCGCGCGCCTGCCGGAACAGCCGCATGGTCGGATACCAGGGACTGTCGGTCCGCTCCAGCATCCATCGCCACTCGGATTCCGCGCGCACGATGGTCCAGACCGGCCGCCCCAGAGCCCCGGCAAGATGGGCGACCGCACTGTCCACGGAGATGACCAGATCGAGTTGCGCCACCACGGCCGCGGTATCGGCGAGGTCGTCCAACCCGTCGCCGACATCGTGGAAGCCCGCGGGAAGCCGGCCGCCCAGCTGCTCCAGATCCGCCCGGCCGCCGCCCTTCTGAAGGGAGACGAAGGCGATGCCGGGAAGGTCGAGGAGCGGCAGCAGAGGCTTCAAACCCGGCGAGCGCTTCGCATCGTCGGGAAGGTCCGCGTTCCCGGCCCAGACCAGCCCGACGCGCAGTCCCGCCAGCGCCGGCCCCAGCCGGTCGCGCCACATCCCGACGAGGGCGGGTTCGGCGGCAAGGTAAGGCACCTCCGCCGGGACCGTGGCGAGGGTCGTGCCAAGGAGATGCGGCAGGCTCATCAGGGCCGCGTGACCATCATGCTGCGGTGTCGGCGCGGAATGCCCGACCACCGTCGCCACGCCCGGCAACGTGGCGAGGAGCCGTACCAGCGCGTCCCGGCACTGCACGATCACATGGGCGCCGCGCCGCGCAAGCAGCGGCGCGTAGCGCGCGAACTGTATCGCGTCGCCGAGCCCCTGCTCGTCGTGCAGAAGGATACGTTGCCCGTCGAGAGCGCCGCCGTCCCATGGCGGCGTCGGCAGGCCGCGCGCCTCCACCTGGCCACCGGCCAGCCGGGTGCGCCACTCATAGGCGCGGAACCCCGGCGCCAGATCGCCCCGCATCAGCAGACAGGTTGCCAGGAGCGTGTGGGCTCCGGGGTCCTCGGGCCGCTGCGCGACGAGGCGGCGGCACGCGGCCTCCGCGTCGTCCAACCGGTGCAGGCTGCGCAGGACCAGGGCGCGGTTCATCAGCGTCTCGGCATGGTCCGGCTCCAGGACCATCGCACGCGACAGGGCGCCGAACGCCGCCTCGTCCCCTCCGAGCCGCATCGACAGGGCGAGGCCCAGATTGTTCAGCAGGCCGGCATCGGCCGGCATCAGCGCCAGCGCGCGGCGGCCGACCGCCACCGCCCGTTCGTGGAGGCCGAGATTTCTCAACGCGACCGCGAGGTTGCCGTAGGCGCGATACTCCTCAGGCTCGCGGCGGACAAGGTCCATCAGGACCGCCGCTCCCGCCTCGTACCGGCGAAGCAGCAGCAGGCTGCGGGCGAGCTTGAAAAGGTGGAAGCTCCCCTCGGGGTCCAACCGGGTGCAGCAGCGCAGGGGTTGGAGCGCCTCGGCTGTCGCGTTGCGGGCGAGCAGCCGCTCGGCAAGCGCGTGGAAGGCTTCGATGTGGGTTGGATCGAGGGCTGCGGCCCGGCGCCAGAGCGCCTCGGCCGCCGTGCCGTCCCCCTCCCTCTCCCGTGCCCGGCCGTTCTCGATCAGGGTCTCCGGCGCCGGTTCCGCCTGCGGGGCGATCCAGCCGAGATGGCGGAAGCGGGCGAGCGTTTCCCGGATGCGCGCCGGATAGCGCCCGTCGATGGGCACGCGGCGAAGGCCCGTCCAAATGCCGGGCAAGACGCCGTCGTCGAAGCGGCCGGTGGCGTAGAAACGGTCGAGCCGGGCTTGGTTGGCCTGCGGATCGCGGTCGAAGCCGGCCATCATCTCACGATGGGCGAAAGCCTCCAGCTTTGCGCGGAAACGACCGGCACCCCCCATCCAGGTGAAATGCCACCCGGCATCCGGGATGATCCGCCCGATCCCCTGCTTGGCCAGATAGCGGGCGCGGTTCGCACCGATGCGGCGGATCAGCTCCCAGGGGGCGGCCGCCACCGAAATCCACGGGTCCGATGCCTTGAGGTCGAGGAAATAGAGGAAGATGTCGAGGTGCGGGGCGAAAAACGTGGCGCCCGTGCCTGCTCCACCGACTGCGCCCTCGTCCATCTCCCGACGCAGCCGCTCGACGACCGGCGCGCGCAGGATCTCGTCGGCGTCGGAAATGAGGATCATGTCGCTGGGCCGGCAGTCCCCCAGGCCGCGGAGGATCGCATCCCTCTGGTATGCCTCGCGGTTCCAGGCAAAGCCGCCCGGATCCTCGGCGACGACGATGTGGACGATCTTGTCCGCATAGGCTGCGAAGCGCGCCCGGTTGTCGGCGTAATACAGCGGCTTGGCCGCGCCAGCATGGGTATAGGTCGCCTCGACCAGGACGAAGCGCTCCACCACCGGGTAGAGTTCCGCCAGCCGGACCTCCAGCAGATCCAGTTCGTTGTAGAACTGGAAGCAGTCGAAGACCCGTCGCCCGCTGGGCGGCGGCGGAGACGGTGGCGGCAATTCGGGCAGCACCGTCCGGTAGGCCAACCAGGCGTCATAGCCCCGCAGAGCCGACCAGATGCCGGTGCGCGCCTCCTCATCGTTGTGATCGAGGTGCAGCGAACGCTCCACCAGCTCGATCATCCGGCACGCCTCCGCACGCCAGACCGGGTCGGCCAACCGCTGGTCGCCTCCCGAGTTCAGATGGGCGCCCAAAGCCTCCATGAGTTGCTGTTGGGCAGAGACGATCCTGGCGGTGACCGCCGTGGCGCCCCCTGTCGAAACGGGCGGCAGGGAAGCCGGCGCCGGGGAGACCGGTGCCGGGTAGACCGGTGCCAGCAATTCCTTGAACCAGTCCATCCAGCCCCGCGCCCGCACCTCCCAGATCGTCCCGGCGTTCGCGTGTTCGACCTGGGCACGGAGCCGCCGGCCGACGCCGGTGGGATCGTCCCGCAGGTCCCGCAGGGCGGCCACCGCCGCCTCGGCATAGCGCCGCGCGTGCTCCTGCGGATCTTCCGGCACCGGTATGAGGCGCGCGAATCCGGCACCGCTTTCCGGCAGGGCGCCCAATTGGCTCGACACCACGAGGCAGCCGGCTGCCAGCGCCTCCAGCACGGCGATGCAGGAGGTCTCGGCGAAGCGGTTGAGATAGGCCAGGCAGGTCGCCTCCCGCATCGCTCCCGCCAATTCCACCTGGCCGAGGCCGCCGAGATACTCCACCCCCTCGGTCTCGCGACAGCGCTGGTACAGGGCGGTGAAGGGGTCCTGCCCGGCGGAGACCTGATAGGCCTCCAGGCTCGAACACACGCGCAGCCGGGTTCCCGGAATCGCCGCCCGGATCAGCGGGAAGCTGTCGAGCAACACGTCGAGCCCACGGAACGGCGTGCTGGTGTAGGTCAGAATCGGCGGCCAGGGCTTCGCCGCCAGGATGTCCTCGTCCGGCCCGAACAGGTTGGCGAAGGCCGGCGCGATCCCGTTGCGCATCACCCGGCAGTTGGTCGGATCGAAAGGGAAGGCGTTCAGATACCCGTCCATCTGCCATCGGCTGACGAAGGCGATGCCGTCCAGGCAGTCGCGCAGGTCGGCGGCGGCCAGATTGGCCACGGCCGGCTGGTCGATAGCGTGCTGCGTCCAAAGGATCAGTTTGCGCCCGTCGCCCAGTTTGGCGCGCAGACGCAGCAGAAACTCCCGGTCGCACCCGTTCAGGAACACCACGACGTGAAAGTCGCACAGATCCTCGAGGCGGATCGAAGCGATGGGCAGGCAGCGCACCCCGCGCACGGTTACGGCCGCGCGCGTGCCGTTGACCACCGCAACCGCATGGCCGGCGGCGGCCAGCGCCTCGGTCAGGTAGCAGAGTGCCGATTGCGACCCGCCGAGCGGCCGATGACGCGGCGTCTCGGGAGTGTAATCGCCTCCCGTCGGGTCTATGAATGCGATCTTGACGGTCATGCCTTGAAGGTCGAGATGGGCCGGCGCTAAATAGCGGGCCGGCCGGATGCCGGCACTTCCTGCTGCATAGCACCAGCCCCCACCGGGAAGGTCAACCTGCATTTGCACCGTGCGTCGAAAGGCTGTGCGTGGAACAGAACATTGCCTTGACTTGGCAGCTTTCGGAAATTCACGGCTGGGGTCTGGTCGGCGTGCATACGGCGCTTTGCCTTTTGGACCAGGGCCGCCCGCCGCTGTTGCTGGAACAGCCGCTGCTGGCCACCCTGCGGCCGGAGAACAGGGAAAGAGTGACGGCCCTGCTTGCCGGGTATGAGCGCATCGGCGCCATCGCCGGTCAGGTCCGGGACAGGGTGGTGGTCATCGAAGGCTGGACGCTGCTGCATGCGCTGGCCAACGGTTTCACCGAGGGGCCGACATCCGCGCGCTTCCGCGGCAGCCGCAATGTCGGCGTGATCGCCTTCGAGGACAACCGGTTCGACGCCGCCACGCTGGAGCGGGCGCGCCGCTACGACAAACTCGTGGTGCATTCGACCTACAACCGGGATTTGCTTCTGGAGCAAGGGCTCCCGGAGGTCGGCTGCGCTTTCCAGGGCATCGATCCGGGTGAGTGTCCTGCGCTGCCTCCCACCGGCCGGTTCGGTGACCGCTTCGTCATCTTCTCTGGGGGCAAGCTGGAGTTCCGCAAGGGCCAGGACATCGTGTTGGCCGCCTTCCGCCATTTCCACCAGCGCCACCCCGAAGCGCTGCTGGTCACCGCGTGGCACAATCACTGGCCGCATACCTCCAAAACAATCGCCGAATCCCCGTTGACGCCCGTACCCCCGATGATCGGCGAGAACGGCAAGCTGCGGATCGTGGAATGGGCGATGGCGCATGGCGTGCCTCCGGAGGGCTTCGTCGACATGGGCTTCCTCCCAAGGCATCGGATCGCGGCGATCATGGCCGATTGTCACGCCGCCGTTTTCCCCAACCGCTGCGAGGGCGCCACCAACCTTGTCGCCATGGAGGCGATGGCCTGCGGTGTGCCGGTGATCCTGTCGGCCAACACCGGGCATCTCGACCTGATCCGTGAGGACAATTGCCTGGCTCTCCGCAACCAGACTCCAGTCGTCGACCCCACCGGCGCACGCCGCGGCTGGGGCGAATCCGCTGTGGACGAGATGATCGAACAGCTGGAAAGCATCTATACCGACAGCGCGGCCGCACGGATTCGCGCCGAGGCGGGCCGAACCTTCATGTACCGTGAGCGGACCTGGCGCAACTTTGCCAACTCTTTCATTCAAGCTGCCGGCTGAGCCGTCGTGGGGCGTTACCAGACTTGTGGAAACGCACCATGCTGCGGCGGCCCGCCACTGGAATCAGGATGCATGAGTCCTTCTCATGCATGGAGGCCGGATAAATCGTTTGTCGGGAACTGACCGGATGCGGAGGTTTGGCCCAGGGTTTTCAGCATCGACACTTGGAGGAATGGCCTTGGCAAACGGAATTGAACGCTACCCGCTGAATGAGTCCTCGCCCTACCGGACCCAGTTTCTGGAATCGGTGCGGGTGCCGGTCGATGGTACCGAATTCCTGATGCTGAGCGGGCTGACGCCGCCGGTCATCGACGGCTCCGTTCCGAGCGAACGAGCCGAAGCCTATGGCGACACGGAGATGCAGACCCGCAACATCCTGACGCAGCTGAAAGCCACGCTGGAGCGGCGCGGCTATGGCCTGAACGACGTGATCAAGGTTCAGGCCTTCCTCGTCGGCGACGCGCGGATGGGCGGACGGGCCGATTTCCAGGGCTTTTCCCGCGCCTACGCCGAGGTGTTCGGCACCGCCGAAACCCCGAACATTCCGGTGCGCACCCGTGTGCAGGTGGCTGGGCTGGTGGAGCCGGGCTGGCTGGTGGAGATCGAGGCGATGGCCGCCAAGGCGGGGTGACCGTCGTCGCGACGGTCGGGCGGGACGGTCAGGCGGGACGGTCCGACGCCCCGCCGAACCGGTCGGCGATGGCCAGAACCAGATCGTCCGCGCCCGGCCGTCCGACGATCTGGACCCCCACCGGCATCCCGTTGCCGTCGCGCCCAGCCGGCAGCGCCAGCGCCGGCAGGCCAAGCAGGCTGAAAGGGCGATTGAAGCGCAGGAAGGCCAGGGTGGTGGCGCCGGCAATGGTCACGTCGTCGTCGTCGACCCCATCCAGACGCGGGGCCGGCCCGCCGATCACCGGACAGAGCAGGACGTCCGCCGCAGCGAAAGCACCCTCGATCACCGCCGCCCGATAGGCCTCCCGGTCGCGCAACGCCTGCTCGCAGGCATCGCGCCCCACCTCGGCCGCCGCGACCAGACGCCGGCCCACCGCCGCCGGATACCAGTCCGGGCGCTCGGCCAGCGCCGTCCGGTGCAAGGCCGACGCCTCGAACGAAGTGATGGTCCCGGCGCAGGCGTTCAGCGCATCGAGCGGCGGCAGGGCGACCTCGACCGCCAGCGCCCCGTCCGCAGCCATCCGGCGAAGGACGGACTGGATGACCGCGGCGACCTCCGGCTCCACCCCGGTCTGGAGCCATTCCGCCGGCAAGCCGACACGCAGAGGGCCGATACGCAGACGGCTATCGTGTTGCTCCCTGGACGCCGGATCGCGCAGCGCGGCGAACACCGCGCGCAGCAGGGCGGGATCGCGGGCGATGAGGCCGATCTCGTCCTGCGTAGGCGACAGCGGCGCGATGCCGGGATCGCCGACGGCTCCGGCCGTCGGCTTGAAGCCGAGGACGCCGCACAAAGCGGCCGGGATGCGCACCGACCCACCGGTGTCGGTGCCGAGCGCGAAGGGCACGATGCCGGCCGCGACCGCCGCCGCCGAGCCGCTCGACGATCCGCCGACGGCGAACCGCGCATCCACCGGGTTCAGCACCCGCCCGAAATAGGGATTCAGCCCGGTGGCGGCGTAGCAGTGCGGGTCGAGGTTCAGCGCCCCGATGGCGATGGCTCCGGCCGCCGCCAGACGGTCGAGCGCCACGCTGGTCCGCGCCCCACCCCAGCGGTAGCCGTGCCCGACCCCCACCGTCGGCTGCCGCCCGGCGGTGACGAACACGTCCTTGTACGCGAAGGGCAGACCCCAGGGCGCCGGTCGCGGACCGTCCGCAGAAACCGCCGGCAGGGCCCGCGCCCGCTCCTCCGCGTCGGGGAACAGCTCGATGAAGGCGTTGAGCCCGCTGGCGCGGGCCGCAGCCAGGGCGGCCGCGACAGCCTGGGCGGGGTTGCGGGGAGACGCGGCGGTCATGCTGGGGCCCTTTCAACCATGGTGCCGCGCATGGCGGCGGCAACGGCAGCTGCGGAAATCCCGGAACGGCCCCGTCTCCGGCAGGCGGAAACGGAGCCGTCCGGCCGGTGTCAGACGTGGCCGTAGCGCTCCAGCGCCTGCGCCAGGGTCAGGCCGTTCGACAGCTCCTCGCGGATGCGGATCTCGGTCGCGGTCAGCGCCTCCGATTCCGCCAGCACCTTCGGAACGATGGCCGCCGGGATGGCGAGCGCGCCGTCCTCGTCGGCCAGGATGAAGTCGCCCGGCTCGATCCGCACCCGCTCGACCGTGGCCCCGCGCAGGAAGACCGGAACCTGCCAGGCGTTGACCTTCCAGCGGCCGATAGACTGCACCGGCGTGCGGTAGCGGGCGTAGACCGGGAAGCCGTGATGGCCGAGCCAGCGCACGTCGCGGATACCGCCGTCGACCAGCGCGCCGGTGCTGCCGCGCTCCTTCATGCCGATGGCGATCAACTCGCCGAAATAGCAGATGCCGTCGCCGTCGCCGCTCCACACCGACACCTCGCCGGACGACAGCCCCTGGCACGCCGCCATCTTGTCGGCGTCGCCGCCCAGCGGATAGGGCGTCATCTGGCCGCGGATGGTGTAGGCCCAGCCGGCGAGCCGCCCGGCGGTGGCGGGATAGGGCATGAATTCCGCCGCCAGCCCCTGGTCGGGCCAGCCCATCACGTCGAGCACGTCGGCGACGTTGGAGGTGTCGACGGCCAGGAAGCGGGTGCGGATGTCCTCGCGCTGCGCGGCGGTGAGGACCGTGTCGGTGCTGCTGTTCATGCTGGGGATCCTTCGGACTGTCAGATGCTGGGGATGTAGCCGCCGTCCACCCGCAGGGTGGAGCCGGTGACGTAGGCGGCTCGCTCGCTGGCCAGGAAGGCGACGGCGTCGGCGTACTCGCAGGGCTCGCCGTAGCGGGCCATCGGGATGGCGGCGGTGCTCTCGGCGACAATTTCGGCGACCGGCCGCCCTTCGCGTGCCGCCTTGCTCTCGTCCAGGAAGCGGATGCGGTCGGTGGCGATGCGGCCGGGCAGGACGACGTTGACGGTCACGCCGTCGGCCGCCACCTCGCGGGCCAGCGACTTTGACCAGCCGACCAGGGACAGGCGCAGCGCGTTGGACAGGGCGAGGTTGGGAATCGGCGCGACGACGCCCGACGAGGCGCTGGTGACGATCCGGCCCCAGCGCCGCTTCCGCATGCCGGGCAGCACCCGGTCGGTGATGCGGATGACCGACAGCACCATCGCCTCGAACTGCGCCGACCAGACCTTCGGATCGACGCCGCTGGCCGGCGACGGCGGCGGGCCGCCGGTGTTGTTGACCAGGATGTCGATTGCGCCGAACCGTTCCTCGGCCAGGGCGACGTTGCGGTCGGTGGCGGCCGCGTCGCCCAGGTCCCAGACGATGGGGAGGCAGGGCACGGCGGTTTCGGCGCTGCCAATGTCGGCGAGGACGGCGCTGGTGGCGGCCAGAAACGGCGCGTCGCGGTCGGCGATGACGAGGTTGGCGCCTTCGCGCGCCAGCCCCAGGGCGATGGCGCGGCCGAGCCCGCCCCCGGCGCCCAGCACCAGTGCGGTGCGGCCGGAAAGTCCGAGATCCATGACGAATCCCCCTTCTGTTTTTCGTTTCTTGCTGAAAGCGGCGTTCAGGACCCGACGCGCAGCGGCGCGCGCAGCTTGCGCAGATAGGCCAGCACCGACAGGGCGGTGATGCGGCCGGTCTTCGGGTTGTCGGTCGGGATGTTTTCGATCGCCATGGTGAAGGTCGCCGAATCCGCCTCGACCTCGATGCGGTGGGTGTTGCGCTCCAGCGCCGGATCGGCCCAGATCTCCAGCGTCGTGCGGTCGGGGCCGATGCCGGCCAGCGACAGCGCCACCGCGACGTTCAGGTTGGCAGGGAAGCCAACCGCCGCCTCGCGCGGGGTGCCGTGGAAGATGCGCAGCGGGCCGGTGATGTCCTCGATGGCGATGCCGTTCTCGACCAGATAGGGGGCGCCGACCAGACCGCGCACCGGCTTGCGCGTCACCATGCGCACGGCGCGGATTTCCCCCTCCGCCGCCGCCGTCACCGCGTCGAGCCCGAGCAGCGCCCCGGTCGGCACGACGATCTGCCCGCCATGGGCGCGGGCGGTGGCGACCAGCCCCTCGTTGGCCAGCAGGGCGCCGGAGCTGAGCACCACCGCCGTCTTGCCGGCGTGGAGGAACGGCTCGACGATGGCCGGAAGCAGCGCGGCGGGGGCGCATTCGACGACGAGGTCGGCGAGCGGCTCCAACTCGGCGATGTCCACCACCGGCACCGGGCGTGTCAGAGTGGACAGGCGGTCCATCGCCGCCGCCCTGTCGCGGGCCGAGACGGCGGTCAGCACGCAGCCGTCGAGCCCCTCGTCGAGCGCCTCGACGATCTTCAGCCCGACGGCGCCGAGGCCGGCGACGGCGACCCGCAGCGGGGGCAGAGCGCGGGCGTGCGCCGGGGTTTGGGACAGCCCAAGGGGCGTCTCAGTCATGATGGAACCTTTCGGATGGGAGCCGGCCCGAGGGGGCCGGCGTCAGGAACGGGTCAGGGACCGGTTCAGGGGGTAGTGGCGGCCGGCGGCGGCATCAGCCCAGCGAAGTGGTCGGCGATCTGACCGGCGGTGGCGAACCAGACCTCGTCGCGGTGGGCGTCGAGATGCTCCAGCACCCGGCGGAACTGCTTGATGCGGAAGGGCTGGCCGACGATGAAGCTGTGGATGGTGATGCCGTAGGCGAGCGGCTGGTCCTTCGACTGGCGCAGCATCTCGTCGAAATTGTCGATGGCCATGTCGGCGAAGGCCGGTGCCGTGCCGTCATGCAGCACAATCATCGGCACGTCGTTCACCTCGTGCGGATAGGGCACGCTCAGCAGCGGCCCGCCGGTGGTCCGCATCCACACCGGCTGGTCGTCCATCGGCCAGTCCATCGTGTAACGGTAGCCGGCCTCCGCCAGCAGATCCTCGGTGTTGGCGCTGGGGTGCGCGCCGGGGCTCATCCAGCCGGCGGGAGGCTTGCCCTCGTGGCGGCGGATGGCCTCTGTCGCCTCGGCGATCAGGCGGCGCTCCTCCTCCAGGCCCATGCCGTTCTGGTGTTCGCCGTTGGTGCGGCCATGGGCGACGATCTCGTCGCCGCGCTGCCGCAGGGCCGCGACCAGTTCCGGGCAATGCTCGTAGCATTCGGTGTTGAGCAGCACCGTCAGCGGCAGGCGGTGGGCGTCGAACAGGTCGATCAGCCGCCAGCCGCCGACCCGGTTGCCATATTCCCGCCACGCCCAATTGTAGCTGTTGGGATGGCTCAGCCCCGGCGAATAGGGCAGCCCGAGGCCGCTGCCGTAAGGGAAATGCTCGACGCAGAGCGCCACATAGACGGCCAGCCGCTTGCCGCCCGGCCAGGAGAAGTCGGGACGGTCGGTGATCGCGGAGTAGGGAAAGCGGTTGTGGGAGGGGAGCATCGCGGATCCTGCCTTCGGTTCGATGTATTCAGGGCCGGTAGTCGGCCGGGGCGACGACCGAGCTTAGATCGACCTCGCCCAGCGTGTCCGAGGTGACGAGCAGCGCCGGCAACACGACCTTGGCCTCGACCGGCTTCTTCGCGGCGGCGGCCAGCGCCTGGGTGAAGGCGGCGCGGCCCTGCGCCACCACCTGCTGGATGGAGGTGCAGGCCAGCTCGCGGTCCTTCAGCAGTTGCTGCGCCGTCGGGCTGAAGTTGGAGGCGGAGACCCGCACCGCCGGCATGCGGCCGGCGGCCTTCATCGCGGCGACCACGCCGGCCGCCATGTCGTCGGTGGCAGCATAGACGCCCTTCAGCTCGGGGAAACGCTGGGTCCAGTCCTCCGCCGTGGTCAGGGCGGCGTTGCGGTTGTCGGCCAGCCGGGACTCGGCGACGACCGTCACCCCCGGCGCCTCCTTCGCCAGCGTCTCGCGGAAGCCCTTGGCCCGCAGGTCGGACCAGGCCTGCCCGGTCGGTCCCGCCATCATCGCCACCTCGCCCTTGCCGCCGATGGCCTGGGCCAGACAGCGGGCCTGGAGACGGCCCATGTCGTAATGGTCGGCGCTGACCGTCGCGCTGAGCCGGTCGCTGTTGGGCGGCGAGGAGATGCCGACCACCGGGATGCCGCGGCCGACCGCCTGCTCCACCACCGCCCGCACCGCGTCGCCGTTGGTCGCGCCGACGATGATGGCGACGACGCCGCGCTGGGCCAGATCCTGGATCTGGGCGATCTGCTGGCTGCTGTTGGCGTCGCCGCCGGCGTTCAGCTTGACCAGCGTGACGCCGGCGGCCTTGGCCTCCTGCTCCGCCCCGTAGACGGCGGAGATCCAGAAGGATGAGGCGAGGTTGGGGATGGCGAAGCCGATGGCCTTGTCCTGCGCCAGGGCCGGCGCGGTGGAGAGCAGAAGGAGGGCGGCGAGGCTTCCGGCGAAGCGGATCGGGGAGCGGGTCATGTCCGTGTCCTTGATTGGGAGTGGAAGGACGGCAGAGAGCGCAGAAGCGTTTCGAGAAGGCCGGAGGCGATGATGACCACCCCCACGGCGATCTGGGCGACGAAGGGCGAGACGCCCTGGAGGTTGAGGCCGGTCAGCAGCACCTGGATGAAGGCTGCCCCGATCACGACGGCGGCCACGCTGGCGATGCCGCCACTGAGCGCGGTCCCGCCGATGACCGCGGCGGCGATGGCCTGAAGCTCCATCCCCGCCCCTTCGGTCGGCAGGCCGGAGCCGGCGCGGACCGTCATCAGCACCCCGGCGAGGCCGGCGAACAGACCGCACAGGCCATAGGCCCAGAGCTGGACGCGCCGGGTGTCGACGCCGACCAGCGCCACCGCCTCGGGGTTCGATCCGGCCATCAGGATGCGCCGGCCGGCGAGGCTGCGGCCGACCAGCAGGGCCGCCCCGACCGCCAGGACCAGCGCCGCCCAGCTGGCAGGGGGCAGGATCGGCATCGGCTCGAAGCCGAGGCGGGTCACCGCGCCGGCCGCGTCGAGCGGCACCACCTGCCCATCGCCGGTGATCAGCAGCGACAGGCCGCGCACCGCGATCAGGCTGCCCAACGTGGCGACCACCGGCTGGAGGCCGAGCGTGCCGACCAGCGCACCGTTGACCAGCCCGCAGAACAGACCCGCCAGGGCCCCGGCGGCCAGTCCGGGCAGGCCCCAGGCATTGCAGGCCATCGCCGCGCAGACGCTGGACAGGGCGGCGACGGCGCCGACCGAGATGTCGAAGCCCCGGGTCGCCAGCACGAACATCTGGCCGATGGCGAGCAGGGCGAGAACCCAGACCTGCGCCCCGATGTTGGCGGCGTTGCCCAGGCTGAGGAAGCGCGGCGCGGTGGCCGCGAACACCGCGACCGCCAGGATCAGGCAAAGCGGCGCGACCCGGAAGGGAATGGGAAGGACGGAGCCGGCGGCGCGCAGGCCATCGGCGGAGCGGCGCAGGAAACGGGCGCTCATGACCGGTCCTCCTCCGGCTGGCGGGCGGGCCGGACCGGCAGCAGCAGGAGCAGCCGGGGCGCCTGCTGGAGCATCACCGCGCCGAGGATCACGGCGGCGATCATCAGCTGCTGATAGGCGACGGGCAGGTTCAGCAGCACCACCGCGTTGTTCAGCATGGCGATGACCAGCACGCCGCACAGGGTCTGCACCGCCCTCCCCTGCCCGCCGGCAAGCGGGATGCCGCCGACGGCGCAGGCCGCGATGGTCTCGAACGGCAGGTTGGGCGCAAGGCCGGGCTGGCCGGAGGCGACCCGGCTGGTCAGGATGACGGCGGCAAGCGCGCAGAAGGCACCGGCCAGCAGATAGCCCGCCAGCACCGACCGCCACACCGTGATGCCGGACAGCCGCGCCGCTGTGCCGTTGGCGCCGACGAGGTACCAGAGCCGGCCGGCGCGGGTGTGGGCGAGCAGGAGGTGCAGCAGGACGAAGCTTGCCGCCGCCGCCAGGATCGGCACCGGGATGCCGGCGACCCGGCCGCGCGCCGGCCAGGAGAAGGCGTCGCTCGGCGGCGCGTCGATCGGCAGGCCGCCGGCCAGAACCGCCGCCCCGCCGCCGGCCACCATCAGCATGCCGAGCGTGACGAGGAAGGGCGGCAGGGAAAAGCGCGCGACCAGCGTGCCGTTGACGAGACCGACCAGCAGCACCGCCGTAACACCGGCCGCGAAGCCGCCCGCCACCCCGGCGGACGGCAGGGCCAGCACCGTCACCACGCTGGCCAGCGCCGCCGACGCGCCGAAGGAGAACTCGATCCCGCCGAGAATCAGCACGATGGTCTGGCCGCAGGCGGCGATGCCGAGGATGGAACCGACCCGCAGCAGATTCTCCAGATTGCCGGCGCTGGCGAAGCGCGGCACCGCCAGGGCGAAGACGCAGAACAGCAGCAGGACGACCCAGACGGCGGCGGGCGGGTTGAGACGGCCGGAGAAGCGGCGCGGCCAGGCGCCGGTCAGGGCCATCATGCCGCCCTCCGTCCGGCCAGCCGGTCCATCAGGGCGGTGCGGCCGGTGCCGCGCGGCAGCTCGCCGTCGAGGCTGCCGTGCCGCACGACCAGGATGCGGTGCGACAGGGCCATGACCTCGTCGAGGTCGCTGGAGGCGACGACGATGGCGACGCCCCGGCCGGCGGCTTCGACCAGCGCGTCGTGGATGGTTTCCCGTGCGGCGATGTCGACGCCGCGCGTCGGCTCCAGCACCACCAGGACCCGCAGGTCCGGCACCGCCAGATTGCGCGACAGCAGCAGCTTCTGCTGGTTGCCGCCGCTGAATCCGGCGGCCGGCCGCTCCGGCTGGAAGGGGTGCAGGTTCAGCCGGCGCAGCCAGGGCATCAGCGCCGCCGCTTCCCCGCCCGGCCGCAGCAGCCCGCCGCGCGAGAACAGCGCAACGGTCGAGGAGGAGGCGTTCTGGAGCGCCGCCAGCGGGCCGAACAGCCCCTCGGCGTGGCGGTCGGCCGGGACATAGCCGACCCCGGCGGCGACGGCCCGCGCGCGGTCGCCCGGCGGCAGTGCCTCCCCCCGCACTGCGAGCGTGCCGGCGGCGACCGGCCGGGCCCCCGCCAGCGCCGCCGCCAGCTCCAGGGCGCCCGAACCGACCAGCCCGGCCAGCCCGACGATCTCGCCCGCCCGCACGGTGATGTCGGCGGCTGCGTCCGCCGGCCCCAGCCGCAATCCGGTCGCGGTCAGCACCGGGCCGCCCGGCTGCGGCAACGCGCGGTCGCCGGACTCCACCATGTCGCCCAGCATGGCGCGGACCAGCTCGGCGCGGCTCAGCGAGGCCAGCGGCTCGGCGTCGATCACCGCGACCCCGTCGCGCAGGACGGTGACGTCGTCGGCCAGCGCCTCGATCTCATCGAACTTGTGGCTGATGAAGAGAACGGCGGTGCCCTCCGCGCACAGGCGGCGGACCACGCCGAACAGCCGGTCGGTCTCGTCATGGGTCAGGGCGGCGGTCGGCTCGTCCAGCACCAGCAGCGTGCAGCGCTGCCCCAGCCCGCGGGCGATCTCCACCAGCTGGCGTTCGCCGACCGACAGCCGCTCGACCGGCAGATCCAGGTCGCAGCCGAGGCCGACCGCGTCCAGCCAGGCCCGCGCCGTGGCGCGCGGCACCAGGGCCGGCCGGGCGCGCAGACCCGCCGCGCCTGCGATGGCGAAGGCCGACAGGTTCTCCAGCACCGACAGATGGGGGAACAGGCTGAGATGCTGGTAGATCGGGATCACCCCGGCGGCAATCGCCTGCCGCACCCCGGCGAAACGGGTCGGAACGCCGTTCAGCGCAATCCGCCCACGGTCGGGCTGGATCGCGCCGACAACGATCTTCACCAGCGTGCTCTTGCCGGCACCGTTCTCGCCAAGAAGCGCATGGACCTTTCCCGGCCGCAGCCGCAACGAAGCGTTGCGGAGCGCACAGGTCGCCCCGTAATTCTTGGCAATGCCGCTGACTTCGAGCGTCCAAATCTTACCGGGATCGCCCCTTGTCTGTCGTGTCATGGCTGTTCGTGTCACGATAACCCTCGCGCTTGCCCTGTTTCTTTTGAACTCTGACGGTTCAGTGACAGGAAGCGTGCCGGAGGACACCGGACCTCACAAACGACTTGTTCGGCCCCTATGCATGACCTAGGCTCATCCATGGGAGGCCATGCCGATGCCGAAACGACCGCTGCCGCCGCTCAACACCCTGCGCGGGTTCGACGCCGCCGCGCGGCACCTCTCCTTCACGCTGGCGGCCGACGAGCTTCACCTGACCCAGGGCGCGATCAGCCGGCAGGTGCGCGATCTGGAACTAGCGCTGGACTGCCAGCTGTTCCGCCGCATGACCCGGCGCATCGAACTGACGCCGGAGGGGGAGGACTTCGCCCGCACCGTCCGAGACACCTTGAGCGAACTGGAGCGGGCGGCGCAGCGGATCGGCCGGTCGCGGACGATGCGCACGCTGACCATCTCAATCCTGCCGACCATCGCGTCGCTGTGGCTGATGCCGCGCCTGCATCTGTTCACGCAGGCCAACCCCGGCATCGAGGTGCGGATCATCTCGTCGATCGAGCCGTCGAACCTGCTGGCGCACGAGGCCGACATCGCGATCCGGGTCGGCCGCATTCCCGGCCGCCGTTATGAGCGCGGACAGCCGCGCATCGACCTGGACATGGTGACGAGTTGGGACGGCGTGCAGGCCGACGAGCTGTTCCCCGACATCCTCCGCCCGGCCTGCGCGCCGGAGCTTGCGGGCCAGGCGGTGCTGGAGGACGGGCGGCCGGTGGTGTGCCTGCCGCTGATCCACACCTCCAGCCGCCGGCACGCCTGGCCTGACTGGCTGAGGGCGACCGGTGGACAAGCCGTGGCCGGAACCGGCGGCGAGCTGGAATTCGGCCATTTCTTCATGTCGCTGGACGCCGCCCGCCAGGGCCGCGGGATCGCCATCGTGCCCGACATCCTGCTGGCGCAGTACGACCGCCGCGCCGAACTGGCGATGCCGCTGCCATCCGAGGTGCGCAGCGCCGGCGAATATTACCTGCTGATCCACGAAAGCCGGCTGGACGATCCCCGGACGCAGGCTTTCCGCGGCTGGATCCTCGCGGAAGCCCGCAAGGCGCGCGATGGGTTGACGTCCTCGGTCGATCCGAGCGTCAGCACTATTCCTTCCCAGCTTTCCGATCTTTAGCGCTGCAACCGCACGTCCTGACGGAGCGATCCACGACGTCGATGCCAGCCGTTGGGACGGGCCCCCTTTTTTGGCGGCTGGCGCACGAGGATCGAGGCCCGAAAGAGCTCGTAACCGCCGTTCACGAATTGCAGCTCGCCGCGCGTAACCGCGCCCGAACGCATGGCCTCCTTGTCGCGGCGGCGTGCCTCCGCTCGCCGGTATCACTCCAACATCACCGTGACCTACGACATCTACGGTCACATGTTCCCCTCCCCGGACGACGACCGAGAGGCGATGGCACAGCTTCAGGCTCGGCTCTTGGGCGGGCCGTCATGAAGGACGGAATGTCCAGAACAGGCGGAGAACGACACCACCCTGACCGTGTTGCATCCGTGCTGCGCCGAAACGCCTCGTAGCGGTTGGAAATCGCTGCAGATCAATGGGATAATGTTGCGACACGCTCAAATGCAAAAGGCCCACCGTGCGGCGGGCCTAACGTGTTGATTTTGCTGAGAAAGGTTGGTTGGGGGACTAGGATTCGAACCTAGGCTGGCGGAGTCAGAGTCCGCTGTCCTACCGCTAGACGATCCCCCAGACCGTCACCGGGGCGGCTCGTTCGCCGTGCCCCGTGGTGTGGGCGGGTTTATAGCGACCATGTGCCGGGCTGTGAAGAGCTTTTTTCGCTCCGGATGCATTTTTTTCCAACCGCCGCCGCCGGCCCGGTTTTCCCCAGGCCGGCGGCGGTTGTCGTCATCGCGGAACGATGCCGGTCATCGGGGCGACGATATGGCGAAGGTCTTCGTCAGCCTCCAGTTCCTCCAGCTTGCGGGGAAGACGGCGGCGCCAGTTGGGGTGCTGGTCCACCGTGCCGGGAAGGTTGGGTTGCTCGTCGTCGGCCAGCGCATCTTCGATCTGAACCATCACGATGCGGGATGGCGTGCGCGACAGATAGGCGTGGACGGCGGCAGACAACTCGACACGGAAAGGCTGGTCGCCGTCCTCCGTGGGATAGCTGTCCGGGCGCAGCCCCTCCCGCGACAGGGCCTGCAACAGTCGCCAGCGGTCGACGCCGCGGTCCCAGCGGTCCTTGTCGCGACTGGCGTCGTCGGGATAAAGGCCCAACCGTTTGCGCCAATCGAGGTCCCGACCGGTCCAGAAGCCCTTGAAGGGTGCCAGATCATGGGTGCTGACCGTCGCCATCGAACCGGCCGGATATTCAGCGGGGGACTTGAAGCCACCATCGGCGGTGCGCTCGAAATAGAGCACGCGGTAGCTGAGGATGCCGGCCTGCTCCAGGGCCGGGCGGAAGCCGTCCGGTACGGTGCCCAAATCCTCGCCGATCACGACGCATCGGTTGCGCCGGCTCTCCAGCGCCACGATGCGCAGCAGGTCGTGGAAGGGATAGGCGACATAGGCACCGGGGCTGCCGTCCTCCGGAATCCAGAACAGGTGCTGCAATGCCATCACATGGTCGATGCGCAGTGCTGCGGCATGGCGCATGTTGGCGCGCAGAAGCTCGATGAAGGGGCGATAGGCGGACTCGCGCAGGCCCAGCGGCGACAAAGGCGCCAAGCCCCAGTTCTGGCCGTTCATGTTGAACTGGTCGGGCGGAGCTCCGACATTGGCGCCCTGCACCAGCATCGCCGGATCGGCCCAGGCGGAGCCGCCGCCGGGGTGGGCGGCAACGGCAAGGTCGCGGTAGAAGCCCATGGCGAGGCCGGCGGACCGCCCGCGTGCCGCAGCCTCCCCCAGCTGGCGGTCGGCTTCGAACTGCGCCCAGGCGAAGAAATCGACGCGGTCGGCATGCGTTGCAGCGAAATCCGCCACCTCGGCGCTCTGCGGGTCCTGGAAGGCGGCCGGCCAGCTCCGCCACATCCACTGTGCGGAATCCTGGCGGAAGAAATGCTCGTGCAGGGCATCGAACAGGGCATGGCGGTCGAGCGCCGCCCCCATGTCCTGCCGGAAGGCGGCATAGGCAACCTTGCGCGGGTGGTCGTCGGGAAGGCTGTGGAAGCGGGCGTGCAGAGCCTCCAGCAGCGGCAGCTTCAGCGCAGCGACGGCGGGGTAGTCGACCAGTTCCGCCTGCCGGGCCGACGCCAGCGCCGTCTGGAAGGCGGGGTCCGCGATCCGGGCCTGCAGATCGTCGGCGCCGGCGAATTCGGGAACGGCGGCCGGGTCGATGTAAAGGATGTTGAGGAACTGGCGGCTGGACGGCGAATAGGGGCCGATGTGGTTGGGGTCCGACGGGAACAGGGCGTGCAGCGGGCTCAGCCCGACCAGCCCGGCGCCCAGCCGCCCGGCGACTTCGGCGAAGCTGGCGAGGTCGGCGAAATCGCCGATGCCCCAGTCATGCTCCGACCGCAGCGAATAGACCTGCAAGCCGATGCCCCAGCTGCGGCCGGCCGGCACCATCTCCTCCACCGTCACGCAGCGCTCGGGCGCCACGATCAGGGTGGTGGAGCCCGACGGCCCCGCCCCGCCGGCAGCCTCGACATGCAGATCCAGCCGGTGATAGCCGATGGGCAGGGACACCGGCAGCAGGGCGCCCAGCGCACGGCGCTCATAGGCCGTACCGTCCAGGGCGGTGCGGGCGGTGACGGGCAGGTCATGGACCGCGACACGGCCGCCCAGGGCGGTTCCCCCCTCCGGCGTCAGCTCCCACACCAGCGCGGCCTCGTCCAGCCCGGCCGGCAGGGCGACCTCCAGACCGATCCCCTGCCCTTCCCCGCTGATCAGGACCGGCGGCAGCGGACGGCTCCAGGACCGGCGTTCGACCGTACGCAGGCTGTCGGCGACCTCCTCGTCCGTGGCGGCCTGCAACCCCATGGCGGCGATCAGCGCCCGCTTGGTGGCGGCGGACGTCTCCCGCCGGTTGCCCCAGATGTCGTGATAGTGGGGTTCAAGTCCAAGCAGATCGGCCAGCCGGTCGAGATCACTCATGCAGGGTCCCCGCGGGTTGTACGGAAGGAAGGGTGGGGCTTAGGGATTGGGGCGGCGACTGCCGGCGTCAATGCCGCACGGCGGCCTATGCCATCGGCGCTCCCCAATCAGCCGGCTCCCATCAGCCGGCGGACAGGGCCGTGCCGGCGGCAGCCGGCAACGGGGCAGACAGGGCGACGGGCTCGTTCGCGCCCTCGTCGGCCGCGGCGGCGGTGGAGGCCGTCAGCGCCGCAGCAGCGGCGGCCTTGGCCTGGGCGATCTGCTCCAGCCGGCTGCGGTAGCCGGCAACGGCCGACGACACTTCGTGCGTCATCGCCTCCAGCGCGCGGTCGGGATCGACGGCCTGCATCAGGGCGCGGGACAGCGCCTGCAACTGGTCGCGGTCGTCGGCGGCAACCGGACCGGTTTCGGCGGCGGCGCGCACCTTGTCGGCCAGCGTCTTGATCGCACGGGCGACCGCCTCGACGGGGGCATGGTCGCCATCGTCGCCCAGCCGGCGCAGCAGATCGTCCAGAAAACCGCCGATGCGGCCGACATGGTCGATGGACATGCGGTCCGGAGCCTGCCGCGCCAGGCCGACCAGGGCGAACTCCACCAGGAAGGCGACTTGGATGCTGGCGCGCAACCGCTTCTGGGTGGTGACGGTGGCGACCGCCTCGTTCAGCAGCATGCGGGCCCCGGACTGCGTCCATTGGCCGGTCGCCTTCAGCCTCAAAGTGTTGGGAGCGTCCAGAACCGGAACCTGCGCCCCTTCGCGCGGCGATTTGCGGCGGTCGGGCCCGATATAGTCGGCGGTGACGACGAAGCCCTTGCGCGCCTCGATCAGGCTGACGATGCGGTCGCGCACCTGCTTGGGCGACACCGGCTTCATCAGCAAATCGTCGCCGCCGGCATTGGTGACGCGGGTCAGCAGCGCCGGGGTCGGCGCCCAGGTGGTGACGATGACGCAGGCGAACGGGTTGGGCACCGTCGGTTCGTTGCGCAGGGCCCGGATGAAATGGAAGGCGTCGGAGTCCTCGCCGTCGGCATCGACCAGCACCAGATCGGGCATGACCGACCCCAGCAGGCCGGCGGCGGCCTTCACCGAATCGAACAGCTCGACCCGCCGGAAGCCCAGCCGGATCAGCACGTCGCGGAACACGCGCGCGGTGTTGAGCTGGCTGTCGATGATCGCGGCGTCGACCTGCGAGAAATCGTAATCCGGCATCGTCCTACCCGAAGCTCCGCTGCGGCTGTGACGGAAACGCGCCACACAGCGTAACACACGTTGTCTCCGCCCGTCGCGGTAGCATCTCCACCCGGGAGAGGGACAGTGGGCAAAGGATCGCAGGGCACCGCATGGCCTGTCTCCTGCCCATGTCTTTCGCCCATCTCTCCTGCCCGCCCCGTCACATCCCCGGCTGCTCCACCAGGGTGAAGACAAGGACCGTGCGCCCGTCGACCAACGCCGACCGACCGGCCAGATGGATGCGCTCGTCCCCTGCCCCGTCGTCGATGCGGGTGTCGAGCACGCAGCGCCAGCCCCGGCCGCCCGGCACGTCGGGCAGGGTCACGGTCAGGGTGTCGGCATGGGCGTTCAGCACGATCAGCAGGACGCCGTCGGACAGCGGCTGACCGTCCGGACCGACATGGGTGCCGGCGCGGCCGTTCAGCAGCAGGACGATGCAGCGTGCCTGGGTGTTGCGCCAATGCTCCGCCGTCTTCTCCACCCCTTGCGCGTTGTACCAGACGATGTCCTTCAGCCCGTTCTCCGCCACCTCCCGCCCATGCAGGAAGAGCGGCCGGCGCAGCACCGGATGGGCACGCCGGAGCGCGATCAGCCGGCGGACGAAGGACACCAGCGCCCCGTCGCGCCGGCTCCAGTCGAGCCAGGTGATGTCGTTATCCTGGCAATAGGCGTTGTTGTTGCCGTCCTGGCTGTGGTCCAGCTCGTCGCCGGCCAGCATCATCGGCGTGCCCTGCGACAGCATCAGCGTCGCCAGCATGTTGCGCTTCTGCCGCGCCCGCAGTCCGGTCACCGCGGGGTCGTCGGTCGGCCCCTCCACCCCATGGTTCCAGGAGCAGTTGGAGGAATGGCCGTCGCGGTTCTCCTCGCCGTTCGCCCAGTTGTGCTTGTCGTTGTAGGAGACGAGGTCGTGCAGGGTGAAGCCGTCATGGGCGGTGATGAAGTTCACGCTGGCCCAGGGGCGGCGCCCGCGCTTCTCGAACAGGTCGGAGGAGCCGGCGATGCGCCCGGCCAGTTCCGGCAGCATGCCGTCGTCGCCGCGCCAGTAGCGCCGCACGGTGTCACGGTAGCGGTCGTTCCATTCGGCCCAGCCCGGCGGGAAATTGCCGACCTGATAGCCGCCGGGACCGACGTCCCACGGCTCGGCGATCAGCTTGACGTCGGCCAGCACCGGGTCCTGGCGAACCGCGTCGAGGAATCCCGAACCCGGATCGTAGCCGTAGGGCTCCCGCGCCAGCACGGTGGCGAGGTCGAAGCGGAAGCCGTCGACATGCATCTCCGTCACCCAGTAGCGGAGGCTGTCCATCACCAGCTGGACCACGCGCGGGTGGCTGAAATCCAGCGTGTTCCCGGTGCCGGTGTCGTTGATGTAGTAGCGCGGGCTGTCCGGCATCAGCCGGTAATAGCTGAGATTGTCGATGCCCTTGAAGGACAGGGTCGGCCCCAGATGGTTGCCTTCCGCGGTGTGGTTGTAGACGACGTCGAGGATGACCTCGATCCCCGCCTCGTGCAGGCGGGCGACCATCGTCTTGAACTCCGACAGGACGCCGGTGTTCATGTAGCGCGGCTCCGGCGCGAAGAAGCCGATGGTGTTGTAGCCCCAGTAGTTGGTCATACCGCGGGTGACGAGATGCTGTTCGTCGGCGATGGCCTGGACCGGCAGGAACTCCACCGAGGTGATGCCGAGCGCCCGCAGATACTCGATGACATTCTGGGTCGACATGCCGGCGAAGGTGCCGCGCAGATGGGCGGGCACATCCGGATGGCGCATGGTGAAGCCGCGCAGATGGGTCTCATAGAGAACCGTGTCGGTCCAGGGCACCCGGCGGTGGCGGTCATGGCCCCAGGTGAAGGCGCCGTCCACCACCCGGCATTTCGGCATGCCGCGGGCATTGTCGCGCCGGTCGAACGATAAGTCCTCCTTCGTCGAGCCGACCCGGTAGCCGTAATGGGCGTCCGACCATTTGAAGCCGCCGAACAGTGCCCGGGCATAGGGGTCGATCAGCAGCTTGTTCGGGTTGAAGCGGTGCCCTTCCTCCGGCTCGTACGGTCCGTGGACGCGATAGCCGTAGAGCAGGCCGGGCCGGGCGTCGGGCAGGTAGCCGTGCCAGACCTCGTCGGTGTGTTCCGGCAGGGTGACCCGCTCCACCTCGCGCTGGCCGGTCTTGTCGAACAGGCAAAGCTCCACCCGCTCGGCATGGGCGGAGAAGATCGCGAAATTGACGCCGAACCCGTCCCAGGTGGCGCCGAGCGGATTGGGCTTGCCGGGCCAGACCGGGGTGCGGGCGGGGGTGGAGGGCATCAGCGGGCGGCCTGTGTGGTGGAGGTCGTGGAGGTGATCGGCAGGACCAGCGATGCGGCGGGGCGCCGGGTCGCTGGCCGGCGGATGGAACGTTTGGAACAGGATGAAACGGTTTTCGGGGCCTGTTCCATTGTTCCACACCCTCGGCAGCACCGCACCTTGCGGTTTTCCCGCCGGGTCCGCATCGCGTCATCAAGGGAGGGAACGGGGTTCCTGTCGACCATCAGCCAGCGCACGCCTCACCGGTTCCCCGAAAAGACACAAGGGATCCAATAAGAAAGCCTCCCCCCGGCGGCGTCAAGGGAGGTTGGCAACAATGGGCGGGTGGTCGCATTTGGCGATGATCGCCCTCTACCGTCTTGGAAGAGGGTGTGAAATGCGCCGCACCGGTCAGGTCGGGAACGCACCGAACGGGGTCATGACAGTGCAGCACCCCGTGCAAGTCGGGGCCGTGCCTTCGGCACCCCCTCATCCTGACCTTCTCCCCAGGGGGGAGAAGGAATGGGTGTCGGGTTGGAAGAGTGGCTGCGGGTTGGGCGGAAGGGTCTACTCCGCCTTCCGCTCCAAAATCAGCGTCGACAGCGGCGGGATGGTCAGGTCCAGCGAGTGGGTGCGGCCATGCCAGGGCATCTCCTCGGCATAGACGCCGCCGCCGGGGTTGCCGACGCCGCTGCCGCCGTATATCGCGGCGTCGGTGTTCATCCGCTCGACATAGCGGCCGGGAAGCGGCACGCCGACGCGGTAGCCCTGGCGCGGCACCGGCGTGAAGTTGCACACCGCGATCACGATGTGGCCGGACTCGTCGGCCTTGCGCAGGAAGGTGAAGACCGAGTTCTCGTTGTCGTTCGATTCGATCCACTCGAAACCGGACGGGTCGCAGTCGGTCTTGTGCAGCGGCTCCAGCTCGCGGTAGAGGCCGTTCAGGTCGCGCACGAGGTCGCGCATGCCGCGGTGCATCGGCTGGTCCAGCAGGTGCCAGTCCAGGCTCCGCGCCTCGCTCCACTCCTGCCACTGGGCGAACTCACCGCCCATGAACAGCAGCTTCTTGCCGGGATGGGCGAACATGAAACCGTAATAGGCGCGCAGGTTGGCGAACTTCTGCCAGTCGTCGCCCGGCATCTTGTTGATCAGCGACCCCTTGCCGTGCACCACCTCGTCATGGCTGAGCGGCAGCACGAAGTTTTCGGAGAACTGGTAGATCAGCCCGAAGGTCATCTGGTGGTGATGGTAGCGGCGGTGGATCGGGTCGCTCTGCATGTAGTGCAGCGTGTCGTGCATCCACCCCATGTTCCATTTATAGCCGAAGCCGAGACCGCCGAGATATGTCGGCTTCGACACCATCGGCCAGGAGGTGGATTCCTCCGCCACCGTCATGGCGCCCGGCTGCTGGCCGTAGACCAGCTCGTTCATCCGCTTCAGGAAGGCGATGGATTCGAGGTTCTCGCGCCCGCCGAACTTGTTGGGGACCCACTCCCCCTCCTTGCGGCTGTAGTCGAGATAGAGCATGGAGGCGACGGCATCGACGCGCAGCCCGTCCAGCTTGTACTGGTCGAGCCAGAACAGCGCGTTGCCCAGCAGGAAGTTCTGCACCTCCGTCCGGCCGAAATTGTAGATCAGGGTGTTCCAGTCCTGGTGGAAGCCCTGTCGTGGGTCGGCATGCTCGTAGAGGTGCGTGCCGTCGAAATCGCCCAGCCCGTGCGGATCGGTCGGGAAATGGCCCGGCACCCAGTCGAGCAGCACGCCGAGGCCGGCGCGGTGGCAGGCGTTGACGAAGTCCTTGAAATCCTCCGGCGAGCCGTGGCGGGCGGTCGGCGCATAGAGGCCGATGGGCTGGTAGCCCCAGGACCCGTCGAACGGATGCTCGGTGATCGGCAGAAGCTCGATGTGGGTGAAGCCCATGTCCTTGGCGTAGGGGATCAGCCGCTCCGCCAGCTCCTGATAGGTCAGGAAGCGGTTGTCCTCCTCCGGCACCCGCGCCCAGGATCCGAGATGGACCTCGTAGATCGAGATCGGCGCGGTGCGGTCGGAGGCGGCCAGCTTGCGGCTCTGCCAGTCCTGATCGCGCCAGTCGTAGGACGACAGGCCGTGGACGACCGAGGCGGTCGCCGGGCGCATCTCCGCCTGGAAGGCGTAGGGATCGGCCTTGGCCGGCATCAGGTTGCCGCCTGGGCCCCGGATCTCGAACTTGTAGCGCTGGCCGGCATGGGCACCGGGGACAAAGATCTCCCAGACGCCGACCTCGACCCGCCGGCGCATCGGCATCCGGCGGCCGTCCCAGTTGTTGAAATCGCCGATGACGCTGACGCTGCGGGCGCTCGGCGCCCAGACGGCGAAAGCCACGCCGGCCACGCCATCGACCTCGCGCGGGTGGGCTCCCAGCTTCTCGTAATTGCGCAGATGGGTGCCTTCGGCCAGCAGATGGACGTCCAGCTCGCCCAGCATGTTGCCGAAGCGATAGACGTCCTCGAACTCCTGGGTCGCCAGCGGGTATTGGGCGCGCAGGCGGTAGCGGAAACGCTCGGTCCGGTCGGGCATCACGGCGAGATAGAAGCCATCCTGGTGGATGCGCTCGGCCTCGCCGGCCGGTTCGCCGGTGGCGCTGTCGATCACCCACAGCTTTTCCGCGCCGGGCACGAAGGCGCGGACCTCCACCGGGCGGCCGGGGGCTTCCTGCTGCATGCCCAGCACGGCGAAGGGATCGCCATGGTCAGCCCGCACAATGGCGTCCGCCGCCGCGCGCAGGGTCTCGGCCCGATGGTCGGCAGCGCGCTGTTCAGGGGTGCGGCTTTCAGAGACGCCGGTTTGCGCCTGGTCCTTGCGGGTGTCCGTCGTCATGTCGCTCGCCATTGGCCAAGTGCCCTTCTTCGTGGAGGCTCTGTCGTCTCGTGGACCATACCTGTCCCAACGCCGTCATCCCCGCGAGGGCGGGAATGACGGCCGACGCCGGAACGCCTTCTCCGGACGTGAACATACCCGCGGCGGTTTCGTCACACCATGCCCGCCGCGGATTTGTCCGGTTATTCCTTCGCGCCCGCCTCGCTGGCATCGTCGAGAAGGCCCAGCACGCCCTTCACCGGGATGCCGATCCAGCTCGGCCGGTTCGCCGCCTCGTAGCCGATCTCGTAGAAGGCTTTCTCCAGCAGGAACAGGGTGAGCATGCCGCGCGCGGTCTCTTCCGCCTCCGGCCAGGCCGAGCAGCCCTCGATGGCCGTGCGGTAGCCGTCGAGGAAGGACCGGGCGCTGCGGCGCTCCCAGTCGCGGGCGGCGGCCAGCGCCGGGCTGTCGCCGCTGTTGGCGCCCTCGCCGGCGCTGTCCAGCCGGAACAGCGCCGCCCAGGCCGCATAGTTAAAGGAGCGCAGCATGCCGGCCACGTCGCGCAGCGGGCTGGACTTGGCGCGGCGCTCCTCCAGCGTCTTGGCCGGCTCCCCTTCGAAGTCGAGGATGTACCAGTCGTTCTGTGCCCGCACCACCTGCCCCAGGTGATAGTCGCCGTGGATGCGGGTCTTGACGCCGCCGGCCGGCATCGACGCCAGCGCCGAAATGCGCTCCATCGCCTCGCCCCGGCGGGCCAGCAGCTGTTCGGCATCTGTCCGCACCTCGGCCGACAGGCGGTCGAGCGTCCCCGGCAGGGCGGCGAAGGCGGCATCGGCCTGGATGCGGACGGCATCGGCCCAGCGCGCCAGATCGTCGGCGCCAATCGGCTCCGGATCGAAGGCCGGATTGCCGGTGCTCTGCGCCAGCGCCCGGTGCAGTTCAGCGGTGCGCTGCCCCAGCGTGGTCATCATCACCAGATGCATGCCGAACGGCTCGCCCGATTCGGCGGCGTCCTCGGTGGTGCTGGCGACGCCCAGGCGGATGTCCTCCAGCTGGCGCTCCAGCTGCTCCACCGTGCTGGCCCAGCCGTCGCCCTGGTTGCGGACGAAGGCCTGGGCCACCGCCAGCGCGGTCGGCGTGCCGTCGGCGGCGACCTGCTCCACCGTGCCCAGCAGGGCCGGGGTGTTGGCGAAGCCGACCTCGGTCAGGAAGCGCCCCATCTCGACCTCGGGATGTTCGCCCTCCACCAGACGGCGCAGCACCTTCAGCACGATCTGGCTGTCGACCAGGACGGAGGTGTTGCTCTGCTCCACGCCCAGACGCCGCACCTCGGGCTCCGGCGACAGCTCGATGGCGGTCAGCGCCTCGGTCGCGGTGAAGCGGATGCCGCCCTCCCCGGCGGTGGCCTTCAGCGTGTCGCCGCGCCGCAGCGCCTCGATCAGCGCCAGGGCGAAACCATCGGCCTGCACGGCGTCGTAGATGGCGCCGGTCCGTGGTCCGCGCCGCACCTTGGCCAGCGTGTAGGGCAGCAGCGGCCAGCCGGTGCCGCCGGCCCCGTCCTCCCAGCTCATCGCCATCGGCAGGAAATAGCTCTGGTCGGCGGCATCGCCGTCCAGCCCCACGCTGCTGAGGCCGACCTGCGTCCGGACCAGCATGAAGCCCTCGCCCGGTCCCGGAAGCTGGGCGGCGAGCGTGACGTGCGAGCGGGTGATGCGGCGGTCCTTGGCGGAGAACCAGCGCTGCTGCGGCAGGAAGCCCTGGAGGACATCGCGGCCCAGCTCGTCCGCCGCCTTGCCGGTGGTCAGGCTGTGCCAGCCGTCGCGGACGACGACCGTCAGCAGGTCGGGCACCGGTTCCGGCGGCGTCTCGTGCCAGGTCGGCAGTTCGGCTTCGGCGGTCAGGGCGAACCAATAGAAGCCGTAGGCCGGCAGGGTCAGCAGATAGGGAAGGTCGCCGATGGGCGGGAAGACGGTGCGGCCCAGCAGTTCGACCGGGATGCGGCCCTTCCAGGCCTTCAGGTCGAGTTCCACCGCCTGGGCCGAGCGTGACAGATTGGCGACGCACAGCGCGATCTCCGAGCCGTTTTCCGTCTCCAGGGAGCGGATGTAGGCCAGGACCTTGCGGTTGCCGGGATAGAGCAGGGAGAAGCTGCCGCGGCCGAAGCTCTGGCGCTGCTTGCGCACCGCCACCAGCCGCTTCATCCAGTTCAGCAGCGAGGAGGGGTTGCGGGACTGGGCCTCGACATTGACGGCCATGAAGCCGTAGATCGGGTCGAGCACCGCCGGCAGGTAGAGCCGCGCCGGGTCGGCGCGCGAGAAGCCGCCGTTGCGGTCGATCGACCACTGCATCGGCGTGCGCACGCCGTCGCGGTCGCCGAGATAGATGTTGTCGCCCATGCCGATCTCGTCGCCGTAATAGAGCACCGGCGTGCCGGGCATCGACATCAGCAGGCTGTTCAGCAGCTCGATCTTGCGGCGGTCGTTCTCCAGCAGCGGGGCGAGGCGGCGGCGGATGCCGAGGTTGATCCGCATGCGCCGGTCGGCGGCGTAGAAGTTCCAGAGATAGTCGCGCTCGGTGTCGGTGACCATCTCCAGCGTCAGTTCATCGTGGTTGCGCAGGAAGATCGCCCACTGGCAGTCGGCCGGGATGTCCGGGGTCTGGCGCATGATGTCGGCGATGGGATGCCGGTCCTCCATCGCCACCGCCATGTAGATGCGCGGCATCAGCGGGAAGTGGAAGGACATGTGGCATTCGTCGCCGCCCTTCTCCGGATCGCCGAAATAGGGCAGCACGTCCTCCGGCCACTGGTTGGCCTCGGCCAGCAGCATGCGGTCGGGGTATTCGGCGTCGAGCGCGGCGCGGATCGCCTTCAGGACGTCGTGCGTCTCGGGCAGGTTCTCGTTGTTGGTGCCCTCGCGCTCCTTCAGGTAGGGAATGGCGTCGAGCCGCAGCCCGTCCACCCCCATGTCCAGCCAGAAGCGCATCACCTTCAGCACCTCCTCCAGAACCTCGGGATTGTCGAAGTTCAGGTCGGGCTGGTGCGAATAGAAGCGGTGCCAGTAATAGGCGTTGGCGACCGGATCCCAGGTCCAGTTGGACTTCTCCGTGTCGCAGAAGATGATCCGCGTGCCCTGGTACTTCTGGTCACTGTCGGACCAGACATAATAGTCGCGGTGGTTGGAGCCCGGAGGCGCCTCCCGCGCGCGCTGGAACCAGGGATGCTGGTCGGACGTGTGATTGATGACCAGCTCGGTGATCACCCGCAGGCCGCGCTTTCGGCACTCCTCCATGAAGCGCCGGAAGTCATCCAGGTTCCCGTAGGTCGGGTTGACCGAGGTGTAGTCAGCGATGTCATAGCCGTCGTCGCGCAGCGGCGATGGATAGAAGGGCAGAAGCCACACCGCCGTCACCCCCAGCTCCTGGATGTAGTCCAGCTTCTGGGTCAAGCCGGCGAAATCGCCGATGCCATCATTGTCGGCGTCGAAGAACGCCTTGATGTGCAGTTGATAGATGACGGCGTCCTTGTACCAGAGCCGGTCCTGCCGATCGATCATGAGTCCAGCACTTTCGAGAAGCGATTGACGGAACACGTGTCGCGGGAACACGGGACGGAAACAAGCCAGAGGGTCGAAGGTTTCACCCGGATGGCCGTCCGGCAACCCTGACTTCCGGATAGTCGGGTCGGCGGAAACCCAGGCGTACAACCTTCAGCGAGGGTGCCGGGGGGGGCCGTTCGAATGCGCGGCAATCCGGAGTGGACATAGAGTGACACCGAAGGATTATGTGGACAGCTTGGCCGTACGTACCGCTTTAGGCGTATGTCGTGCGAGGTATGTCATGCTGGGATCCTTCATCGTCGTGACCGGTGGCGACTCCCGCTACTGCCCGCTGATCCGCGAATTCATCGCCTCGTTGCGGGCATTGAAGCCGGCGGCGGAGTGCCCCATCGGCGTGATCGATGCCGGCCTCACCTCCGAACAGATCACGGAACTGAGGGCGCAGGGTGCCGCGGTGGTGACGCCGCCCTGGCCGGTCGGCATCCCGGCGCACAAGCTGCGCAACCGCATCCACCTGAAGGCCAATCTCGCCAAGCTGCACCTGCCGACCTACTTCCCCGGCTACGACACGGTGATCTGGATCGACGCCGACGCCTGGGTGCAGGATTGGGAGGCGGTGGAGATGCTGCGGCGGGGGGCGGCGCTGAACCGCTTCGCCATCGTCGCCCAGTTCGGCCGCTTTTCGGAAACGGAGCTGCGGCTGAACTGGCTGTTCGGCGGCTTCGCGCGGGTGCGGTCGATCCTGTACAAGAATTCTAGCCGCGCCGGCCTGGACACGGCGGAATGCCGGGCGCTGGCGACCCGCCCGACCCTGAATGCCGGCGCCTATGCGCTGAAGGCCGACGCCCCGCATTGGGAGGCGTTCCAGCGCTGGCAGAAGCGGGTGCTGCGCAAAGGCCGGCTGTTCACCTCCGACCAGCTGGCGATGGCCGGCGCCATCTATCTGGACGGGCTGCCGGTCGAGCTTCTGCCGGAATGGTGCAACTACATCGGCCCCTGGCGCTTCGACCCGGATCGGCGGGAACTGGTGGAGTATTTCCTGCCCAACCGCCGCCTGGGCATCGTCCATATGGCCGGCGAGGACGCCATGCGCGCCGACCCGGCGGTGCTGCGCCCGGTGCTGGACATGCAGGACCGCCCCCACCTGCTGAGCCTGCGCTACCCGGCCTGGGAAGTGCCGGCGGTGGAGCAGGTGGCGGAGGCGGTTTAGCCCTTCGGCCTATCGGCCGCCAGCCGCGCCAGATCGCGCACCGCGCGGTCGAGCGCCGCCGGGTCGTGGGCGGCGAAGCCCAGCAACAGCCCGTTGCCGCCAGTGGCATCGGCGGTGCGGTAATAACCGGACAGGCATGGCGTGGTCAGGCCGATGCGGGCGGCGCGCTCGGCCAGGGCATGGTCGGGACAGTCCGGCGGCAGGCGGAGCAGGACATGCATGCCGGCCTCGCCCGCCTCGGCCGTGGCGAGACCGGCGAAGGCATCCTCGGCCGACGACAGGATGGCGGCGCGCTTGACGGCATAGAGCGAGCGCATGGCCCGCAGGTGCGAGGCGAAATGGCCGTCGGCCAGGAAGCGGTACAGAGCCGCCTGCGGCACCACGCTGGTCCCGCCGTCGAAATGGCGGCGCGCGGCGCGCACCGGCTCCACCAGATCGGGCGGCACCACGACATAGCCGAGCCGCAGCGCCGGGAACATCACCTTGCTGAAGCTGCCGACATAGATGACACGGCCCGCACCGTCCAGCCCCTGGAGCGCGGCCAGCGGCGGGCCGGCATAGCGGAACTCGCTGTCGTAATCGTCCTCGACGATCCAGGCGTCGCGCGCCGCCGCCCAATCCAGCAGGCGCAGGCGGCGGGCGAGGCTCATCGTCACGCCCAGGGGGAACTGGTGGGACGGGGTGACCAGCGCCAGCCGGGCGTCGGCCCCGCGGGCCATGCCGGCGGCGACGTCGATGCCCTCCCCGTCCACCGGCACCGGTACCAGCCGCGCCCCGGCCCCCAGCAGGGCGGCGCGGTTGCCGGGCCAGCCCGGCTCCTCCACCCAGGCCTCGTCGCCGGGGTCGAGCAGCAGCTGCGCCATCAGAGCCAATCCCTGCTGTGCGCCGGAGACGATGACGACCTGCTCCGGCTCGCAGCGCACGGCGCGGACCGCCCGCAGATAGGCGGCAATCTCCGCCCGCAAGGGGCCGTAGCCCAGCGGGTCCGGCTCCGTCGCCAGGGCCCGCCCGCCATGGCGCCAGCAGCGGCCGATCAATTGCGCCCACAGGGCGAAGGGAAAGGCCCCCAGGTCCGGCGTGCCGAGCGCGAAGGGCCGCCCCACCCGGTCGCGGGCGATGGACGGCGCCTCCGCCAGCGCCCGGCCGCGGGCGGACAGCCCGACACCCCGGCGCGCCTCGTCGCGGCCGGCGATGCCGCCGGGCGCCGCATCGGGCAGGGAGGCGGCGACGAAGGTGCCGGCACCGACCCGTCCGGTGACGTACCCCTCCGCCAGCAGCGTGTCGTAGGCGGTGACCACCGTATTGCGCGACAGCGCCCATTCGGTGGCGAGCGCCCGGCTGGGCGGCAGGCGCTCGCCCGGACGCAGGCGGCCGTCCAGCACCGCCTGACGCAGGGCGCGGTAGAGCTGGCGGTGGAGCGGCTCCGCGCCGTCCCGGTCGAGCGCCACCGGCCCCAGGCTGGACAGAACCGGACGTGCCGAACGGGCCATGGCGATCCTCGCGAGGGTCAAGCAAAGCGGTCGGTGAAATTGGTCCCTATGGAATCGACATTCCGGACCTTTTGAAGGGGCCATTCTGCCGGCCATTCTGGATCACCGCAACAGTCCGGCCCTGAGCACGACAATGACCAGCCTTTCTGCCGATTCCGCCCTCGGCGATTCCGCCGCCTCCGTTTCCTCCGCTGCCTTGGCACAGACCCCGCGCACCCGTCCGGTGCGGCTGGGCGACCGCGGCAGCCATGACGTCGCCCAGATCCACGCCATCATCGACGAGGCACCGATCTGCCACGTCGGCTTCGTCGACGATGCGATCAAGGGCCATGGCTCCCCCTCCCCGATGGTGATCCCGACGGTCCCCTGGCGGGTGGGCGATGAGCTGATGATCCATGGCGCATCGTCCAGCCGGATGATCCGCCGGTTGCAGGAGGGGGGTGAGGCCTGCATCACGCTGTCGCTGATCGATGGCTGGGTGCTGGCACGCTCGGCCTTCCATCACTCCGTCAACTACCGCTCGGTCATGCTGTTCGGCCGGCCGCGGCTGGTGTCGGAGGAGACGGAGAAGCGCGCCGCCCTCGATGCGCTGATGGAGAAGATCGAGCCGGGCCGCAGCGCCAAGGTGCGGGCGCCCAACGTGCAGGAACTGAAGGCCACGTCGGTTCTGGCCTTCCCGATTGCCGAGGCGTCGGCCAAGCGGCGCTCCGGTCCGCCCGCCGACGATCCGGAGGATATGGCCCACCCGGTGTGGGCCGGCGTGGTGCCCCTGCGGCTGACCGCCGGCGAACCGGAACAGGACCCGGCCCAGACCGCGGGGTGAGGCGCGGACGACGCTGACAGTTGGAAAAGAAAAAGGCCGCGACCGGGAAGCCCGGCGCGGCCTTTTTCCTGCGGTTTCTCCCGCAGGCGGGAAGGCCGTTCCGAAACCCCCGGAGCGGCCCCCTGCCAACCGTCCTTAGGACGACGGAGCGTTCAGCAGGCGCGGCAGGATCTGCGCACGACGGTTGGACGGCTCGCGGACGTTCGGACCGGTCTGGACCAGCAGCTGGCTCTCGCCCTTGCCTTCGGTCGTGATGTTGGCAGCCTGGACGCCCTTGGCGACCAGGGCCTTCTTGACCGCGTCGGCGCGACGCAGCGACAGCTTCTGGTTGTAGGCCGGCGAACCCGAGGTGTCGGTGTGGCCGACGACGTGGATCTTGGCGCCACCGTTCTTCAGGATGGCCGACACCGCGTCACCGATCACGCGATCGGCGGCCGGGGTGATGTTCGACTTATCCCAGTCGAAGAACACCAGATATTCGCTCTGGACCGCGGCAACGGCGGCCGGAGCCGGAGCGGCAGCGGCCGGCGGGCACGGATAGCTGCCCTGATGGATGACGTAACCGCCGTCAGCGGTGCGGGCGGCGACGCCTTCCGACACCTGACCGGTCCAGCCGATGACCGGGTTGCACCACTGGGTGCCCTTGCCGACCAGGCTCGCGTCCTGGGCATTGGCGGCCGCCGACAGACCGAAAGCGACGATGGCGGCCGGGATGGCAGCCAGACCCGCGCGAACAATAGTCTTCATTGTCTTCACTCCCTTCCAGAACCCTTCCCCATCAGAGTGCCTGCGGGGGATGAACGTATCAATCGAAGCAACGGCCCACGTGCAAGCGCGGCAGCGACCTTCCCAACATGTGGTGTGCGGCGATGTTCCGACACCTCAGCCGTTCGGCCGAACCGTACCTGTACCTTGACCTATGCTCCACTTCCATAGCAGCTTTTCCGGTATGATTCTGCCAAATCCGTATAACGGTGGCTGAGCACAGGAAAAACCGCGAGATCCTTTTCCGTAAGCTCGCGAACCGGTCTAGCAGGGCTGCCGGCCCACAAAAATCCGGACGTAACCCGCTTTCCGGGCGTCACCAGAGCACCGGCCGCGACCATCGCCCGCGACTCGACATAGGCCCCATCCAGGATGCAGGCCTTCATGCCGATGAAGCAGCCGTCTTCCAGCGTGCAGGCGTGCAGCAACGCCATGTGGCCGACGGTGATGTCGTCGCCGATGTAGGTGCCCTGCCCTTCGGAGGCCACGTGGATCACGGTGCCGTCCTGAATGTTGGTGCGAGCGCCGATTCGGATCTCGTTGACGTCTCCACGCACGGTGCAGCCGTACCAGATGCTGCTGTTCGCCCCGATCACGACATCGCCGATCACCGCCGCCGTTTCCGCGATGAACGCGGTCGGGTCGACGGTGGGCAGGATGCCGTTGAAGGCGCGGACAAGGCCAGTCATCAGGTCGTACCGAAGTCGTGCATGACGGGCCGGATTGAAGCACCGTAAGGCTTAAGGCACCACCTGATTTCGCATTGACAGGCCAAAGCAAATCCCGATTGGTGCCTCTGTGCAACAGTGCGGACAGGGGGCCACAACGCTGTCACAGCCCCCCACCTATCCTTTCGCGGTAGCCGATTACGGGAAAAGCGGCGCCTGATCGATGCCGGTCGTCTCGCCCAGCCCCATCATGACGTTCATGTTCTGGATCGCCTGACCCGACGCGCCCTTCACCAGATTGTCGATCACCGACACGATGATGGCACTGCGCGGGGCGCGGTCGGCGACCACGCCGATCAGATTGTGGTTGGAGGCACGGACATGACGCGTCGCCGGCACCACGCCGGCCGGGGTCACGCCGACGAAGGGCTCGTCGGCATAGCGGGCGGCCAGCGTCGCCCGCAGGTCGTCGGCGGTGACGCCGTCGGCCATGCGGACATAGATGGTCGCCATCATGCCGCGGTTCATCGGCACCAGATGCGGGGTGAAGGAGACGGTGACCGGACGGCCGGCGGCCAGCCGCAGCTCCTGCTCGATCTCCGGCATGTGGCGGTGATGGCCGACGCCATAGGCGTTGAAGCCTTCCGACACCTCGGTGAACAGGTTGGCCTGCTTGGCGTCGCGGCCGGCGCCCGACACGCCGGACTTGGCGTCGATGACGATCCCGCCCGGCTCGATCTGGTTCTCCAGCAGAAGCGGCAGCAGCGGCAACAGCGAGCAGGTCGGGTAGCAGCCCGGGTTCGCCACCACCCGCGCCTTGCGCACGCCCTGACGGTTGAACTCGGTCAGACCGTAGGCGACCTCCTTCTGAAGGTCGACGGCGCGGTGCTCATGCCCGTACCAAGTGGCGTATTCGACCGGGTCGGTCAGGCGGAAATCGGCGGACAGATCAACCACCTTCAGCCCGCTCGGCAGGCCTGCGACCACCTCCTGCGTCGTGCCGTGCGGCAGGGCGCAGAAGATGAAGTCGAGGTTGTCCCACTTCAGCTCTTCGATCTTCACCAGATCGGGCAGGCCATAGCCGCCCAGATGCGGGAACACCTCCGCCATCGGCTTTCCGGCCTGTCGTTCGGCGGTCAGCGCGGCGATCTCCACATTCGGGTGGCGCAGCAGCATGCGCACCAGTTCGGCGCCGGTGTAACCGGAAGCGCCCAGGATGCCGACGCGGATTTTCGAACCGCCGGGGGTGCTTATCGAGGCCATGGAGGCAATGTCCTTCGCTGAAGACGATCTGAAGACGGGTGAAACCTGTATCCGGAATAAGCGAAAGCGCGATGACAGCGCAAAAAGAAAGGGGCGCCCCTTTCGGGACGCCCCTCGCTTGTACCGTAAAGGCGCGGGCCCGTGTAGGGATTAGCGCTTCGAGAACTGGAAGCTGCGGCGAGCCTTGGCGCGGCCGTACTTCTTACGCTCGACCGTACGGGCGTCGCGGGTCAGGAAGCCGGCGGCCTTCAACGGCGGGCGCAGGGCCGGCTCGAAGTAGGTCAGCGCCTTGGAGATGCCGTGACGGACGGCACCGGCCTGGCCCGACAGACCGCCGCCGGCGACGGTGGCGACGACGTCGAACTGCTCCGAACGCTCGGTCACGCCGAACGGCTGGGCGATCATCATGCGCAGCACCGGACGGGCGAAGTAGACCGACTGGTCGCGGCCGTTCACGGTGACCTTGCCGGAGCCCGGCTTGATCCACACGCGGGCGACGGCGTCCTTGCGCTTGCCGGTGGCATAGGCGCGGCCCTGGGCGTCCAGCTTCGGAGCGGCGAGCTCCTCGGAGACGGTCGCGGTGGCGGCGGCGCCCGTCAGTTCCTTAAGGCCGGAGAGGGTGGTGGTGACCTGGGCCATGCTTACGCGCTCCGCTTATTCTTCGGGTTCAGGGCGCCGATGTCGATGGCGACCGGCTGCTGCGCATCGTGCGGATGCGTGGCACCCTTGTAGACCTTGAGGTGGGTCATCTGCTGGCGGCCGAGCGGACCGCGCGGAACCATGCGCTCCACGGCCTTCTCGATCACACGCTCCGGATACTTGCCGTCCAGGATCTGGCCCTTGGAACGGCCCTTGATCCCGCCCGGATAGCCGGTGTGCCAGTAGAAGATGTCGGCGTCGCGCTTGTTGCCGGTCAGCTTCACCTTCTCAGCATTGATCACGACGATGTGGTCGCCGCAATCCATGTGGGGGGTGTAGGTCGGCTTGTTCTTGCCACGCAGGATGTTCGCCAGGATGCTGGCAAGCCGGCCGAGAACGAGGCCGTCGGCGTCGACGACGTACCACTTCTTCTCGATCTCGGTCGGCTTCAGATTGAAGGTCTTCATCGCCACACTCGTTTCTTCGAATACGGATCGGCTGGCCGCCGATACCGGGGCGCCGAAGCGGACGGTTTTCTACGGGCCGAAGCACACCTCTGTCAACGGAAAAATTATCATTTAATTTCAATGACTTATGAGAGCGGTAATTAGATACCTCTTTCTCAAACCCATTGATTCAAAAGGACTTTTTATGGCGCTTCATTCATGCGGTAATTGGATACCGCAACGGAGACGGGGTCGTGCGGCGGGATCGAGTAGGTTCCCGTCACGTGGGCGACCGGTTCCGGATCGCCCTCGGAGAACAACAGGATCTCGCCATAGGCCAGCCGCTTGCCGAGTTTCAGCACACGCGCTTCCGCAATGATGGCGACGGGTGGCGGGCGGCGCAGGAAGTTGATGGTCATGCTGGTGGTCACCGCCAGCTCGACCCGGCCGATCAGACTCAGCACCGCGCCATAGAGCGCCACGTCGGCCAGCCCGAACATCGCCGGGCCGGTGACGGTGCCGCCGGGGCGGACGAAATCGTCCTTGTAGGGCAGGCGCAGGCGGATCGTGCCGGCGCCCAGGCTTTCGACGACGACGCCGAAGTTCCCGACCAGGGGAACCCCCTCGCGGATCAGATCCTCCAGTTCCTCCTTCGTCATGGCGGGAACGGGAGCGGCGGCGGAACGGTCGGCGGCGGACATGGGGCCTCGGTCGGTGAACTTGGCTGGGTCACCGGACTGTGCGCCATCCCGTCCATTCGGACAAGTATGGTGCTACTCGGCCGGCTTGGTCTCTGCCGGTGTCGAGGACGAAGCGGGGGCTGCCGGCGCGGGTTCCGCCGCAGTGGCAGCGGCGGGGGTGGGGCTGGCGGGGGGATTGTCGGTGGGAGCGGTCAGGCGGATCGGTCCACCGCCGCTGGCGGGCTGCGCCGGACCGGTGGCGGACTGCTCGGCCGGAGCGGGGACAGCGGCGGGGGCCGGCTCGGCGGGCGGGGCGAGCGGCACCGCCTTGATGTCCGACTTCGGGGGCTCCGGGTGGACCGTCTCCGTTTTGGCTGGTTCGGCCTTCGCCGAATCGGTCTTCGCGGATTCGGGATCGGCGGGGGTGGAATAGTCGGGGACGATGCGGGCCTGGCTGCCGGTGATGACCAGCACCTTCTGGCCGATGGGCAGCGGCTGCGGCTCCTTCTGGGTCAGCGACAGCAGTTCGCCGTTCGATTTGCGGACGATGTATTCCCAGCCGTTGGTGTCGCCGGCGATGTGCTCCATCGCCGTGCCCAGCAGCCCGCCGATCGCCGTGCCGCCAACGGTGCCGAGCGCGGCGTTCATGCCGCCTGTCCCGACCTGCGCGCCCAGGATGCCGCCGGCCGCACCGCCGCTGACGGCGCCGACGGTGCCGTTGGCGCTGATCGCCACCTGGCGGAAGCCGACGACGATGCCCGGCTCGACCTTGTTGGCCTGCTGGACCGCGCTGGAGGCGTAGGTGTTGGGAGAATAGTCGGAGGTGCAGCCCGCAAGACCGCCGGCCGCGGCGATGAACAGGCAGAGAGAGACCGATCGAAGCACGGGCGAACCATCCGTTTTGAAACCCCGCCAAGTTTCTTACGGCAAAGTCCCCCGACTCGTCACCGGGCAAAATCCGGACGCGACGGGAATGCTGCATTGCAACAGAGCGATGGCCGGGAAAGAACTTGTCCTTCCCGGCCACCATGAATGCAGAAGACGGCTCAGCGACCGGCGTCAGCGGCCGGCGGTCTGATCGCTGGCCTTCAGCGACAGGTACTTCAGCGTCAGCGTCGGCACGTTCTCGATCACCCAGGAGGCCATCGCCTCCTCCTCGCGCAGCGAGGTCTGCAGCAGCGGCGTGGCGAAGGCGAAGTTGCCGGCCTCCGCCACCGTCAGCAGCGACCGGTAGCTCGCCACTTCGAAATTCTCGAAGGCGTAGTTGGCGAAGGAGTTCTTGAGGATCTCGTCCTCGGCGAAGCTGTGGCCGAGTGCGGCCAGATTGCCCATGATCGACAGGGCGGTGTCCTTCAGACCGGAATGGCTTTCCTGAAGCTGGTCCAGGATCTGATCGATGCGGGTGATCTGGCTTTCGGTCTCGCCACGGTGCATGCGCAGGTGGTCGGAGACTTCGGGATAATTCACCAGACGGTCAAGCTGGCGGTCCATCAGGGCCAGAGCCTGCTGTTCCACCGCATGGGCATTGCGCAGGCCGGTAACGAACAGCGCGCGCGTGAGGTCCGCGGGATGGGCAGCCATGTGTTTCTCCTGTGGCATCAACGCTCCGTTGAACGTCTGCCCGCACCAACAGCAGGAATCAGTCTTCGACGCTTACCGCTTCCGCCATAGCGCAATGGGGAAAGGCCGCCACCGTGGTGCTCCGGTACCGGCTGGAAGTGCCCCGACCGGGACACGGACGCGCGGTTGCCGGACGCGGTGCGCTGCGGGGAAATGGCGGCATGATCCGCACCGGCACACCACCAAGAGACATTCCCGCCATGACCGTCACCCTGCCCGGCTCCGTCGGTGCGGTCGTCGCCCTCATCCTGATGCTGACAGCCCTGGCCGCCTGGCGCCGGGGGGAGCCGGACGATCTGACCGGCTGGCGGGCCGAAAGGCTGGCGAGCTTCCACGTCTGGCAGGCGGGCAGCCCGGCGCGCGAGGTCTGGGACCATCCCGACGCCCCCATCCTGGTCACCATCCCCGCCGGCAGTTATCTCCGGGGCTCCCCGGCGACAGAGACGGAACGGTTTCCCGACGAGCCCTTGCCAACCCCGGCGTCGGTCCAACATCCCATCGCCGTCGGCAAATACCCGGTCACCCGCGGCGAATATGCCAGCTTCATCCAGGACAGCGGCTATCGGCCACGGACGGTCTGCCGCGGCTATGCCGGCGAGACGGAGCTGCTGCCGCGCTGGCATTTCTCCTGGCGCCGGCCGGGGTTCGCGCAGACGAACAACGACCCGGCGGTCTGCGTGAGCTGGTACGATGCCAAGGCCTATGTGGACTGGCTCAGCCGCCGGACCGGCAAGCGCTATCGCCTGCTGACGGAGACGGAGTGGGAATATGCGGCCCGCGTCGGCACCCGGACCGCGCGCTGGTGGGGTGACGATCCGGCCCGGGGATGCGATGCGGCGAACGTCGCCGACCTGTCGGCCAAGGACCGCTTCACCGACTGGGAGGTGGCGAACTGCCGCGACGGCGCCCTGTTCACGTCGCCGGTCGGCAGCTACCGCGCCAACGGCTTCGGCCTCTACGACATGCTGGGCAATGTCTGGCAGTGGGTGGAGGACTGCGCCGCGGACGGCCATTCGGGAGGGGCCTGTTCGCAGCGGACGATGCGCGGCGGGTCGTGGCACAGCAACCCGCGCTATGTCCGCTCCGCCGTGCGCCGGGTGGACGCGGCGGAGAGCGGCTATGCCGCCTACGGCATCCGCGTCGCCCGCGACCCCTGATGCCGGCTGGCGATCAGCTGTGCAGAACCTCCAGTGCCGACAGGCCCTGCACCACATGGTCGAGGAAGGCGCGCACCCGGCCGGGCATCAGTCTTGCGGTCGGCACCACGACATGGACCGGCAGCGGCTCCGGCTCGGTGTGCGGCATCAGGCGCACCAGCGTGCCGGCGGCGAGGTCATCGGCGGCTTGATAGGACAGAGGGCGGGCGATGCCGTGCCCGTCGCGGGCGGCGAGCAGCGCCGGCTCGATGTGGCTGACCGCCAGCTTCGGCATCACCCGCAGCACCCGCTCCCGCCCATCGATCAGAAAGCGCCAGTCCGGCGGACCGGGCCGGGCCGTCGTCAGGATGATGTCGTGGCCGGACAGATCCTCCGGCATCGACGGCGTGCCGCGCCGTGCCAGATAGCCGGGGCTGGCGACCAGAAAGCGCCCGACCTGCCCCACCCGCCGGGCGACGAGGCCGGAATCGGGCAGCGGGCCGATGCGGATCGCCACGTCCAGCTCCTCCTCGATCAGGTCGAGATTGCCGTCGGACAGCACCAGCTCGACGCGGATGTCCGGAAACTCCCGCATGAAGTCGAGGACCAGAGGCGTCACATGCTTGCGCCCGAACATCACCGGCGCGGTGACCCGCAGCCGCCCGCGCATCGGCCGGTCGGTTCCGGTGGCGGCCAGCGCCTCGTCATAATCGGCCAGCAGGCGGCGCGCCTGCTCGGCCAGCCGCCGGCCGGCATCGGTGGGAGCGAGGTTGCGGGTGGTGCGCTCGATCAGCCGCACACCCAGCCGCTCCTCCAGCCCCGACAGCGCGCGGGTGACGGCGGGCGCCGACCGCCGCAGCCGCTTGGCCGCACCGGCAAGGCTGCCAGTCTCCAGGATCGCCACGAAGATCGTCAGTTCGTCCAGCCGGTCCACAATTCTTCCAATTCCTGAAAGAGTCCCTTGTCATCAAAACCCATTCCTGCGAAGCAGCGCAAGTGGTTGGCTGTGGGCATCCGCGATCCACAGAGAAGGGGACTTGCCATGGGCACCAGCACCGATCCCGCCATCACGCTCTACGGCACGCCGCTGTCGGGGCATGCCCACCGGGTCGAAGCCTTCCTGAACATCCTCGGCCTGCCCTATCGCTATGTCGATGCGAATGCCGAGCTTCGCCGGTCGGATGCCTTCCTCGCCCTGAACCCCTTCGGACAGATCCCGGTGCTGGTCGACGGCGATCTCGTCCTGCCGGATTCGGTCGCCATTCTCGTCTATCTCGCCGACCGCTACGACGCTTCCGGCCTGTGGAACCCGAAGGCGCCGGACGAGGCAGCACAGGTACAGCGCTGGCTGTCGGTCGCCGCCGGAGACCTGCGCTTCGGGCCGGCACTGGCGCGCATCCTGACGCTGTGGGGCGGGGCCGGGACGCTGGCCAACGCGCAGAGGGTCGCGGAACGCCTGCTGCGCTTCATGGACAGCTATCTGGCGCACCGCGACTGGCTGGCGGCGGAGCGGCCGACCATCGCCGACATCGCCTGCTACGCCTATGTCGCCCGTGCCCCGGAAGGCCACATCCCGCTCGCCCCCTATCCGGCGGTGCGGCGCTGGCTGGAGCGGGTGGAGGCGATCCCGGCGCTGACCCCGATGCCGGAAAGCGCCATCCCCCAGCCGGCCTGAGACCGTTGGGCTGGGCCGCATGACGCGAGTGTGCCGATTACCATGACGCAAGCGTATTGGGATGTGGTGACGCAAGCGTCACTGGACCGTCGCCAAGCACCCGAATCTGTGCTTCGATGACAGTTCCATGACACTTGATGGATGGGTAAGTCGATGCGCAATTCCGCCTGTTCCGGGCGCTGGTCGCTGCTGTCCGGTGCGGTTGCCCTTTCCCTTCTCGCCGGCCCCGCCCTGGCGGCGGATCCGGCTCCCCAAGGCCCGGTGCCTCAAAGCGATCTGCTGAACGCCGAGCTGTGGATGCAGCGGTCGGTCGAATACAAGGCGAACTCGCTGGCGGTCTATGCGCTGGGCAGGATCCAGCTGGACAAGGCGCTGGCCGAAAAGAACTGGACCGCGGCGACCGAGCAGACCGGCAACTACCAGGATCTGCCGCCGGCGGTGGTGCTGGATCTGGACGAGACGGCGATGGACAACTCCGCCTATCAGGCCGGGCTGGTCACCACCAACGGCGAATTCTCGCCCAAGAGCTGGGATGCCTGGGTGAAGGCGGAGAAGGCGACGGCGGTGCCGGGCGCGGTCAAGTTCACCCAATACGCCGAATCGAAGGGCGTGAAGGTGTTCTACGTCACCAACCGCAACGCCGACCAGGAAGAGCCGACCCGCCGCAATGCGCAGGCGCTGGGCTTCCCGATGGGCGGCAACGTCGATACTTTCCTGATGTCGAAGGAAAAGCCGGACTGGGGGTCGGCGAAGGGGACGCGGCGCGCCTACATCGCCAAGGAGTACCGGATCGTTCTGCTGTTCGGCGACAATTTCGGCGACTTCAGCGATGCCTACAACGGCAGCGAGGCCGACCGTCTGAAGGCCTTCGAAGCGGCGAAGGAGCATTTCGGGCGCGACTGGCTGATGCTGGCCAATCCCGGTTACGGCTCGTTCGAGAGCGCGCCCTTCGGGCATAATTTCAAACTGTCGGCGGACGAGAAGCGGGCCAAAAAGATCGGCGCGCTGGAGCCCTGGGTGGCACCGGCCCAATAACGGCCTGCCCAATATCGGCCTGAAAGGACGGTGCGCCGGGCCTGGAGTGTTGACCTTCAGAAGATCAGGCGCACCGCTTCCACGATCAGCACCCACGGCGTACCGATCATGACGGTCCAGACCGCCAGACGCGGCAGACCGCCCATCTTGCGGACCTTCGGTTCGGCGGAGGGGGCGGCTTCGAACGAGGCGGCGTTGTAGATCGACATGACCTGCGGCTCCGTGAGCAAGATGGCGTTGAGGTCATCATGCGGTTCGGATCCTTAACGACCTTTAAAGAGCGCAGCCCACGAAGTCGGCGTTTGCGCATTACCTCGACCGGATAAGTATACTCCCGGCGAAGGCAGGGCCGTGGCGCCGGACGACAGTAACCACGGCCCCGCGATACCCCGAACGTTATGGCTTCGCCACGTGCCAGACGTTGTTCACGCCGTCGCCGGTGGTGTCGCCGGGCTTCGCATCCTTGGCCCAGCTGTAGAGCGGCTTGCCGTTGTAAGCCCATTGCCGGCTTCCGTCGTCGCGGGTGACGACGCTGTATTTGCCCATCGGCTTGGCGGAGGCGGGAGCCATCAGCGGCGGCCAGTTGGTCGCGCAAGGCCCGTTGCAGGCCGACTTGCCGGCACCGTCCTTGTCGAAGACATAGAGCGTCATGCCCTTCGCGTCGGTCAGGACGGGACCCATCGCGGTCTTGCCCGTCATGGCCGGTTCCTTATCCTGAGCGAAAGCCGGGGCGCCGGACAGGACGGCCCCCAGGCCGATGGCGGCAGCGGCGATACGGAGTGCGGACTTCATTGCGCGGTTCCTCCCGAAACAGGCCCGCGGGACGGCAGGCCCGATGGATCAAGGACGCAATGGGACCGCGGATATTCCGCCCGTCACCGGCCGGAACGCCATGCCATCGGTGTTATACCGTCAGGTATTTGCGGACCTCCTGCTCGTCCAGGCCGCTGCGCGGACCGGACAGCATCACCTCGCCGCGCTCCATCACCACCCAGTCGTCGGCAAGGTCGCGGGCGAAGTCGAAATACTGCTCGACCAGCAGAATCGCCATGGTGCCCTTGTCGCGCAGGTATGAGATGGCGCGGCCGATGTCCTTGATGATCGACGGCTGGATGCCCTCGGTCGGTTCGTCCAGCACCAGCAGGCGCGGGCGCGTCACCAAGGCGCGGCCGATGGCGAGTTGCTGCTGCTGGCCGCCCGACAGGTCGCCACCGCGGCGCTCCAGCATGGATTTCAGCACCGGAAACAACTCGAACACTTCGTCGGGGATCGAGCGCTGGGCGCGCGGCAGCGGGGCGTAGCCGGTCAGCAAATTTTCCCGCACCGTCAGCAGCGGGAAGATCTCGCGCCCCTGCGGCACATAGGCGATGCCGCGCCGCGCCCGGTCGGCCGGCGCCATCTTCGTCACGTCGGCGCCGTCCCAGCCGATGGATCCGCCGGACACCGGCTTCAACCCGACGATGGCGCGCAGCAGACTGGATTTGCCGACGCCGTTGCGGCCGACCAGACAGGTGACCTTGCCGATTTCGGCCTTCATGGAAACGCTGCGCAGGGCCTGGGCGGCGCCGTAATGCAGATCGAGGGAACGAACGTCCAACATGCTGGGGTCTCCCGTCAGCGGCCGAGATAGGTGTCGATGACCTGTTGGTTGGCGCTGACCGCGTCCAGCGAGCCTTCAGCCAGCACCGAACCTTCGGCCAGCACCGTCACCTTGACGCCCAGCGCACGGACGAAGCTCATGTCATGCTCCACCACGATCACCGAATGCTTGCCGGCGATGCTGCACAGCAGTTCGGCGGTCTGTTCGGTTTCGGCGTCGGTCATGCCGGCGACCGGCTCGTCGACCAGCAGAAGCTTGGGGTCCTGGGCCAGCAGCATGCCGATCTCCAGCCACTGCTTCTGGCCGTGCGACAGGCTGCCGGCCTGCCGGCTGCGCAGGGCGGACAGGCGGGTGATGTCGAGGATCTCCTCGATGCGGGCCCGGTCGTCGCGGCTGATGGCGTAGGTCAGCGTCTTCAGCGGCCGGCGCGGCGCCTTCAGCGCCAGTTCCAGATTGTCCCATACCGTGTGCGGCTCGAAGACGGTCGGGCGCTGGAACTTGCGGCCGATGCCGAGGTTGGCGATGGCCGCCTCGCGCAGGCGGGTCAGGTCGGTGTCGCCCTCGAACAGGATGGTGCCGGTGTCGGGGCGGGTCTTGCCGGTGATGACGTCCATCATTGTCGTCTTGCCGGCGCCATTGGGGCCGATGATTGCCCGCATCTCGCCGGGCATCATCACCAGCGACAGGCCGTTCAGCGCCTTGAAGCCGTCGAAGCTGACCGACACGCCGTCGAGATAGAGGAGGGTCGATTCCGCGCTCATGGATCAGGCTCCCTTCTGGCCAGCGGTCTGGTTTGCGGTTTGGGTGTTGGGAAGGGAAGCGGTCTTGCGGCCGGGCAGCTTGGCCTTCAGCTGCGCGCCCAGACCCAGCAGCCCTTTCGGCAGGAACAGGGTCACCGCCACGAACAGGCCGCCCAGCGCGAACAGCCACAGCTCCGGCAGGGCGCCGGTGAAATAGCTCTTGCCCATGTTGACCAGCACCGCGCCGAGGATGGCGCCGGCCAGCGTGCCGCGCCCGCCGACGGCGACCCAGATCACCGCCTCGATCGAGCTGGCCGGGGCGAACTCCGACGGGTTGATGATGCCGACCTGCGGGACGTAGAGGGCACCGGCCACGCCGGCCATGCAGGCCGACAGCGTCCAGGCGAACAGCTTGTAGCTCTCGGTGTCGTAGCCCATGAAGCGGACGCGGCTCTCGGCGTCGCGCAGCGCCACCAGCACCTTGCCCAGCTTCGAGCCGATGACGCCGGACGCGATCATGTAGGAGAGCGCCAGCGCCGCCACCGTCGCCACGAACAGGGCGACGCGGGTGGTGTCGGCCTGGATGTCGTAGCCGAGGATGTCCTTGAAGTCGGTCAGGCCGTTGTTGCCGCCGAAGCCCATATCGTTGCGGAAGAAGGCCAGCAGCAGGGCGAAGGTCAGCGCCTGGGTGATGATCGACAGGTAGACGCCGGTGACTCGGCTGCGGAAGGCGAACCAGCCGAAGGCGAAGGCCAGCGCGCCCGGCACCACCAGCACCATCAGCGCGGCGAACCAGAAATGGTCGAAGCCCAGCCAGTACCAGGGCAGCTCCTTCCAGTTCAGGAAGACCATGAAGTCGGGCAGGACCGGGTTGCCGTAGACACCGCGCGGGCCGATCTGCCGCATCAGGTACATGCCCATGGCGTAGCCGCCGAGCGCGAAGAAGGCGGCGTGGCCGAGCGACAGGATGCCGCAATAGCCCCACACCAGATCGAGCGCCAGCGCCAGCAGCGCGAAGCACAGGTATTTGCCCAGCAACGAGACGGTGAAGATCGACAGGTGGAAGGGCGAGTCCGCCGGAACCCACAGCGTCATCGCCGGCACGGCCACCGCCAGGAATGCTAGGATCGTCAGCACGATCCCGGCCTTGCGGTCCAGACCCATCAGGAAAAAGCGCAGCAGCATCGGTCAGGCCTCCACCGCGCGGCCCTTCAGCGCGAACAGGCCGCGCGGACGCCGTTGGATGAACAGGATGATGAAGATCAGCACCAGGATCTTGCCCAGCACCGCCCCGGCATAGGGTTCGAGGAACTTGTTCATGGTCCCCAGCGTCAGCGCGCCGACCAGCGTGCCCCACAGGTTGCCCACCCCGCCGAACACCACGACCATGAAGCTGTCGAGGATGTAGCCCTGGCCGAGGTTCGGGCTGACATTGTCGATCTGGCTCAGCGCCACCCCGGCCAGCCCGGCGATGCCGGAGCCGAGGCCGAAGGTCAGCGCATCGACCCGCGCGGTGCGGATGCCCATGGCGTTGGCCATCGGCCGGTTCTGCGTCACCGCCCGGATCGACAGGCCGAACCAGGTGCGCTTCAGCGCCACCAGCAGGGCCGCGAAGACGGCAAAGGCGAAGATGACGATCCACAGCCGGCCGTAGGTGATGGTCAGGCCGCCCAGTTCGAAGGCGCCGGACATCCAGCTGGGCGCGCCGACCTCGCGGTTGGTCGGGCCGAAGATGGAGCGGACCGCCTGCTGGAGCGCCAGCGACAGGCCCCAGGTGGCGAGCAGCGTTTCCAGCGGCCGGCCGTAGAGCCAGCGGATCACGCTGCGCTCGATGACGATGCCGACGCCGCCGGACACGATGAAGGCGGCGGGCAGCGCCACCAGGATCGACAGGTCGAACAGGCCGGGGGCGTGGGCGCGGAAGAACTCCTGCACCAGGAAGGTGGTGTAGGCGCCGATCATCACCATCTCGCCATGGGCCATGTTGATGACGCCCATCACGCCGAAGGTGACGGCAAGGCCGATGGCGGCCAGCAGCAGCACCGAGCCCAACGACAGCCCGTACCAGAGATTTTGCAGGGCGGCCCAGAAGGCCAGCTTCTGCTCCAGGGTGGAGACGGCGGCGGCGGCAGACCGCTTGGTGATGTCGGACGCGCCGGAGCCGGCGACCATGTTCAGCAGAACCAGCGCGTCGCGGTCGCCGCGGGCGGTCAGCGTGTCGGTCGCCGACTGGATTTCGGCGTCGGTCATCTTCGACGCGGCCTCGCCGGTCAGCAGGATGGCGGCGCGCGCCTGTTCCATGGCGGCGCGCACGCTCTTGTCCTGTTCCTTGGCGATGGCGGCGCTCAGCGTCTCCAGCGCGGAGACGTCGCGGCTCTTGAACACCGCATCGGCGGCGGAGCGGCGGACGCCGGCATCGGGGCTCATCAGGGTGAGAGCCCCCAGCGAAGCGCTGATGGCGCGGCGGAGCGAATTGTTGATGCGGATCTTCTCGACCGCGGCGGCCGGCGCATCGCCGAGCGCGGCGCGCGTCAGCGGGTCGGTCAGGGTGAAGGCGTCGCCGGCCTTGCGGGCGACGACGACGGTGCCGTCGGCCTTGCGCACATAGAGGTCGCCGGCCTGGAGTGCCTCGATCACCGGCACGGCGGCCGGGTCGCCGGCTTCCGACAGTTGTGTCAGGGCCTTTTCGGTCCCGGAATAGCCGCCGCTGCCCAGGGCCTGGACGAGCGGGCGCAAATCAATTGCTCGGGGATCGGCGGCAAGGGCGGCGGTCGATGTGGCAACCACCACACAGACGGCCATCAGCCAGCGGAGAGCGCGTCGCATCGGGAGTCCTTCGGTGCAGGGGCGATCCAGGGGCGGTGCGGGAGGAGCGGTGCGGGGGGCTGGAAACGCGAAACGCTTGCCCTCTCCCCTCCCCCGCCCGGCGGGAAAGGGGAAAGGGCAAGCGTCGCAACCACTCAGGTCAGAAAGGACAGGTCAGAGAGGGAACGCGGCCCTCACGACCCCTTGCCGCCGCACTTGCCGGTCTTCACGTTGAAGTTGCCGCAGGACATCGGCTTGCGCCAATCGGCGATCAGGTCCTTGCTGTCCGGCAGGAAGTCCGACCACTCGTCGCCGGGGACGAGGCCCGAGGTCTTGGAGACGACGTCGAACTGGCCGTTCTCCTGCACTTCGCCGATCAGCACCGGCTTGGTGATGTGGTGGTTCGGCAGCATCGCCGAATAGCCGCCGGTCAGGTTGGGCACGGCCACGCCGACCATGGCGTCGATGACCTTGTCCGGCTCGGTGGTGCCGGCCGCCTCGACCGCCTTCACCCACATGTTGAAGCCGATGTAGTGGGCTTCCATCGGGTCGTTGGTGACGCGCTTGTCGTTCTTGGTGTAGGCCTTCCACGACTTGATGAAGTCGGTGTTGGCCGGGATCTCGACCGACTGGAAGTAGTTCCACGCGGCCAGATGACCGAGCAGCGGCTTGGTGTCGATGCCGGCCAGCTCTTCCTCGCCGACCGAGAAGGCGACGACCGGGATATCCTGTGCCTTGACGCCCTGGTTGCCCAGTTCCTTGTAGAAGGGAACGTTGGCATCGCCGTTGATGGTGGAGACCACCGCGGTCTTCTTTCCGGCCGAGCCGAACTTCTTGATGTCCGCCACGATCGACTGCCAGTCGGAATGACCGAACGGCGTGTAGTTGATCATGATGTCCTCGGGCTTGACGCCCTTGCCCTTCAGATAGGCTTCGAGGATCTTGTTGGTCGTGCGCGGATAGACGTAGTCGGTGCCGGCCAGCACCCAGCGCTGGACCTTTTCCTTCGACATCAGATAGTCGACGGCCGGGATCGCCTGCTGGTTCGGCGCGGCGCCGGTGTAGAAGACGTTGCGCGAGGACTCCTCGCCCTCATACTGGACCGGGTAGAAGAGGATGTTGTTCAGCTCCTCGAACACCGGCAGAACCGACTTGCGGCTGACCGAGGTCCAGCAGCCGAACACGGCCGACACCTTGTCCTTGCTGATCAGCTCGCGCGCCTTTTCGGCGAACAGCGGCCAGTTGGAGGCGGGATCGACCACCACCGGCTCCAGCTTCTTGCCCAGCAGGCCGCCCTTCTTGTTCTGCTCGTCGATCAGCATCAGCATGACGTCCTTGAGCGTCGTCTCGCTGATCGCCATCGTGCCGGACAGGGAGTGCAGGATGCCCACCTTGATGGTGTCGTCCGCCGCCTGGGCGGGCATCGCGAAGGATGCCATCGCACCCATGGCCAGACCGGCCAGCGCGCTGATCCCGAAGCTCGACGTCAGTTGCTTGGTCCGCATGAAGTTGCCCCCTTCCTTTGGCGCCCCGGTTGCTCCGGGGCTTCGCCACATCGTCGAAGGAAAAGCTACCGCGCATGCGAAAGGCGGTATCTACGTCAAATGACACATACGGCCACGGCCCCGGCTCCACGGCTGACTTCGCGGCGTTACCTCCTGCGAAGGTTCGGAATAAATCCGCCGCCACGGCGTCCAACCAGTGGATGAGCGCGTGTAACGGCAACAGCCCTCTACGGGTGAGATGGCGATGCAAGGGAGCAACAGTGTGAACAGCAGAGCTGCCGACACCAAATGTCGCTTGCGGATCTGGAATGCCTCGTCGAAGGATACAGCGCACGATCCTTTCCGTTCACGTTCCGGTCCCGTCGCCATGCATGATATCCGCCGCCCGATCTCCCGCCGCTCCGCCGCCCTTTGCATGGTCGGCGGACTGGTCGGCATCGTCCTGAGCGGTCCGGCGCTTGCCGCAGCGGCGAAGGAGGCCGTGCACGCCGCCAAGCCGCCGCTGGTCGCCGGCTGGGCCGCGGCGCTGGAACAGCGTGCGCTGGAGGTGCAGAACGCGCCCAAGGCGACGGCCACCCGCATCGGCTACGGCGCCGTCGTCAAGAAGGGCGACGGTGGCATGGTCGAGAGCGTCGCCCCGGCGATGGACGTGCCCCCTGCCGACGTGCAGCAGGCGCAGGCCCCCACCCTGCCCGGCCTGGAACCGGTGGAGCCGGCGCCGCCGGTGGTCATCTCCGTGCGCTCGCCGCTGGCCGACCGCGTCGGCAAGGTGTCGCGCCGCCTGATCGAGATGGGCTTCCTGTCCGCCGACAAGTGGACCGACAGCTTCAACGACGATGTCGAGACCGCCGTGCGCGCCTTCCAGCTCGCCGAGGGGCTGCAGCCCGACGGCAAGGTCGGCGAGGTGACGCGCCAGGCGATGGATCGCACGCCCGCCCAGACCGTGGCGCTCCTGCGCCGCGCCGCCGCGGCGATGCGGGCGCAGCAGGCCTCCATCCCCGACACCACCATCCTCGTCAACCTGCCCGGCCAGTCCGTCACCCTGATCGAGCATGGCCGCCCGGCCTTCACCATGCGGGCGGTGGTCGGCCGGCCGTCGCGCAAGACGCCGCTGCTCCAGGACAAGGTGACCAGCGTCACCATCAACCCGACCTGGACCGTGCCGCCGACGGTGCTGAGCGAGGACAAGCTGCCGGCCCTGCGCAAGAAGGGCACCACCGGCATCAAGAACGCCGCTGTCTATCTGGACGGGTCGGAGGTCGCCAACACCCAGTCGGTCAACTGGTGGTCGGTCGATCCCGGCCGCGTGCGCATCGTCCAGAGGCCGGGCGACGACAACGCGCTGGGCCGCTTCCGCTTCAATCTGACCAACGGCGACGGCATCTTCCTGCACGGCACCAACGACCCCCGCCTGTTCAGCCGCGACCTGCGCGCCGCCAGCTCCGGCTGCGTGCGGCTGGAGGACGCCCGGATGATGGCGGAGACGCTGCTGGGTGCCGCGAAGGTGACGCCGGCCGGCATCGGCCAGCAACTCGACACCGGGGAGACCAAGACGATCCGGCTGCCGAACGCCATCCCCGTGCGCTTCGTCTACTGGAACGCTTCGGTCGACACCGCCGGCGTGGTACGCGTCCATCCCGACATCTACGAGGATCCGCCCACGCTGGCGACGCCGTCGGGCCAGTCGGGATCTGCGGCACCGGCAATGTCGGGCAACCCGCCGTCGGCCAGCCCGGTGACGCCGGTGTCGACGCCGCGCCCGCTGTCCAAGCCGGCGCCGCTGCCGGTCCCGACCGCCCATGCGCCGACGCCGCTGTCCTCGGCCTCCACCCCGGCCCTGACCAAGCCGCTGCCGACCTCGACCGGCATGTGAGGCCGGCGTGCGGATCGGCCGGATCGATCATTTCGTCCTGACGGTCGCCTCCATCGAGGCGACCTGCGCCTTCTATAGCGACGTGCTGGGGATGGAGGTCGTCACCTTCGCCGGCGGCCGTCGCGCCCTGTCCTTCGGCGCACAGAAGATCAACCTGCACGAAGTCGGACGGGAATTCGAGCCGAAGGCCGCCCACCCCACCGCCGGCAGCGACGACTTCTGCCTGATCGCCGACACGCCGCTGGAGCAGGTGATCGCCGAACTCCAGGCCCGCGGCATCGCCATCGAAGAAGGCCCGGTGAACCGCACGGGCGCCACCGGACCGATCCGCTCCGTCTACATCCGCGATCCCGACGACAATCTGGTCGAGATCGCCAGTTACCTCTGAGGGCCCACTTTCAAGCACGCTGGAAGGATCGAGGGCGCCATGTCGGTTCATCACTCTTCCAAAGGCTACGAAACCGGGGCCACGGCCTATGTGAAAGGCCGCCCCAGCTATCCGGCCGAAGCCGCGGTGTGGCTTCGTGACGTTCTCGGCGTCGGACCCGGTCACAGAACGCTGGAGGTCGGAGCCGGCACCGGCAAATTCGTCGCGGTGCTGAAAGAGTGCGGCGGCGAGATCGTTGCGGTCGAGCCGATCGCCGGCATGCGCGAGCAGCTGGTCCACAGCTTCCCCGACCTGACCGTCCTGGCCGGGACCGCCGAGACCATTCCCCTGCCCGATGGCTCCGTCGATGCGGTGGTTTGCGCGCAGGCGTTTCACTGGTTCGCCACGGCCGCCGCCCTGCAAGAGATGCGCAGGGTCCTGGCGCCGGGCGGCAGATTGGGACTGATCTGGAACGTCCGGGACGAAAGCAGGCCCTGGGTGGCGGCGCTGTCCGCCATCACCGATCCCTGGGAGGCCGGCACCCCGCGCTACCGGACCGGCGACTGGCGCCGGGTGTTCCCGGCACCGGGCTTCGAGGCCATCGACGAGCGCCGTATCCGCCATGCCCATGTCGGAAGCTCGGACGACGTCATCGTCAAGCGCACGCTTTCGGTCAGCTTCATCGCAGCGCTTCCCTCCGACCTGCAGGCGGAGGTCGAACGGGATGTCCGCGCGCTGATCGCGAACACACCGGAACTGGCGGGCGCCACCGAGATCGCCTTTCCCTACGAAACGGCGATGTTCGCCTTCCGCAAGGTCTGACGGCTCCCGGCGACGCCCGACCGATCTCAACGCGTCTGAAGCACGCCCACCGCACCGCGCGCCACCTCGTGCAGGTCGGCTTCGCCGCCGGACTGGACATGGGCGAACAGGCCGGCGCGCATGCGCGGATCCCAGAACTTGCGGATGTGGGTCGCCGTCTCCGTCACCGCTTCCTCATGGGGGTAGGTGGCGAAATGAACGGCGATCTGGTTCGCCATCCGGACCAGATCCTTGGCGTGGTTCGTGTGGCTCATCGGTGTCTCCGGAAGGGGTTGGTGTCAGCGGAACAGGATGACGGTGTCGCGGCGCGACAGCGCACCCAGGGTCAGGTTGGCATTGCGCGCCAGCTCCAGCGCCAGCGCAGTCGGCGCCGAGATGGTCGCCAGCAGCGGGATGCCCACCGCGGCGGTCTTCTGCACCAGTTCGAAGCTGCAACGGCTGGTCATCACCACGAAACCGGTGGCCGGGTCGGCACCCGAGCGCACGACGCCGCCGATCAGCTTGTCCAGCGCGTTGTGGCGACCGACATCCTCGCGGGCCAGACGGATGGCGCCGTCGGGCGCGCACCAGGCGGCGGCATGGACCGAGCGGTTTGCCCGGTTCATCGGCTGATGGTCCGGCAGGGCGCGGAAGGCGGCGGCCACGGCGGCCGGGTCCACCTCCAGCGAGGTCTCGATCTTGCGGGGCTCCCGAACGGCGTGGACAAGACTGTCCACGCCGCACAGGCCACAGCCGCTCCGCCCCTCCATGGAGCGGCTGCGCAGACTTCCGCGCAGGAGCCGCAGGGGATCGACCGTCAGGTTGACGACGAAGCCCAGCGGCGTTTCCCGCACGGCGATGTTCTCGATGTCGGCGGCGGACCCGACGATCTCCTCGGCCAGGCTGAAACCCAGCGCTAAGTCTTCCAGATCGGCGGGGGTCGCCATCATCACGGCATGGGACCGGCCGTTGTATTCGAAAGCGACCGCGGTTTCCTCCGGCACCTGCCATTCGACGTCCGCGCCCTCCTCCATCCCGACACCGGCGGAGAAGCCGGTGCCGGTGACGGCGATGGAGCACATGGCGGTATCGTCAGGACGGATGGACCCAGAAGGCATCGCGGTCATGCTTCCCACTCCTCAGGCCGTCACTCGGCGGCAATCACGTTGGCGGCGGCGATGCGCTTGCGCTCGACGTCGTTCTTCGCGTAGTCAACCTGCCAGTCCGACGGTTGGTTGCTGCGGGCGACCTGCACCGCCGTCACTTTGTATTCGGGGCAGTTGGTCGCCCAGTCCGAATTCTCGGTGGTGATGACGTTGGCCCCGGTCACCGGATGGTGGAAGGTGGTGTAGACGACGCCGGCCGGCATGCGGTCGGAGATGACGGCACGCAGCGTCGTTGCCCCCATACGGCTGGCGAGCGACACCATGTCGCCGTCCTTCACGCCCCGGATCTCGGCGTCCACCGGGTTGATCTCCAGCACATCCTCCGGATGCCAGGCCACGTTGGCGGTGCGGCGGGTCTGGGCACCGACATTGTAGTGGGCGAGGATGCGGCCGGTGGTCAGCACCAGCGGATACATCCGCGTGGTCCGCTCGTCGGTCGGCACATATTCGGTGATCACGAAGCGGCCGAGACCGCGGGCAAAGCTCTCCTCGTGCATGATCGCCATGCCGGTGTCATCGTCCTCGAAGCCGGTGCAGGGCCACTGGACGCTGCCGACGCGGTCGAGCTTCTCGAAGCTGACGCCGCGGAAGGTCGGGGTCAGACGGGCGATCTCGTCCATGATCTCGGACGTGGTCTCGTAGTGCATCGGATAGCCCATCGCCGTCGCCAGCGCACAGGCGACCCAATGCTCGTCCCGGCCCACCTTCGACGGCATCGCCTTGCGGACGCGGTTGATGCGGCGCTCGGCGTTGGTGAAGGTGCCGTCCTTCTCCAGGAAGGAGGTGCCGGGGAAGAAGACGTGGGCGAAGGCCGCCGTCTCGTTCAGGAACAGGTCCTGGACGATGACGATGTCCAGCGATTCCAGGGCCGAGGTGACGTGGTTGGTGTTGGGGTCGGACTGGACGATGTCCTCGCCCTGGACGAACAGGCCGCGGAAGCTGCCGTCATGCGCACTGTCGAACATGTTGGGAATGCGCAGGCCGGGTTCCGGATCCAGCGTGACGCCCCAGGCGGTCTCGAACTCCTGGCGGACGACGTCGTCCGACACATGGCGGTAGCCCGGCAGCTCGTGCGGGAAGGAGCCCATGTCGCAGGAGCCCTGCACGTTGTTCTGGCCGCGCAGCGGGTTCACGCCGACGCCCTCGCGGCCGATGTTGCCGGTCGCCATCGCGAGGTTGGCGATCGCCATCACCGTGCTGGAGCCCTGGCTGTGCTCGGTCACGCCCAGGCCGTAGTAGATCGCGGCGTTGCCGCCGGTGGCATAGAGACGGGCGGCGGCGCGGACCTGATCGGCCGGAACGCCGGTGCGCGATTCCAGATATTCCGGCGAGTTGCGGTGCTCGGCGATGAACGCCTCCCACTTCGCGAACTCCTTGGGATCGCAACGCCCCTCGACGAAGCTGCGGTTGACCAGCCCTTCGGTGACGATGACGTGGGCGATGGCGTTCACCACGGCGACGTTGGTGCCGGGCTGGAGCTGGAGATGGTGCTCGGCCTGGACGTGCGGGCTGCGCACCAGATCGATGCGGCGCGGATCGACGACGATCAGCTTGGCCCCGGCGCGCAGGCGCTTCTTCATGCGCGAGCCGAACACCGGGTGGCCGTCGGTCGGGTTGGCGCCGATGACCAGGATGACGTCGGACTTGTCGACGCTGCGGAAATCCTGGGTGCCGGCCGAGGTGCCGAAGGTCTGCGACAGGCCGTAGCCGGTCGGCGAATGGCAGACGCGGGCGCAGGTGTCGATGTTGTTGGTGCCGAAGGCGGCCCGGATCATCTTCTGGACGACATAGACCTCCTCGTTGGTGCAGCGCGACGAGGTGATGCCGCCGATGGAGCCGCGACCGTACTTGGCCTGCACCGCCTTCAGCCGCTCGGCGGCGTAGGCGACCGCCTCCTCCCACGACACTTCACGCCACGGATCGGTGATCTTCTCGCGCACCATGGGCTTCATGATGCGGTCCTTGTGGGTGGCGTAGCCCCAGGCGAAGCGGCCCTTGACGCAGGAATGGCCCTCGTTGGCGCCGCCGTCCTTCCACGGCGTCATGCGGACCACCGTGGTGCCCTGCAACTCGGCCTTGAAGGAGCAGCCGACGCCGCAATAGGCGCAGGTGGTGATGACGCTGTGCTCGGGCTGGCCGTGCTCGATGATCGACTTCTCGGTCAGGGTCGCGGTCGGGCAGGCCTGAACGCAGGCGCCGCAGGACACGCACTCGCTGTCCATGAAGCTTTCCTTGGCGCCCGGCGACACCGAGGAGGCGAAGCCGCGCCCGTCGATGGTCAGCGCGAAGGTGCCCTGGGTTTCCTGGCAGGCGCGGACGCAGCGCGAGCAGACGATGCACTTGGAAGCGTCGAAGGTGAAGTACGGGTTGCTCTCGTCCTTCGCGGCGGCGCGGTGGTTTTCGCCTTCGAAACCGTACCGGACGTTGCGCAGGCCGACGGCACCCGCCATGTCCTGCAACTCGCAGTCACCGTTGGCGGCGCAGGTCAGGCAGTCGAGCGGATGGTCGGAGATGTACAGCTCCATCACGCCGCGGCGCAGCTTGGCCAGCTTGTCGGTCTGGGTGTGGACCTTCATGCCGGGGGCGACGGGGGTGGTGCAGGACGCCGGGGTGCCGCGGCGCCCCTCGATCTCCACCGCGCAGAGGCGGCAGGAGCCGAAGGGCTCCAGGCTGTCGGTCGCGCACAGCTTCGGCACGGTGATGCCGGCGTCCATCGCGGCGCGCATTACGGAGGTGCCTTCGGGAACGGTGATCGCGCGGCCGTCGATCTCCAGCGTCACCAGGGTCTCGGAGACGCGGGCCGGGGTGCCGTAGTCGGTCTCGTGGATGAGGGTCATCTCGGGTGCTCCTGGGGTCGCTCGTTATTCGGCGGCGATGTGGGTGACGCGGACGGCGTGCTGCTTCTTGCGGAAGTCTTCCGGGAAGTGCTTCACCGCGCTGCGCACCGGATAGGGCGTCATGCCGCCCATGGCGCAGAGCGAGCCATCCACCATCACGTCGCAGAGGTCGGCGAGCAGGTCCAAGTTCGCATCGACGTTCTTGCCGGCGATGATCTTGTCCAGCGTCTCCATCCCGCGGGTCGAGCCGATGCGGCAGGGGGTGCACTTGCCGCAGGACTCGGCGACGCAGAACTCCATGGCGAAGCGGGCCTGCTGGGCCATGTCGACGCTGTCGTCGAAGACGACGATGCCGCCGTGGCCGACCATCGCCTCCTGCGCCGCGAAGGCCTCGTAGTCCTTGGGCAGGTCGAACTGCGAGGGCGGCAGGTAGGCGCCCAGCGGACCGCCGACCTGCACCGCGCGGATCGGCCGGCCGGTGATGGTGCCGCCGCCATACTCGTACAGCAGTTCGTGCAGGGTGATGCCGAAGGCCTTCTCGACGATGCCGCCATTCTTGATGTTGCCGGCGAGTTGGAAGGGCAGCGTGCCGCGCGACCGGCCGACGCCGAAGTCGCGGTAATACTCGCCTCCCTTGTCGAGGATGATCGGCACCGAGCAGAGCGACAGCACGTTGTTGACCACGGTCGGCTTGCCGAACAGGCCTTCCAGCGCCGGCAGCGGCGGCTTGGCGCGCACCATGCCGCGCTTGCCTTCCAGGCTTTCCAGCATCGCGGTCTCTTCGCCGCAGATGTAGGCGCCGGCACCGACGCGGACGTCGAGGTGGAAGGTGCGGTTGGTGCCATGGATGTTGTCGCCGAGCCAGCCCTCGTCATAGGCGAGCTTGATGGCATGGCGCAGGGTGGCCGTGGCGTGCGGGTATTCCGAGCGCATGTAGACGTAGCCGGAGGTCGCCCCCACCGCGATGGCGGCGATGGTCATGCCCTCGATCAGGCAGAAGGGGTCGCCTTCGATGATCATGCGGTCGGCGAAGGTGCCGCTGTCGCCCTCGTCGGCGTTGCAGCAGACGAACTTCTCGTCCGCCTTGGCCTGCATCACCGTGTTCCACTTGATGCCGGTGGGGAAGCCGGCGCCGCCGCGGCCGCGCAGGCCGCTGTCGGTCACCGCCTTGACGATCTCCGCCTGGGACATCGCCAGCGCGTTTTCCAGCCCACGGAAGCCGCCATGGGCACGGTAGTCCTCGACCGACAGCGGATCGATGATGCCGCAGCGGGCGAAGGTCAGCCGCTCCTGCTTCTTGAAATAGGGGATTTCCTCGGTCAGGCCGTGGCCCAGCGCATGCTCCCCGCCGGTCAGGAAGCCGGCATCGAACAGGCCGGGGACATCGGCCGGGGTGACCGGGCCATAGGCGACGCGTCCGTCAGCGGTTTCGACCTCGACCAGCGGCTCCAGATAGAGCATGCCGCGCGAGCCGTTGCGGACGATGCGCAGCGGCAGGTCGCGCCTGGTGGCTTCCGCCCGGATGGCGGCGGCGACGGCATCGGCGCCGACCGACAGGGCGGCGGAGTCGCGCGGGACGAAGACGGTGATCAGATGGCCGCTCATTGCGCGTGACCCTTGTGGGAGTGGCTGAGGGCGCGGGGGATTTGCTGGTGAGCCGTCGGGTTGGCCCGCGTCTCGGCCGCCAGCTCGTCGAAGCGGTCGGGCGAGACCCGGCCGTGCAGGTTCTCGTCGATCATGACGGCGGGCGACAGGGCGCAGTTGCCCAGGCAGAAGACCGGTTCCAGCGTGAAGGCGCCGTCGGCGGTGGTGCCGTGGAAATCGACCTGAAGGCGCTTCTTGATGTGGTCGACCAGCGCGTTGGCGCCCATCGACTGGCAGGCCTCGGCCCGGCAGACCTTGATGGTGTGGCGGCCGGGCTTCTCGCGGCGGAATTCGTGATAGAAGGACACCACGCCATGCACGTCGGCGCGCGAGAGGTTCAGCTCCGTCGCCAGCAGGGGGATGGCTTCCTCGTCGATATAGCCGAACTCTTCCTGCAGGGCGTGGAGGATCGGCAGCAGGGCGCCGCGCAGATGCCGATTGTCTTCGACAATCGTCATGGCGCGCTCAGCGCTCCACGGATGGCAAGCGTTCACGGGTGTCCCTCCTTGCGATCGTCCGCGCCGCTCTTGAGGTCGGCGTCGTTCTGGCTTGGCTCTGTTGGCTTTTTCCGGACGTCTCTCGTCGCCCGGCACCGTCAGAGTGGCGGAGGATACGGTATACCAGCAAATTGTATTTTCTGATGGCGTGATAGCTTTTGGCTATCAAGCGCCGCGGCGACCGCTCAGCGGATCGCCAGCCGCCAGGGGATCATGGCGTCGGCGACGCCGATGGCGACGCGCTGGGCGATGTCGGCGTCGGATGCCGCCACCGCCAGCGCCTTGGCGAGTGGCGGCGGCGGGTCGCGGTCGGCATAGGCAAGGCCGACGACGTGGCTCAGCTCCGGATCGACCAGCGGCAGGGCGACGATGTCGGGATGCGGCGGCACGAAGGTCAGCAGCTGGCCGGGCACGATGCTGGCGCAGGTGCCGGCGCGGACGATGGTGTAGAGGGTGACGATGGAGTTGGTCTCCATCGCCGGCTCCACCGTCCGCCCGGTCATGCGGAAGGCGGTGTCGGCGATGCGGCGGTTCTGCATGTCGGGGGTGAGCAGGCAGAGCCGCAGCTCGGCCGCCTTCTCCCACGGCACCGCCCCTTGGGCGATCAACTCCTCCGCCAGATCGTCGCGGCGGGCCAGCAGATGGTAGCGCTCGGTGTAGAGCGGCAGGGTGCGGACGTTGTTCAGCGGCTCGTTGTCGAGATAGGTGATGGCGGCGTCCAGTTCGAACTCATCGAGCCCGCGCTGGATCTCGCGCGAACTGAGCGACACGACGCTGGAGCGGATGTGCGGAAAGCGGGTGGTGAAGGGCGTCAGCACATGCGGCACCACCGGCAAGGCGGTGGGGATGGCGCCGATCCGCAGATGGCCGGTGACGCCCTGGGCCAGCGCCAGCAGCTCGTGGCGCAGGCTGTCGCGCTCGCCGACGATGCGGCGGGCGTATTCCAGCACCTTCAGCCCCTCCGGCGTGAAGCCTTCGAACTTCTGGCCGCGCTCGACGATGGGGACCTGAAGCTCCTCCTCCAGCTGGCGGATGGCGTTGGAGAGGGTCGGCTGCGAGACGTGGCAGCTCTCCGCCGCGCGGCCGAAATGCTTCTCGCGCGCCAGTGCCAGCAGATAGACGAACTTGCGGAACATCGCCCCTCCCCTGGCTCAGGCGTCCGGGTCGAAAGGCGGGACCGGCAGGCCCGGCACATCGACCGTCATGGCGAACAGGCCGCCCGACTGCGGCAGCCGCTCCAGCTCGTCGGCGGGGCGGCCGGCGCTGGCGGTGGTGACGTAGAGCGTGCGCAGGTCGGGACCGCCGAAGGCCACCATGGTCGGGCAGCGCGCCGGCAACGGATGTTCCGACAGCAGTTCCCCGTCCGGCGAGAAGCGCGCGACCCGCCCGCCCTCGTACAGCGCCGACCAATAGCAGCCGTCGGCATCCACCGCCGCCCCGTCCGGCCGGCCGCGGTCGCCGTCCTTCGGCTCCAGCCGGACAAAGACCTCGCCGTCCGAAATGCCGCCGGTCGCCGGATCGTAGCGGTAGCGGCGCACGGTGAAGGTGGGCGTGTCGGCATGGTAGAGCGTCCGCCCGTCCGGGCTGAAGGCCAGCCCGTTGGAGGTCAGCAGCCCGCCGGCCAGCACCGCCAGCCCGCGGCGGTCGTAGCGGTAGAGATGCGCCTTGCCGCCGGCCTTCGGCTCGTCCAGCGTGCCGGCCAGATAGCGGCCGGCGGGATCGGTCTTGCCGTCGTTGAAGCGGCTGGCGCCCTGGTCCTCCGGATTGGCGGCGAGGCAGGTCACCGGCCGCCCCTCCCCGTCCAGCTGCCACAGGCCGGAGCGCAGGCCGGCGATGAAGCCGCCGCCCTTGCGCGGGGCGACGCAGCCGATCTCCTCCGGCAGGGCCATCGCACGGGCTGCCCCGGTCGCCGGATCGAAGCGGTTCAGCGCCTTGCCCTTGATGTCCACCCAATAGAGCGCCTGCTCGTCCACCGACCAGACCGGCCCCTCCCCCAGCCTGGCACGGGCATCGAGCACGCAGGTGAAGGCGGGAGTGACGGCGGGGCCGGCGGTCATCGCATGATCCTCGGGAGTCGAACGGACCCGCAGGGTCGGACAGTTCGGCCGCCCGATCAAGAGCCCTGGCGAGCGCCCTGGCGGGACCGCTGCCGCGTCCGGCGGAGGATGGAACGGCGTGGAACAGGATCCGGCGGATGTTCCATCGTCCGGCCGCCCCCTGCCGCCGCCCCTTACCGCCGCCAGGAGAAGGCGCCGACGCCGCGGCGGCCGACCGGGCCGGGGTTGAGGTTGGGGTACTCCTCGTACTGGTTGAGGGTGTAGGGGAAGACGCCCTTCGGCCCGGCGGCCTCCGGCTGGGCGACGACGGCGGCGATCATGGCCGGGCTGGGCGGATGGCGCTCGCGGATGGCGCCGGGGATGTCGTCGTCGTCCAGTTCGGGGACGATGACGGCGGGCGGGTCCTCGGGTTTCGGGGCCGGCCTGGGGGCGGGCGACTCGGCGGAGTGCTGGGCGGAGTGCCGGTCGGCTTGCGGGGCCTGCCGCTTGGCCGCGGGCAGGTCGAGGCCGGCGAACAGGCCGAGCCGCTCGGCCAGCCAGCGGACGGTGGTGGGATCGCCAGAGGTGACGAGACGCTCGATCTGCTCGGCCACCAGCACCCGCAGTGAGGACAGGCGCAGTTCGGCCTCGCGGTTCAGCGCCTGCCGCTCCCACCACACCCTGTGACGGAAATCCTTGGAGCCGTAATAGGCCCGCCACAGCGTGGTGCGGCTGCACCCCATGGCGCGCGAGACCTGGAGGAAGCTGTTGCCGCGCGCCAGCATGCCGGCGGCCATGATCCACTGTTCCTCATGGAACTGCGAACCGGGAACCAGCGAGCCTTCGGCCGGCGTCGGCGGCTCCTCGGCCCAGCGGGGAAAGTTGTCGGTGGTGAAGCTGCGGCTGTCGAGGGGCATGGCGTGGCTCCGCGAATGAGTGGGCATTGCGGAGAGGGTATGGGAATTTGGTCCTGTTGTGGGGAAGTTTTGGGAAAATGGAGGGACAGACGGATACGGGAGTGACCACTTCTGACCCAAAGCGGACCTTCACCCACGACCGCGATGCGCCAAAAGCGGAAGTTCTGGTTCCAGCCCAAAGCTACCGCTTTTGCTGTGCGCAGCATGAGATATGAGGCTTACACGAAAGGTGACGAACTGACATTCGCTGTCGAGAGCACCAACATCCACAATTTTTTCGACCTTCAGAGAGCGCGCTACGTCCATACTCATTCTGTTGGACAGAAAGCTCGCCCTCAGGTAGGTTTCGCGCGGGTAATTGCTAACAGAATCACTCGTTTGCTCTCCGCATTAACGTCGTTGAATAACACGCGTATTCAGAGGCTATACTAAGAGATTTCAGATCAGATGAATAAGGCCCTTAAGACAGATAGCTTCGACAAGATCACCATATCCGCCAAACCCGAGTCCGGAGCCACGACTCTTATGGCGGTGTCGACTAAAGAGTGCAAGATCAACGATCACTGTGTTGGTGATCACTGGACAGTCGGTGATTTCGATTTGCTGGCAAGACTCATTGCAATTATCGCGATGGGTCAGGCGAAGCACGCGGCGCGGATCATCGCAGAGCTGCGGCCTGCAGTTCCAGCATTGACGCTCGATGTGCTTCGCGCCGACGCGAAAGAGCGTCTGAGCGTGACCGGAGACACGGAGGAAAAGCAGGATGCCCATCGTTGGCATCGCGACGGTCTTATCTTCGAGGCAATTTCCTGGATTGCCGCCCGTCAAGGCGCTGCTCCCAAGGTGCTCATGCGCGACCCTCACATCAGCGCGACAACTCAGGGGCTTGATGGCCTCATGGTCGAGTTGGACAAAAATGGCGAAAAAATCACAAAAGTTACAATTTTAGAAGACAAATGTTCGAATGACCCCCGCCGAAAATTCAGAAATGAGGTTCTGCCCGCCTTTCGGAAATATCATGTGGGAAAACGGGCTTCCGAACTGGTTGCTGCGACATCTTCGTTGATTGATGGCAGAATCCCCGACGAAGCCGTTATGGAGGCTGCCGGGCGCGTACTAGATATTGCATTCAGGGCCTATCGTGCCGGACTGACGATCAGCCCTGAGCACGACTCGGAGGCTGGACGCGCGGCGTTGTTCAAGGGATACGATGACCTTGACAAGATCACTGCTGCACAGCGCATCGGGGCGACCTTCCTGCCCCCCATGGAACTGCGCGCTTGGTTTGACGAACTTGCCAATCGGGCGATCTCTTTCATTGACGAAATCTGGAAGGACGAACACTGATGTTCGATCCGGTCACAGCAGAAATCATGCGCGGTGCCCCTGCTTTGCCGGGCCTCAATCCTGCCGAGTTGCCGCAGTTGCTCACGGCTAGGTATGCAGAACTGGTCGCCCGCAGATTGAGGCGCGCTGAAGGCACCGAAGATGCAGGGGATGATGCAGCGGTGGAAGGCGAATGGCCTCTTGCTCGTATTGCTGACGCCTATGAGATTGTTGTTTCTGTGGTGCGCGGTACTGACTATCGCAGGGCAGCGGCATTTGTTGCTGGCACGGCACATCAAATTCTGGCGCAGGACCTTTCCCAGACCGATGCTGCCGGAGCAGTTACCATCATGGATCGCGACCGCATCCATCCGGCGATCGCGGCAGCAGTGCTTTTCCTAATCTCCGAGCAGTATGCGGACGCGCACGAAGCCGCGCGGTTTATACGGCCGGAGGAGGGCGAGCAGGACTATGTCTGCACCATCCTGGCCGAGAACATCCGTGATCTGGCGCGCGGCAAGTTCCATAGCATTCTTCACCGCGCGCAGCGGCGTCCAGCTGCTTTTGTCTCCAGTGGATCGCTTGAACAACGCGGGACCACGGCGCTCTTTGAGGGCCTAGTGGTTGGGGTTGAGTTGTTTGCAGCAGAGGTTTTGGGGGAAGACCAGCCGGACCAGACGGCACGACTGTTCGGCAGCGCGAGAGCGGCGTTTGCCCGCGTGCTAGACCTCGCTTCGTCTGAACGTGGTGTTCTTGGCGAACTTTCTCCTGATTTCTTGACCACTTATCCCGGGCCGCGTCATCTTGCATCACTACTGCTTTCAGCTTATGACAGCATAGTGGGCGCGGCGGTTACGCGCCTGCCGCCCCCTGAGGGAGCAGATGGAAACTACTGGCGAAACTGGCTGCGGCATCGTGCGAATGCCGCGCCCTTCTTATGGCCTAACCACCGTGAAGCCATCGCTAAAGGGTTCCATCAGAACGGAAAATCTGCAGTTCTGGTGCTGCCGACCGGTGCGGGGAAGACAACTGTATCGTGCTTGAAGATTGCCGCTGTACTGGCAAGCGGCAAATCCGTAGTGTTCATCGCGCCGACACACGCTCTGGTAGATCAACTCACTGTCGATCTTCAGGAGGTATTTCCGCAGTCGCTGGAAGGCTCGATCGTTTCGAGTGACTTTGACCGTTTGTTCGCATCGGGCACCAACTTCGAAAGCATCGAAGTCATGACGCCGGAGCGTTGCCTTGCACTTTTGTCATATTCGCCCGAAGCCTTCGAGAACGTTGGCCTGCTCGTCTTCGATGAATGCCATCTCCTTAGCCCAATCTCGAACCTTCGCCGGGCGTTGGACGGCATGTTCTGCGTCCTTGCCTTCAACAGCATCGCACCGGAAGCCGACTTCCTGTTCCTTTCCGCAATGCTCGATAATGGCGCTACATTCGCAGAGTGGATCGAAGAGCTCACCAGACGTACTTGTATCTTTGCTGATCCCCTCTGGAAGCCGAGCCGACAGGCGCGCGGCATTCTGTTGTATGATAACGCTGCAATCGAGCGCATGAGGCGCAACGTCATTACCATTCAGCGCAAGGAAGATGCGAGGAAAAGGAAGCGCGCCAAGAACCTGCGCAAGCCGGCCACCGAAGCGCTGCAGTGCCAGCCTCACGCTCTTTTTGGGCTGCAGCACAACTGGCTATCCGGTGCTTCGGCGAGTTGCTCGCTGACTGCTATCTCCGATGCGCCGGTCACCCTTACCGGTGACCTCAATCAGGATAGATCAATTTATCTGAAGCCCAACGTCAACAAGGTTGCTGCACAAGTGGCGGCGGCGGCGGCGCGCAACGGGCTGAAAGGCATCGTTTTCGTAAATCGGAAGGATACGGCCGCTTCGACTGCCCGCGAGATCTCGGCGCTCCTGGGAAATCCTCCAGCACAAACGCAGGAAGAAGAAGAGAGATGGAAGGTGCTGGAAACCGAGCTTGGTGGACTCGAACACGCGATCTTGCCCGGTCCTGCTGCTGCTGTGCCTCACAATGCGCTGATGCTGAGACTGGAGCGCGATCTCGCAGAACGGTTGTTCCGTCGTGCCGACGGAGCCAAAGTCATCGTCGCAACACCGACGCTGGCGCAGGGTTTGAACCTTCCGGCTCACATAGCCATTCTTGCTGGGGACAAGCGAAGCGATCCGGAGGAAGGAGGGCGGGAAGATCTGAAGGCGCATGAAATACTGAATGCGGCCGCCCGTGCCGGCCGCGCCGGTCACCTCGCCAACGGAATCGTGCTCCTAATTCCTGAAGCCGTGCTTGAGTTCAGACACGGTCAGCCACTTCCCGAGGGCGTGCTTAACAAACTGAAATCGGTATTGCCGGAAGACGACCGCTGCCTGTCCCTGAGTGACCCCCTTCAGACGATCCTTGATCGCGTCAACGTGTCGTCTACTGCCGATCCCGATGTCGAGTATGCCTTAAACCGCCTAATCACGGCAGTCGCGCCAGAAGGAGCAGAAGCCGAAGCAACGACGCGGTTCTCGATCAGGCGTTCACTGGCCGCGTTCACAGCTATCAGGAATAACAAAAAGGCGGAATTCGAAATAAAAATTGCGCGATTGAACGAACTTATCGGCGAAAGAGCGAAGGAAGCCGATGATCCGTTACTTGCAGAGCTTGCCACTCAAAGCGGCGCACCGCTTGGTATCCTCAAATCGCTGCGTCAACGGATCGAGGATCATATTGACGGGCTGCCTCAGACAATACCGGATTGGATGTCCTGGATCATCAACTGGCTCGCAGAGGATAAGGCTGCGCGCGATGCCATCCTGATCCGCGATGGACGCGCGATTCTCGGCGCTACCGGAAACAAGAAGGACGGACCGCTGACGGCCGAAGCCGTAAAAAGCCTCGAACCCGGCATTCTGGCTTGGCTGCGCGGCGAACCTTTGCGCGAGATCGAAAGGCAACTCGGTGGTGACCCTGCCAGACAAGCAATTTGCCCGCGCGGCCGTGAGCTGGTCTCTCAACTCATACCGCTCAGCCTTTCCTTTGCCGCCGGTTTGGTGGCGCGCGCGGCGAGCGAGAGTCCTGCTGCCGCCGATAATCCGGGAACGCCGGTTTCTGTCATTAACTGCCTGGCAGCAGGGGTTAGACGCGGCTTCGATACCCCAAGCAAGCTTGCCTTCAGTGACATCAAGCGCGGCTTTCTAAGCCGCGTCCAGACGCACCAAGCCTACGCCGCCATCATTGGTTATGAGCCAGACATCTCAAACACAGATGAGTATCCTGCGGTGGTGGAGCGCATACGACAGTATCTGCTGCTACTGGAAAACTGAGTTTAGCAAGCTCGCTTGCGCGCATCTTTGCTGCCACCCGGTCGATCTGGCTAAGGAAAGCGGGCGTCCGCCTCAGTTCGTCTGGACGACCGTTATGAGCCGAAGGCGTCGAGTTCCTCGGTAGCAGCTTTCAATTGGTGGCAGGGTCCGCTCTTGGCGCCAAGCAGTCCCCACCGCACGGCCTACGCCCCCTACCCCATCGTCTCCACCGCCCGCCGCGAAGCGACGCACCGCGCAACCTCGCTCAGCAGTTGGGCGCGGTCGATGGGCTTCGGCACATGGCAGTCCATGCCGGCCTCGTAGCAGCGGGCGATGTCGTCGGGGAAGGTGTTGGCGGTCAGGGCGACGATGGCGACGCGGGACTCCGGACCCGGCATGGCGCGGATCAGGCGCGTCGCCTCCAGACCGTCCATCACCGGCATGTTCACGTCCATCAGGATGGCGTCGAAGGGCTCGCCCCCATCCACCCCCATGGCCGCCTGCGCCACCGCCTCCACCGCCTGGGCGCCGTCCTCCACCGCCGCCACCCGGTGGCCGGCCTGCTTCAGCAGCGTGACGGCCAGCAGGCGGTTCATCTCCACATCCTCCACCACAAGGACGCGCAAGCCCCCGCCCGCGGGGGCCGGCGGGGCGGCAGCAGGACGGGGGGCGGACGGCTCGGCCCCGGCCGGCGGCAGCGGAGGCGGGGACGGCGTTCCGGCGGTGGGGGCCGGGGTGGGCTTCGGCTTCGGGCTCGGGGTGGGATCGGGGGTGGAACCCGGGACGGGGGTTGGGGGTTGGCCGGGGCCGGGCGGCGGGGGGGAGGCCAGCGGGCGCAGGCGGTCGAGATGGCCGCGCAGTTCCGCCGCGTCATAGGGCTTGGCGATCAGGTCGTAGCCGCCCATCGCCACGTCGTCGGCAACCACCGCATGGGCGGCGAAGCCCGACGCCAGCAGAACCGGCAGGTCGGGGCGCAGACGCCGCGCCTCGCGCGCCAGCTCCGCCCCGTTCATGCCCGGCGGCATCACGATGTCGCTGAACAGCAGGTCCAGCGGCTCCGGCCCGCGCAGCACCACCAGGGCCTCGCCGGCGCCGGACGCCGCGGTCACCCGGTGGCCCCAGCTGCGCAGCAGGGCGCAGCCGTTCTCGCGGATGTTGTGGTCGTCGTCCACCATCAGGATCGACAGGCCGGGCCTTCCCTCCCCCGGCGCGCCGCCCGCCTCGCCGGCCCCCTCGCCGCTCCTGTCGCCGGCGACGCGCTCGGCCGGGAAATGGATGGTGACGGTGGTGCCCTGCCCCACCCGGCTCGCCAGGGTCAGCACGCCGCCATGCAGCTCCACCAGACGGCGGGTCAGCGGCAGGCCCAGGCCGGCGCCCTCGGTCTGGCGGTTCTCCGGGGTGGCGACGCGGGCATAGGCCAGCAGGACGCGGTCCAGATCCTGCTCGGGGATGCCGACGCCGTTGTCGCGCACCTCCAGCAGCAGGCCGCCGTCGGGCGCCGGGCCGGCGGTCAGCGTCACCGAACCGCCGGACGGCGTGTATTTCACCGCGTTGGACAGCAGGTTCAGCAGGATCTGGCGGATGCGCCGCTCGTCGCCGCGCAGGAACCGGGCGGCGGGTTCCACCTGGGCCGAGAGGGCGATGCCGGCGCGGGCGGCGCGCGGGGTCAGCAGGCGGACGGCGAAAATGGCGGCGGCTTCGAGATCGACCGGCTCGTCGTCGAGGATCAGCTGGCCGGATTCGGCGCGGACATGGTCGAGGATCTCGTTGATCAGCTCCAGCAGATGCTGGCCGCTGTCGCGGATGTTGACGGCGAAGTCGCGGTAATGGGCGGTGCCGACCGGCCCCTCCGACTCCCGCGCGATCAGGTCGGCGAAGCCGATGACGGCGTTCATCGGCGTGCGCAGCTCGTGGCTCAGGCTCGCCAGGAATTCGGACTTGCTGCGGCTGGCCGCCTCCGCCGCGTGACGGGCGTCCTGAAGCTCCGCCTCCATGATCTTGCGCGAAGTCACGTCGCGCTCGACGCTGACGTAATCCTGCGGGGCGCCCCAATCGTCGGTGACCAGCCGCACCGCCGCCTCGATCCACACCCAGCGGCCGTCGGCATGGTGCAGCCGGTAGGTGGTCTTCAGGGTCGGGCGGTCCGGCGTCAGGCGGGCAAGGCCGGCGGAAAGATCGGCGCGGTCGTCGGGGTGCACCCGCTCCACCAGCGGGCGGCCGACCAGATCGGCGGGGGGGCAGCCCAGGCTGTCGCGCGTCGCCTCCGAACAGAAGCGGCGCACGCCGTCCAGACCGATGCGGCCGATGATGTCGGTGACGCTGCGCGCCAGCAGCCGGTAGCGCGCCTCGCTGGCGCGGATCGCCCGCTCCGCCTCGTGCCGGCGGGTGATGTCGCGGGCGCCGACCGACAGCAGGACGATGGCGCCGCTCTCGTCGCGGATCGGCACCTGCGACACCTCCCACCAGCGGGTGACGCCGTCATGGGTGTGCTGCTCCTCGAAGCGGGTGGGGGCGGCGGCGTCGATGCAGGATTGCAGGTCGGCCATCACCTTGGCGGCGAGATCGGGCGGCAGCAGCGCGTCTAGCGGCTTGCCGCGCGCCGTGGTCACCCGGTCGTCCATCGCGCAGGCGGCGGCCTCGTTGGCGCAATGCAGGGTGAAGCCGCCGTCGGGGTTGACGCGGAGGATGACGAGGATGTCGGCGGAGCTGTCGAAGACGGCGCGGAACAGGGCGGCGTTCTCGGCCAGCGTTCCCTCGTCGGCGAAGCGCCGGTGCTCGCGCGCCAGCATGGTGCCGAGCAGGCCGATGCCCAGCGCGGTGAAGGCGATCAGCGGCAGCGCCGCCTCCTCCATCACCCGCATGGCGAGGTCGAAATCGGGCAGCAGCAGGAAGGCCAGCAGGGTCAGCGGTGCAATCGCCAGACCGAACAGCGCCAGGAGGCCGAAGCCGAAGGCGCCCTTGCCGTCGCCTTTTCCGGTTTTGCAGGTCGCGCGCCGCTCCATCGGGCGGGCCAGCAGCGGGGCGACCAGGGCGGTCAGCAGCATACCGGCAAGCCCGGTCGTCGCCCCCACCCCGCCCAGCCACAGCCGCACCGCCCCGGCGATGGCGGCCGACAGCAGCGCCGCCGGCAGGCCGCCGAACAGGCCGGCCAGCCCGATCATCGCATTGCGCAAATCGACCAGCACCCCGTCGGCGACCGGGTAGGCATCCAGCATGGAGAGGACGGCGGCCACGCCGAACAGCAGGCCGGAGAGCACCGCGAAGGCGCCGCGCCGGGCGCCGAACCGCCGCAGGACATGGCGATAGGCAAGCAGAACCAGCGCCAGCAGGCCGACGCCGTGCGCAAGGGCGATGATGATGCCCGTTCCCATTGCTCCGCTCCCCGGCGGCTACGCCAACGGCTACCCCGCTCCCAAACGAATTCGTCGAAACCCGGCGGGAATTTTTACACGCGCAACTTAACAAGAAGAAGAAACGATTCGAAACAGTCATACTGCCTTTTTTCCTACTACTACGGTTGGCAGCCGCATGAACCGCTGGCATTTACGTCGCTGTCGTGTTTGGCGTCCGATTCGGCTAGAATGCCGCCGCGCATCGTTCGTGGTCGTCGTGTTTTCGTAGGCTTCGGCATGTTCTTGAAGATCTTCTCACGGAGCCTGGTTGCCCGGTCCACCGCATCGGCGGTGGTGCTGGTGTCGGTGCTGGTCGCCGTGCCGATGGTCGTGCTGATCCAGTCCGACGTGCGCAACACCAGGGCCGAGCTGGCCATCCGCGCCGAGATGGCGACCCGCATCGTGCTCGACGACGTGACGAATGCGCTGTGGGACCTCGACCCGGAAGAGGCGCTGACGGCGCTGAGCCCGCTGCGCTCGATCGACAGCTTCGCCGAGGCGGTGATCCTGGGCACCCATGGCGAGCGCTTCGCCATCTACCGCAAGCCGGGCTCGCCCGTCGTCGTGGCGGATGCGCCGCTCAATTCCGGGGCCAATCCGGCGGCCACCGCCGCGGCTGTGCCGCTGACCCGCCAGGACCGCACCGGCGGCTCGCGCACCATCGGCACGCTGCTGGTCAGGCTCGACACCGGGCCGACCGACGCCGCCATCCGCCACCATGTGCTGGTGCTGGGCGGCATCGGCGCCGTCACGCTGCTGCTGGTGGTGCTGGGCGTGATCTGGGCGACGCGCGGGGTGACGCTGCCGATTGCCGGCATGACCCGCGCCATGGCCGATCTGGCGGCCGGCGACGTGACGGTGACCGTGCCGGTGCGCCACCGCGACGACGAGATCGGCCGCATGGCCAAGGCGCTCGACACCTTCCGCCAGAACGCCATCGACCTGCGCGTCGCCAAGGAGCGGGCGGAGCAGGCGGTGGCGTCGAAGGCGAAATTCATGGCCGCCGCCAGCCACGACCTGCGCCAGCCGGCCCAGTCGCTGCTGATGCTGACCGCCATGCTGCGCGCCACCGCCCCCAATCCCAAGGTGGCGGAATCGGCGCGCAAGATCGAACAGGTGGTGATGACGCTGAAGCAGCTGCTGGACGAGCTGCTGGAGGTGTCGCGGCTCGATGCCGGCGGCGTCACCGCCAACATGGCGGTGCATGAGGTCGCCGACCTGTTCGACGCGCTGGACTCGCAGTATGGCCCGGTCGCCCGCGACAAGGGGCTGGCCTTCTCCGTGCCGCAGTACCGCGCCCCGGTGCTGACCGACCGGGTGCTGCTGCTGCGCCTGCTGGGCAACCTGATCGACAACGCGATCCGCTATACCCCCGCGGGTCAGGTGCAGGTCGCCTGCCTGGAGTCCGGCGGCAGCCTGATCGTCGAGGTGCGCGACACCGGCATCGGCATTCCCGAAGACCGGCTGGACGCCATCTGGGAGGAGTTCCACCAGATCGGCAACCCGGAGCGCAACCGCGACAACGGCATCGGTCTCGGCCTGTCGATCGTCCGCCGGCTGGCCGGCGTGCTGGATCACCCGGTCAAGGTGCGCTCCACCCCGGGCAAGGGCTCCGTCTTCTCGGTCACCCTGCCGCTGGCGCCGGTGGAGCCGGCCCTGGAGCCGCCGCGGCGGGCCGAAGCTCCGCCCGCCTTTGCCCTTGCTCCCACTGAGGCCCCTGTTCCCGCCCCTGTTCCTGCCCCCCAAGCCCCTGCCCCCGCTGCCGCCCCGGCGGCTGTCACCGGGCTGGCGACGCTGGCGGACGCACCGGCGAAGAGCGGCGAGATCGCCATCCTGGTGATCGACGACGACCAGTTCGTGCTGTCCGCCATCTCGATGTTCCTCAACACCGCCGGCCATCGCGTCGTCGGCGCCTCCAGCGTGGCCCAGGGGCTGCGCGCGGTGGAGGGTGGCGATATCCGGCCCGATGCGGTGATCGCCGACTATCACCTGTCCGCCACCGAGAACGGCCTGGATTTCATCGACACCGTCTGGCACCGGCTCGGCCTCAGGATCCCGGCGGTGCTGATCTCCGGCCGGCTCGACGGCGCCGTGACCGCCCGCGCGGCGGAGATGGGCGTCATCGTCGCCGCCAAGCCGATCATGCCGGACCGCCTGTCGGCACTGGTGGAACAGATGACGGCGGCCCGGCCGGCGGGGGCAGCGGCGGTTGTGGCGCTCGACATCGCCGCTCCGCATAAGACTCCGACGATTTGAAGTCCCGCCCCCACCCTGGGGCTTAGGACCAAAAATAATCTCACATATCGGACTATGCTGTGTCACAACATCCGAGCGGTGCTCTCGGATATTTCTGCCCCCCATCCGAGGGCGAACCGAAAGCAGTTTCGGAGGATCCCATGCGCGGCGCCAGCAAGACCGACACCATCCGTGCCCATGACATTATCGCCGGCTTCGACTTCGGCTATGTCGTCGACCGCGCGGTCGCCGCGGGGATGTCCCGCCCCACGTCCGAGATCGCGCTGACCCAGCTGAAGGCATTCCTGCTGGCCTGCGCCGAACATCCGGACCGCGACATCGTTCCGCAATCGGCCGCCTGCGACGACCTGTGGCACGAGTTCATCGTCGCCGACACCCGCGCCTATTTCCGCTTCTGCGAAGCGGTCTATGGCGAGTATCTCCACCACAACGGCGTGACCGTCCCGGCCGAACGCATGGACGCCGCCCGCAGCGACAGCGCCCGCCTGCTCGCCGGTGCCGACTGCCTGCGGGAGTCTGCACAGGCCGACTGTCTGCGCGAAGCGAAGGCCGCGGATTGCCTGCGCGAGGCCGCGCAGGCCGACTGTCTGCGTGAAGCGAAGGCCGCGGATTGCCTGCGCGAGGCCGCGCAGGCCGACTGTCTGCGGGAAGCCAAGAGCGCAGATTGCCTGCGAGAAGCCGCGCAGGCCGATTGTCTGCGTGAAGCCAAGCCGGCCGACTGCCTGCGCGAGGCGAAGCCCGCGGATTGCCTGCGCGAAGCACGGCCGCAGGGCGCCGCCTGACTTTCCTGTCCCTGTAACGACGGAAAAGCCCCTGTCCGGCTGCGGACAGGGGCTTTTTTCATGCGGGCGCCCTGCCCTCCGTCCCGGCTATCCGTCCCCTGCCCTTCGCCAGCGTCAGCCGAAGTTCAGGCCGCCGAACGGCGTGATGAAATTGTCGCTCAGCACATTGCCGCGCAGCGCCACATAGTCCGGCACCACCAGCGGGATCACCGGCAAATCCTGCATCACCAGACATTCGGCGTCCTTGTAGACCTCCGCCCGAAGGGTGGGATCGGGGATTGCCATCGCGCGCTCGATCAGGCCGTCGAACTGGGCGCTGGTCCAGCCGACGGGATTGAAGCGGCTGCTGCTGCTGAACAGCTCGTCGAGGAAGTTCATCGGGTCGGGATAGGTGGCAGTCCAGCCGAACAGGAAAGCGTCGTAATCGCGCCGGCGCGAGCGGGCGATGAACTCCTGCCGCGGCGCCATCACCAGCTTTGCCGGAATGCCGGCATTGTTCCATTGCGAGACGTAATAGACGAACTCCCGCCGGTATTCCGGCACGACGGTGACCTGGAAGGGCTCGATGCCACGCCCCTCCGGATAGCCGGCCTCCTCCAGCAGGCGCTTGGCCAGCAGCGGGTCGTAGGCCAGCGGCTCCAGCCTCTCGTTGGACAGCAGCGCCGGCGGGACGATGCCGTTGTGGACGCTCGCCACCCCGCGGAAGAAGCGCTCCACCATGGCGCCGCGGTCGATCAGCAGCGACATCGCCCGGCGCACCCGCAGATCGCCGAACGCCTTGACCCGCCTGGGGTCGAGCGCCACCACCCGCATCTGCATGCGCGGCACGTTCGACAGCGAGCGCTTGAAGCCGGGATCATCCATCACCCCGCGCAGCGCATCGGTGTCGACGAAGGTGAAATCGATCTGGCTGTCGTTGAACAGCGTGATGCCGTCGTTGCCGATGCCGGTGGCGAGGAAGGACACCCGCTCGAACGGCACCGAGCCGCCGCGCCAGCCGGGATTGGCCTCCACATCCATGCGGATGCCGTCGCTCGACCGCACCAGCCGGTAGGGTCCGGTTCCCGCCGACAGGGTGCGGAACCAGTCGGGACCGGCCTGCCCGGCCGCCTCGACATCGACGATGTTCAGGCGGGCGAAGGGGAAGACGGCGCAGGGCTCGTCGCAGACCACCTCCAGCGTCCGGTCGTCGATCACGGTGATGCCGGACAGCCCGCCGGCGGTCTTCGCCCGCAGCTCGCGGAAGCCCCGCACCTTCGACAGCGCCAGCACGGCGAAGTTGGTGCCGTCGCCGCCCAGCGCCGCTTCGAAGCTGCGCTTGACGTCGAGCGCGGTCAGCGGCCGGCCGGTGTGGAAGGTGACGCCGTCGCGGATGGTCAGCCGCCAGCGGCGGGCATCCTCGGACGCCTCCCAGGCGGTGGCGAGGCCGGGCAGGATGCGGCCTTTGGTATCGACCGTGGTCAGGCTCTCATACATCGAGCCGAGAACCTGACGCGCGACCAGATCGCTGACGGTCAGCGGGTTGAGTCCGCCGGGCAGGGACTTGAAGCCGATCCGCAGGGTACCGGCGGCCATCGCCGGCCGGGGCAGGGCCGCGGCCAGACCGGCGCCCCCGAGCAGGCCGCCGAGCAGGCTCAAGAAATGTCGTCTCCGCACCGCCTGCATCTCTGCCCCGTACCCTCGATCACCTGACAGATGATCCTTAACACGGGGCAGGGCAGGCGGTCACCCTGGTCGAGCGCCAGATGCTTTCGCAATCGAAAGCAACCTTAACGCGCTTTTCGAAAGATGAACAACCGTGACGGGCTTTCGCAATCGAAATTGGATGCCCTCTCCCCGGAGGGAGAGGGAGTAAAGCTCAGCCGTTCAGCAGGGCGTCGATGCGGTCGCGCAGCGCCTGCAGCCGTTCCCGATGCTCGCGCTGCAAGGCCTGGGCGACGGTGTCGATGGCGGCCAGATCCTTGTCCATCCGGTTGATCGCCTTGCCGAGCACCCGCATCGGCTCCGCCGTGCTGGAGGCCGCCGGGCGGGCGGCCCGCACCGCACCCACCGTCAGACCGCCGGTGCGCGCCGTCTGCCACAGCCGGCGCATCTCCGCCTCGTCCTCGACGAAGGCCAGCTCGACCAGGGCGGAGCGCGACACCGCATCGGGGTTGGCGCGGTAATCGGCCAGGATGTCGTCGGGCAGGCGCAGCACCTTCAGGCGCTTCGACACCTCGGCCTCCGAACAGCCGACCGCCGCCGCCACCTCCGACTGGGTGTAGCCGTGCGCCTCGATCAGCTGGGACAGGCCGCGGGCGAGGTCGATGGCGTCGAGATCGACGCGCTGGACATTCTCGATCAGCGCGATCTCTTCGGGCCGGCCCTTGGTGATGATGGCGGCGATGGTGCCGCGGCCGAGCAGCCGATGGGCGCGCAGCCGCCGTTCGCCGGCCACCAGCCGGTAGCGGCCCTTCTGCTCCCCCTCCTGGACGAGGACAGGTTGCTGCAACCCGTGGCGGGCGATGGAGTCGGCCAGCGAGCGCAGGGACTCGTCGTCGAACACCGTGCGGGGCTGGCCGGGATTGGTCTCGACGGCGTCCAGATCGACCTCGACCAGCCGGGGCAGCACGCCGCTCAGCCCGAACATGCGGTCGGTCTCGGCGGCGAAGCCGGCCTCCTTGGCCTGGAGCACGGTGGCGGCGGTCTGTCGGGTCAGCTTCTTAGGCGGCATCGACGGTCTCCTGCAGGCGGCCCATGGCGGTCAGCAGCGCAGAGGCGATGGCGGCATAGCTCTCCACCCCCGGCGCGCCGATGTCGGCATCCAGCGTGATGACGTTGGCGCCCGCGGCCTGGGCGTAGATGGTGGCGCGCGGCACCGGCGGGAACACCCGGCGGCTTTCGCCCCACAGGCGCTGGATGTCGTCGAGCGACGAGCGGTCCTGGGTCTGGCGCGGGTTCACCATGGTCGGCAGGATGCCCAGCACCTCCAGCCGCGGGTTCAGCCGGCGCTGGATCTTGGCGACGGTGTCGAGGAAGGCGCTGACGCCGAGGATGGCGTGCGGCTCCGCCTGGCAGGGCACCAGGACATAGTCGGCGGCGGTCAGCGCGTTGATCGTCACGGCACCCAGGTTGGGGGCGCAGTCGATGACGATTACGTCGTAGCGCTCCCGCACCCCGTCCAGCATCTCGGCCAGCGCCGTCTGGGCGTTGGTCAGGTTGCCCGGCAGCTCGGTGTCGGCGCTCGCCAGCGCGATGCTGGAGGGCACGACGTCCAGCCCCTCGACGCCGGTCGGGCGGATCACCGCGTCGAGCGGCGTCTTGCCCATCAGCGCATGGTAGAGGACCCTGCCCGCCTCCGTAAGCGCGACGATGTCAGCCTGCGGTACGCCGACATGGACGGTGGCGTTGCCCTGCGGGTCGGCATCGACCAGCAGCACGCGGTTGCCGGCACGGGCCAGGATGAAGGCCAGATTGATCGAGGTCGCCGTCTTGGCGGTGCCGCCCTTCTGCAAACCGACGGCGACGGTGGTGCCGCGGCGGGGCAGGGGGCTTTCCGGCCGTTCGAGATCCAGTAGAAGCAACCGGCCCAACACGTCGCGGGGCAGGGCCTCCTTGCCGGTTTCCCATTTGCTGAGCCGCTGCTTGTCGTATTTGCGGCCCGTCAGTTCATTGACGAACGCCGCCATCTGCGTCTGGGTCAGGCCGCGCCGTTCCCGCAACGCCTTCAACTGTTCCCCTGTCACGCCCCGTCCTCCTGCCCCGGCACCGGTCGGCAGCGACCCTATCAAGTCGTCGCGACTCCGGCAACGGGTGTCTACCGAAGGGAGAGGGGCTTTTCTATAACTGAACTCATAGGGGATTTCAGCGACCGAACAGCTATGGCTGAACGGACAGGAGGGGTCAAACCGTCTCGTCGTATTCCACCTTGGGAGCGTCGATCCAGTTTTCCGGCTGGCCCTGGCTCTTCTTCCAGAACAGCACCGGCAGATCGGCGTTCAGCACGCGGCCCAGCACGGCGCCGCGCGCCTTCATCGTCTCCTTGTATTCCGCCGCCTCGACGATGCGGACACCATAGCCGGGGATGCGGTCGGCGGCCAGGACGGGATTCAGCGCGTTCTTGAACTTGCGCAGGTCGTTGTCGGAACCGACGCGCTTGCGCAGCGGCTCCAGCGCCATCCAGAAGGCGTGGCCGCGGGCGAGGTGGGCGCGCGCGATCTCGTAAAGGCGCTTCTCCACCGGCTTCAGCGCGAAATACTGGTCGTCGTAGCTCAGCAGATTGTGGCCCAGCGCCGCGCGGGTGACCCAGCCCGACAGCGTCAGCTTCAGCCCGCGCACCGCCCGCTCGCCGTCCTTCTTGCGCTGGTAGAGCAGCTTGTAGTCGGAAATCCACGAGAAGGCGCCGCTTTCGCCCTCGCCGCCGGTTTCCAGGTTGGTCTTGATCTGTGTGCCCTGGAGCCGTTCCAGCGCGCCTTCGATCTTGTCGTAGGCGCTGCCGCCGGCGGTCTTGCCGACGATGCGCTGGAGGTCGCTGGTGGTGAAGTGCAGCTCCCCCAGCTTGGAGCCCTTGCCGGAGTCCATCTTCTCGCGCAGCAGCGAGATGGCGTAGAGCAGCACCGCCTTGTCCCAGATCGTCGCAACGCCGACGTTCTTCGGCGCCCGCACCTCGATCCGCACCTTGCCGTCATCGTAGGTCGGCAGCGATTCCGCCTTGTCCTTCGACAGGCCGAACAGGCTGTAGACCATCATATGGCGGTCGTTCTGCACATCGCCGGTCAGCGGTGAATCGAGCCGCAGAGCCAATTGCAGCGGCCGGTCGAGCAGCTCGGCGTTGATGGTCTGGGTCATGCGATCTCTCCGCTGGTCCTCGGCGGCCTCAAGTGGGTTGAACCCATAATCCACAAGCCTGCCGCCCTGTTCCACACTGCCGGACCAAACGTCGCCGTTCTGCCGAAAGATTCCCGCGGCCGGCGCCGAATGCCCGGTCGAATGTCGCCGTTCTGCCAGTTTTTGCGGCCGAGGACAGTCGGACAGGCGCCGGATGCGGATTCGGCGGGGGAGGGAGCCGTTCCGGCCGGCCAGCGGTGGCGGCAACGTCTGCGTTCTGCCGTGCCGGTGGGCGACGGGGCAAGGGACGCTCAAGCCAACATGTTGATTTTCCTAGATTATTGTATGGCTTGCCCCCCCAGGATCGGGCGGGGAGGCCCCTGGGGAGGGCATCGACTGGCAGAACGGCGACGTTCGGACGATCCGCCGCAGGGCCGATTCCCGCCCGATTCTCCGCCGATTCCATACCGGGGAGGGAAGGGGTGGGGTGGAATCCGCTCCATCATTCGGCAGAACGGCGACGTTCGACGGGACCATCCCATCCGCCCAAGCCGCCGACGGCCAAGAATCTTTCGGCACAACGGCGACGTTTGGAGCCGAATCTTTCGGCACAACGGCGACACTTCTACCCGGACGGCCGGAGAACCGGCGCGGCAAGTGCTTGATTCCTCCGCAAGAATCCAGCCCGGTGTCCGCGAAATGCCGTCCACGGGCGATTCTTCCAAGACCGTGGACAGACGCGCAACGCCACGTACACATTTCAAAAAACGGGCGAAAACCGCCCTCATGCCGTCGTCGTGCGCCCATGCCAGGTTCTGGCCGGCGCCACGCGCCGGTGTGACGGGCGGTATGAATCCAGGCAATACGATTTGGGGCAACGTGGCTCCAGGCAACGCGACGAGGGCATCTTGACGGAGAGCATCATGACGTAACGGAGGACCGACCTCCGAAAACACAAAAGGCCCGGATTGCTCCGGGCCCTTCGTGTCGGACGGAGGAGACCGAGGGAAACCCCGGGCACCCCACATCTGGCGGTTTGGCGACTCCATGATGGCAGGGCAGGCCCGCAAAGCCAAGCGGATTCAATGCGAATCCGTTGACGCTCTTCCTTTGTCTTCACCCGTCCCAAGGATCGACCGACAGACGGGTAATGCAATGAAGCCATACATCGACATGTACAGGCGCTGGATTGCCGTGCCCGGCATCCAGGCCGCCGACATCGCGGTGTTGTCCGCGCTCTACGCCCATGCCGACCGCGACGGTGTCTGCACCGCCACACAAGGGGAGCTGGCCGAGGAGCTTGGGCAAAGCCGCGCCTGGTTCAACGCCGTGCTGAAGGGCCTGCAGGGGAAAGCCGCGCAGGAATCGGCAGCGGCGCTGGTCTGTGCCAAGCCGCGGCGAGGCTTGCGCGGCTTCGCCTATCAGCTGGCGGGGATGGACGGCGTCACCGCCGGCATGTCCTGTCAGCCGGCTGACAGCAGCGGTTCGCCGGCCGGCATTTCCTTTGAATCCCAGAATCCTGAATCCTCCTCCTCCCTTCAGAGCGGGGAGATGGGTCGACAGGACGAGGCTTTGCCGGCCGACTGGCAGCCCGATGCCACCGATCTGGCCTGGGCGGCGCTGGAGCGTCCGGAGGTCGATGCCGGCCGGGTGACGGCGAAGTTCGTGTCCTGGTGCCGCAAGGCCCACCGCCGCAACGGCTACCGCCCGCCGGATCCGGGGGCCGCATGGCGCCGCTGGATCGCCCGGGAACTGGTGGCGCCGGCAGAACAGTTGGCCAGCCCGGTTCCGCCATCCACCCAGCCTTTCGTCCAGTCCCTTGTCCAGTCCGCCGCCCCTCAACTCCGCCGGGAGCCCCGCAATGACCGCCGCACCGAACTTCGAGGCAGTGCCCTGCGTGCCGGCCCTGCGTCCGATGCCGTCGGGCGCAACCGCGAAACCCTCGCAGCCTTGCGGCTTCGTCTCGCTGGCCAGGCTTGATGCCGCGGATCTGCGGTTCGAAACCCAGGATCTGGCCCCCGACGAGATCGGGGCGCTCGCCGACCGGGTCGAGCAGGCCATCGGCACGCTGACCCCGCCGATCGGCATCGAGAATGTGCTGATCGGGCTGGAGAAGCTGGCCGACCGCTTCGCGCTGGAACTGCCCGACGCCGATTTGCTGGAGGCCGACGTGCGGGCGATGGCGGACTGGCCGGCCGACCGCTGGATGGCGGCCTTCGATGCGGTGTGGGCGGCTTTCCGCAGCGGCTGGAGCCGCTTTCCGACGCTGGGCGACTTCCGCGAGGCGCTGGGCGCCCTGCCGCCGGCGGTGGAAAGCCGCGCCGCCGACGATCTGCGGCGGCTGGCGGCCCGGCTGCGCCAGGAACAGCAGCTGCGCGCCCGCACCGAGGAGCAGCGCCGCCGCACCCGTGCCCGTGAAGCCGCCCTGGCGGACCGGCAGCGCGAACTGGCGCTTCAGCGCGCAGCCGAACTCCCGCTTGTCCGGGGGCCGGCCGGCCAGCATTATCCGCCGGACCACCAGAGAGTGCAGCCAGCGGATGAAACCGAACCAACGCCCGCCGCAACGCCCGTTGCATCGTCCGACCGGGGCCGCCGACGCACAGGCGCTGCTGACCCGTGCCGTCACCCATCATCAGAACGGGCAGCTGGCCGAGGCGGCGACACTCTACGAACAGGTGCTGAAGCGGCTGCCGAAGCAGGCGGACGCGCTGCATCTGTCGGGGCTGATCAAGGCGCAGACCGGCGCGGTGACGGAGGGCATCGAGCGGATCCGGCAGGCGGTGAAGGCCGACCCGCGCCAGCCGCTCTTCCATGCCAATCTGGGCCGGCTGCTGGAGGCGGCGGAGCAGTGGGAGGATGCGGCGACGGCCTTTCGTTCGGCGGGCCGTCTGGCGCCGCTCGACCCGTCGCTGCCGCGGATGGAGGCTGCGGCCTGGACAAAGCTGGGCCTGCAGGACGCGGCGGCGCAGCCGTTGCTGCGGGCGCTGGCGCTGGAGCCGGCGGATGCCGGAACCGCGGCGGATCTGGGCGACGCTCTCTACGATTGCGGGCGCTTCCTGCCGGCTGCGGACTGGTACGGGCGGGCGGCGGCGCTGGAGCCGCACCGGGTCCTGGCGGCCTTCAACCGGGGAGCGGCCCTGCGCGACGGCGGCCGGATCGCCGAGGCGGCGGCGGCCTTCCGGGGGCTGGCGGGACGGGCGCCGGAGATGGCGGAGCCGCTGGAGCATTATATGCAGCTTTCCCAGCATCTGGGCGACGGCGCCGGGACGGCGGCGCGCCGGCTGCTGGCGCTGGTGCCGGCGCAGGCGGCGGCGGTCCGCAGCCTGGGCAGTGCCGAGACCGGGCCGGCGCAGGAGCCGGTCTGGCTGGCACGGCTGGCACGGCTGGAGCCGCTGGCCGACGATGTGGTGCTGGCGTTGGCCGGCCGCCTCTATGGCCGGCGGCGGATTGCGGCGGCGGAGCGGGCATACCGCCACGCGCTGGCGTTGAGGCCGGACTCCGGCCTTGCGCTGTCGGGGCTGGGACTGGCGCGGGCGACGCTGGGGATGGCGGGTGCCGTGCCGGCGGTGCTGCGTGCGGTGCGGGTGGCGCCCGACGACGCGGTGCTCGCCGCCAATGCCGGATCCGCCTTCCAGCTGGCCTTGCAGCCGGAGGCGGCGCTGTCCTGGCACCGGCGGGCGCTGGTGCTGATGCCCGACGCTGTGGCGGCCTGGGTCAACATCGGCACCCTGCTGCTGGAGGCCAACGCGGCGGAGGAGGCGATCCCGCCGCTCGACCGCGCCAGACGGCTCGGCGAAATCACGCGGGACATGGATCAGCTGGCGCTCGCCAACTCCAATCTCGGGGTCGCCCGGATGGCGCTGGGGCTGCATGGGGAGGCGGTGGCGGCCTTCCGCGCGGCGCTCGACCGGACGCCGGACGACGCGTCGATCCGCTCCAACATGCTGTTCTGCCTGTGCTTCGACGACCGGGCCGATCCGGTCGAGGTCTTCCGCGAGCATCGCGCCTTCGAACGCCATCTGCCGGCGGTCCCGGCCGTCCCCCATGCGGTGGAGAGCCGAGATCCGGAGCGGCGTTTGCGCGTCGGCTACCTGTCGCCGGATTTCCAGCGCTATCCGGGGCCGGGCTACCACTTCCTGCTGCCCCTGATCGAGGGACACGACCGCGGGAGGGTTGAGGTCACCTGCTACCACTGCGACCGCAGCCGCGATGCCACCACCGACCGGTTCCAGGCGGCGGCCGACCGCTGGCGCGACGTGGCGGTGCTGACCGACGAGGAACTCGACCGGCGGATCCGGGAGGACCGCATCGACATCCTGGTCGATGCCGGCGGCCACATGTCGCGCAACCGCATGGCCCTGATGGCGCGCCGTCCGGCGCCGGTGCAGGTCAGCCTGCCGCTCTATCCCAACACGACCGGGCTCGGCGCCGTCGATTACCAGATCGCCGACCCCCGTCTGGCACCGCCGGGGGCGGATGCGCTGCATGCGGAGAAGCTGATCCGGCTGCCGGGCTGCGTGCTGTGCTACCGCCCGGCGGCCTCCGCCTTCGCGCCGCCGATCCTGCCGCCGGTGGAGGGCCGCGGCCACATCACCTTCGGATCCTTCAACAACATCACCAAGGTGAACGCCGCCACCATCGCGCTGTGGGCGCGGCTGCTGGCGCTGGTGCCGACGGCGCGGCTGGTGCTGAAATGGCGGGGCTTGGGCAGCGGCGGCGGTGCCGACCGGCGCCTGCTGGCCGCCTTCGCCGGGCATGGCATCGGGGCGGAACGGCTGGAACTGCGCGGCATCACCCCTGACCCCTATCAGGACTACGTCACCATCGACATTGCGCTGGACCCCGTCTTCGCCAATGGCGGAACGACGATCTGCGACGCGCTGTGGATGGGCGTGCCGGTGCTGAACCGGACCGGGCCGACCAAGATCGGCCATTGGGGCGCGACCATGCTCGACGCCGTCGGGATGGCGGAGCTGGTAACGCGCGACGACGAGGCCTATCTGGCGCAGGGTGTCCGGCTGGCGACCGACCGCGCCTTCCTCGACGCGCAGCGGGAGAGTTTGCGCGAGCGGATGCGGCGGTCGGCCCTGATGGACGAGCCCGGCTATGCCCGCGCGGTGGAGGCCGGCTACCGCACCGCGTGGCGCCGCTGGTGCGGCGGGCTGCCGGCCGTTGCCTTCGATGTGGCGGCCTTCGACGTTGTGGAAGGGGAGGGGCGGTGATGAGCGTCTGCGATCTGGCGGCCGTCCGCAGCATCCTGGTCGTCAAGCTGGACGAGGCCGGCGACTTCGTGATGGCGACCCCCTTCCTGCGGGCCCTGCGCGCCGCCGCGCCGCAGGCGCGCATCCTGCTGGCGGTGCGCGAGGCGGTGGCGGATCTGGCCCTGACCTGCCGCTGGGTCGACGGGGTGGTGGCGCCGCGGCCGAAGGAGGGCGGCGGCATCGATTTCCGCGGCATCACCCCCGGCGGGCTGACGCTGTTCGCCGAGTGCTACCGCGCCGGCTTCGATCTGGCGTTGGTGCCGCGCTACGACTTCGACCGCCATGGCGCGACGACGCTGGCCGCCAACAGCCGGGCAAAGCTGGTCGCCGGTTTCTCCGAGCGGGTCACGCCGTGGAAGGCCGACGGCAACCAGGGCTTCGACCGTGCCTATGGGCTGGCGCTGGCCCCGCCGCCGGGGCGGCACGAGGTGGAGCAGAACGCCGTCCTGCTGGAGGCACTCGGCGCGGAGGCGGATCCGGGGCCGCTGGAACTGGCGCTGACGGCGGAGGACAGGGCGGAGGCGCGGCGGCTTCTGGAGGCCGGAGATGGTGCCGGAGATGGCCTTGGCGATGGCCGCCCGCTGATCGCGGTGGCGCCGGGGGCGGCCAGTCCGCGCCGTGACTATCCGGCCGACCGGCTGGCCGCGGTGGTCTCCGCCGTCGCCGGTGCGCTCGGTGCGCGGGTCGCCGTGCTGGGCACGGCGGCGGAGCGTCCGGCAGCGGCGGTGCTCGCGGCGGCTCTGCCCGGACGGACCATCGACCTGACCGGGGCCACGCCGCTGCGGGTTGCCGCCGCGGTGATGGCGGAGGCGGCGCTGGCGATCACCATGGATTCCGCGCCGGCCCATCTGGCCGCAGCGGCCGGGGTGCCGGTGGCGGTGTTCTCCTGCCATCCCATCGGCGGCGATCCCAACCACTACCATGCGCCGGAGCGCTTCCGGCCCTGGACCGGCGGACGGGAGGAGCGGGCGCTGGTGCTGCGGCCTGAGGCAGCGGTGCCGCCCTGCTCCTCGTCCTGCCTGGCGGCCGAGGCGCATTGCATCGCCGCCATCGATCCGGCCGACGCCGCCCGGCGCATTTTGGCCCTGGCGGCCGCCACCATCGGAGAGCGGGGATGAGCGATCCCATCATTCACGTCAGTTTCCCGCAGCCGCCGGACGCCTATCCGAAGACGCTGCACTGGCATGCCCAGCTCAGCCGCCATGTGTTCGAGGCGCTGCAGCAGCAGTTCGGCACCCGTGTGCGCTTCTCGCCCTGGAGCGCGCCGCTGGAGCCGGCCGGGAGCGACGTTCTGGTGTCCTTCCTGCCCCATCCGGCGCTGAAGGACTGGAAACGCTCGGTCCTGATCGAGAATTCCAACTTCGACACCGACAAATGGCGCTTCTCTGCCTTCCGCCGCTTCGGCCTGAACGCGCCGGTGGATTCCGTGCGCGAGACGGAGGAGTGGATGCGGCACCAGTTCGCCGCGCTGGTGCTGAGCAACGACGTCGCCATCCGCCGTGTGGCGACCCGCGACCCGCAGGTGGCCGACTGCCATGACCACATGGTCTCGCTGGTGCGGCACCTGTCGGTCCATCCGCACCCCATCGACAAGGTGGAGTTCTCCCGCCTCGCCGACGGCTTTCCGCTGCCGCCGAAGGTGCGGATGCTGGTCTATCATGGCGGCCCGCGCAAGAACTCGGCGGAGCTGATCCAGACCCTGCGCGATATCGGCTTGCAGGAGAACGGCGACTTCAGCGTCGCCGCCCATGTGCCGAAGGGCCGGGCCGACCTGATGGCCTTCCTGCGCCAGAATTTCCTGATCGTCGGCAACACCTCCTATTCGGAGACCGGGCCGATCAACATGATCGAGTATCTGCTGTCGGGCTTCGCCGTCTACGGCCATGACGACTGGTGGGACGGGGCGGGAAACCCGCGCTTCGGCTGGTCCTACGACCCGGCGGCGCAGCAGGCGAACCGGGAGAACCTGCGGCACATTTTCCATGAGCTGGGACCGGCCGGTCTGGCCGCCGAACGCGACCGCGTGCGCACCGCGTTTCTGGAGCGCACCGACAACGATTGGCCGGCTCTTCTCGGCCCGCTCTGCCGGCATGTGGAGGCGCTGCTGGACAGCGACCATCCGGGCCGGATCGCCGGTTGAGTCATTTGTGACCCGATAGATCGCAGAAGTTGCTTTCTAATTCGAAAGCCGGCGGGAAAAGAAAGTGGGCGGATCCACGGGTGAGGTGGATCCGCCCGAGGCGAGGAGACTGAAAGCCGGTGCCCGAACGTGCCTGTAAAGGCACCGGCACTCCGGAGGCCCGGCTGCGCAGGACAGTGCAGCCAAGCCATCCGAACCGAGCGTCTCCTATCTCTGTGACAAGGGTTACCCGGCGATCAGGCCGCGCAGCTGCCGATTTGCGACAGCCAGCATGGCGAGATCGACCGCCGGCTGGGCGCGCAGTTCGGCCAGAAGCTGTTCGACCCGCTCCACCACCAGAGTGCGGCTGGCGATCCAGCCATCGACCGCCGCGGCCTCGTCGCCCTCGCTTTCCAGCACGCGCACGGTCAGCGCGCTCTGGTGGGCGAACAGGTCGTCGACGATGGCGGCGACCGCCTGACGCTGCCAGTGGTTGTCGACCTTGGCGCCGGCGGCGCGGTCGCGCAGCCATTCCAGGCCGAAGCGGCGGCCCAGCCCGAAATAGACCGAGGCGACGCCCTCCACCGCGCGGCCGGTGCGCTCGGCGATGCGCACCAGATCGGGGGCGGCAGCGAGAACCGGCAAGGCGGCGATGCGGCGGGCCAGATCCTCCGGCACGCCCTGGGCCATCGCATCGGCGATGCGGGTGGCGAGGCGCGACGACTCCTCGGCATCGAGGAAGCGGTCCAGCCCGGCGGCCAGAGCCTCCACCCCCGGACGGAAGGCGGCGGACTCGCGGCCCAGATCCAGCGGATGCGGGCTGTGGGCCAGGAACCAGGCCACCGCGCGGTCCAGCAACTGGATGGTCTCCAGCATCAGCGCCGTCTGCAAGGCCGCCGGCACGACGGTGTCGAGCGCGTCGATGGCGTCCCACAACGGGCGAAGCTGGAACACGTCCCGAGCGATGGCATAGGCGCGGGCGACGTCCGCCGGGCCGAGGCCGGTCTTCTCCACCATGTCGCGGACGAAGGTGGGGCCGACGCGGTTGACCAGGCTGTTGGTGACGGCGGTGGCGATGATCTCGCGGCGCAGGCGGTGGCGCGAGATCGCCTCGCCCTGGCCGTCCCGCAGCGGCTGCGGGAAGTAGCGCAGCAGATCCTCGACCGTCGCCGGATCGTCCGGCAGCTCGGACGCCAGCAGATCGTCGTACAGCGTGATCTTGGCGTAGGCCAGCAGCACCGCCAGCTCCGGCCGGGTCAGGCCGCGGCGTTCGGCCATCCGCTGGGCCAGCTCCTCGTCGGTCGGCAGATACTCGATGGCGCGGTTCAGCCGGCCGTTGCGCTCCAGGTTGCGGATGAAGCGCAGCTGGGCTTCCAGCAGACCGGCCCCTTGAGCCTCGGCGATGGTCAGGGCCTGGCTCTGGCGGTAGTTGTCGGCCAGCACCAGCCCCGCCACCTCGTCGGTCATGGCGGACAGCAGGGTGTCGCGTTGCTTCAGCGTCATGTCGCCCCGCGCCATGACGTCGCCCAGCAGGATCTTGATGTTCACCTCATGGTCGGAGGTGTCGACGCCGGCCGAATTGTCGATGGCGTCGGTGTTCAGGCGGACGCCCTTGCCGTCGCGGCCCTTCTGCGCCGCCTCGATGCGGCCGCGCTGGGTGACGCCCAGGTTGGCGCCTTCGCCGATCACCTTGGCGCGGATCTGGCCGCCATCGATGCGCAGCGCGTCGTTGGCCTTGTCGCCGGCCTCGGCGTTGGTCTCGGTCGAGGCCTTGATGTAGGTGCCGATGCCGCCGAACCACAGCAGGTCGACCTCCGCCGTCAGCAGGCGGCGCATCAGCTCGACCGGCGACAAATGGGTCTGGTCGATGCCGAAGCAGGCGCGGACCTCCGCCGTCAGCTCCACCGTCTTGGCGCTGCGTTCGACGATCATGGCGCCGGTCGACAGCCGGGAGCGGTCGTAATCGGCCCAGGAGGAACGGGGCAGGGCGAACAGCCGGTTGCGCTCTTCCCAGCTGGTCGCCGCGTCGGGATCGGGGTCGAGGAAGATGTGGCGGTGATCGAAGGCGGCCAGCAGGCGGATGTGGCGGGACAGCAGCATGCCGTTGCCGAACACGTCGCCCGACATGTCGCCGACGCCGACCACGGTGAAGTCGGTGGTCTGGATGTCGGTGCCCATCTCGCGGAAATGGCGCTTCACCGATTCCCAGGCGCCGCGGGCGGTGATGCCCATCACCTTGTGGTCGTAGCCGGCCGAGCCGCCCGAGGCGAAGGCGTCGCCCAGCCAGAAGCCATGGTCGATCGAGACGCCGTTGGCGATGTCGGAGAAGGTGGCCGTGCCCTTGTCGGCGGCGACCACCAGATAGGGATCGTCGGCGTCATGGCGCACGACATCCGTCGCCGGCACCACCGCGCCGTCGGCCGACAGATTGTCGGTGATATCGAGCAGGCCGCGCATCAGCGTCTTGTAGCACTCGATGCCTTCGGCCAGTGCCGCCTCGCGGCCGGCGCTCACGGGCGGGGGACGCTTGACGACGAAACCGCCCTTGGAGCCGACCGGCACGATGACGGTGTTCTTCACCATCTGCGCCTTCATCAGCCCCAGGATCTCGGTGCGGAAATCCTCGCGGCGGTCGGACCAGCGGATGCCGCCGCGCGCCACCTTGCCGCCGCGCAGATGGACGCCTTCCATCCGCGGGCTGTAGACGAAGACCTCCACCCACGGGCGGGGCAGCGGCAGCTCCTCGATGGAGCCGCTGTCGAGCTTGAAGGACAGATGCGGCTTGGGCGCCCCGTCCGGCCCGGTCTGGTAGGCGTTGGTGCGGAGCGTGGCGCGGATCAGGTTGACGAAGCGGCGCAGGATGCGGTCGTCGTCCAGATTGGTGACGGCGTCCAGCGCGGTCTCGATCTGCTCCAGGATCGGCGCTTCATCGAGCAAGTTCTTCGGGTCGAAGCGGGCGGCGAACAGGCGGGACAGCAGGCGGGCGGTCTGCGGATGGGCGGCCAGCGTCGTCTCGATGGTGTCCTGGGCGTAGGTGAAGCGGGCCTGCTTCAGGTACTTGGCGTAGGCGCGCAGGATCGTGACCTCGCGGCCGGCCAGACCGGCGCGCAGCACCAGACGGTTGAAGCCGTCATCCTCCATCCGGCCGTCCCAGATGTCGGCGAAGGCGTCCTGGAAGGTCTGCTTGACCTTGACGCAGTCGACCGGCATCCCGTTCTGGGTGCGGGCGGAGAAGTCGTGGATCCAGACCGATTGGGCCGGGGCGACGCCGCCGGCGGGGCGGACCTCGTAGGGCTGCTCGGTGATGACCTTCAGGTCCATGTGCTCCAGCATCGGCAGCACGTCGGACAGCGGCACCGGCCGGCCCTGGTGGTAGATCTTGACGTGCAGCTCGTCGCCGTCGGCCTCCAGCGGGTGGAACAGCACGATGCCGAGCCGCTGTTCGGTCAGCGCCCGTTCGATGCGGTCGATGTCGTGGACCGCGGTTTCCGCCGAGAAGGTCTCGCGGTAGCCGGCCGGGAAGGCGTCGGCGTAGCGGCGCAGCCGGGCGTTGCCGGTCTCCTCGCCATGCGCCTCGACCAGCGCGTCGCGCAGGCGGTCGGCCCAGCTGCGGGAGACCTGGACCAGTCGGGCCTCGATCTCGCCGATGTCGACGGGGGGAAGCTTGCCCGGCTCCGTCTTCACCATCAGGTGCAGGCGGGCGAGCGCGCTGTCCGACAGCTGGGTGAAGTAGGAGGTGCAGGTGCCGTGGAAGGCGGATTCCAGGACCGACTGGATCTTGCGGCGCAGCGCGGTGTCGTAGCGGTCGCGCGGCACGAAGACCAGGGCGGAGACGAAGCGCTCGAACGGGTCGCGGCGGACGAACAGGGCGAGGCGCTGGCGTTCCTGCAGATAGAGGATGCCGACCGCCGTCTCGAACAGCTCGTCCGACGGGGTTTGGAACAGCTCGTCGCGCGGGTAGGTCTCAAGGATGTTCAGCAGCGCCTTGCCGTCATGGCCCGACGGGTCGAAGCCGGCGCGGGCCATGACGCGGGCGACCTTGCGGCGCAGGAACGGGATCTCGCGCGGGCTGCGGTTGTAGGCGACCGAGGTGAACAGGCCGACCGCCAGCGTGACGCCGACCACCTTGCCCTCGTCGTCGAAGCGCTTGACCAGAATGGCGTCGAGCGGGACCGAGCGGTGCACGGTGGCCTGCCGGGTGCCCTTGGTCACCAGAAGCGCGCGCGGCTGGTGCAGGAAGGCGCGGATTTCCTCCGGCAGGACGGCGGCGTGGCCGTGCTCGTCGAACACGGTGATCTCCGGCGCGCGCAGGACGCCCAGCCCGCTGCCCTCGACCAGCTCCAGCCAGGGCTCCTGGCCGGCGCCGCCGATGGTGGCGGTGTAGAGGCGGCTGCCCAGCAGGGTCATGTTGCCGTCGTCGACCCAGGTCAGGAAGTCGGCGGCCTCCTTCGATTCCTCGGCGTCGGGGGCGTGGGCGATGTCGTCGCGGGCGGCACGCACGCGCTCGCGCATCGGCATCCAGTCCTCGACTGCGGCGCGGACGTCGGCCAGCACCCGCTCGATCCCTTCGCGCAGGCGGGCCTGGGCGGCCGGGTCCGACAGCGGGTCGATGGAGCAGTGCATGAAGGATTCGTCATGCGCGCCGTCCGTCTCCTCGCCGGGCTCCAGCAGCTCGACGATGCGGCCGTCGGCATCGCGGACGACGCGGGTGACGGGATGGATGATGAGGTGGACGGTGACGCCCTGCCGGTTCAGCTCCGCCGTGACGGAATCGACCAGGAAGGGCATGTCGTCGTTGACGATCTCCACCACCGAGCGTTCGGCCTGCCACCCGTGCTCGTCCAGGCGTGGCGCGTAGACGCGCACCTTGGCGGTGCCTGCGTTGCGCTGCTGCCCCCACTGCCACATGGCAAGGGCGGCACCGTAAAGCTGTTCCGGGGTGCCGCGCAGCAGGTCGTCGGGGGGCACGTTGGCGTAGAAGCGCTTCACGAAGCGCTCCGCCCGCGCGTTCGGAACCCGGCTGCGCACCAGTTCGGCCAGTTGCTGCCGCAAGTCGCCTGCCAGATCCTTCGTCGCCGTACGCATGATGGTGGTTGTCTCCTCTCGGGTTTTTCGGGCGTGTTTGCTTTGGGCACGTTTTTCTTTTGATTGGTAGTACCACCCCCCCGAAGACTTTTCGACGGCAAATAAACGGCAGGATTTCTGACCAAGCGGCGATTCGCACCCCTTTTGGGGTATTTCTCCAAAGATTCGGACAACCCAGTCACATGTTCGCCGAATTTATCCATAGCCCGTTCACATCCCCGCCATGGTTCCTCCATGGCCAATGCCGCGGCATAGGCGCACAGCGCCCATCCGCCGCATCCGGCGGTGGGCGGATCGGTGCGCTGGCAGGGGGGAGGCCGACTCGATTCGGCGGGAGGGGGGCGGAACCGGCAAACCGGCGGAAATTCAGGAAAAGCACAGGAAAAGAAGGTAAGCCATGCTGTCCTAACGGCGTTTCAGATCGGCGCCGGGGCGTTTTCGGACAAGCTATCGACAAGCCGGCGGGCGTGGGCGGAAAGATCGGCAAAATTCCGGGCGCACAGCACAAGCAGGCGGGGCGCCCACGGGTCGGTCAGCGGCATGACCCGCAGGCCGCCACTGTCGAGCGCCCGCAGCGCCGCGGTCTCCGGCACGATACCGACCCCGACCCCGCGTTCGACCAGCCGGCACAGCGCCACCGGCCCGCGCACCCGCACGCGGTAGGACAGGCTGCGGCCGGCGCGGGTGGCGTGGCCGTTCAGATAGTCCTGCAGGGCGCTGCCGGCGCTGAGGCCGACGAAGGGTTCGTCCAGCAGGTCGGCGAAGGAAATCCGGTCGTGCCTGGCCAGCCGGTGCGACAGCGGCAGCACGGCGACCAGCCGGTCGCTGCGGAAGGGGCGGGTTTCCAGCCCGCCGAGATCGACCATGTCGGCGACCACGCCGAGGTCGGCCAGCCCGGCGGCCACCGCCTCGACGATGGCGTGGCTCGGCCGCTCCTCCAGATCGATGTCGATGCTGGGATTGTCGGCGAGGAAGCCGGCGAGCGCGTCGGGCAGGAATTCGTTGATCGCCGCGGTGTTGGACAGCAGCCGGACATGGCCCTTCAGCCCCTTGGCGTATTCTGCCAGCTCGCCGCGCATCCGCTCCAGCTGGTGCAGGACGAGGCGGGCATGGTGGACCACCGCGCGGCCGGCCGGGGTGGGGCGGACGCCGCGGCGGAAGCGCTCCAGCAACGGGATGCCGAGCGCCTCCTCCATCCCGCGCACTCGCGCGCTGGCCGACGCCAACGCCATGGCGCTGCGCTCCGCCCCGGCGGTGATACTGCCGGTCTCCACGATATGCAGGAACAGCCGCAGGTCGGTCAGGTCGAAGCGCATGGCGGGTCTGAATGGAACCATAAAGTGTTACGAGAGCACCCATATACTGCACTCGCGGGAACCATAAAATGCACTCGCGGGAACCATAAAATAGTTCGCTACAACCGACATTAAGGAAAGGCGCGAAAGCTGCTGGTGGCTTGTGAATATGAAAGGTTCTGCGTGAAAATCGTGTGGAAAAGGTTGATATTCGAGGTGCTGTGTTGACCTGCCCCCACGTGGGACACCAGAGACTATGTTAGCCAAACACCGCCCGGTGGCTCCTGTCCAGTCCGGCGGAGCGTAGCGGAGCCGGGCTGGACAGGAGCCGGCACCGCCGTGGCGGCGAATTCCGGCCCATTGCCGGAGCGGATGAAGTCGGGTGGCCCCCGGTCGACGAACAGCTCGGCCAGCCGATGCAGGACGTCGTCCGAGGTGAGCTGACGGGCGACGTCGATGGCCAAGCACTCGCGGGTGAACTCGTCGATGATGGTGAGCATGCGAAAGCTCCGGCCGTCGTGGGTGCGGTCGGTGACGAAATCATAGGCCCAGACGTGGTTCGGCCAACTCGGGCGCAGACGCACGCACGAGCCGTCGTTCAGCCACAGCCGGCCACGCTTGGGCTGCTTCTTGGGGATCTTCAGCCCCTCACGGCGCCAGATCCGCTCGACCCGCATGTGGTTCACCCGCCAGCCCGCCTGACGCAGCAAGGCGGTGATGCGCCGGTAGCCGTAGCGGCCATACTGACCGGCCAGCCGCAAGATGGCCGCCGTGAGCGCAGCCTCGTCGGCCGGAACAACGGATACATGACGCTGGGTCGAGCGTGCCTGGCCAAGCACCCGGCAGGCCCGGCGTTCGGAGACGCCAAGGGTCTGCTGGACCTGCGCGACGCAGGCGCGGCGCCGCTCGGGGCTCAGAAGTTTCCCCGTGCCGCCTCCTGCAGGATCAGCTTGTCCAGCGTGAGGTCGCCCAACGCCTTGCGCAGACGCTGGTTCTCGCGTTCCAATTCCTTGAGCCGCTTGGCCTGATCCAGCTTCAGGCCGCCGAACTCGGCGCGCCAGCGGTAGTAAGTCTGCTCCGAGATGGCGTGCTCGCGGCAGGTCTCCGCGACTGTGTGCCCTTGCGCTACCGCCACCTCGATGGCGCGCAGCATGCTGATGATCTGCTCGGGGGTATGCCGCTTTCGACGGGCCATTCCTTCCTCCTGATTTGCCCATCCCTCAAATAGGGGCTGGAGCGGGTTCAGGGGGGCAGGTCACATGCAATCTGGCTTTATCTTCGGTTCACGCTGAGCTACCGGGAGGTCGAGGAGCTCCTGGCCGAACGCGGCGTGGAGGTGTCCTACGAGACCGTCCGTCGCTGGGTCCTGAAGTTTGGGCCGGCCATCGCAGGGAACCTGCGGCGCCTCCGGCCCAAGCCCAGCCCGCGCTGGCATCTGGACGAGATGGTGATCAGGGTCAGCGGAAAGCTGATGTACTTGTGGCGGGCTGTCGACGACGAAGGCGAGGTGTTGGAGGTGCTCGTTCAGCCCCGGCGCGATAAGGCCGCAGCCCGCAAGCTGATGCGTAAACTGCTGAAGAAGCATGGTTTCGTGCCCACCCAGGTCACCACCGACAAGCTCCGGTCCTACGGGGCCGCCTTCCGCCAACTCGGTCTGACCGCCCACCATGAACAAGGGCGGCGAACGAACAACCGCGCTGAGGTCTCACACCAGCCGGTGCGGCGACGAGAGCGTAAGATGCAGCGGTTCAAATCATTGGGTTCCGCCCAGCGCTTCGTCTCTCTGCATGCCGCCGTCTACAACACTTTCAACCTTCAGCGCCACTTGGTCTCTCGCCGCACCCTGCGCACCTTCCGGGCGCAGGCCCTGGCCGCTTGGCAATTCGCGACCGCATCTGCGTGAGCAAAATGTTGAACTGGGGGTGTTCTGCACACCGGCTAAGTTCCCGTGACAGTGCCTCCCCGGCCAACTCCCCATCCATGCACCACGCTGCCGTTCAGCTTAAAGTAGCATCCCGACCAGCCCCGCCAGAGATGCGCCTGCTGCGAACAAGCTCTGACACACTGGCTCTCCACATTCTCCGGACAAGTCCAGGCGCTAGATACCCCGAGAAAAAAGAGATGCTCCCTACATGTTTCAGCTCTTCCTGGGTGAGGCTGCCGGCGTCGGCGGAACCAGTGGCTCAGCAGTCTTCCAGCTCTCGGCGTAACCCGTGAACTCGACTGCTGCCATTCCGGGACCGGGGTCCAGCGCATCGCGGGTATCTAACATCACCGCAAATTCATTGGTGGCCAGACTCTTCGGTTCGTACATCGCTTGCAGTGCCTGCGGATGTGGACCGTGAGTGAAGCCGCAGGGGTGCCAAGTCACCATTCCCGGATGGATATTGTCACGCGAGAAGAAGTCGCCGGAGTGGTAGAATACGGCCTCGTCGAAATCGTCGTTATTGTGAAAGAAGGGCACCTTGATCGCTGCCGGGTCTGTCTCGAACGGCCGGGGAACGAAGGTGCAGATGACGAAGCGGTTGCCGACCCAGGTCGTATGGGCCGAGGGCGGCAAGTGATAGCGGTGCGAGTTCAGCGGGCGGATGTCGCGCACGTTCAGCCGCACCGGTGCCAAATCACCGTGCCAGCCTACCGCGTCCAATGGATTGAAAGGATAAAGCACACTGGACAGCGCCCTGCGGCGGCGGATCAGGACCCGCCACTCCCGCTCGTTTTGCTGGGCCTTGAACGCGTCGTCGATGGCCGGAGTATCAAGGATCGCCTCGTCGTAGAGAGCGTGGCGGCCGACCAGACCGCGGTCCGGGGTCCTGATGGCGCCGTTGGTCGCCTCGATCAGCAGCAGTTCCGTCGCTTCAGTGGTGTCGATGCGCCACATTGTGGAACGAGGAAGCAGTACATAGTCGCCGGCGCGGATCTCCAGGTGGCCGTAATCACAATAGAGGTGACCGGCGCCTGAATGGACGAAAAGCAACTCGTCACCGTCGGCGTTACGCACCAGATGATCCATCGCCCCGGCTAAGCGCCAGAAACGCATTTGGACATGCTCGTTTCCCAGTACGGTCGGGGCGTCCCACAGGCTTGGGCCGAATTCCGCGATCCGCGTCAGGTCAAAGGCGCGCGGCCGCAACGGTCCGGTCCAACTGGTCCACGCGGTGGGGGCGTGGCGATGATACATCATGGTCGCCGGACCGAAGAAGCCGTCGCGGCCGAGCTCCCGTTCGAAGGTACCGGCCGGAAGGTCGGCGTGGGCTTGGCGCGAGGCTTGGCCCTCAATACGCGGGAAGCTGATGTCGTGGGATCTGGACATCGGTATCGTCCTTACAGGCAAAGCAGTTCAGAGATCGGAGACGGCAAGGGGAAATTCGGCTCCGACCGGCAGTGGGATCGCCGTCTGGTCGATCGCACCGAAGACGGACCGGCCGGCTTGGTCGAGCATTTCGATTTCCACCCGATCGCCAGGCTTCAGGTAGGGCGTGCTGATGGTGCCGGTCTCCAGCTGTTCGATGGTCCGCCGCTCGGCCAGGCAGCAGGCCCCGGCGGCACGGTCACGGTTGGACACCGTTCCGGAACCCAGAATGGTTCCTGCGGACAGTCGACGGGTCTTGGCCGCGTGAGCGATCAAGGTTGGAAAGTCGAAGGTCACGTCGGTTCCTGCGTTCGGACGTCCGATCTCCATCCCGTTCAGCCTGACGAGGAGTGGCAACGACAGCTTGGCGCCATCCCAGGCCGGGCCGAGTTCATCCGGCGTCACGAAGACCGGGGCGAAGGCGCTGGACGGTTTGCCGTGAATGAACCCAAAGCCCTTCTTCAGCTCCGCCGGGATCAGGCCGCGCAGCGACACATCGTTGACCAACCCGAGCAGCAGGATCGCCGCTGCCGCGCGGTCGCGCCCGGCGCCCGGCGGACAATCGCCGGTGACGACCACGACCTCCGCCTCGAAATCCGCGCCCCAGCTCTCTGGATCGCCGATCATGATTGGGTCGGTTGGGGCGAGGAGGCTGTCACTCGCCCCCTGGTACATGATCGGGTCGCGGTACATGTCCGGTGGCATGTCGGCACCACGGGCACGCCGCACCAACTCGACATGGTTGATGTAGCCGCTGGCGTCGAGCCACTGGTAAGCCCGTGGCAGCGGCGCCATCAGCCGGGTCGGATCGACTGGGAAAGTCCCTTCGGCCGTTCCCGCCGCCAGCGCATCGGACAGTGCCTGCAGGGTCGGCCGGGCCCGCTCCCAGTCGTCCAGCGCGTCCTGCAGCCGGCGCAGCCCTCCGCCGGCCGTCACCGCAGTCTTGAGGTCCCGGGCTACGACGATCAGCCGCCCGTCGCGGCTGCCGTCCTTCATGGTTGCAAGTTTCATTGCCTGCTCGCCGTCACGAAGCCACGACGCCGCGTTTCATCTGGTCGCGCTCGATCGCCTCGAACAGTGCCTTGGCGTTGTTGTTGCCAAAGCCGTCGTTGCCGCGCCGTTCGATGAACTCGAAGAAGATCGGCCCGATCAGGTTCTTGGAGAATATTTGCAGCAGGATGTTCCAGCCCGCTTCCTCGCGCTCGCCATCGATCAGGATGCCGTTGGCCTTTAGCCGGGAAAGATCCTGGCTGTGACCCGGCATGCGGCCCTCGACCCCGTCGTAGTAGCTGTCGGGGATTTCCATTACCGGGATGCCGTTTCCTGCGATGCTTTCGATGCTGCGGTTGAGATCGCCGCTGAGGAAGGCGAGGTGCTGCACCCCTTCGCCCTTGTATACGTCGATGTATTCCTGGATCTGTGACTTGGATTCGGTCGGCTCGTTCACCGGGATGCAAATCCGTCCGCAGGGGCTGCGCATCGCTCGGGTCCGGAAGCCGGTTTTCTGCCCCCTGGTGTCCAGATAGAAGACATCCCGGAAGTTGAAGGCTTCGCGATAGAACTCCGTCCATCGGTCCATGTTGCCGGCAGTGACGTTGTGCGTCAGATGGTCGATTTCCAGAAAGCCGACGCCGGGGACTTCGGGCAGTTCGTCACCTTCCAGCGGAATGAACTCTTCCGTCCTGATCCGCCGTTCGGTCTCCTCGTCGATCAGATAGAGCAGGCTGCCGCCGATGCCGGTCAGGGCGATGCCCTGCACTGCGGTGGATCCGCGCTCGCCCTGATAGGGTTCAGCCCCGCTGGCTACGGCCCGCGCCTTGGCCAGCGTCACGTCGGCGACGCGGAAGGACAAGGCGGAGATGCAGGGGCCATGGATCCCGGCAAAGGCGACGCCATGAGTTGCCGGATCCTCGTTCACCAGCATGTCGATGGCGCCCTGGCGCCACAGCGTCACCGACCGGGCACGATGGCGGGCAATCGGGCGGAAGCCCAAGCGCGCCAGCAAATCGGTGATCGGTCGGACATCGGCGGCGCTGAATTCGATGAACGAAATGCCGTTGGTGCCCACGGGATTGTCGAAGACCTGACCGGCTGAGGTGTGGTCCGACGCCCTCTCGAAGGGAACGCCCATTGGGGAAAGCTCCTCTGTGTTGATCGGCTGATCGCTTCAGGATGAAAGTCGCTCAACTGCGAGCATCATTCTTGCGTGGCGCATCGGTCTGCTTTTCGTCGACATGGGTGCGGTCGGCGGGCTGACCCGCTGCGGCAGACGCACTGGTGGCTGAAGGCACCACCACAGTGCGGTCAGTCATTTGGCCCGTCAGAGCCGCAGATAATTGCAAACAGAAACTATTTCTCATAGCAAGATATTTTTGCGTGGGCTTTGACGTCATCAAGCCCTCTCGTCAGGCGCGTGGTTCTGCTACGACGGCGATTTCGACGATCGCGCCGCCCAGCAAACGGGCAATCACCGTCGTCCGAGCCGGCGGATCGGCGGGAAAATAGGTTGCATAGACGGCGTTGAAGGCTCCGAAATCATCTTCATTTGTCAGGAAAACGCTGGCGGAGACGATATCGCCGAGTGACGCCTCATTGGCTGCGAGCACGGCTTCGATGTTCTTTAAAACTTGACGGGTTTGCGCTTCGATGTCGGGCGGCGCCATCCGTCCTTCCTCGTCGAAAGCGATCTGGCCCGACAGGAACAGAAGAGTTCCTGCGCGTCTGGCTGGGGAGAGCGGTGCGGATTTGCGGTCGAGCATGGTCTTCCATCCTTGGCAATTGTCGTGGCGGGTCGACCGCCGCTGGCGCGGCGGGAGTGACCGGTGCATGGATCGGCTATCGAGTCGTTTCGTCCGATGCGACCGGGAGCGTCTACCCGAACGCCGCGCGTGGAGATGCCGGCGTCCGTTTTGCTCAGGCAAGCATGAGTTGGTCGTCGTCCGCCGCCCGGCCCGTCGCCCGCCCGAACAGTTCCAGCAGGTCGGGGATGTCCAGCTTCTCCCGTTCGGCGCCCTTGATATCGAGCACGATGCGACCGCGGTCCATCATGATGGTGCGCTGGCCATAGGTGATGGCATCCCGCATCGAGTGAGTCACCATCAGCGTCGTCAGACGCTCCGACCGGGCGATCTCTGCAGAGAGTTCCAGGACCTTCGCGGCAGCGCCGGGATCGAGTGCCGCCGTGTGTTCATCGAGCACCAGGATCTTCATCGCGGCAAGCGTGGCCATCAACAGGCTGACCGCCTGCCGCTGCCCCCCCGACAGTGTTCCGATCGGAGCTGCCATGCGATCCTCCAGCCCCAGTCCGAGCCGGGCCAGGAGGTCGGCGAAGCGCCGGCGCTGGTGGCCGCCTGCCAGGGCAAACCGCAGGCCGCGAGACTGGCCGCGGCGTGCCGCCAGCGCCAGATTTTCCTCGATGCTCAGCGATCCGCAGGTGCCGAGCCGGGGCTCCTGGAAGACACGGGCGATGTCGCGCGCCCGGCGGGCCGCCGGCCAGTCGGTGACATCTTCCGTTCCAAGCAGGATGGAGCCGCGATCTGGCCGGACGGTGCCGACGATGGTCGACAGAAGCGTCGATTTTCCGGCGCCGTTGGAACCGATCACAGTGACGAATTCGCCCGGCGTGATGTCCAGCGAGACTCCGCGCAACGCCCGGACCTCCGTCGGCGTGCCGGGATTGAAGGTAATATGAACGTCGGTCAGCCGAAGCATGTCACTTGCCTCCCAAAGCCGAGCGTTTGCGGACGAAGGCGCCGGACAAGGTGAGCCGTCGTCCCTGGGAGGCGACCACCGCGACCGCGACGACGATCGCCGTCACCAGATTGAGATCCTGCGCCTTGATCCCGATGAAGCCGGCGCTGAGCGCGAGCGCGATGAAGAGCCGGTAGATCAGTGCACCGGCAATGCAGCCGAGCGTCGCCAGGAAAACGCTGCGCCGGCCGACCACGGCCTCGCCGATGATGATCGCGGCAAGTCCGGTCACGATGGTTCCGATCCCCATCGAGATGTCCGCCACGCCCTGGAGTTGAGCGAACAAGGCACCGGCGAGCGCCACAAGGGCATTGGCGAGGGCAATGCCAAGCAGGATCATGGCGCCGCTGGAAATGCCCTGCGCCTCCGCCATGGCCGGGTTCTCGCCGGTCGCCCGCAGCGCCAGACCGGTCTCGGTCCTTAGGAACCAGTCGACAGCGAGTTTCGCACCAACCGCGAAGAGCGCCAGCACCACGGCATTGTTCCACATGCCGAGGCCGACCACCCGTCCCGCAATGTCGAACACGGTATCGTGTCCGTAGACCGGCAGATTGGGCCGACCCATGATCCGGATATTGATAGAGAACAGGGCCACCATGGTCAGGATGCCCGCCAGCAGGTTCATGATCCGGAAGCGCACGTTCAGCAGTGCGGTCACCAGACCGGCTGCGGCCCCGCCGAGGGCAGCGAATGCGGTTGCCGCAAAAGGGTCCACCCCCGCGGCGACCGACGCCGCGCAGACGGCTGCTCCCAACGGAAAGCTGCCGTCCACGGTCAGGTCGGGAAAATCGAGCACCCGGAAGGAAAGATAGAGCCCAAGGGCCACGAGCGAGAAGAGGAGGCCGCTTTCGATGGCACCGGCAAGAGCGAAAAGGGTCATTTTCCGACCACCTTCCTGGCAGTGGCGACGAGGCTGATGGGCAACTCCACACCCATCGCCTTGGCCGAGCGGGTGTTGAGGTAGAGGTCCTGTTTTTCCGGCACCAGCGCCGGGATATCGCTGGGAGGCGTATGGTTGAGGATCCGGATGGCCATCCTTGCGGTTGCCAGCCCCATGTCGCGGTAGTTGAAGCCGAGCGCCGCGACGGCCCCTCGCTCCACCGCGTCGGTATCGGAGGCGAAGACCGGCAGCTTCGCCCTTAGTCCCACCACGACGACGCTTTCGATAACGGAGATGACCGTGCTGTCGGTGGGAAGCAGGATCGCTTGCACATTTCCGACCAGACTGCGCGCCGAATCGCTGACCATCGAGGATTGTGTCGCCGGAGCCTCGACGATCTCCAGCCCGTACTGCTTGGCGGCGGTCTTCAGTGCTTCCACCTGAGAAACCGCGTTGGCCTCGCCCGGGTTGAAGATGACGCCCAGCCGTTGGAGGCCCGGCACCAGGGTCTTCATGAGTTCGAGAACCGGCGGAAAGGGCTGCTGGTCGGAGGTGCCGGTCACCAAGCCGCCGGGCCGCGCCATGCTGTCGATCAGTCCTGCTCCGACCGGATCGGTGACGGCGGCAAAGAGGACCGGCTTGTTCTTCAGCGCATTCTTGACCGCCTGGGCGGACGGCGTGGAGATCGCTATTGCCAGATCGAGGTTGAGACCGGCGAAGTCGCTGGCGATCTGGGCCTGCGTGCCCATGTTGCCCTGGGCGCTGCGGGTGACCAGCTCGATGGTCTTGCCGTCCTCGTAGCCGGCGGCCTTGAGCTCTGCGAGAATGCCGTCGCGCACCGCGTCGATCGCCGGATGCTCAACGATATAGGTCATCCCCACACGCGGCTTATCCTGCGCGAGGGCGGGGGCCGCAAGGCTCGCGATGGCGGCAAGGACTGCGGCAAGGACAGGTTTGCGTAGGCGCATCCCGAATATTCCTTTCAGTCTTGGAGGGCGACGGACTCGGACGGCTGCACCGGACCGCCAGCGGCTGGTCGCGCGAGGGGCGAGCTTGAGGCGGCGTGGGGGGCCGGAGGACGGATCATGCCGGGGTGGAGGTCGGCGATGCGGGCTGCCCCCGTCAGCGCCTGGACGACGTCGAGCTCGGCCATCAGCAGGCCCAGCGCATGGAAGACCGCTTCCTCGCCGCCAGCCGCCAGGGCATAGAGGGTCGCCCGCCCGACCTGCACCGCATCGGCGCCGAGCGCCAGCGCCCGGGCGATGTCGGAACCGGACCGGAAGCCGCTGTCGATCAGCAGCGTCAGGCGTCCGCGCGCTTCCGCCACGAAGTCCGGCAGCACGTCGATGGGCGCCACGGCGCCATCGAGCTGTCGTCCGCCATGGTTGGAGATCACCAGCCCGTCGACGCCGATCGCCAGCGCGCGGGCGACATGAGCGGGATCGAGCACACCCTTGACGATCAGCGGTTTCTTCCAGCGGTCGCGCAGCCGCGCGATGTCGTCCCAGCACACCGAAGGATCGAGCTGGCTCTGCATCAGTTCGGAGATGGTGTCGGTCCGCTCCAGCCCGAGGCCGGCGGCCATCACCTCCAGCCGCGGCGCTCCGGCCCGCGCCATCTGGAGGCTCCAGCCGGGATGCAGCATCAGGCCGGCCAGCTTCGCCGGGGTCCAACGGAAGGGCAGGGTGAAGCCGTTGCGCGCATCGCGCAGCCGCTTTCCGGCGACCGCATTGTCAACCGTCACCTCGATCGCCTCGAAGCCGAGTTCGTCGGCCTTGTCGACGATACGGGCTGAGAACTCCCGGTTCCTGAGGAGGTAGAGCTGCATCCATTTGGCGCCGTCGCCCGCCGCGGCGACCTCCTCCTGGGTGCAGGTGCCGGCGGTGCTCATGACGAAGGGAATGCCCGCCCGCCCGGCGGCACGCGCCAGCGCCGCGTCCCCCTTCGGCCAAGCCGCGGCGGCCAGCCCCGTCGGTCCGATGATCAGCGGCATTTCGAACGTCCGCCCGAACAGCGTTGTCTTCTGGCTGCGCTGGCCGACAGCGACCGGAGCGGAGCCGAGCAGCCGTCGGGCATCGAGGGCCGCACGGTTGTAGGCCAGCGTATTCTCGCTCTCGGCGCCGCCGTCATAGAAGTCGAAGATCATTTTGGGCAGGCGGCGGCGAGCGGCCTCGCGGTAATCCGCGATCGATTGCGGGTCTGCTGAATAGGTCATTTCTGCTGCTCTCTCATGAGGGCGGAAGGGCTCGTCACCGGTAGGGCGATTGCCGAATAGCGCACCCGCAGAACGATGAGAGCGACCAGGCTGACCGCCGCGGCGGCTCCGGCGTACAGGCAGGGTGCGAGCTTGCTGCCGCTTGTCGCGATCAGCCATGTGATGATGAACGGGGCGAAGCCGCCGAAGACCGTCACCGCGAAGTTATAGGCGAGCGAAAGGCCGCTGGTGCGCGTGCCGGCCGGAAACAGCTCAGCCAGCAATGCCGGCAGCGGCGCGAAATAGGCGGTGGCGAGCAGGCCGAGGAGGATCTGGACGACAACCAGCCGTTCGACGGTTGGCACCGCAGCGAGCCATGCAAACAGCGGATAGATGGTCACGAGGAAGAGTGCCGCGGCAGGAACCATGATGGCGAACCGCCCAACGCGGTCTGACCAGGCGCCGAACACCGGTGCGAGGCAGAGTTGGATGATGCCGATCAGAGCGACCGCGCCGAAGGCAGCGGAGGCCGGAACGCCCAACTGGCGGATCGCATAAGTCGGCATGAAGAGGGTCAAATAGGCCGACACAGTGGCCAGGATGACCGCGGCGACCCCCAGCATCAGACGCGGCGTCTGGTCGACCAGCACGCTGCGCAGCGGCGAATCCACGACCTCGTCCGGATTGAATTCGGGCGATTCCTCGATCTTGCGGCGGATGTAGACGGCCACCGGCCCGATCGACAGGCCGAACAGGAAGGGAAGCCGCCAGCCCAGATCGCCCATCGCCTCTGCCGACAAGCTGGCTGACAGAGCGATGCCGAAGGACGCGGCCAGCATGATCATCAACCCCTGGCTGGCGACCTGCCAGCTGGCGAAGAAGCCACGCCGCGCCGGGTCCTGTTCGGCGAGCAACGCTGTGGCGCTGCCGAATTCACCGCCTGCCGAAAGTCCCTGGATCATCCTCGCGACCGTCATCAGGATGGGAGCGGCGATCCCGATCGTCTGGTAGGTCGGCAGGACGACGATGATCGCAGTTCCGGCCATCATCATCATGATGGACAGGTTCAGCGCCGCCTTGCGCCCCTTGCGGTCGGCATAGCTGCCGATGAGGACCGCGCCCAGCGGCCGCATCAGGAAGGCGACGCCGAAGGTCGCGAAGGAGAGCAGCAGGGACGCCGTTTCATTGTCTGCGGGAAAGAACAGCCGCCCGATCACTCCGGCGAAGAAGCCGTAGACAGCGAAGTCGAACCATTCCAGCGCATTGCCGATCGATGTGCCGATGATGACCTTCCATTGCGCTGCGCTCACCCCGGATTGCATTCGGGCGGCGCGCGCGGGCAGGACAACGCTGTTCTTCCCGGTCGATGTCATGGGATGATCCCCCCGTGGTTTTTCCTTCCGCCGCGATCCGCTACGGCCCCGACCGGTGCGGTGTTGTCGTGAAGGGCGGCGGCGAGGAGGGCGCCCGCATCGGCACCGCATAGTCTGGCGGCCAGTTGGGCCAGCATCCGTTCACAGCGCCGGATCTGCGCCAAGCTGACGAACTCGTCCGCGGCATGCGCCTGGGCTATGTCGCCGGGACCGCAGACGAGGGTGGGAATACCGGCCTGATGGAAAATGCCGGCTTCCGTACCGTAGGCGACCTTGCGCAGGGACTGATCGCCGGTGATCTCGCGCACCAGCCGGGCGAAGGCTGACGTATCGTCCGCTTCGAAGGCCGGAACCGTGGCCAGCCGTTCCAGGCTGATGCAGCCGCAAGCGTTGCGCGTCCGCATTTCGGGAAGCAGCCAGGTCAGCGCGTGCTCTTCGATCTCGCGGAAAATGGCGCCGGGCGGGCTCCCCGGAAGATTTCGGAATTCGAAGGTGAATTCGCATTCGGCCGGAACGGTGTTGACCGCGATCCCACCCTTGATGAGGCCTGTCTGCAAGGTAGTGAAAGGGACGTTGAAACCTTCGGAGAAGGGTCCATCGGTGGCGAAGCGGCCGGCTATCGACTGGATGTGGACGATCAGCCGCGCCGCATATTCGATCGCGTTGATTCCCTCCGGCGCCAGCGAGGAGTGGCGGGCCAGCCCGCCGACATGGCAGCGCGCGAGGTTGGCGCCCTTGTGGGCGCTGACGACTTGCATCATCGTCGGCTCGCCCACGATGCAGGCGACGGGTGCGATGCCCTGGGCCACGATGTCGTCGACAAGAGCAGGGGCGCCGAGACAGCCCACCTCCTCGTCATAGGACAGGGCGAGGTGGATCGGGGCAGTGCGGGGCTGATTGGCACAGGCGATGGTGGTGGCGATCGCCGTTCCAACGAATCCCTTCATGTCGCACGCGCCCCGGCCATAGAGTCGGTCGTCGCGGATTTCGGCGGAAAATGGATCACTGGACCAATCCTGGCCATCGACTGGCACCGTGTCGAGATGGCCGGACAGGCAAAGGCCACCCTCCAGCCGGCCATCCCCGGCGGGAAGGCTGGCGAGCAGGTTCGCTTTGACGCCCGACCGGTCATGGGTCGTGCGGCAGACGAAGCCCAAACCGGATAGCCGGTCCCGCACCTCCTCGACCAATCCGAGGTTCGAATTGCGGCTGGTGGTGTCGAAGGCGATCAGACGGCCGATCCAGTCCAGCGAGGCTCTGCTCGGCCCGTCCCCTCCGATCGATTGCGTTTGATCCTGCGGTTCCGCACCGGCTGACGGCACCGACGCTGTCGGAACCTGACCGGGTCCGCTATCCAGAGATTCTATATGGAAGCATCCTCAACTGTTTGCCCAAGCGCCCTCAAGCGTTCGACGCGCGGGAATGAGCGCGGCATCGCTGGGCGAATGTCTGTGGTCGGTTCCGGTCTTTCGTGCCGCGACTTCCATGATCGCGGTGCCACCGGACGCGGGAAACTGGCGCGTCGATTTCATGCCAGTTGTTGTTTTCAGTTAGGAATCCGAGTCCCGCCCCATGTTGCGGGCGCGGTCGGCAATGGCGATCAAGGGGGGGATGCGGTCTTGCTGCGCTCCATCTCAAGCTCGCGCTGCAGATAGCCAGGTACCGATTGCGGGTTCATCTGCAGCCATCGGTGGATTTCGACGCTGGCGAACAGCCCGTTGCGATGGTAGGGCTCGTTGGCCAGAAACCGTTCCACCGATGGGCGGTCCGGCAGGTCAAGAACGAATACCGCTCCAGTCGACCGCTCTCCTTCATCGGTCATCAGCGGACCGCCGAAGACCAGCACCGCTTCGGCGGCGATGACGTATTCGAGATGTTCCGCACGATAGGCGAAACGGGCGATATCGCCGTCGGGCCGATAGCGGCAGATGACATGGAACATGAAAAGCCTTTCTGACCGTCCCCTGGTGGAACCGTGGGATGGGTCCTACGAGGGATCGGCTGCGGGTCGGGGTAATGTGTGCGCATCAGGGTACGAATGCCTGCCGGCTCAGCCGGTCGGAGCCTCAACCGAGATCGGGGACCAGTTTTCCGGGGTTCATGATTTCCAGCGGATCGAGCGCGTGCTTGATCGCAGCCATGACCGAAACCGCGTCGCCATGTTCCTCGATCATGTGCTTCAGCTTGCCCAAGCCGATGCCATGTTCGCCGGTGCAGGTGCCGTCCATGGCGTGAGCGCGCCGCACCAAGCGGTCGCACAGCGCCTCGGCCGCAGCGCGCTCGTCCGGATCGTCCATGCGGATCAGCAGGATCAGGTGGAAATTGCCGTCGCCGGCGTGCGCGCAGATCGGCGCCACCAACCCCGACTCCTTCAGATCCGCGACCGTCAGCGCCACGCATTCGGCCAGCCGCGACAGCGGTACGCACACGTCGGTCGGCCAGCCCGATGCGCCGGGCCGAAGGGCCAGAGCGGCGAAATAGGAATCATGCCGCGCCTTCCACAGGCGGGAGCGATCCTCGGACGAGGACGCCCACCGGAAAATCCCTCCACCATTCTCGGCGGCAATGGAGGATGCCAGGACGGCCTGCTCCTCCACCCCGGCGGGGGTCCCGTGGAATTCGTAGAACAGCGTCGGTGCAGCCGGATGATCCAGTTTCGAATAGGCGCGGCAGGCCTGCATCTGCACCGCATCCATGAACTCGATCCGGGCCACCGGAATTCCCGCCTGGATCGTCTGGATCACCGCATCGATTGCGTCCGCCACCGTCGTGAAGGAGCAGACCGCGGCCGAGATGGCTTCCGGGATCGGATGGACGCGCAGAGTGATTTCGGTGACGACGCCCAGAGTGCCTTCAGATCCGACATACAGCCGGGTCAGATCATAGCCGGCCGAGGACTTCCTGGCTCGCCGGGCGGTCCGGATGATCCGCCCGTCCGGAAGGACGACCTGGAGGGACACGACGTTGTCGCGCATCGTGCCGTAGCGCACCGCATTGGTTCCGGAGGCCCTCGTCGCCGTCATTCCACCGAGCGAAGCGTCGGCCCCTGGATCGATGGGAAAGAACAGTCCGGTATCCCGCAGATGTTCGTTCAGCTGCTTGCGGGTGACACCAGGCTGGATCACGACGTCGAAATCCTCGGTGTTGACGGCCAATATGCAATTCATGCCGGAAAGGTCGATGCAGATGCCGCCACGGACGGCAGCCACATGATCCTCGGCCGAAGTGCCGGTCCCAAACGGGATGGCCGGCACCCGATGCCGCGCACAGATGCGGACCACTGCAGATACCTCCTCGGTGCTTTCCGGGAAGACGACCGCATCGGGCGGTGCACCGGCGTGGTGCGATACGCCGGTCCGGTGATGGTCTCTCACCGCCGCCGCGACCGAAACGCGGTTGCCCAGAAGGGTGCGCAGTTCCTCCAGCCAGGGCATCCCGCCGACGGCCGGCAGTTGCGAATGGGATTCGGCGCTCATCCCGCAGTCTCCATGGCCGTCACCGGCGATAGCCCGTCGTTCTTCGCGTTGGCGGGGCGAAGGATCCGCCCGTCGTACCGGAACAGCCACAGACCCGCGGCGATACCCACACCGGCGCCTGTCATCATCCACAGGCTGGGGGCCGCCAGCGATCCCGTCCGCTCGATCAGCAGGGTGGCGAGCAGCGGGGTCAGCCCCTGGAAGATCCCGTTGCTCAGATTGTAGGTTACCGCGATGCCGCTGAAGCGGACTTCGGTCGGGAAGATGTCGGCGAGCATGACCCCGACGGTTCCGTTGATCAGTGCCCCGAACAGACCGGTCACCATGAACAGTGTGGCCAAATCAGCGTCGCGGCCGGCGATCGCCTGATAGGCGGGCCAACTGCCCAACAGTAGGAGCAAAGCGCCGGTCCGGTGCAGCCAGCGGCGGGGAACGGAGTCCGACAGCCATCCGAAGACCACGACGAACGTCGAGAGCGCGGTGATGCCGAGGCTGATCGCCGTCGCGACGCTTGGGGCCGGATAGCCGGCGAGGCGGGTCAGGTAGGCCGGCATGTGGGCGAACATCAGGCCGTTCATCACCGCTAGCGGAGCCGTTATGCCGATCCCGACCAGCACCTGCGCGGGGCAGTCACGGACGAGTTCGCGCAACGGTGTCCGCGGGGCATGCGCCTTGATACGGAGAAACTGCGGGGATTCTTCGAGCGAACCCCGTACCCAATAACCGACGAGGCCCAGCACGCCGCCGCCGACAAAAGCAATGCGCCAGCCGTAATCCGCCGCCGCGTCGGGTGTGAGAAACGTATGGATCAGCGTGTTCACTCCTCCCGCCAGGACCACGCCCATGCCGCACAATGCGAAAAGAAGACCGCAGGCGGCGCCGGCTCGGCGGGGAGCCGCTTCGACGATGTAGGTGACGGCGCCGGCAATCTCGCCTCCGAAGCAGAAGCCCTGGATCAGCCGGAACGCGACGAAGGCGATCGTCGCCGCAATCCCGCCGGTCGCATAGGAGGGTGTAAGCCCCATGCCGATGGTTGCCAACGACACCGCGAGCAGCGACAGGACGAACACCTTGCGTCGTCCGTAGCGATCGCCGAAATGGCCCAGCACGATGCCGCCCACCGGGCGGATCAGGTAGCCGACGGCGAAAACCGCAAAGGTGTTGATCAATGACACCAGCGGAGTCGAAGCCGGAAAAAGCTGTGCCGAGATGTATTGGGCGAAAACCCCATAGACAATGAAATCGTAGAACTCCAGCGCTCCGCCGAAGGTCGAAAGCCCCACAACGCGCCATTCGGCCAATCCCATATGCGGTCTTTGGGATTGATCTCCATGTACCGAGGATTCTCTTTCGGTCATTTTTCCTCCCATTGGCTTTGGTGCGCGCCGATTGAGTGAGGTGCGCCGGCGTCGGGCGCCTCCTGGACGGTATCAGCGGCATTTTGTCGCCATTCGAAGATCATTTCATTTTGAAATTATGTCAACTAGAAAAGGCTTGCCGAACCGATCGTTTCGGACGCCGTTCTGATGGCTCGGCCAGAGTGCCCGGGTCATCGGAGAGCAGTTTCATCTGGAAAAATTTTCAGTTTATATGGAGTATGCAACGGGTGCTGCGTCACCTGGAACCGGGAGAACGTCTTGTCCAATACAGCAACGCAGCAGACGGGCCCCGACGCGGATGCCGATATGCCGGTTCTCGACACCGTCCTGGAGGACGGCATCTTCAGGCTCGACGATTGGCTGCCTTACCAGACCTCGTTCATCACGAACCGGGTCAGCGGCATGTTGGCGCGCATGTATGGTGAGGAGTTCGGGCTATCGGTCACGGGCTGGCGGATCGTCGCCGTGCTTGGCAGTCACGCACCCTTGTCGGCCAAGGAATTGGCGGAGTGGACTGCGATGGATCAGGTGGGGGTCACGCGGGCAGTGGCATTGCTGGTCGGTTTGGGGCTCGTCGTCCGGCGTGGCGACTCCAAGGACCGGCGACGCGTGATCCTGAGGTTGAGCAAGAAGGGCGCAGAGGCCTATGCGCGCGTCGTTCCGCTTGCCCGGGCCATAGAGAAGGAACTGGTCGCCGCGCTTCATCCCGAAGAGGTCACCCAACTTCGCCGCATCATGGAAGCCTTGGTCCAGCGGGCGGCCTATTCCCTGTCGGAACAGCGCGACTGGCGGGAAGTGGTAGGCGGCGGCAACGCCGGTGAGCCGGAGCAGGCCCAACCCGGAAATCCCGCCCCAGAAAAGACGGAGGCGCCATAGGCGGCACCGGGGAAAGAATTCGGCAGCCGCTCGCGGTTCCCCCTGTTCCTGGAAGGCACGGAAGTGGGTGTTTGCAGTCCACTCTGATTTCCCGGCAGCCGGTCCGATCCCCGCTTCCAAACTGCGCAAGAACCGATTGCCGGGACAGGGACGCTGCCCAATGGCTGCCCTTGGTACGCACCGCCTTACAGGTCGAATTCCGCAAGCGTTTTCGACCGGATCTCATCCAGTGATACAGCAGGCGCCTTCTCCAACAGGCGGAACCGCTCTCCGCGCGAGGGGCGCGCAAACGCGCCGAGGTCGGTGATCAACATGTCGACCACGCCCGCCCCCGTCAGAGGCAACGTGCAGGTCCGCAGGAATTTGGGACTGCCGTCCTTGCTCACATGCTCCATGAGCACGATGATCTTCCGGGCGCCCGCTACCAAGTCCATGGCCCCGCCCATTCCTTTGATCATCTTGCCCGGAATGATCCAGTTGGCGATGTCGCCATTTTCTGCGACCTCCATGGCCCCGAGGATGGTCAGGTCGACATGACCGCCGCGGATCATGGCGAAGCTGTCCTCGGACCCGAAATAGACGCTCGATGGCAGTTCGGAGATCGTCTGCTTGCCTGCATTGATAAGATCGGCATCCTCCCGGCCCTCCAGGGGAAACGGTCCGATGCCGAGCATTCCGTTCTCGGACTGGAGCGTGACTGTAATGCCTTGGGGAATGTTGTTCGCGACGAGCGTCGGGATTCCGATCCCGAGATTCACGTAATAGCCGTCCTCGAGTTCGGCAGCGGCGCGGGCCGCCATCTCGTTCCGTATCCACGCCATGATCAGACCTCCGTCTTCCGAACAGTCCGGAACTCAATTTTCTTGTCGTAGGGAGCGCCGCAGATGAGGCGCTTGACGTAGATGCCGGGCAAATGGACCGCATCCGGGTCAATCGCGCCGGTCGGCACGATCTCCTCGACCTCGGCCACGCAGACCCGAGCGGCCGTCGCCATCACGCGGTTGAAGTTGCGGGCCGTCTTGCGGAAGACGAGATTTCCCACCTCGTCCGCCTTCCAGCCTTTGATGATGGCGAGATCGGCGCGCAGCGCGCGCTCCATGATGTAAGTCTGGCCATCGAACTCCTGATGGACTTTGTTCTCGGCGACGACCGTACCGACACCCGTCCTGGTGAAGAAGGCGGGAATGCCGGCGCCGCCGGCACGGATGCGTTCCGCCAAGGTCCCCTGCGGATTGAACTCGAGCTCCAGTTCGCTCGACAGATATTGCCGTTCGAACTCCTTGTTCTCGCCGACATAGGAGGAGATCATCTTGGCGATCCGGCGCGAGCGGAGCAGCTTGCCCAGGCCGACACCGTCGATGCCGCAATTGTTCGAGATGATCGTAAGCCCCTTGACCCCCGAGGCGAGAATGGCGTCGATCAGCCGCTCCGGAATGCCGCACAAGCCGAAGCCGCCGGCCATGATCGTCATCCCGTCATGCAGCAGTCCATCCAATGCGTCGGGCGCGCTCTCATGGATTTTTCTCATGGCGGATCAGGCCTTCACAGGTTCGAGGATCGAGACGGCGGTATTCACCGCGCCACCCCCCATGTTCAGGCAGAGCCCAAGCTCCGGACGGCTTGCGAGTTGCATGTCTTCTGCCTCGCCAAGCAGTTGCCGGGCAACCATCACATGCATGGAGACGCCGGTGGCGCCCACAGGATGGCCTTTGGCCTTGAGCCCACCCGAGAGATTGATCGGCAGACGGCCGTCCCGCTCCGTCTGGCCTTCGCGGACGACGGCTGCGCCACAGCCCGGCTGAGCCAGACCCAACGCCTCGACGCAGAGCAGTTCCGCGATCGTGAAGCAGTCATGGACCTCCGCCAAGCCGATGTCGGATACCTCCACCCCGGCTTTGGCATAGGCACGGCGGACCGCAAGGCTGGGGCCCTCGAACCGCTCGAGCCGTTTGGCCGACAAGGGCAGCAGGTCGCTCACCATTTCGGCAGCCCGGAAACCCACGGCTCGCCGAAACTGCCCGAGCAAGGATGGGTGCGCGATCACTACGGCGGCAGCGCCATCGCTGATCAGCGAGCAGTCGCTCAGCTTGAGCGGGGCGGCGATCATCGGATTGCGCTCCGAGACCGTCAGGCAAAAATCGAGATCGGCCGGCCGGCGCATATGCGCGAGGGGATTGCGCAGCGCATTGCCGTGATTCTTCACGGAAATCCGCGCGAGCGCCTCGGTCGGATCCCCATAGACGTCCGAATAGGCTTGGGCGAAGCGGCCAAAAATCTGCGGGAACGACATTCCGCTTTCTTCGGCCTGGTAGCTGGCGCCGCCCAGCGCCCTGGTTACGCCCGCGGTGTCCAGGCCAGTCATCTTCTCCGCACCGACAACCAGCGCGATGCGGCACCGTCCGCTATTGACCGCATCCAGCGCCGCATAGAGCGCCGCGCTTCCCGAGGCGCAAGCGTTCTCGCAGCGAATTGCCGGCTTGAAGCGCAGGTCGGGATCGGCGTGAAGGATCATTGAGGAGCAAAAGCCGTCCGGCACCAGCCCGGAATTGAAATGCCCAAGCCAGACGCCGTCAATGTCGCGGCCCGTGATGCCGGCATCGGCCATCGCCTGCTGCGCGGCCTCCCTGATCAGGTCCTCAAGGGAAACCGCGTCCAGTTTTCCAAAGCGGGTGTGCCCAAAGCCCACCATGCACGCCTGCATCTGTACTCTCCCATTCGATGATGGCGGGATGCGGGGAGATGCGGCGGCGATATGCCGAACCGCCCCATCGGTACGTTTCTAATAAAAAATGTACCGTGCTGTTTGTGCTGTCAATCGTTTCATCCCTTGAAAGCACACTTTTCGAATGCCACGATGCCGGCATGCTCAATCGGAACCCAGACCGTCACGACAAAGAGGAGGAGGAGGAGCGCGACGCTTACCGGCCGCGCCAGCTGGAACTGCTCGATCAGCTTGAACGGCTGTTCTTCTCGCGGGGCTATCGGGCGCTGACGATGGACCTGATCGCGCAGGAGCTCCGTTGCTCCAAACGTGCCCTCTACGAAATCGCGCCGAACCGGAAGATGCTGTTTCTCAAGGTCGTCGCGCGCTGGGCATCACGGGTCCAGGCACTTGGCGACAGCGCGGCATCGCAATTCGATCACCCGAGAAAGAAGCTCACCGCGTACCTGGAACCGGGGATCACCGAATCTCGTGGCATGACGGACAGGTTTCTTGAAGATATCAGAGAGGATGATCAAGCGCGCGAGGTGCTGGAAAACCATCAACGCGTTCGCATGGCGAGACTGCAGGAAATTATCGAGTATGGAATCGGTAATGGAGAATTCGCCGATGTCCATGCGAAGCTAGTCGCCGGGATCTGTCTGGCGGCAATCGAGCGGATCAACGATCCACACTTCCTGGCCGATGCGGGCCTGGGCTTCAGCGACGCCTTCTCCGAGCTTTACCGGCTGCTGTTGGACGGCTTGGCGCGAGGCTGATCGGTTTGCTTGCCGACGGACGGATTGCGGAGGGTCCCCCTTGCACCGAGGCCCAGGCTTCGATCAGCGTGCCGTCCACCGAGAAGTGCTCATCCGACAACAGCGCCTTGACCTTCGGCTGGCCCAGCACGGTGGCCAGGAACGTGGCCGCCACATCGCCGGCCAGCAGGCGCTCGCGGTTCTTGGTGAACACGGTAACGTCCCACATCGGGGCGTCCATCGACAAGCCGACGAACCAGCGGAACAGCAGGTTGTAGTCGAGCTGTTCCATCAACTGGCGTTCCGAGCGCACCGAGTAGAAGGCCTGGAGCAGCAGCGCCCGCAGCAGCTTCTCCGGCGGGATCGAGGGGCGCCCGATCTTGGAGTACAGCCCCTCGAAGGCCGGCGACATCACCTCCAGCGCTTCATCAACGATGGCCCGGATCGGTCGTAGGGTCTGGACCTATAAAGAGCCTTTCCCGAAGGGGATCGTTGTGATTCAAAGCCCTGGAAAGGGGCTTTGTGATGAGCGACGGTCAGTTCTGGTTGACGGTGGAGCAGTTTGGACGGCTTGAGCCGCACCTTCCGTGCGACACCCGAGGCAAGCCGCGCGTGGATGACCGACGTGTGATCAGCGGCATCGTCCATGTTCTGAAGTCGGGCGGACGCTGGGCGGATGCTCCGCCGGTTTATGGCCCCCGCAAGACTCTCTACAATCGCTTTGTCCGCTGGGCGGCCAAGGGCGTATGGGAAGGCATCTTCCACGCCTTGGCCGCAGCGGGTGGGCCACCGGCCCAGGTGATGATCGACTCCACGGCGGTGCGCGCCCATCGTTCGGCGAGTGGCGGCAAAGGGGGGAGCGCGCCCAGGCCATCGGACGGTCCCGCGGCGGACGAACCACCAAAATCCACGCCCTGAGCGATCCGCGCGGTCGGCCGCTCGCCTTCCTGCTGACCGGTGGTCAGGTTGCCGATTGCACCGCCGCCGACTGCTTGCTCGACCAGATGCCCACCACCGATCTCCTGCACGGCGACAAGGGCTACGACAGTGCCGCCATCCGCCGGAAGATCGAGGTGGCCGGGGCCGCGCCCAACATCCCGCCACGCGCCAACAAGCGCTGGAAAAACTGCTTCTCTCCCTACCTCTACCGGAACCGTAACGTCATCGAGCGCATGTTCGGACGCCTCAAGGATTTCCGGCGCATCGCAACCCGCTATGACCGCTCCGCCACCAACTTCATGGCCGCCGTCCACATCGTGGCAATCGTGGCCTACTGGTTATGAGTCCGGACCCTAGAGGATGGCTCGCCGGAACACGGGCCTCACAGCTCACATAGCTGAACAGACCCTCGCTGTGGTCGTCCGATCCCCGCATCGTCCCCTCGCCGGCCGCATTCTCTTCGACCGGAGAGAATCACGAACGGCAGGACGGGCATAGCCTTTTTCCGCACCCTGCTAGGTCAGCCCCGCGCCTTCGAACAAGTTGGCGCGACGGCTGACAAAACCGCTCAAGAAGCCAAAGCTTCCACGGCATAATTTTTCGCCCAGGCATTACGCTCGCCGACGAAAATCTCCTTGATTAGGAAATAGCGATCCCAGAAGGGAGTTTCGCGGAGCTTTTCGCAAAAGAGCTGATAGCTATGATGATCCTGGGCCTCTAGCATCCAGATATCCGTAATCGTGGCGGTGTAGAATTCTGTGTCATACCAGTTCAGCCGAACACGGCCTGTAAATTGCTCAAGAATGGGTTGGAACGTGTTCCGGGCATGCTTCAGTCGCTCATCAAAGGAAAAGCTCAGCCACTCGGGAGACGTTTTGACGAGAAAAAAAGCCGTGAACATCGGTTCGAATGATGACTGCTGTGTCATTGCCTGGATCCTTGCATCATGTTGTGACTTGGATATAATACGAGTCATCACTCACTTTTTGCAACTCGCGTTCCAAAGCGATGTCAAACTCGAACTATGATCGGCCAAGCCCCAGGAAAAGCCCGAAACAGGCGCGCTCGTATGAGATGGTGAGTGCTATCATTGAGGCAGCCGCTCGCATTCTGGAACAGGAAGGGCATGGCGGCTTCTCCACGAACGCGGTCGCCAAGCGCGCGGGCGTCAGCGTGGGATCCCTTTATCAGTACTTTCCAGGCAAGGACGCAATCATCGGTGCGCTGCTCGTTCGCGAGACCTCGCTTCTCCTGCAGGAGGCGGAGGCTGCCCTGGCTCATCCGACCGGAAAGGATGCCTTGGTGGCTTTGATCACCGCATGCATTGGCCATCAGTTCCGGCGTCCGCGGCTCGCACGTCTGCTGGATTTCGAGGAATCCCGCCTTCCCCTCGATTCGGCAACACAGATGGTGGGTCATCAGGTTACCAGCGTCGCTCGGCAGATACTTGGTCGCCGCGATATGCCGCCCCAGCCTGATCCCACGCTGGCTGCCCAAGATCTCATCGCGATCATAAAGGCGATGATCGATGGGGCAGGGATGCGCGGGGAGGAGGACTGCGAAGCGCTCATGACTCGGGTCAAGCGCGCGACTTTCGGTTATGTCGGGATCTCATGACCGGCGTGGAGCGGTGTGTTCGTGCGCCATTGCCGGCCGGGACGTCTTGCGGCGCGCTGAAGAACAGGTTTGGCCGCTTTGGAAAAGCCCGATCGCCTGATTTAATCTCAGTTTTCCACCGTGGGCGCACCAGTGCGCCTTCACATAGCTGCCATCCATGGCCTCGCCTGTCGCAATCCATTGCCCTTCCACCCGAGCCTACAGGACTTTTACGCTAATGATCCCGGGACGCCGGCCGGTTTGGCGGTTGTGGTCCGTCGTAGGTGGACAACCTTCCAACAGCCGCCGCATTTCAGCGCCTGGATGATGCCATTGTTGATCCGGCAGTCGTCCACCCGCCGGGCCAAGTTGGTTCAGTGGATCGTGCAACTCAATAACCACCCAAGCGTCTTCGTTAAGCCGGACGATTCATCGCACACCGCACTCCAAGGCATCCTTATACCGTGAAATCCATTCTCTTAAGTAAAACCAAATCTCCGATTAAGTGTTGACCCAAGGCCTATCGCTTGTTGAGCTCGGCCTTCAGTTCGTAAAGAAGACCTGTGGCCGCGCTGGAAAGCATCCTTCCCTTTCGCCGATAGATTGAAAAGGTCCGATATTGTGGGCTGCAATCTTCCCTGATAACCAGCGGGGAGATTGAGATGTCCTTGGAGACCAGAAGTATCTGCGGGAACCACATTATGAACTTGCTGTGCAGCACCAGGGTCTGCATAAGGAGGTTGGAGCGTGTCTCGACCCTGGGCACCGGTGGCTCTAAACCGTTTGACAGGAAGAAATCAGCGACCTCCTGTCTCACGCGTGTGCCGCAGGGTGGTAGGACCCATGCTTCCTCCCGAACCTCCCTCAAGCTGACCGATGGAAAAGCCCTGGACGGGTGATCGCTTGAGGCAACGATCGTTCCACCAAGATGCTTGAAGCCGGTGGCGACGCGCTCGATGTCCTCACCCTCGGGCAGCCGAAACGCGACGGCCATATCGACATCACCATTCACGAGCCGCGCAGTCAAATCATCTTCCAGAGACTCGATCACCGAGAATGAAATGTTTTTGTAGTTCGAAGTCATTCGTGAGAGAGCAACAGGAAGCAATTCGACCGATGCGCTGGATACGACTCCAACCCTGACTATGGTCTGTTCAAGGCTTTTCAGTGCCCGAATATTATCAAGCGCATGGTCCAATTGGGTCTGCACAATCCTGGCTTGGCGCTCCAGCATTTCGCCATATTTAGTCAGGCTCATGCCGGTTGACTGCCGCAGGAACAGCTGGACGCCAAGATACGCTTCCATCTCCTTGATCGATCTCGTGAGTGCAGGTTGCGTGATGTTGAGCGCATGAGCGGCGCGTCCCAACGAGCCGTGATCGACCACCGCCAGGAATTTCATCAACTGCTTCGAATCCAAGGTCATAACCTCTCGTAATGGATGGGCACCAATCGGCATTATCGGCCAAGCTGATTGTTAGCTTACTATATCAGATGCCAAGACATCCATGGAAGGAAGGCCCGGCTATGGTAAGTCATACGGGAAACATTCTTGCGAAGCGCAAGTCATCTCTGCGTGAAAACGTCAGTGCCGCCGAATGGGAGGCCCGCGTTGATCTTGCCGCATGCTACCGGCTGTGCGCTCATTACGGTATAACCGACTTAATTTACAATCATATCTCGCTGTGCATACCCGGCACTGAAAACCAGTTTCTCATCAATGCCTTCGGGCTGCATTACGAGGAAATTACGGCATCCAACCTTGTCAAGATCGATATCGACGGCAATGCATTGGACGAAGAAGCGTCGGACATAAGCCCGGCCGGCTTTGTCATTCATTCAGCCATCCATAAGGCTCGTCCGGACGCGGCGTGCATATTTCACACCCACACGCGCGCTGGTGTTGCCGTGTCCGCACAAAAGCATGGCTTACTTCCAATCTCACAACATGCGGTCAGGTTCTACAACCGAATCGCCTACCACGCTTTTGAAGGACTGGCGATCGATGACGCCGAGCGCCAGACGTTGGTTGCCGACCTCGGAACCAGGAACGCCCTGATACTGCAAAATCACGGACTGCTCACGTGCGGCAACACGGTCCGCGATGCGTTCGAGCTGATGTATTACCTGGAAATGTCTTGCCAAATCCAAATTTCTGCACTGTCCGGCGGTGCGGAGATAATCCATCCACCCGCTGACGTTTGCGAGAGGACGGCGAGGCAGTACGAGAAGATCCAGGGTTTCATTGGCGACAGGGATTGGCAAGCGCTCCGGAGGCAACTGGATCGACGGGGTGAAATGTATGGCGTTTAAATAAGAAGCCATCACAATGGGAGGATGAGACAATGACACAAATAACAGATACCTTGCCAACATCCCGTCAATTGGATGATGGCTCTGCGCTGTTCCGCAAAATAACCTGGAAGATACTTCCGTTTCTCTTCGTCTGTTATTGCGTGGCTTATCTGGATCGTATCAATGTAGCCTTCGCCAAGCTTCAAATGAGCCAAGAACTTGCATTGAGCGACGCCGTATACGGCTTGGGAGCAGGAATCTTTTTCGCGGGGTATCTTCTTTTTGAAGTCCCCAGCAATATGATACTGGAAAAGATTGGCGCCCGAATCTGGATTGCCAGAATAATGATAACATGGGGAATCATAAATTGCCTTATGGCAGCGGTAACGACTCCGGCTAGCTTTTACATCTTGAGGTTTCTCTTGGGAGTCGCCGAAGCGGGATTTGCTCCTGGCGTATTCTTCCTGTTTACAAAATGGTACCCAAACAGTCGACGCGGTCGCGTGTTCGCGGTCTTCTTCACCGCGTTTCCTGTGGTGGGGCTCATCGGAGGGCCGCTGTCAGGCCTGATTCTAGATTACTTCCACGGTTGGGCAAACCTGTCCGGTTGGCAATGGATGTTTTTGATCGAGGGATCGCCCGCGGTGGTGCTCGGCATTCTATGCCTCTCCATCCTTCAAAATGGACCGGACGAGGCATCATGGCTGTCGGCTGACGAGAAGTCGGCCTTGAAGGAACAGATCAATGCCGACCCGAGACCGAAAGAGGAAGTCAGCTTTATCGACTCTCTGCGTAGACCTACCATCTGGTTGCTGAGTTATGTCAATTTTGCAATCGGCGCCGGATTCCTGGGAGTTGCGTTCTGGATGCCGACACTCTTGAGGGAAGCGGGCTTTCAATCGAACACCATGATCGGCTTCGTCTCCGCGATACCGTACCTTTTCGCCTTTGTGTTGATGCTTGCGGTAGGATGGTCAGCTGACAGGATGGGGGAACGTCGGTACCATCTCGCGGTGCCGCTTTGCATTGCCGCCCTTGGACTTATCCTTGCGGCCAAGGCCGGTGGTAACCCCATCCTGGTGGTCATCGGCTTGACGATATCCATGGCGGGCGTGACGGCCGCAGCTCCCATGATCTGGCCACTCTCCTTCTCGTTGTTGAGCGCCAAGGCTCTGGCCGGAGGCACAGCCTTCATCACCTCTGCGCTGGCGTTGGCCGGCTTCGTGATGCCCTATGTGGTCGGCTTGCTGCGGGGGATGAAGCTCGAAGCGATTTCCAGCTCGGACTTGGCGCTCTATGTCATTGCCGCGATCCTTGTCGGGGGCAGCGCCGTGGTGCTGAGCTTTCCACCCAGCAAAGTGAATGCGTGATCGCAGAGCCTTGCGTCGGCCGCTCCACCCGAAGCGTTTTCAACCTTATTCCGCGCTCTCGGGCATTGCGTGAGCAGTGGCAGCCAAACATCGGGTTCGGCGATCTCCTTTCGGCAGAATTGATGTGGGAATAATCGCATGCATGTTCACATACAGAATGAGCAGGAAACCGGCGGGAATTTCGAGGTCTCTGACTCTATGATCGCCGATGCCCGGGCCAGATCGGGTCTCGCAAGCGACACCGTGGTGACTCTTGCGCATGATAAGGCGGGGTTCCGCACCGCGATGGAAACAGCTGGGTTCCTGCTGATCCCCGTTCCGATCGTTCGCGAGCTTCTTCCTCACCCGGCCCCACATCTCAAGGCCATCATGTGCCCTAGCGCAGGCCTCGAAGCCCTTGCTCCTTACGAGTGGCTGCCCACCGGTGTCGCACTGCTGAACAACAGCGGAGCTCAAACCGAAAAAGTGGGAGAGTATGTCGTTATGGCGCTACTCATGCTGGCCAATCATATGGCCGGTACGGTCAGATCGCAGCGTGATCGTATCTGGAAACGGGAGTTGGGGACCCCGCTGCGAGGCGGGCGGCTGACGATCGTGGGCCTTGGCAGCCTGGGTGGGGCGGCGGCACGCTGGGCAACCACCTTCGGCATGAAGGTGACAGGGGTCCGTACGAGCGACCGACCGCATGTGGATTGCGAGCAGGTCGTGTCTTTTGCATCGATCGACCGCGTTCTGCCGCAAACCGATTTTCTGCTGATCGCGTGCCCGCTGACGCCTTCCACGGCCAACCTAATCAGCCGCGAACGATTGGCATTGCTTCCATCCCACGCCGGCGTGATCAACATCGGGCGGGGTTCGGTTTTGGATGAGGATGCGTTGTGCGACGCGCTCGAATGCGGTCGTCTGGGGGGGGCGGTGTTGGATGTCTTCACAACAGAACCTCTGCCGGCGGCGCATCGTCTCTGGGATGCGCCGGGCGTCCTGGTCACTCCGCACATCTCTGCTCACGATCCGAACACCTTGATGCCGAGAACATTGGATATCCTGTTCAGCAATGTCCGTCGTTGGGCCAGCGGCGAAGCCATGTCGAATAGGTACGTAATCGAGAGGGGATATTGAGACGGCGCTGACCGTATCGCGGATCTCCGCGTCAGGAAGAGGCGACTCTTTCGACGATTTGGCAATGACACCGATTAAAACGCACCCCACGAGCCGGTGACAACCGGCTATCCGTCGGCCGGCTATCCGTCGGCGGGATGCTTCGTCCCTGCATCATCCGCGACCCGATCTGCCTAGTCGCTGTCCCCTTGATGTCCGGCTCCCCGGATGGGTGCCTCATTACATCACGGCGTGGGATGATCGTCCCGCGTTGCCGACGTTTGGAGATGATCCTCGGTTGTATCCGAAAAAAAAGAACTGCATCCTTCTGTCTCTTGTACACGTCACTGTAAGAACTCATTTAAAAATAATGGCCGATCCTAAATAAATAATTGACATGATAAAGCAATGCTGTGATCATACTAACACAATGAAACGGCACTTCATTATGTGAAATGGAGTCGCCGCTACATCCGGCGATGAAATCTGCGTTTGCGGTCATGGCGACTGCTCCGCCTGCCATCCATCAATTATGATGACAGATTTCATCATTTGAAACCCTGCTGGAGAGATGTGGGGTGCCTCACAATCGAAAATCTACAGGAACCAGCACGCTGGACCTCGCGCTTTGTGTACTCGACTTCCTGGCCAACGAAAGCCAACCCATGCCGCTGGCCCACATCGCCAACGCGCTGTCGGCATCCAAGGCCACGATCTACCGCCATCTCGTGACGCTACAGCGGCACGGGCTCGTCAGCCAGGATCCCGACACCGGGCGCTACGACGTCGGGGTCAAGCTGCTGGTCCTGGGCGAGTCGGTACGGGCACGGTTCGAAGTCGTGTCCGTCGCCCGCGAGGAGCTAATGCGGCTGCGGGACGCCACCGGCCAAGCCGTGACCATCTGCCGGATGGTCGATGGCGAGCTGATCGTCCTCGACCTGATTCAGGGGCGCACGGTGATCGAGTTCGGAACGCGGACCGGAACGCGCCTCGACCTCCACGCCAGCGCCCACGGTAAGGTCTGGCTGGCCTTCGGGCCGCAGGCTCTGCTGCAAAAGACCCTGGCGCAGCCGCGGCGCCAGTGGGCACTGAACACCATCGCCGACGTCGACAGCCTGAATGAGGAGGTGGCGCTGGTCCGCCGGCGTGGCTGGGCCGTCGCCGCCAACGAGATGATCACCGCCATCAACGCTCTGGCTGTCCCTGTCTTCGACCACCGCAACCAAATCGCCGGATCCATCGCGATCGTCGGCGCCACCCAATTCATTCCATCACCCCCTGACGCCGTGCAACTGGAGAAGGTGCTTGCCGCTGGGCGGGCCATCTCCCGTGGTCTCGGCCGGAGATCGAACCGATGAGCTACTCCCTCGCCGTCGATATCGGTGGTACCTTCACCGACATCGTGCTGTGCCATTCCGACGGCCGCCTGACCGTCGACAAGACCTTGACCACCCATGAGGACCTGCTATCCGGCTTCTTCGGCGGCGTGCACGCGGTCCTGAGGAAGGCCGGCATCGCCGCGAGCGACGTCGACGGGGTCGTCGTTCATGCGACCACCGTAGTTACCAACGCGCTGATCGAGCGTAAGGGACCGCCGACCGCCCTTGTGGTCACCGAAGGCTTCCGGGACGTGCTCGCCATCCGCAACGAGCACCGCTACGACATGTTCGACCCGCAGATCGAGTTTCCCGAACCACTGGTGCCCGACAATCTGACCTTCGGCCTGCGCGAACGGACGCTGGCCGACGGCACAGTGCTCGAGGAGCCGGCGGCAGACGACATCGCTGCCCTGGCCGACCGCATCCGCGGCAGCGGGGCTAAGGCGGTCGCGGTCTGCTTCATCAACAGCTTCGCCAACCCCGCCAACGAGGCCGCCGTCGCGGCGGAACTGGCGCGGCGGTTGGAGGGGGTGTTCATCTGCACCTCCTCGGACGTGGCGCCGCAGATACGCGAATACCCGCGCGCTTCGACTGCGACGGTGAACGCCTACACCATGCCGATCTCGCAGCCCTATCTGCGGGGGCTCAGCGATCGTCTGCGCCGCGAGGGCTTCGGCAACACGCCGCTGATCATGCTCAGCTCCGGCGGCGTGGTCGGTGCCGAGACCGCCGGGCGCAACCCGGTGCGGATGATCGAGAGCGGTCCTGCCGCAGGCGCGCTCGCCGCCTGCCACTATGCCGAGATCCTGGGGATCGACCGGCTGATGTCCTTCGACATGGGTGGCACCACGGCCAAGGCCTGCCTGATCGAGAACCGCACGCCGCTGGTCACCGGCCTGTTCGAGGTCGACCGCCGCTACCGCTTCAAGGAAGGCAGCGGCCTGCCGGTGACGGTGCCCTCGATCGACCTGATCGAGATCGGGGCGGGTGGCGGCAGCATTGCCCATGTCGACGGGCTGGGCCTGTTGAAGGTCGGGCCGGAAAGCGCCGGCTCCAACCCCGGCCCGGCTTGCTACGGCCGGGGCGGCCGCAAGGCGACTGTTACAGACGCCGATCTTATGCTGGGGCTGATCGATGCCGACAATTTCCTCGGCGGCGAGATGAAGCTGGACCGCGCCGCCACCGAAGCCGCCTTCGCCGATCTGGCGGGCGATCTCGGCGGCACGCCGGTCCAGGCGGCGCGCGGCATTTACCGGGTGGTGACCGAGGCGATGGCGTCGGCTGCCCGCTCGCATGCCACCGACCGCGGCGTCGATTATCGCGGCCTGCCGCTGTTCGCCTTCGGCGGCGCCGGCCCGCTGCACGCCTGCGGCGTCGCGGAGCTGCTGCAAAGCTCGTCGGTCATCGTGCCGCCGCAGTCGAGCGTCCTATCGGCCTTCGGCACGCTGGTGACGCCGGTCCGCCTCGACCTCGTGCGCAGCGCCCTGATGCGCCTTGACCAGGTCGATTGGGATCGGGTCGAGCGCATCCTCGCCGATCTGGAAACAGAAGGGCGCAACGCGCTCACCGAGGCCGGCTGCGCGCCATCCGACGTCCGCGTCGTGGTCGGCGCCGACATGCGCTACACCGGCCAGCAGAACGAGGTCACGGTCATGTTCGACCAGGACCCGCGCGTGGCCCACGACATCGACGCTCTCGTGGCGCAGTTCGCCGAGACCTACCGCGTGCTCTACGGCATGAACCCGTCGCATGTCCCGGCCGAGATCGTCACCTGGCGCATCACCGTACAGGGGCCTTCGATCGGCTTCCAAGCTGCCGGCAAGCCGTCGACGGAGCAGGGCAAGGCCAAGGGGACGCGCCCGGTACATGCCTGGCAGGACGGCCAGAACGTCCCGGTCTATGACCGGAACGTTCTGGCGGTGGGGCAGATCGTCGCCGGCCCCGCCATCATCGAGGAGCGCGAGACGACGACCGCTATTCCCCCCGGCTGGGTCGCGACCATCGACCCCATGGGCTGCATCGTCGCCACCAGCGCGCCCGCCGCGCACGCCTGACATCCATCATCGACAGGAACCGGAACATGGACGGCATCGAACTCGAAATCCTTTGGTCCAACCTGATCGGCGTGGTGACGGAGCGCGCCAAGGCGCTCCAGCGCATCGCCTTCAGCCCGATCGTCCGCGAGGCAGGCGACCTCGCCTACGCACTGTTCGACCAGCGCGGCCGCATGGTTGCTCAGGCCAACACCGGAACGCCCGGCCACATCAACTCGCTGGCCTTCGCCGGGGCCCATCTGGTCAAGGAGTTCGCCGGGCGCTGCGAGCCGGGCGACGTGCTGATCACCAACGACCCCTGGCTGTCCGCCGGCCACTTCTTCGACATCACCACCCTGACGCCGATCTTCAAGGGCGACATCCTGATTGCCTACCTCGGGTCCACCATCCACCACACCGACATCGGCGGCTACGGCGTCGGTGCCGGTGCCCGCGACGTCCACGAGGAAGGACTGTGGATCCCGCCGCTGAAGCTCTATGAACGCGGCGTACCGAACCCGGTCCTGCACGCCATCATCGGTCGGAACGTCCGCACGCCGGACGCAGTATTCGGCGACCTCGCCGCCCAGGTTTCGAGCGGACAAGCGGCGGCCGAGCATCTGATCGCGCTGTGCGAGCGCCACGGGCTGGAGGATCTCGAGGGGCTGTCCGACGAGATCATCAACCGTTCGGAGGAGTCCACCCGCAACGCGATCCGCAAGCTGCGCCCTGGGACCTATCACGGGAAGACGGTTTTCGATGCCCCGGGCGGCGAGACAATCACGCTGAAGGTCGCGCTGACCATCGACGCCGAGACCGGCACCATGGTCGCGGACTTCGACGGCAGCTCCATGCAGACCTCGAGCGGCATCAACGTGGTGCTGAACTACACCCACGCCTATGCGACCTTCGCCGTTCGGAGCTGCCTCAACCACGACCTGCCCAACAACACCGGCAGCCTCGCTCCCATCGAGGTGCGGGCGCCGGTCGGCTCCATCGTCAATTGCGCCTACCCGGCTCCGGTCAACGCCCGCCACGTCGTCGGCATGTATGTGGCCATGCCGATCCTGAAGGCGCTCTATCAGGTGTTTCCCGAAAAGGTGCTTGCTGAGGGATCAGGGGCGGTGTGGACTGTCCAGATCGAGGGACGCAAGGCCGACGGCAAACCCTTCACCTCGTCGATGTTCAACTATTCCGGCGGCATGGGCGCCCGCGCAGAAAAGCCCGGCCCCAGCGCCACCTGCTACCCTACCGGGGTTGCCGCCGTGCCGGTGGAGATTCTGGAAGCCGCCATGCCCATCGTCTTCGATCGCAAGGAGCTGCGGCGTGGTTCGGGCGGGGCGGGGCGCATGCCGGGCGGCGACGGCCAGATCATCGCCTTTCACATGAACACCAGCGATCCCTGGCTGCTCAACGCCGTGCCAAGCCGCGTCGACATGGGGCCGGAAGGCTTGGGAGGCGGTGAATCCGGGCAGTCTGGACGCTTCCTCGTCAACGGCGAATACGTCAGCCCTGCCCGCAAGCTCAGCATGAAGCCGGGTGACAAGGTCGTGCTGGAGACCCCCGGCGGCGGCGGGTACGGCACCCCGGTGTGACGGCGGACCCCCGCAGTGCCGGCCGGCACTGCGGGACCACCGGCAGACGAAGCAGAACGCGAACGAATCCAGACAAATTAAAAAGGGGAGGGATAGTCATGTCCTTGAAGCGGAACGTCGTCCTGATGGCGGTTGCTGCCGCCATGCTGCCCGGCGCGCGGCCAGTCCATGCCGCGGAGGTTCTGAAGATCGGCATCTCGGCGGGCCTGACCGGCTATATCGCAACGATCGACCGGGCGTGGCGCGATGGCGTGCAACTGGCTGTCGACGCGCTGAATGCGAATGGCGGGGTGGCGGGTCGGACCATCGAGGTGACTGTCGAGGACAATCGCTCCGAACCTCAGGAGGCCGTCACCACCTACCGCAAGATGATCTCGTCCGATAACGTCGATCTCTTCATCAGCGGCTGCGTGTCCGCCGGCACCTTCGCCGCCGCCAACATGGTGGCGAAGGCCGAGAAGCCGATGATCCTCTGCTCCATCCTGCCGCCGCAGGCGAGCCAGGTGAAATGGGCCTTCAGTACCCTGCCGCCGCCCGGCTTCGAGGTGGAGAAGCGCTTCGAATATCTGCGCGACAAGACCAAGATCCGCAAGGTCGGCGTGCTGCACGACCCGACTCCCTACGCTCTGTTGCAAAAATCGGTCGCCGACAAGGTCTCCGCCAAATACGGACTAGCGGTGGTCGACATCGAGACCTACCGGCAGGACGACGCCGACCTCAGCGTCCAGCTCAATAAGATGCAGGCTGTCGGGGCCGAAGCGGTGATCAAGATCGGGGTGGGTGGCACCACCCTGACCGCGGCCAAGAACCTAAAGCAGCTTGGGTCCAACATGCTGTTGATGACCAGCCTGGAGGACCTTGCCGTCTTCAAGCCGGTGGCCGAGGTGTTGGGGGACCGCTTCTTCTTCGTCGCCTCGCCCTCCCAGGTGTACGAGGCACTGCCCGACAGCCCGATGAAGACGCAAATCGGCAAGTTCATCGATCCGTGGCGCGCCAAATACGGCGACCGCGATCCCAACTGGGCCTCGCGTGGGTGGGACGGCGTCATGCTGGCCGTTGCCGCCATCGAGGCCGGGAAGTCGGCCGAGGGTCCGTCGATTCGCGACCAGATCGAGAAGACCGTCGAGTTTCGCGGCGTCAACGGCCTCTACACCTTCAGCACCGACAATCACCAGGGCATCACCGAGAATCCCTTTTTCTTGGCGACCTTCATCGGGAATCAGGTGAGAATCGTTCAATGACGCAGGCTGCGCATTTGGCTGCGGCATCCACCGGTGCCGAGCCCATCCTGGCGGCGCGAGGTTTGAGCGCCCGCTACGGGCAAGTCCAGGCGTTGGCGCCCTTTGATTTCGAGGTAGGAGCTGGCGAATTGGTCGCGGTGCTCGGCCCCAACGGCGCCGGGAAATCGACCCTGCTCCGCGCGATCCTGGGGCTGGTCGTCACCGGTGGCGAGCTCCGGTTCATGGGACGCGCCCTGCCGCGCCGCAACCCGGTGGCGGTAGCGTCGCACGGGGTGGTGCTGGTGCCGGAGGGCCGTGGCATCTTTGGCCCCATGACGGTGCTGGAAAATCTGGAGCTCGGCGCTTACCGCCTCGGCGGCGACGCCCAGGAGCGCGAGCGCCGCTTCGCCCGCGTCTACGAGCTGTTTCCCCGTCTGAAGGAGCGGCTGGGGCAGGTTGCCGGATCGATGTCCGGCGGTGAGCAGCAGATGCTGGCCATTGGCCGGGCGCTGATGGCGGATCCCAAGATCCTGCTGCTCGACGAACCGTCGCTCGGCCTCGCTCCACGTGTGACGGAGGAGATCTTGGAAACGCTGCACGTCCTCAACCGCTCCGGCCTCCCCGTGGTGCTGGTGGAACAGCGCGCCCCCTCGGCGCTGAAGCTGGCCCATCGCGCCTATCTGCTGACGCTCGGTCGGCTTGCCGCCGTCATCGACCCCCGCGAGGTCCAATCGCATGAACAGCTCGCCCAGTACTACTTTGCCTAAGGCGGAGCCGGTGCCAGCGCGGGTTTCGCCCTGGCGCTGCCTCGCCCGGGCCGCGCCCTGGATCGCCGCCGCCGCCGTCGTCAGCTACGCGCTGGCGGTCGGCGGCTATCCGGCAACCGTCGTCAGCTTTGCCCTGATCTACGCCGTCTTCGTGTCGGGCTTGAACATCTTCATGGGGCTGACCGCACAGGTCTCCTTCGGCCAGAGCGCCTTCGCGGCGATCGGCGGCTACGGCTCGGCCATCCTGACAACCCAGTACGAGTGGACGTGGCTGCCGGCGATGATTACCGGGCTGGCGGTGGCGGTGGCGACGGCCTTCGTGGTCGGCTTCCCGACGCTGCGCCTGAAGGGGCATTACCTGTCAATGGCGACGCTGGCGATCGGCCTGATCGCGCACGAGATCGCGGTGCAATGGGAAAGCGTCACGCTGGGTTATCTCGGGATTTCCGGCGTGCCGCCCATTGCCATCGCCGGCTACGAACTGTCGAACGACCGCGCGACGTTGACCATGCTGACTGTCTGCGTGCTAGTGACCGCTTTTGCCGTCGCGCGCCTCCGCCGCTCCCGCCTCGGCCGGGCATTCGCCGGGCTGGCCGGCAGCGAGGACGCGGCGCGCGCGTTGGGCATTGAGGTCGCGCGCTACAAGCTGCTGTCCTTCCTGCTGGCGGCCGGCTTCGCCTCCTTCTCCGGTTCGCTGTTTGTCCATGTCGTCGGCTATGTCAGCCCCGAGGTGTTCAGCCTGCACATGGTCATCCTGTCCTTCACCATGCTGTATGTCGGCGGTATCGGCACGGTTGTCGGCCCGATCATCGGCGCCCTGCTGGTCAGCGTGCTGCCGGAAACCTTCCGGGCTTTGCGCGATTACCAGGATCTCGCCTACGGCGCGGCGCTGATCCTGCTGCTGATCTTCGCGCCGCGCGGGCTGGCCAGCCTGTTCGCTGGCATTGACACCCGGAGGAAGCCATGACCCCCTGCTTGGAGGTTCGGGACGTCACCCGCAACTTTGGCGGTCTGGTGGCGGTTAACGCCGTCAGCTTTCAGGTGATGCCCCGTAGCGTAACGGCTGTGATCGGGCCGAATGGCGCCGGCAAGACCACGTTGTTCAATCTAATATCCGGCGCCATGCCGCCGAGTTCCGGCCGCGTGCTGTTCGAGGGCGTCGACGTCACCGACGAGGCGCCCGAGGCCAAAGCGGCACGCGGCCTGATCCGAACCTTCCAGCTCGTGAAGTTGTTTCCCGAGCTGAGCGCCGTGGAGAATGTGAAGGTCGGCTGCCACCTGCGCACCCGTGGCGGCCTGTTGGCGGCGCTGCTGCGCCCGCGCTGGGTCCGTCGCATGGAGGCGGAGATCGAGGAACGGGCCCGCGCGCTGCTCGATCTCGTCGGGCTGGCGGCCACGGCGGACCAGCCGGCGGCAGTGCTCAGCTACGGTCAGGCGCGTCTGCTGGAGGCCGCCCGCGCGCTGGCCGCCGAGCCCAAGCTGCTGATGCTTGACGAACCGGCGGCGGGGTTGAACTCCGACGAGAGCGCGCGGCTGGCCACGCTGATCCGGCGGATCGCCGGCGACGGCACCGCCGTGCTGCTGATCGAGCACGACATGCATCTGGTGATGAACACGGCGGACGAGGTCGTGGTCGTCGATTTCGGCAGGAAGATCGCCCAGGGCGCGCCCGACCGCATCCGCCAGGATCCGGCCGTCATCGCCGCCTATCTCGGCTGACGAAGGGAGGAGACCCATGGACGCAACGCTCATCGGCCAGAGCCTGGTCAGCGGTCTCGGCATCGGCTGTGTCTACGGCCTGATCGGGATCGGCTTCTGCGTGATCTACAACGCCAGCGGCATCGTGAATTTCGCCCAGGGCGCCTTCGTCATGCTGGGCGGCATGATCACCCATGTGCTGCTGGTGCGCGGCGAGCTGCCCTACGGCCTCGCTATCCTGCTGGCGGTGCTGATCGTGGCTCTGCTCGGCGTGGCGGTCGAGCGGGTGGTGGTGCGCCCCTTATGGAACCGCAACGCCCCGATGTTTGTGATGATCCTTGCGACGCTCGCCGCCCAGATCGTCATCGAGCGCCTGACCTATCTGGCGGTCGACGACCGGCCCAAGACGCTGCCGGTCTTCACCGATCTACCGCCCGTCATGTTGCGCGGCATCGCAGTCAACATACAGTCGCTGTGGATCGTCGCCGGATCGCTCGCCATCGTGGCGCTGCTGGCGCTGTTCTTCAAGACCACGCGCATCGGCAAGGCGATGCGGGCCTGCGCCATTAACCGCGAGGCGGCGGCGCTCCAGGGCATCCCGGTCCATTCGATGCTGGCGCTGGCATTCGCGCTCAGCGCCGGGCTGGGCGCCGTCGCCGGCATCATGCTGACGCCGACGCAATACACCGCCTACGACGTCGGCGTGCCCTTCGCGATTTCCGGCTTTATCGCCGCCATCATCGGTGGCTTCGGCCGGCCTTTCGGTGCCTTCCTCGGCGGGTTGATGCTCGGTGTCATCCAGGCGATCGCCATCCTCTATTTCGGAGCCGGCTTGAAGACCGTCATCGCCCTGTCGATCCTGATGCTCTTCCTGTTCGTCCGTCCGTCCGGACTTCTGGGAGCGGCCAAGTAGTGGGTTCGAGGTTCGAAGTCGTCCGTCACCGCGCGCGACCGGCATCGGCAAGACGCGCATCGTTCCGGTGATGGCGACCAACCATGAGACCAGCGGACCAGTCGTGAAAGAGCGGACACAGCCTGTTGCTGCCTTCGCCAACTTACAGGCGCCGATGGGAGGATCTGGAAATGGCAACGCGACATCTTGACCAGCGCCTCCGGTTGAACCTTCTGCGGGCCGTTGAAGCCATCGATACCAACAGGAGCCTGATGGGAGCGGCGGCGGCCGTCGGCATCAGTCAGCCGTCGCTGACCAAGAGCCTGCATGTCGCCGAGGAGATCCTGCAGGTCCAACTCTTCGAACGTCACAGCCGGGGTGTCACCCCCTCCGAGGCCGGCACCGCGGTGGCCAGCACAGCTCGGCGGATACTTGCAGAACTGCGACAGCTTGACGTCGAGCTCACCCGGCTGATGACATCGGAACGCTGCGTGCTTTCGTTGGGTGTGCTGCCAGTCGCCGCCGCCGGTGTGCTGCCCGGAGTAATATCCCGGCTTGCGCGCCAGCATCCCTGGGTCAAGGTGCGGCTTGAACAGGGGTTGACCGACGACCTGCTGCCTCTGCTTGCCACGGGGGAAATCGAATTGGTCGTCGGGCGGCTGTACGAACCGGATGCTGAGGATCGGTTCGTGCGGGAGGCACTCTGGAGCGAGCCATTCTCCTTCCTTGCCCGCCCCAACCATCCGTTGCTGCGCGGTGGCAGGATCGATCTCGAACAGCTGCACGCTTGCGACCTGCTCATCCCTTCCGTCACCCAGCGGCTCGGGCGGGAAACGGAACAGTGGCTTTCCTTGTTGGGCCTGGACGCCGCGGTGGCCCTCCGCTCAGGATCCTTCGAATTCATCCGGGAGATGCTTCATGAATCCGACAGGCTTTCGGTCGTGCCACGCCTGCTGATGGTTGGCGACCTGCTCCGTGGCACGCTGCGGGCTGTACCGCTGCAGTTCACCAGCCCATCTCGTCCAGCCGGGATAACCACCATAGCCGGCCGCACTCTCGGGCCAAGCGCCCAGGCATTCATACATTGCCTGCGATCCTACATCGCGGAGATCGGATCGCGGGGCCTGTAGAGTTCTGTTGAAGCATCCGGACCGGCGGCAGGTCGATGCCAAGCTGGCTCGATTGCAGAAGGCACTTAGAGGTGGGCTCGGACGTTATCCACGCCGTCAAGTTCGCCGTCGCAGCATCGCATTGCCGGCGCCCAATTCGCGAGACGGCACCGCGCCTTCCGGATCATATGACAGGGCTGCTTCTATACCCCGCGCCGCCGCCACGACCATCTGCCAGCCTTTTGGACCGAAGTGGCATCAACCTGCACATCCCGGCAAGAGACTCGGTTCACAGATCGTCCAATACCCGGTCCAAGGTATAGCCATAGGCTATGCCCGCTCAAAAAATACGATAAGACGCCCCCCGGCATTTTGATTACAAAAAAGGACGGGTGGACTGAATGTTGGCTGGCCATCAAATGAACGTGCAAAGGTCGTCGGCCGATGGATTCGCCCTGATCTGCCGCCGACAGTAATGGCCGCAAGCACCGCGGGGTCCGTTGGTCAGCCCAGCGCGGCGCCGAGGCGATCATCGTAGTAACCCTCGCTGTCCCGATCCAGCGCCCTACCGTGTGCGCGCTGGGTTCGGAGCCGATCTACCAAATTATCCTGGAGTGAATGGGATGGAGCCCGAAATTTCTTCCGTCTTGTCGTGGCATCGGTTTTGGACAATGGAATGCCGATATTGGTTCGACGTCGATACCAACGGGGGTGAAACCGCCCACGAATTCTACACCGAGGACGGCGTCTTCGATATCGGGACACCCGGCAGCCGGTATGAAGGCCGAGCTCGGATCAAGGGGTTTTACGACGGCAGGCGATCGCTCGGCAGGCGCACCACGATCCACAGCATCACGAATTTCGAGTTGGTTCACGCATCCGACCGTGAAGCCAGTGCACGCTGCGTGATGAGTCTGATCGGCGCGGACGGGCACCCACCCCAACAGTCCCAGCCAGCGATCCTGATCGCCAGCAGCGCCAACTCCTATGTCAAGGGAAGCGATGGCCGGTGGTATGTGCAGGCCCGCATCTTTGAGGCCCTCTTCACGGACCCTGCCGGCCTGCCGATGTCGCGCATCAATTCGGCGCTGTCCGAAACCTCGTCCTGACCTCCGACCGCACCCCCAGGACACGCCGCCGACGGCCGGGGAATGAAGAGCAATCTCCGAGCTGGCGCAATCGAGTTTCCCGGACCGTGGTCCGCCTACGTCTGGGAGTCCACCGTAAGGCATCCGCACGGCCATTGACATAGGTGTCGGCATTGGCGCGACCACCGGTATGGCTGCGCGTCGGCGACGGCTATCACACACCAAGACCTCATTGCGATACGCGAAACGACGGCGGGGGACAGATTCGCTTTCTGGTCCGCCTGACGGAAAACAGGGGAGGGCCAATGACGACATCATTTCGCAAGCGGCTTGCACAAGGTGAGGATGTTTTCGGCATCTTCGCCAAGACCGCGTCGCATCAGACTGTGGAGGTGCTGGGCCGTAGCGGCCTGGACTTCATCGTGATTGATGCCGAGCATGCGCCGTTCAGCCGCAGCGACCTCGACCTGTGCATCCTGGCAGCCTTGGCCACGGACCTGTCGGCACTTGTCCGCATCCCGGAAATAAACGAGGCCTCGATCCTAACAGCCCTCGACCTGGGGGCGGCTGGCGTGATGGTCCCGCACGTGCAGAACGCGGGGCAGGCGGCCCGCGCGGTGTCCGCAGCAAAATATGTGGGCGGCCGGGGCTTCTCGAATTCACCACGGGCCGGCGATTATGGACGCCGACCGATCGCACGGCATGCCGAGGAGTCCGACGCTTCAGTTGCGGTCATTGCGATGATCGAGGATGCGGCCGGCATCGACAACATTCGGGAGATAGCCGCAGTCGATGGCGTCGACGCCCTGTTCATCGGACGGCTTGATCTCACCATCGCCCTGGGACATCGCGACATCGGGCATCCGGAAGTTGAAGCGGCCGTGCAAAGGATTTTTTCCGCGGCCCCGCAGCTCGGGAAGCCGCTCGGTGCGCTTGCGGACTCTCCCGCACTTTGTCCATCGCTGCATGAAAACGGCGTCCGGATGTTCCTGCTCGGCACCGACCAAGGGCTTCTCAGAGGGGCGGTGTCGAACACCGTTTCGCAGGCCAGGGCGGCCCTGCCATGAGGCGGCGGATGGTGACGGAAGGGCCCCGCGGGGCATCCGGGCACCATGGAACCTCGATCCATCGCAGGGCCTCCGTCCGGCCGCTCCGATCGCCGATCCGATCCGGTTCGGCGGCCCTCTGCCCGGTCATCCTCAGCCCGATCAACCCCAACACAGTCAAGGAGTCCTGACGTGACGGCGACGTCCACCACGGCCCATCCGGGCCTTTTGGGCCGGGCGCAGACGACGCTCGGCCCGTCCATACGCCTCGTCGAACGGGGCCTGGTCGCTGCCTCGGCCGTTAGCGCTGGCGTTCTGCTTGTAACCGTGGCGGTCCTGCTGTTGGCCGGCGCCGTCAGCAGGTTCGCGTTCAATGCGCCCATCGTCTGGGTCGACGAACTCGTCTCCACCTTGTTCCTCTGGCTAGCAATGCTGGGCGCCGTCGTCGCCTACCACCGGGCCGAGCACATGCGGATGGCGGCAGTCGCGATGGCGTTGCGCGGCCGGCTGCAGGAATTCGTGGACGCCCTTTCGCTCGCGGCGACCGTGGCCCTGCTGGCTTTCTTGCTGCCCCCGGCCTGCGAGTATGCCTTGGACGAATGGGACATAACGACCTCCACGCTGGCGCTGTCCGGTGCGTGGCGCGCGGCAGCGCTGCCGGTCGGGCTGGGGTCGATGCTGATCCTCGGCGTGCTGCACTGTGTTCGTTTCCGGAACGTAGCCGTCCTGACGCTCGCCGCGCTGTTCTGCGTGGCGGTGACCCTGATGCTTCATTGGCTTTCGCCGGAACTGATCGCGCTCGGCAATTACCGGCTGCTGATCTTCTTCGTCGCGCTGACCGGGACATGCATTGCCGTGGGCCTCCCGATCGCCTTCTGTTTCCTGATCAGCACGTTCCTGTTCCTTGCCTGCACGACGACGGTCCCACTGACCGTAGTGACCAGTCGTTTGAACGAGGGCATGTCGCATGTCGTGCTGCTGGCCGTACCGCTGTTCATCTGGCTGGGCAGCTTGGTCGAGGTGACCGGCATGGCAAAGGCGATGGTCAATTTCCTGGCAACACTGGTCGGGCATTGGCGGGGCGGTCTCAACTACGTCCTGATGGCGGCCATGTATCTCGTTTCCGGCATTTCCGGGGCGAAGGCGGCCGACATGGCGGCCGTGGCTCCGCCGCTTTTTCCGGAGATGAGGCGGCGCGGGGCTGATTCGGGGGATCTCGTCGCGTTGCTCGCCGCCACAGGGGCACAGACCGAGACGATTCCGCCCAGCATCGTGCTGATCACGATCGGTTCGGTCACGGGCGTCTCGATCGCCGGGCTGTTCGCCGGCGGCATCCTGCCGTCGCTGGTCATGGGGCTGTTCCTGGCGGCGGTGGTCTGGTGGCGCAGCCGCCGGGCCGGCACGGCAAGCAGCGGCGCCCGCGCCAGCTGGAGTGACAGTGCGCGCTGCCTGCTGGTCGCCGTGCCCGCGCTCCTGCTTCCGTTCGTAATCCGCACCGCCGTGGTCGAGGGGGCTGCGACTGCGACCGAAGTGTCGACGCTGGGCGTGTTCTACGCCATCGTCTATCTGCTGTTGGCCCGTGTTGCGTTCGGCCGTCCAGTCGACCGGCGGGCGATCGTGACGGGCATCGTCAATACGGTCAGTCTCAGCGGCGCCATCCTGCTGATCGTGGGCGCGGCCTCCGCGATGGCATGGTCGCTGACCCAATCCGGGTTCGCGCGCCAGCTCACCATGCTGATGCATCATGCGCCGGGCGGCGCTTACGGGTTCCTGCTCGTCTCGATCCTGATATTCGTCATCCTCGGATCGGTCCTGGAAGGCCTGCCGGCGATCGTCCTGATGGCGCCGATCACCTATCCGATTGCCCGGTCCTTCGCGATCAACGACATCCACTATTCGATCGTCGTGGTGCTGGCGATGGGGATCGGGCTGTTCGTCCCGCCCTTCGGCGTCGGTTACTACACCGCCTGTGCGATCGGCAAAGTCGACACCGGAGCCGCTCTGCGGCCGATCATCGGCTACATGGTCGCGCTGGTGGCGGGGCTGATGCTGATCGCCTTCGTCCCCGCCATCACCACCAGCCTTCTTCCATGAGCCGGTTGCGCGGCCCGGCATAAGCGGCGCGCCGGCCTGCCCCTGATTGCCGTCGTCGTGGAGCGCCGAAATCCCAGGGATCGGCCCGAACGGGATCGGCATGTGGGGCGGACGGCACGCCACCATCAACCAGGAAACGGACAGATAGGAGAACGACAATGATCCGCATCACACGCAGGAAATTCGGGGCCTTGACGGCCGGTACGTTGGCTGCCCCGGCCGCGATAGGAGCCCTCGTCGCAACGCCGGCCAGGGCCGCCGAGTTCAGGTTCAAGGTCGGGCATGAATTTCTGGAGGACAATCCGGTCCACATCCAGTTGACAGAGGCAGCCAGGCGGATCGCGGCCCGCAGCGCGGGCCGTATCGACGTCCAGATCTTCCCCAGCAGCCAGTTGGGGGGCGGTACGGACTTGCTGAGCCAAACGCGATCCGGTGCCCTAGAGTTCACGCTTCAGTCCTCGGTCGTCATCTCCGGCCTCGTCCCCGTGGCCGGCATCACGGGGGTCGGCTATGCCTTCCCCGACTACGATCACGTCTGGGCCGCCATGGACGGCCGACTGGGTGCTCACATCCGCGGAGCGGTCGCCAAGGCGGGGCTGCGCGCGATGGACCGGATGTGGGACCTGGGCTTCCGCAATGTCGCCAACAACGTGCGGCCGGTGAATTCGGTTGCCGACATGGCCGGCCTGAAGGTGCGGGTCGCGCCGGGAGCCCTGTTCATTTCCCTGTTCAAGGGTCTGGGCGGCGCGCCGGTAACGCTCAACTTCAACGAAGTCTACCCGTCGCTGCAGACCAGAATCGTAGACGGGACCGAGAATCCTTTGCAGGTGTTCCAGCTGTTCAAGCTCTATGAAGTGCTGAAATACGCCTCCCTCACTCGGCATCTCTGGGACGGTCAATGGATGCTCGGCAACCCGCGTGCCTTCGATCGGCTGCCGCAGGATCTGCAGGCGCTCGTGACGGAGGAGTTCAACGACGCGGCACTGCGCCAGCGCGCCGACAACCGGCGGATCGACGGGAACGCGCGGGAGCAACTCACGGCGAAGGGCATGCAGATCAACGACGTCGACATCGAACCATTCAAGAACACATTGATCCAGGCCGGCTTTTACCGCGAATGGAAGAACCGGTTCGATCCAGTGGCCTGGGCCATGCTGGAGGAGGTGGTCGGGCCGATCGGCTGAGGAGACGGGCGGGGCGCCGCCCGGCACACGGCGTCTCCACCTCGATTTGCGCACGAACGACCCATGCCGAAGGACAGCCGTTTCGGCTGGCTTCGGCTGGGGCCCGTTTGCCGTCCGAATGACCAGCGTGACCGACCGTGACCCTCAGCGAGTTCTGGCCGTCGGCGGCAGATCGGTGCAACGACCCTCAGCGGCTTCGGCGGCCAGACCGATGGTTTCTCCCAATGTCGGATGGGGGTGGATTGTATGGCCGATGTCTCTGGCGTCCGCCCCCATCTCGATGGCGAGACACAGCTCGCCGATCATATCTCCCGCATTGGGACCAACGATCGCACCGCCGATCACCCGCCCGCTTTCGCGGTCGAACAGCAGCTTGGTCATTCCGAAGGCGGCGCCGTTGGCAACGGCTCGTCCGGAAGCCGACCAGGGGAATTTCGCCACTGACACCGACCGCAGGCTTTCCTGGGCCCGTGTCTCGCTGACGCCAACCCAGGCGATCTCGGGATCGGTGTACGCAACCCCTGGAATCACCGTGGCGTCGAACGCGGACAGGTGACCGGCCGCCACCTCCGCCGCGATATGGCCCTCATGCACCGCCTTGTGGGCCAGCATGGGCTCACCGGCGACATCGCCGATGGCGAAGATCTGGGGGCTGGAACTGCGCATCCGGCGGTCAACGGTGATGAAGCCGCGGGGATCGGTCGCGACGCCGGCTCTCTCGAGCCCCAGGGTCAAACCGTTCGGCCGGCGGCCAGCCGCCTGGAGCACGAGATCGTAGGTGCGAGGCGCATCCTGGCCGGAGAGGCGAACGGAGATGCCGGCCGGTCCCGCCTCTGCGCTTTCGACCGAGCAGCCGAGGAAGATCCGGCCGAGCCGTGGGACGTTCTCCTTCTGCCAAATCCCGACCAGATCGCGATCAATGCCGGGCAAGAGGGAGTCCGCCCGCTCCACGATGTCCACCCTGGATCCGAGTGCGGCATAGACGGTGGCCATTTCCAAGCCGATGATGCCGCCGCCGATCACCAGCAGGCGCGCGGGTACAAACGGCAACTCCAGAGCTCCGGTGGAGTCGACGATTCTCGGATCGGTGGGGAGGACCGGAAGATGGACGGGCATGGACCCGGCGGCGACGATGCACTGCGAAAAGCCGACGCTCTGCTCGCGGCCGTCCGCCAGTGTGATGCTCAGCCGATGCGCGTCCACGAAGCGCGCCTCGCCTGTGATCACGCTGACGCCCCTCTGTCGTGCCATATGCTGCAGCCCGGCGGTCAGCCGGTTCACCGTCGCGTCCTTGAAGGCGCGCAGACGCTCGAGGTCGATTTCGGCCGGCCCGAACCTCAAGCCGGCGATCGACAGCCGTTCGGCTTCCGTTTTCACCGCGGCCACGTGGAGCAACGCCTTGGACGGGATGCATCCGACATTCAGGCAGACGCCGCCGAGCTTGGCCTCGCGCTCGATCAACATGACATCCAGCCCCAGATCGGCGGCCCGGAACGCGGCGGAGTAGCCGCCCGGTCCGCCACCGATCACCACGAGCGGCTGGTTGGGGGATTGGTCCGCCGGGCTTGCGTCCTGCTCGTTCGCCACGCCAGAGCTGCCGGCCGGCGGCGCCGTCGAGGTGCGCTCCCGGCTGGGCGCGATGGTGGCGATCGCGGTGCCTTTGGAGACGCGTGCGCCCGGACCGACCAGCACGCTGTCGATGCGTCCTGCCACCGGGGAGGGGACATCCAGCGTCGCCTTGTCGGACTCCAGCACCAGCAGCGTTTGGTCGACCGTGACGTCGTCGCCGGGCTTGACGAGGATCTCCATCACCGGAACGTTGGCGAAGTCGCCGATATCGGGGATGCGAATTTCCGTGATCATCGTGCAGGCCCTCACAAGGCAAAGCGGCGCAGATCGCTCAGGGTCTGCGCGATGTGGCGTAGGAAGCGCGCCGCGGCGACGCCGTCGACGACACGGTGATCCCAGGACAGGCTGATCGGCAGGATCAGACGGGGATGGAAGGCCTGTCCGGTCCAGACCGCCTGCATCGAGGCACGCCCGGCTCCCAGGATGGCCACCTCGGGCGCGTTGATGATCGGCGTGAAGCCATCTCCGCCGATGCCGCCAAGGGAGGAGATGGTGAAGCATCCTCCCTGCATGTCGCTCCCGACCAGCTTGCCCTCACGAGCCTTGTCAGCCAAGTGGCGCATCTCGGCGGCGATCTCCACTAGCCCCTTGCGGTCGCAGTCGCGGATCACAGGAACCATCAGGCCGTGCGGTGTGTCGACGGCGAAGCCGACATGCACATAGTCCTTCAGCACCAGCTCATCACCGTCCAGGGCCGTGTTGAAGCGCGGGAAAGCGCGCAACGCCAGCGCCGCGGCCTTGATCAGGAAGGCGACCATGGTCAACTTGAGCGGCGGTTCGCGGACCTCCGCATTGACGTCGAGCCGGAATGCCTCGGCATCGGTCACATCGGCCCGGTCGAAATTGGTGACGTGGGGAATGACAAGGGCGTTGCGAGCCAGGTTGGCTCCGGACATCTTCTGGATGCGTGACAGAGGCTCACGGCGAACCGGGCCGAACCGGGCATGGTCAATGGCCGGCCAGGGTGGCAGGCCAGCCGACTGCCCGGCCTGTGGTGCCGGAGCCGCCATTGCCCGCTTGACATGCGCAGCCACATCCTCGCGCAGAATGCGGCCCTTGGGACCTGTCGGGGCAACGGCGGACAGGTCGACCCCCAGTTCCCGCGCCATGGCGCGGACCGACGGCGTCGCGTGGCCCGCGGTCAACGTCGGGGCGGCGGTTGACGAGGCGGTGTCGGCGGGCGGCTCCGATGCGCGGATCGCCAAACTCGGGGCCCCGGCCGCCGACCCGGCGGGCAGGCGGCCCACGCGAGGCTGGGGTGACCCGGCGGAGCCGGAGGCAGCGGCAACATCGACCCGCAACCTCATCAACAGTACACCTTGGGTGACCCTGGACCCGAGTTCAATCGTCACCTCATCAACGGTGCCGGTCGCCGGAGAGGGAACCTCCATCGTGGCTTTATCGGATTCGATTGTGATCAGCGGAGAGTCGACGGTGACGCGATCCCCCGCCTTGGCATGGAGCTCAATGACCGGGACATCCTTGTAATCGCCGATATCGGGCAAGCAAACGTCAATGATCGTGGACATGCTGTGCTCCGATCAGACGGTCCAAGGGGCGGGCGACTGCGGATCGAGGCGGTAACGGCTAATTGCCTCGGCCACCACCGTGCGCGGAAGCCTACCCTGGTCAGCCAGAGCGGACAGCGCAGCGACCACGATGCTGAGGCGATCGACCTCGAAGAACATCCGCAGCGCCGTGCGCGTGTCGCTGCGGCCGAAGCCGTCGGTCCCCAAGGCGGTGAAGGGGGCCGTCAGATAGGACGCGATCAACTGGGGCCAGGCGCGGACGTAATCCGAAGCGGCGACGATGGGGACATCGCCGGCAAGGCAGTCGGACAGATGGCTGCGGAGGGGCTTCTCCAAAGGATTGAGGCGGTTCCTCCGCTCCACGTCGCGTGCCTCACGTGTCAACTCGGAGAAGCTGGTGGCCGACCACAAGGCGCTCGTCACCCCCCAGTCCTCGGCCAGCATACCGGCGGCAGCCACCACCTCGGGGAAGATCGCGCCTGAGCCGATCAAGCGCACCTCACCAACGGGATCGCTGGCGACTCGCTTGTCGAACTGATAGAGCCCCTTCACGATCCCTTCCGCCGCTCCCGCCGGCATCGAAGGCTGGGCGTAGTTCTCGTTCATTGCGGCCAAATAGTGGAATTCGTCCTGCTGCTCCTCCAGCATGCGCCGCATGCCGTAATCCAGGATTACGGCCACTTCGTAGGCGAAGGCGGGATCCCAGGCCCGGCAATTCGGAACCGTGGCCGCAGTGAGCAGGCTGGAGCCGTCTTGATGCTGGAGGCCTTCGCCACCGAGCGTCGTCCGTCCGGCCGTCGCGCCGATGAGGAAGCCGCGGGAGCGCTGGTCTGCAGCGGCCCAGATGAGATCTCCCACACGCTGGAAGCCGAACATCGAGTAGTAGATGTAGACCGGCAGCAGGGCGATCCCATGCGTGCTGTAGGATGTCGCTGCCGCGGTCCAAGAGGCGAGGGCACCTGCCTCGGTGATGCCTTCCTCCAGCATCTGGCCGTCTCTGGTTTCCTTGTAGAACAGCATCGATCCCGCATCCTCGGGCTCGTAAAGCTGGCCTTGCGGGGCGTAAATGCCGATTTGCCGGAACAGGTTCGCCATGCCGAAGGTGCGGGCCTCATCGGCAACGATCGGGACGATGCGCGGGCCGAGGGCCGGATCCTTCAGCACCATGCCGAGCATGCGCACCACGGCCATGGTGGTGGACATCTCCTTGCCGGCGGCGTTCAAGGCAAAGTCGGCGTAGGACGACAGGGCGGGAACCGGAACGGCCGGGGCGGTGCGCCGGCGCGCCGGCAGGCTGCCGCCGAGGGCTGCCCGCCGCGCGCGTAGATAGGTCAGCTCGGCGCTGGCCTCGTCGGGACGATAAAAATCGAGGCGTTCGACCTGCTCATTCGTCAGCGGCAGGGCAAACCGGTCCCGGAATGCATACAGCGCATCAACATCCAGCTTCTTGGCTTGGTGAGCGGTCATGCGGGATTCGCCGGCCCCGCCCATTCCGTACCCCTTCTTGGTCTTGGCGAGAATAACCGTCGGCTTCCCCTTGGTCGCCTTGGCCGCGGCGAAAGAGGCATAAAGCTTGCGCAGATCATGCCCGCCACGCTTGAGGACATTAATCTCCGCATCCGACATGTGGGCGACCAGCCGCTGAACCTCCGGGTCTTCGCCGAAGAAATGTGCGAGGTTGTAGGCGCCGTCCTTGGCTCCGAGGGTTTGATATTTGCCGTCAACGGTAGCGGCAAAGCGGCGCAACAGGGAGTGGTTGGTATCGCGGGCGAACAGGCTGTCCCATTCCGATCCCCACAACACTTTGATGACGTTCCATCCGGCTCCCTGAAAGAGCCGTTCGAGCTCCTGAATGATCTGCCCGTTGCCACGCACCGGTCCATCCAGCCGCTGAAGATTGCAGTTGATCACAAAGGTGAGGTTATCAAGTTGCTCGCGGGCGGCGAGGGTGAGGCCGGCGATGGACTCCGGTTCGTCCATTTCGCCGTCGCCAAACACGCCCCACACATGGCGCTCGTCGGTCGGCAGCAGACCGCGGTCGCGTAGATACCGCATGAAACGCGCCTGGTAGACGGCGCTCAATGGACCGATGCCCATCGACCCGGTGGGAACTTGCCAGAAGTCCGGCATCAACCAAGGGTGGGGGTAGGAGCACAGGCCGGGAGCCCCGATCTCCTGCCGGTATCGCTTGAGCTGGTCTTCGCTGAGACGGCCCTCAAGAAAGGCGCGAGCATAGACGCCGGGTACAGAATGAGGCTGGAAGTAGACGATGTCGCCGTCCTGTTCGTCGGTCGGTGCTCGGAAGAAGTGATTGAAGCCGACTTCAAATATCTCGGCGGCGGAGGCGTAGCTGGCGATGTGCCCGCCCAGCTCGCCATAGGCCCGGTTTGCCCGCACCACCATCGCCAGAGCGTTCCAGCGCATGATGGCGGTGATCCGTTCCTCGATCTCCAGATCGCCAGGATAGGGCGACTGGGCAGCCACCGGAATAGTGTTCCGGTAAGGAGAGTAGGGCAGGCTGTCCCAAGCGATCCCAAGTTGCTTGGCGTGAACGTCGAGAGCCGACAGCAGAAACCGGGTCCGCTCCGGACCGCTCGCGCGCGCCAAGCTTTCCAGAGCGCTCAGCCAATCGGCGGTCTCGAGATGGTCAATGTCATTGGGGCTGTGGGACAAGGGGGACGGATTGTTCATGTGCCAGCACACTGATTGGGTTGGGAATTGGGCAACCGGGGCGAATGGGCTCCGGCTCGGGGTACGGTTTCCCCGGTGATCCAGGACTTGGCTGAGGACGAGGCGCGCGATCTGATTTCGGGTTCGAGAAGAACGCGTCCGGCGTGTCCTGCTCCCCGATCCGCTGCGGTCCGTGAAGCTGACGCGGTCAGCGACCGGATTGGCGATGCCCACCAATCGTCACGCACGGCGTGGTCGGGCCGTCCTCGGCCAAGCCGACCATGACGTCCAGCACCTCCTTGGCCATTTGGGCGTCGAGGGCCGAAGTGGGTTCGTCCAAACGCGTCACCTTCGGGCTCATGCACAGCGACCGCGCGATGACGACATGCTGCGGCTGGCTGCCCGACTACTGGCACGAATATGTCTTGGCCTGCTCGGCGATGAGCACCCTCATCAGGTAGCCCGTCGCCCACTCTTCCGCCTTCGCCTTTAGCATCATTCCGGCCCGGATTGGGGGCCGCCGCGTCATCTCCATGTTGTCGACGACGATGATGCGTTGGTGCCTCTTCGGGATGCGGCCGGCGTGTAGACGCCGGCTGCGCGGCCCACCATTTCAGCCGCCGAGTCAGCGGCTGAATCTGTCGGTCTGATAGGTGGTGTGTTCCGCGTAATCAGGGCGGAGCGGCGTCCAGACATCCATGTTCAGAGCCGGGCCATCCTCCTCACGAGGTCCATCTGCCCAGTGGATCACGTTCGGCGGAATGCGGACGACCGTGCCGGCCGGGCAGTCAAAGCTCTGGTCGCCCACATGGAGCGTGACCCGTCCCTTCAGGATCATAAAAATCTGCTCGTAGGGATGGCTGTGCGGCGCAGTGGTCATGCCTGGATGAAGCGTGGTTTGTCCGATCAGCACATCGTCACCCCGAAACACCTTTTGAACGACGCCGGACCGAAGTTCGCGTTCCGGAATCGTTTCCCAGCTGTATTGTGGAATGTGATCCGTCATTAAGGGTGCCCTTTCTGTAAAGTTCGTTTTTCGATTCCAACCCTTTTTCCTTATTCGAAATATACCGAGACTGTCCCATCGTTTCTTGGGACAGTTCATAGCCAAGGGCTATAGGGAGTATGGTCTGCCTCTGGATTTGCATGATCGTTCGGCAGAGAGCTTGCGAGCATTAAGCCGGTATCGTCACATTAACTTGAGCGAGGCGAGGAAGGAGCCTGCAGAAGTTCCGTCAGGGCTTGGGCCAGCTTGATCGTCGCATTGGAGCTATCGGAGAGAGACACCTCCACTTTTGGAGGTGAAGAATGCGCTGGCGTGTTGCAGCGAGGCGAAACGGGCAGGTGGTCGCCTCATCGCCGTTGCTGATCAGGCGACCCGGACGGAATTTGGGCGTCCGAGGTCGAACATGCGGTTCAGGACCTGGACGGCGATGGCGACCTCGGTGGCCTGCGCCGCGTCGGAGTGGAAGCGCAGTGCCTGTCCGATGACGCCTTTCCAGCGCGCCATTTAACTCTCCACGGCGGCCCTTTTGTCGTATCCGCTGGTCCGCTGCTAAGCCATCCGCCCGGTTTCGGCAATGGTTTGGATGTGGCGGTCGCGTTGGGTAGGCGCGGTCTCGGCGGTGTCGCTGAGCACAGCGTCACGGCGCGGCGGTGTCACGACCGCGGCCTCGGGATGACGCTCATGGACCGACGCGCAGACACCCGTCCGGTCATACGCGCCGTCCCCGGTCACCGAGGCCACGGGCTCGGTGACCTGATCGAGCAACGGGCCAACCTGGGAAGCGTCATCGCCGCCACGGTCGGTCAGCGTGGCGGCGACGACCCGGCCGCAGCCCACGTCCAGGCCGATGTGCAGGGCGCGCCAGGAGCGTCGCCTCTTGGTGCCGTGTTTCTCGATCAGCCATTCGCCCGGCCCGCCCAGCTTCAGCCCCGTGCTGTTGATCAGCAGGTGAACGGGCCCGCCGCTCGCGCGGCGCCGAGGGCAGTGTCACGGTCCTGGCACGGCGGGCAATAGTGGAGTGGTCCGGTACTGGCAGATCAAGCCCGAGCAGGTGGAGGACGGAGCCGATCAGTCCCTCGGTCTGGCGCGGCGCCAGCCGAAACGCCGCACGCAGTATGAGCGCAGTCGTAATCGCCAGATCCGAGTAGTTGGGCTGCCCGCCCGGCGAGGTGCGGGGCGCCGCCTTCCAGCCCGCGATTGCCTCCTCGCTGACCCAGACCGTGAGGCTGCCGCGCTGGCGCAGGGCGGCATCGTACTCGGCCCAATTCGTCACTTTGTGCTTCGGCCGGGGAATGTGATGGCGACGAGCGGCATTGGCCTTGTGCGGCATAGCGGGTGACCAGAACGGAGACGGAGCCTTGACCTACGCCACCGACTGTATTCATGCACCACGGGGCACCAATCAGAAATGTGGGAGCCTACAGTTGAAATACTCCACTTGACCATACTAGTTTACGACGGTTTGGCGTCACTCAACTTACGATTGGTCATTACGTCGGAGGTGGTGACAAGCTCATTGCCTGCGCTGGACTTATTCTGGAATGAAATGGCAAAATTCCGACATGCTAATCAATGATTTTTTGCCTTTACAGCCGTCAACGCTCGGGACAAAGCTCGCGCTTTGAGTGTATAAAGACACTCACAAAATATACAGTCCACCGTTGTTGTCTCCAAGTTTTTACTGAACTAATTTATGGTTCCAAAACAGCCTCCAGAGACCTTTTTATGGTTCCAGCTTTGCGTTTTATGGTTCCAGAGTTCGTCAATTTCCCAATGAAATCAAAGGGTCGCAATTGCACTTTATGGTTCCTTCCAGACGTAGTAGCTGGACCGGCTGATGGAAACCAGCTCGCACTGTCGGGTGATCGACAGCTGCGGATGCTCCGGCTCGATCAGCTTCCGCCTCCGGCCGACGCTCATCGACCGGAGGCCTTGCGCAAAAAATCGCGCTCCACCACCAACTGGCCGATCATCGTGTGGAGCTTTTCCACCTCGCCCTGATGGCTGGTTTCGGCGGCTTCCGCCTTGCCGGAGAACACACCTGCCATCCCCTCCATCGCCTGCTTCTTCCAGGCGTTGACCAGCGTCTGGTGTACGCCGTGCTTGGCCACCAGCTGCGACACCGTCAGCTCGCCCCGGATCGCCTCCAGCGCCACCTTCGCCTTGAACTCCGCCGAATACCGCTTCCGTTTCCCCGTCATCGGGTCCGTCCTTCTTCCTGGGCGAACCAAGCTTATCCGACTGTCCGGGAAACGGGGACCACCTCACTTTGCAACGGAACCATTGGAACCGCCTCTTCACCATGCTTGTCTGTAGAGATCCAAGGCGTCGTCGTAGCGGACATCGCGCCGATTGTTGATCAAAAGCCTCTGCACCTTCATGGCGTCAGCCGCCAGCATCGGCAGATCATCCTGCCGCACGCCAAGCTGTTCCAGCCGCTGCTCCATCGGCATGGCAGCAACGAGATCGCGCATGGCGTCGATGAAGGCAGCCACCGCCTCGTCCGGCGTGGCGAAGGAGCGGCCGGGCATGATCGCCGGAGCGAGTTCGGCATAGAGTTCCCCGGCCGCCGGTCGGTTGAACTCGAGCACCGGTCCGAGCATCAACGCGTTGCTCAGTCCGTGCGGTACGTGGAAATGGCCCCCCAGCGGGTAGGCCAGGGCGTGGACCGCCCCGACCGGCGCATTGGCGAAGGCGATGCCGGCAAGCAGCGAGCCCTGGAGCATCGCCGCGCGGGCGGCGACGTCGCGCCCGTCGGCGATGACGGCGCGGATGTTGCCGCCCAGCAGGCCCAGCGCCCGCAGCGCGAGGCTGTCGGACAGCGGGTTCTTCTTGTAGCGGGTGGTGTAGGCCTCGATGGCGTGGACCATCGCATCGATGCCGGTCATCGCGGTGACCCGCGGCGGCAGCCCGAGCGTCAGACGGGCGTCGAGCACCGCCAGATCGGGGTAGAGCAGGCTGGACACCACCCCCTTCTTCTCGCTGGTCGGCGTGGTGACGATGGCGATCGGCGTCACCTCCGATCCCGTGCCGGCGGTGGTCGGCACCTGGATCAGAGGCAGGCGCGGCCCCTTGGCGAGGCCGATGCCGTAGATATCCGGCAGTTCCTGCGGCGTGCCGGCCAGCAGGGCGACCAGTTTGGCGGTGTCGAGCGAGCTGCCGCCGCCGAAGCCGATCACCCCGTCGGCTCCAGCGGCGCGCGCCGCCTGGACCGCCAGCGCCACCGACTCTTCCGGCGGGTCGGCCAGCACGTCGCAGAACAGGGCGCATGCCGTGCCGGCGGTCTTGAAGCCGTCCTCGACCGGCTCCAGCAGCCCGGCCGCCACCAGACCGGCGTCGGTGACGATCAGCGCGCGGCGGATGCCCAGGTCCTTGGCCATCTCACCCAGCCGGGCCGCCGCCCCCACCTCGCACACCAGCTTCGGCGTGGTTTCGAACACGAAGTCCATCATGTCTCGGTCCTCACCGGAAAGGGGTCAGGCGGTTTTGGCCGGCATGACCAGCCGCCCGAGCACCGTGCGGAGCTTCTCCGGCAGCGCCGCCGGGCGGCGCGTCTCGCGATCGACGTAGACATGCACGAAATGGCCGCAGGCCGCCGGGGTGGGATCGTCGTTGCGGAAGAGCCCGACCTCGTAGCGGACGCTGCTGGTGCCCAGCCGCGCCACGCGCAGCCCGGCTTCGACCCGGTCAGGGAAGCTGACCGGCGCGTAGTAGCTGCAGCCGGTGTCCACCACCAAGCCGATCACGGGGCTGGTTTCGATGTCGAGCGCACCGTTCTCGATCAGGTACTGGTTCACCACCGTGTCGAAGTAGCTGTAGTAAACCACGTTGTTGACATGGCCATAGGCATCGTTGTCCATCCACCGGGTCGGGACGATCTGGAAATGGGGGTAGGAGGCGCGGGTGTCGTGCTTGCGGTCCATGAGGGTTCCTCCCTGTCTCTGGTTCGTTTTCGGGGGCTCAGGCGACTTCGAACAGGCCGGCGGCGCCCATGCCGCCACCGACGCACATGGTGACGACGACATGGCGCACGCCCCGGCGCCTGCCCTCGATCAAGGCATGGCCGACCAGACGGGCGCCCGACATTCCATAGGGATGACCGACGGCAATGGCACCGCCGTTGACGTTCAGCCGCTCGTCGGGAATGCCGAGCCGGTCGCGGCAGTGGATTACCTGCGCGGCGAAGGCCTCGTTCAGCTCCCACAGCCCGATGTCGTCGACGGTCAGGCCGTGCTGCTTCAACAGCTTCGGCACCGCGAAGACTGGGCCGATCCCCATTTCGTCCGGGTCGCAGCCGGCGACCGCGATGCCCCGGTAGAGTCCGAGCGGGTGCAGGCCCCGGCGCTCGGCCTCCGCCGCCTCCATCAGCACGCTGGCCGACGCCCCGTCCGACAGTTGCGAGGCGTTGCCGGCGGTGACGAAGCGCCCTTCCCGGATTTGCTGGCCGTCGCGGAACACCGGCTTCAGCGCCGACAGCCCGGCCAGCGTGGTGTCCGGCCGGTTGCTCTCGTCACGGTCCAGCGTGACCCTATGGTGGGTGGTTTCGCCGGTCGCCTTGTCGAGACCGGTCATGGTGGTGGTGATCGGCACGATCTCCGCGTCGAAGCGCCCGGCGTCCTGCGCCTCGGCGGTGCGGGCCTGGGAGCGGGCGGCATAGGCGTCCTGAGCCTCGCGCGGCACGCCGTAACGCGCCGCCACGATCTCCGCCGTCTCGATCATCGCCATGTAGACGTCGGGGCGGTGCTCGGCCAGCCAGGGATCGCGCCATCGCTCGACGTTCATGCGGTCGGTCTGCACCAGCGACAGCGATTCCAGCCCGCCGCCGACCGCCACGGTCATGCCGTCGACGACGATCTGCTTGGCGGCGATGGCGATGGCCATCAGGCCGGAGGCGCATTGCCGGTCCACCGACTGCGCCGCCACCGAGGTGGGCAGTCCGGCGCGCAGCGCGCATTGCCGGGCCATGTTCATGTGGGTGGCGCCCTGCTGCAGCGCGGCGCCTAGCACCACGTCGTCGATCTCGGCGGGATCGATCCCGGCGCGGGCGACGGCATGGGCGATGGCGTGCCCGCCCAGCGCCTGCGCCTGGGTGTCGTTGAAGGCGCCCCGGTAGGCCTTGCCGATGGGCGTGCGGGCGGTGGATACGATGACGGCTTCTCTCACCGGTCTTCTCCTTGTCTCGGCCGGTTGGCTCAGCCGGCGGCGTCCGCCGCGCGCTTCAGGATGCGGTCGACATGGCTCAGGCCGGCGTCGATCTCGTGCTGGCGGTCGAGCGAGGCGATCCCGGCGAAGCGGGCAGCCACGGCCTCCGGCGTCCGTTCGCCCTCGGGCAGGAAGACGCCGTCCGATTCGACGATGGCGAGCCGGGCGTAGGTGCCGGCGCCGGCGAGAATCACCGTGCGGCTCGGCGCCTGCTCCGACACCAGGAACAGTGCCGCCGGAGTGACGAAATCCGGATTCAGCCGGGCCAGCGCCGTCTCGTCGAGGATGTCGGAGGTCATACGGGTCGCCGCCGTCGGGGCGACCGCATTGACATGGATACCGTTGCGGATGCCCTCCAGATGCAGGACGTTCATCAGCCCGACCAGCCCGGCCTTCGCCGCGCCGTAGTTCGACTGGCCGAAATTGCCGTAGACGCCCGAGGTCGAGGTCGTCATCAGGACACGACCATAGCCCTGCGCCCGCATGATCGGCCAGACCGCGTGGGTGACGTTGGCCGCCCCCATCAGATGCACGTCGACGACCGAGCGGAAATCCTCCAGCTCCATCTTGGCGAAGCTCTTGTCGCGCAGGATGCCGGCGTTGTTGATCAGCACGTCGATGCGGCCCCATAGGCCGAGGGTGCGCTCGACCATGGCGGCGACTTGCGCCGGGTCGGTGACGTTCGCGCCGTCGGCGATGGCCTCGCCGCCCCGGCTGCGGATCTCCGCGACCACAGTCTCGGCGGCGTCGGAGTCGCCGCGGCCGTCGCGCCCGCCGCCCAGGTCGTTGACCACCACCCTGGCGCCGCGTGCCGCCAGTTCTAGCGCGTAGCCGCGCCCCAGCCCGTTCCCCGCCCCGGTGACAATGGCGACCCGCCCGTCGAAGCGGATGCCGTCGGGACCGATTCCGTTGGATTGAATGCTCATGCTGCGTTCACCTGTTCTTTCAAGAGGGTCAGGATGATCCAGTCGGCCGCCAGTGCCGGCTTTCCGCCGCCTTCGATCTCCACCGTCACCGCATAGCGCGCGACCAGTTCCCGATCCGACCGGCGGGTCGCCTCGCCCAACACGAAGCGGGCGCGGACCCTCGCGCCGGACTTGACCGGGGTGAGGAAGCGGACGCGGTCGAAGCCGTAATTGATGACCATCGCCTCTCCGGCGATCGCCGGCAACACGCCCTGGCCCATCGCGGTCAGCAGCGACAGCGACAGGAAGCCATGGGCGATGGTGCCGCCGAAGGGGGTTTCGCGGCTTGCTCGTTCGGGATCGACATGGATGAACTGGTGGTCGTCGATGACGTCGGCGAAGGCGTCGATGCGCGTCTGGTCGATCACAAACCAGCGCGACACACCGATCTCGCCGCCGGTGCGCAGCTCCAGATCCCCGGCGGAAATGGGTTCGTTCATTGGGCGCGTTCCCGTGGTCGTTTGGGCCGTGTTCATGTGGGCCATATCCGTCTGGCCTTCGGTTGGGTGCGCTCGCCGCAAAGTTTGCTTGCGTCACGCACAAAAAACCTACCAAGTAGTATGTGAGCCTGCCCGCTCTGTCCAGGCAGAAATGTTGCCTGTGGGATGGATTGGTCCTAGCTTCGCGTAACCGGCCGCTGCCGGGGTGCCGCGAGGGGACGATGTGGGCGGAACGGGTTGACCGCCGACGAAATTATCGAGTTGGAACTGGACGATGAGCAGTGAAAAGAGCCAGCTGTCACCCCGCATCGACAAGACCGGGAACATCGATATCCTAACCGCCGCTGCCGAATGCTTCATGGAGCAGGGATATCACGCGACGAGCATCGATGACGTGGCGCGGCGTCTCGGCGCTACGAAGGGGCGCATCTACCATTATTATCGCTCGAAGACGGAGCTGTTCTTCGACGTTCACCGCGAGGGAATGCGGCGCAACTTCGAGGCCGTCACCCCGGTGATGAAGGGGCCGGAACCGGCGGCCGAACGCCTCAGCGCCATGTTCCGCCAGCACGCCCTGTCGATGATGGAGAATCTCGCCCTGGAGGCGGTGGTCGTGCAGGGGGTCGAGATGCACCGCTTCGGCGCCACGACGCCCGAGCAGCGCCGCACGCTGGCCGAGCTGATGACCGTGCGCAACGACTTCGAAAGCCTGTTCAAGCGGGTCGCCTATGAGGGGGTCGAGGACGGCTCGATCCGCACCAGCGACGTGTCGGTGGCGGTCAAGGTGGCGCTGGGCGCCATCAACTGGCTGTCGATCTGGTACCGCCCCCGTCCGGCCGAGACCCGTGACGACCGCGAGATCCTCGCCGACAAGATCGTGGGTTCGATCATGCAGGGACTGAACGCGCCGGGATGAGCGAAAGCCCCTTTCCCATTGCGGGAGAGGGGGCCTCTGCCACCGTTGGAAACCCGATGCGTTCGGCCGCCTCTCAGCCGAGCCTTTCGCGCTTGAGGCGGATGCCCGCGGCCTCGCGGTCCCAGCAATCCTCCGTCAGACCGTCGGCGCGCAACATGTGCTTCTGGAGCTTGCCGCTGGCCGTCTTGGGCAGTTCCTCCACCATGCGGACATAGCGCGGCACCATGTAGTGCGCCACCCTGGCGGCCAGGAAACCGACCAGTTCGGCAGGGTCGATCGCAGCGCCGGGGATCGGAGCGACGACCGCCAGCACCTCATCCTCGCCGACGTCGCTGGGCACGGCGACCGTCACCGCCTCGCGCACCGCCGGGTGGGCGCAGATCTCCGCCTCCAGTTCGAAGGAGGAGATGTTCTCGCCACGGCGGCGGATGACGTCCTTCAGGCGGTCGACGAAGAAGAAGCGGCCGTCCGCCTCCATGCGGAAGGCGTCGCCGGTGTGGAACCAGCCGTTGCGCATGGACGCCAGCGTCGCTTCCGGATTGCGGTAATAGCCGGAGCCGAGCGCCCAGGGCCGGTGCGAGCGGATGATCAGCTCGCCGACCGTGCCCGGCGGCAGCTCGGCATCGTTGCCGTCGACCACCCGCAGCTCGAAGCAGGGTCTGGCGCGGCCGCACAGGCCCGGCACCATCCCGTCCGGTCCGGCGGTCCGCGGCCCGGCAGTCAGCGGGCTGGCGATCTCGGTCATGTTGTAGACGGTGTGGAGTTCGACACCGAAGCGCGCGCCGAACCGGGGCGCGTCCTCGCCGAACGGGACGATGAAAACCTTCTTCAGAGTATGGTCGCGGTCCCGCGGATCCGGCGGCGCCTTCAGCAGGAAATTCGCCATGATGCCCAGAAGCAGGACCACCGTGCTGCCGGTGTCGCGGATCGACTCCCAGAAGTCCGGCGTCCGGAACTCCGGAACCATTGCCAGGGACCCGCCCTTGCCCAGCATGCAATAAACGTAAAGCGTGCTGCCGCAATGGAAAATCGGCCCGCAGATCATGCAGCGGTCGTCCGCCGTGATGCTGTCGAAGGCGTCCGGCCCCATCGTGTAGATCTGCACATAGGAGGTCACGACACCCTTGGCCGCGCCGGTCGTGCCCGACGAATACATGATCGCGTGGGGGTCCCAAGGCTGGATCGGCCGGTCGAGCGCGAGGGTAAGATCGGCGTCGGCCGGGGCATCGACCAGCGGCGCGATGGTGACGCCGGGTAGTTCCGGCGGGTCCAAATCCGCCGTGCCGACGGTCAGGATCCTGACCAGGGGCCCGCGATCGATGTCCGCCAGACGGCCGATCAGGGCGGCATGGGCGATGAGGATCGAGGCGCCGGCATTGTCCAGCATATGCTCCAGCGGGCGCCCGCGGCTTGCGGTGTTGAGCGGTACATAGACCGCGCCGAGATAGTTGATGGCGAACCACGCGGTCAGCAGATCCGGCCCGTTTCCCATCCAGCACAGCACATGGTCGCCCTGGCGGACGCCCTGCGCCCGCAGGGCCGCGGCGCGGCGGCGGACACGCTCCAGCGTCTCGCGGTAGCTCCAGCTTTCGCCCTGCCAGAAGGCGACGAACACCGCGTCGGGCTGCCGCGCGGCCTGACCTTCCAGAAGATTGCGCAGCACGCACTCCTCCGCCGTGGGGATCCGCGCCCAATCATCGCCGTGCATCGCCGAAAACCCTCCCTGTTCTTTTCAAACCCTGTCCGGACCACGGGCCTCGCGCCCGTGATGGCTGCTGCCTTCCATATGTTTGCACCGCCAATCAAAAGATTGCAACATACTCAGTAGAATGTTAGGCAGGAGACATCAACGATAACCGCTGGCGGCGCCGGCGAAGCCCCGGTGGGGAGGAGCAAACGGGATGAGTGTTGTTTCAATCGAGCATGCGGACGGGGTGGCACTGGTCCGCTACGACCGCGGCGGGCAGGCCAACGCCCTGAGCGCATCGGCGATGGAGGAGTTGACCGACGTCGCCCACCGCCTGCGTGCCGACACCACCTCGCGGGCGGTGGTGCTGACCGGCACCGCCACGGTGTTTTCCGGCGGCATCGACCTGTCCGATCCGCTGCTCTGGCCTACCGGCGCGGATGTGCTGGAACAGCACGCCGCGGTCGAGCGCGGACGCGCCCTGTGCGATGCCTGGGCGGCGCTTCCACAGCTCACCATCGCCGCCGTCGAGGGGCCGGCGGTCGGCGGCGGCGGCGTGCTGGCGCTGGCGCTGGATCTGCGTGTCTTCGGGCGGGGGGCGCATCTACGGCTGCCGGAGGCCCGGCTCGGCTTCAACCTCGCCTGGGGCGGCTTGCCGCGTTTGGTTTCGCTGGTCGGTCCGGCGCGGGCCAAGCGGCTGCTGTTCACCGACCTGCGGGTCGATCCGGCGCTGGCGCTCGATTGGGGCCTGGCCGACCTCGTCGCGGAGGATGGCGCCGCGGTTGACGAAAGCCTGCGGATGGCGCGCGACGCGGCGGCGGTTCCGCCGCTGGCCCTGCGCATGACCAAACGAGCCATCGACGCCCAGACCGACCAGATGCGGCTGGCCCATGGGGACAGCGACCAGTTCCTGCTCGGTCGCCTGCTGCGTGACGCGGCGGCAGCCAGGGGCTGAGACAATTCTTCAAATCAACCGGAACCGGGAGGACAAACGCATGAAGACGCTCAAGACCGCTCTGCTTGCGGGCATCGCCGCCTTCGCCTTGACCGGCGCATTGGCCGGCACGGCGCAGGCGCAGATCTCCGACAATGTGGTGAAGATCGCCGTGCTCGACGATATGACCGGCATCTATGCCGACCTTGCCGGACGCGGTTCGGTGGTCGCCGCGCAGATGGCGGTGGAGGATTTCGGCGGCAAGGTCAAGGGCGCGCCGGTCCAGCTTGTCTTCGCGGACCACCAGAACAAGGCCGACATAGCCGCCAGCGTCTCCCGCCAATGGATCGACCGCGAGCAGGTCGACGTGATCGTCGATGTCGGCAACTCCGCCGCGGCCCTCGCGGTGCAGGAGGTGACGCGCGAGACCGGACGGGTTCACCTGAACTCCACCGCGGGCAGCACCGAACTGACCAACGAGAAATGTTCTCCGACCGGTGTCCACTGGACCTATGACACCTACGCGCTCGCCAATGGCGCCGGCCGCGCCCTGACCCAGCAGGGCAACAAGTCATGGTTCTTCATCACCGCCGACTACACCTTCGGCCGCAGCCTGGAAACCAATACGGCGAACGCGGTGAAGAAGGCCGGCGGCGAGATCCTGGGCACCGTCCGGGCGCCGGTGGCAACGCCGGATTTCTCCTCCTTCCTGCTTCAGGCGCAAGCGTCGGGCGCGCAGGTGGTGGCGCTCGCCAACGCCGGCGGCGACTTCGTCAATGCGGTGAAGCAGGCCAACGAGTTCGGCCTGACCCAGGGCGGCCAGAAGATGGTCGGCATGCTGGTCTTCCTGACCGACATCGACAGCCTCGGCCTCGACGTGACCAAGGGAATGATCATCACCACCGGCTGGTACTGGGACACCGACGAGCGGACGCGGGAATTCGCCAAGCGCTTCGGCCAGCGCCATGAGGGCAGGATGCCGACCATGGTGCAGGCCGGCGTCTATTCGGCGGTGTTGAACTACCTGAAGGCCATCGACGCCAGCGGCACCGACAAGGGCCTGACCGTGGTCAACCAGCTGAAGACCATGCCCATCGAGGACATGTTCGCCCGCAACGGCAAGGTCCGCGCCGATGGCCGCATGGTCCACGACATGCACCTCGTCGAGGTCAAGAGCCCGCAAGAGTCCAAGGGACGTTGGGATTATTACAGGATTCTCAGCACCATCCCCGGCAACGACGCCTTCCTGCCGCTGTCCGAAAGCAAGTGCCCTCTTGTGAAGGGCTGACGAGCGGAGACGGAGAGGGACGCTCCGGCCGGTGATTCCGCATGGAATCGACGGCCGGGGCTGCACGACCGACGAACGGCAAGGAATCGCACCGCCGATGACCGACGACATCATCTTGGAAGCGCGCAACCTGACGAAGGAGTTCAAGGGGTTCTTGGCGGTTCGGGAAGTGAACCTCCAGGTTCGCCGCGGCACCATCCACGCGCTGATCGGCCCGAACGGCGCCGGCAAGAGCACGGTGTTCAACCTGCTGACCAAGTTCCTGACGCCCACCCGCGGCCAGATCCTCTACAAGGGCCGCGACATCACCCGCACCAAGCCGGCCGACATCGCATGCAAGGGGCTGGTCCGCTCCTTCCAGATCTCGGCCGTCTTCCCGCATCTGAGCGTGCTGGAGAATGTCCGCGTCGCGCTGCAACGGCCGCTCGGCACCAGCTTCCATTTCTGGAAGTCCGAATCGTCGCTCCACGACCTGCACGACCGGGCGCTGGAACTGATCGAGGCGGTCAACCTCACCCCCTGGGCCGGCCACACCGCCGCCGAGCTGCCCTATGGCCGCAAGCGCGCGCTGGAGATCGCCACCACCCTGGCGCTCGACCCGGAGGTGATGCTGCTCGACGAGCCGCTGGCCGGCATGGGCCATGAGGACATCGAGGGCACCGCGGCGCTGATCAAGCGCGTCGCCGCCGACCGCACCGTGCTGATGGTGGAGCACAATTTGTCGGTCGTCGCCCACCTGTCGGACACCATCACCGTTCTGCGCCGCGGCGAGATCTTGGCGGAGGGACCCTACGAGGTCGTCTCGAAGAACCCGCAGGTGATGGAGGCATATATGGGCACGGGGGGGGACCGGACATGCCTGACGGGATGAACACCAAAACAGCGATGCTGGAGATCGCCGACCTGCACGGCTTCTATGGCGAGAGCCACGTGCTGCACGGCGTCAGCCTGGAGGTGAGGCAGGGCGAGGTGGTGACGCTGCTGGGCCGCAACGGCGCCGGCAAGACCTCGACCATGCGCGCCATCATGGGCATCATGGGCAAGCGCACCGGCTCGATCCGCTTCCAGGGCACCGAGCTGATCGGCATGGCCCAGCACAAAATCCCGCGGTTCGGCATCGGCTATGTGCCGGAGGAGCGTGGCATCTTCTCCTCGCTCAGCGTGGACGAGAACCTGACGTTGCCGCCGGTGGTCAAGGAAGGCGGGATGACCGTCCCGCAGATCCACGACCTGTTCCCCAACCTGAAGGGCCGCGGCTCGACGCAGGGCACGCGCCTGTCGGGCGGCGAGCAGCAGATGCTGGCCATCGCCCGCATCCTGCGCACCGGCGCCACCCTGATCCTGCTGGACGAGCCGACCGAGGGTCTCGCCCCGGTCATCATCGAGCAGATCGGCGTCGCGGTGCGCGCCCTGAAACAGTGCGGCTTCACCATCGTGCTGGTGGAGCAGAACTTCCGCTTCGCCGCCACCATCGCCGACCGCCATTACGTGATGGAGGAAGGCCATGTGGTCGACATGATCCCCAACGACCAGCTCCACGCCAACATGGACAAGCTGCACACCTATCTCGGCGTGTGAGCGGGAGAGCCATTCATGGTCCAACTCTTCGGCGTTCCGCCCCAAGTGCTGTTCGGGCAGCTTCTGCTCGGACTGATCAATGGTTCCTTCTATGCGCTGCTCAGCCTTGGGCTGGCGGTGATCTTCGGCATGTTGAACGTCATCAACTTCGCCCATGGCGCGCTCTACATGGTCGGCGCCTTCATGGCGTGGCTGCTGCTGACCTATCTGGGCGTCGGCTATTGGGGGGCGCTGGTGCTGGCGCCGCTGGTCGTCGGGCTGCTGGGCATCGCGCTGGAAAAGTCGATGCTGTCGCGGCTCTACAAGCTCGACCACCTCTATGGCCTGCTGCTGACCTTCGGTCTGGCGCTGATCCTGGAGGGGGCGTTCCGCCACCAGTACGGTGTGTCGGGCCAGCCCTATCCGATCCCGGACGCGCTGAAGGGCGGGCAGAATCTGGGCTTCATGTTCCTGCCCAACTACCGCGCCTGGGTGGTGGTCGCCTCCCTCACCGTCTGTTTCGGCACCTGGTTCGCCATTGAGCGGACGAAGCTTGGCGCCTATCTGCGGGCGGCGACGGAGAACCCGACGCTGGTGCAGGCCTTCGGCATCAACGTGCCGGTGATGGTGTCGCTGACCTACGGCTTCGGCGTGGCGCTGGCCGGTCTGGCCGGGGTTCTGGCGGCGCCGATCTATCAGGTGTCGCCGCTGATGGGCACCAACCTGATCATCGTGGTGTTCGCGGTGGTGGTGATCGGTGGCATGGGCTCGATCCTGGGCGCCATCGTCACCGGCCTGGGTCTGGGGTTGCTGGAGGGGCTGACCAAGGTCTTCTACCCCGAGGCCTCCAACATCGTCGTGTTCGTCGTGATGGCGATCGTTCTTCTCATCAAGCCCGCGGGCCTCTTCGGACGGGAGCGCTGATCCATGAGCGTCGCCAGCAATTCCACCCATGTCGCCCTGCGCGGCCCTGCCCGCGGCGCCGGAACGGCGGTGATCGCCGCCGTCCTGCTGCTGATCGCCGTCGCCGCACCCTTCGTGCTCTACCCCGTCTTCCTGATGAAGGTGCTGTGCTTCGCGCTGTTCGCCTGCGCCTTCAACCTGCTGATCGGCTTCGCCGGCCTCTTGAGCTTCGGCCATGCCGCCTTCTTCGGCGGGGCGGCCTACATCGCCGCTCACACGGTGAAGGTCTGGGGCTGGGCGCCGGAGTTCGGGCTGATCGCCGCCACCGCGGTCGCCGGTCTGATGGGGCTGGTCTTCGGCCTGATCGCCATCCGCCGCCAGGGCATCTATTTCGCCATGATCACGCTGGCGCTGAGCCAGATGGTGTTCTTCCTGGCCTTGCAGCTGCCCTTCACCCACGGCGAGGACGGCATCCAGGGCGTGCCGCGCGGCACCCTGTTCGGGCTGTTCGACCTCGGCCAGCCGCTGACCATGTACTACACGGTGCTGGCGATCTTCGTCGCCGGCTTCGCCCTGATCTGGCGCACTGTGCATTCGCCCTTCGGGCAGGTGCTGAAGGCGATCCGCGAGAACGAGCCGCGCGCCGTCTCACTCGGCTACCGCACCGACCGCTACAAGCTGGTCGCCTTCGTGCTGTCGGCCTCGCTGGCAGGGCTTGCCGGCGGCACCAAGGCTTTGGTGTTCCAGCTCGCCAGCCTGACCGACGTGACGTGGCAGATGTCGGGCGAGGTGGTGCTGATGACGCTCTTGGGCGGCATGGGCACTTTGTTCGGGCCGGTGGTGGGTGCCGGGCTGGTGGTGACGCTGGAAAGCTATCTCGCCGCGACCAGCCTGCCGGTGCCGGTGGTGATCGGCTGCATCTTCGTCGTCTGCGTGCTGGTCTTCCGCCGCGGCATCGTTGGCGAATTGATGCACTGGCTCAAAAGTAGGGCAAAATGAACGGGTGGTGGGCGACGTTGGCGCAAAGAAGCCGGGGCGTTGGTGGTCGGGAGGGGTGTGTCAGCTTCCGTGCCACAGGGTGGATGATTGCAAAAAGACACCGTGAGTTGGATGGCACGCACTACGCGGCAGCAGGATCTCCGCCGGATCGCGCAGGCTGAGCGTGGGGCGCAAGCGCCAGAGCACGATCTCACCCTCGAAGTGGCGTCCCTTGAACTCCGACACGGCTTGGCTCCCTCCAACGTCCAGCCATTTGGCCGCCTGCCGGCAAACTTTGCAACAGAGCCTTCAAACTCCTGTCTTCCGCTGCCGACAGCACGCGGGCTCGCTCATCGCCTATGCTCATCGCTCCGGCATTGTACTCGATGCTTTCGAACTCTGCGCCGATGCAATCAGTCGTAGGACTGTTTACTTCACGTTCATGGGACCGTGACGGCTGGACCTGTTCATACACGTGGACAATTTCGCTGAGATGAACGCGGTCGATGCAGGCCTGCACGAAGAGGCCTGGGCCGCGCCATTGCATCTCCTCCGCTGACCGCAGGGAGCCGGTCTCGAAAACCCGCAGCCAACTCTCCCGCCGCTGTGCCGGCGTTGCGCCGCCGGCCGCTTCCACCTCGTTATCTTCCGCTTCCGTTCGACTGAGGTACCAGTCGTTCAACACAGCGTGCCAGTCGTCGAAATCAGAGAGGAGGATGCGATGGCAAGGAACAATGGCGCTGACCAGGACCGTCGCCTCACCCGCCGCTTCCCCCCATATTGACGGCCGCGTGGACGGCCTCTTCAGCCACCCCCAGACGGGATAATCACCTGAGAAAGTGGGCATCAGCTCCGCCATTCGCTCATGCATCCAGTCATAGGGGCTTGGATGGCCAGGGTCTTCGACTTGGGCCATGGCGTCAGTATGTCGGGCAAAGGCAAACCGGTGATTACCGGACAGCCAGCCGGTCTGCCGTGCCACGCTCAGCGCGTCACGGTGCTGTACCGACCATATCCGGATGGGCGTCCCCGGTTCGGCCCGCAGCGCCGCGAGAACACGCGAGCGGGTAATAGGTTTTAGCAACTGATCCTCCTAGGATACGCGGTTCCTGTCGGGGCCGTGCGCCGTCGTGAGACTACGGTGCGCGAACCTTTTGCACACAAATCTTCGCTGGCTGGCACCGCGTCGGTGCTGGTGGAGCTCGACCTCGGAAGCCTCGGCAAGGCGAGGGCAGGGAAGGGGACTTGTGAGCTTAGCTGGGGAGATATCACCGATTGGGCTGAAGGCCTGTTTGCCATCTTCGTGCGCGACCAAGTGGACGAACGCTGTGAGCAGCAGCACATGCGGCTGCGGCGGACCTTTCCCGGCCGCAGCTACCTGGCGCTGACGCTCCGGCGGCGACCGGACGATGTCCTCCGGCTGCATCTTCTGGCCGAGCAGGCCGCAGCCCATCCGCGCACTCAGGGATGAGGCTCTTCCAATCTTCGTCGCCGCCGGGGCCGAGCGGGAGGCCAACGAGCCGGTGGTCACCCTCAGGCCTATGAGTGCCGGCACCGAGGTAGTGGAGAACGGCTTTGGCGCACAATTGGGCCCGATCAGCTGCTTGTAGCGCATCATCGCGACCTCGCCCAGGGAGCAGCGGCCGTAGCGGACGTCCCGCGGCCAGCCGAGCCGACCACGCTCGGCAATCCTCTGGATGTGGCGGTCGCGTTGGCTGGGGGCGCTTTCGGCCCTGGTGCTCGGCACGGCGGTGGAGCGCGGCGGGATGATGACCTCCGCGTCCGGGCTGTGTGCGGCCACGGCCCGGTAGACCGGCTCGCCGTCATAGACGCCGTCCGCCAGCACCGTGCCGATCGGGCGCTTGATCTGGTCGAGCAGCGGGCCGACCAGGGAAGCATCGCCGTCCTCCGTAGTCGTCAGGGCTGAGGCGAGGATTTTACCGGAATCGGGATCGACCGCCAAGTGCAGCTTCCTCCAGCTTCGGCGCGCTTGGCCTCCATGCTTTTCCAGGTGCCACTCGCCTTTCCCGAACACCCTCAGCCCGGTCGAATCGATCACTACGCTGACCGGCCCGTCCGTGCTGGACAGCGCCGCCGCGACCGCCATATCGGCGCTGCGCCGAGAGAAGATCGTGTGATCGGGAACCGGGAGCGTCAGGCCGAGCAGACGCATCAGCGAGCCCAGCAGGCCTTCGGTCTGCCGCCACGGCCGGCCGAACGCCAGGCGCAGCATCATCCCGGCCTCGACGGCGATGTCGGAGTAGCGCGCTGGCCGGCCGCGCCGACCGGATTTGGGCGGTGTCCATGACGCGATCGCCTCCGGTGTCACCCAGATCGTCAGGTCACCGCGTCGGCGCAGTCCCGCGTTGTAGGCCGCCCCGTTCTCAACCCGATAGCAGGCCTTCGGGATCTTGTGACGGCGGTTCTCGTTGGCCTTGTAGGGCATCGGGTTCTCAGTTTCAGCGGGGCCGCTTTCCTACCCCGCTATCGTGATGTTGCCAATCTTCCACCGATTTATGCGCCAAGGTCGGTTCAACCGGCTGGCAGGGAAACGCCGCCGAGGTCGCGCGCGCGGGCAGCAGCAGCGGCAACGGTCGCAGAGACAATCGCTTCCATCCGGCCGTCACGCATCAGCACCGACAGGCCGGCCTGCGTGGTCCCGCCCGGTGAGGTGACGTTGCTGCGGAGTTCCGCCGCCGGGAGGCTGGTCTGCCGAAGCAATTCACCGGCGCCATCGATGGTGGCGCGCGCCAGACGCTCCGCCGTTTCCGGCGGCAGGCCGGCCTCGATGCCCGCCCGGGTCAAGCATTCTACCAGATAGAACACATAGGCCGGGCCGGAGCCGGACACCGCGGTCGCCACGTCCATCAGAGTCTCGTCGGCCAGCCACTCCAGTTCACCGACCGCGGCTAGCAATCGGGCCGCCTGCGCAGCCTGCTCGACGCGGCAGGATGGGTCGGCGATCAGGACGGTGGCGCCACGCCCCACTGCGGCTGCAAGGTTCGGCATGGCGCGGACGAAACCGCCGGCAGCCGGAAACAGCTGGCGCAGATCGGCCAGTGTCTTGCCGGCCATGATCGATACCACCAGGCTGTGTTCCCCCAGCCGGGCCCGCATGTCCTGCGCCGCTGCGGCGGCCAGCTGCGGCTTTACCGCGACGATAAGGACGTCCGCCAAGCCGGGTTCCGCGGGATTGAGCTGGAAGCCGGTGTCGACTGCCAGACCTTCCAGCGCCTTGTCCGGTTGCGGGTCTATCACCGTGATGGACGCGGCCGGGATGCCGTGCGCCAGCCAGCCGCGAAGCAGGGCGCTTCCCATGCGGCCGGCACCGAGGAGGAGGATTGTGTCGCCGTATGCGGGACTCGTGTGCATGATTGCGTGCTCTCAATCTCAGTGGATGGCAGCGGGCGGGACCGGCTTCCGGCCATGCTCGCCATTTCGAACCATCTGTCGCGTCCCGGCGGTGCTTCCTGCCGGGGTGAGCAACGCCTCGTCGGAGGGAATGCCGCAGCCGGAGGGTTTGCCAAGCATGGGGTCTTTATGCTTCAAGGATGGACAACGCAGGGTATTGCGGCTGTTGCCCTCCTGAATCCGTCGGGGCGGCATCGGCCCGACCGGCCGTCGGATCGGGAGGGAACGGAGTTTATGAGCAAGCGTAACGGCACGGAATTTCTTGCAGCCGATGTCCACGCGCGTCTCCGCACCAAAATCCTGACCTTCGAGATCAAGCCCGGCACGCGTCTGGTGGAGGACGAGATTTCGGCCAGCCTGGAGGTGGGCCGGACGCCGGTGCGCGAGGCGCTGCTGCGCCTCCAGGGCGAGGGGCTGGTCAGCCGGGAGAAGGGATGGGTGGTGGAGAGCACCGACCCTTCCCACATGCAGGCCATCTTCGAAAGCCGCATCGCCATCGAAGGCTATGCCACCCGGCTCGCCGCCGTGCGGGTGACGGATGGGCATGTCCAGGAACTCAGCAAGTTGGTTGAGGAAATGGACCGTTTCGAACAGATGCCCCGCGCGCAGTTGAACCAGTTGAACCGCAGCTTCCATCGCCGCATCATCGAGTTGTCGGGCAACCAGTTCTTCGTGGATATGCATGAAAAGACCCTGTTCCACTATTGGAACATGCGCCTGCCCATCATCTTTACGAAGGAGCAGACGCAGGTCGCCAACGACCAGCACAGGCTGATCCTGGGTGCAATGGCCGAACACCGCGAAGACGCGGCCGAGGAGGCTGCGCGGCAGCATGTCCGGACCACCTACGACATCGTCAGGGACACGCTGGACGGCTTTTAAAGCCGGTCAGCGGGTCGACTTGCGGATTTCCAGCACCACGCCGGCATCCCGGCGGGTGTCGAAATAGCAGAAGCCGGTGCCGTCGGCGCGGCGACCGCGGGCGATGACGCCCAAGCCTTTCGTGCGGCCCTCCGCCTCGGCGGCATCGCGATCTGGCACCTCGAAACCTAGGTGGTACACGCCTTCGCCATGCTCCTCCAAGAAGCGGCGTTGCGGCGAGTCCAGTTCGCCCGGATCGCAAAGCTGGATCTGCATGTTGGCGAGATCGGCGCATTTGTAGCGCATCGCCTTGGATGCGGCTTCGTTGGGCACCTCGAACTCCAGATAAGGTCCGCCTTTCGGGTAATCGTTCCAGGGGCCGACACCCAGCGATTCATAGTAGGCGACCGCTTTGTCGAGATCGCGGACGACGATGCAAACGTGATGCAGCGTGTTGAAGAGGGGCGACATGCCGGTCTTGGCTCCTTTTGTGTGAATGACGTCGATTGGCGGGGAATTACGCCCCGTGCTGCCGCAGCGGGGGCGCCGGGCGGCGCAGCGCCGCCAGCAGGCCGCCGGACAGGATCAGGGCGGAACCGAGGAAGGCGGGGGCGTCGGGCAGTTCCGCGAACACGGCATAGCCGAGTATCACCGACCACACGACCTGCGAATAGGAGAAGGGCGCCAGTTGCCAAGCCGGATGGCTGCGGTAGGCCAGCACGACGCAGAAATGCGCGGCCGTCCAAGTCGCCGCCATGCCGGCTGCGGCAAGGGCCTGCGCGCCGTCCAGTATGGTGGCGTGGAAGGGTAAGGGGATGCTCGCCGCGGCGAGGCCGACGGTTACCGACCAGAGCAGCGTGGTCACGGGCGAATCCCCATCGCCGATGCGGCGCGTGCACAGCATCCCGATTGCCCAGAACAGCGAGGACAGGATGGGCAGCGCGACCGCTGCGGTCACCCCGTCCAGCCCCGGCCGCACCACCACCGCCACCCCGGCCAACCCAATGCCGACCGCTACCCAATGAGCCGCCGACACCCGGTCGCCGAACAGCAGCGCCGACAGCCCGGTCAGGATGAACGGGGACATGAACACCAGCATCGTCGCCTCGGCCAGCCCGAGATGGCGCAGCGCCGCGATCAGCAAGGTCGTCGACGCCAGCAGACAAAGGCCGCGGGTTACCTGGACATGCGGGCGCACGCTGCGCAGCAGTCCCGGCCGCGCAACCACGACCGGCAGCAGCAGAATCACCGCACCCAGGCAGCGCAGCCACGCGATCTCGACGGGGTGGACGCTCTCCGCCAGCCGCTTCGCCAGCACGTCCGACAGGCTGAACAGCAGCATCGATCCGACGATCAGGCCGATTCCACAGGCAAGCGAACGGTGCTGGGACTGCAACATGGAACTGGCTTCCTAAGGCTAAAGAAGAGGGTGGGGTCAAGCAGGCGGGCACTTTGACCGCACACGCAGGGACTGCGGCGTCACGGTCCGGTCGAACACGACGATCCAGCATCTGGATGGGATGGCCGTGCCGCGCCCGGTCCGATGGGCGTCCACCGCAAGCAGCCATTCGTCGGCATCGCGGGCGCTAAGCGTTCCGGCCGCAGCCGTACCGTCGGTGAACAGGATCAGGCAGGAGGTCGGCTGCCGCTCCTGCTGCGACGGCGGACGCCCGTCCCGCACCGTCCCGCGGGCACCCGGGTAGAGGTGGGTGCCGGTGGTTTCAAGTGTGATCGTCATCCGTCCAGCGCATCGCGGACGATCCGATGCGTCGTCGCGACATGCTCGCGCGCATGGCGTTCCGCTGCGCTGGCGTCACCGCAGGACAGGGCACTGAGGATCAGCCGGTGCTGTTCGTTCGTCATCATCGCCTGCTCTCGCGTGAAGAGGACAGGGAGGCGCATGTTCCAGTAATGGAACTGGGTGCGTTCATGCATCTCCACGAAAAAAGGATTTCCGGACAGTGCAACGATGCGCTGGTGGAAGCGGCGGTTGAGCTGGTTGAGGGTGGCGCGGCTCATCGCTTCGAAGCCATCCATCTCCTCCACCAGGGCCATCAGCTCGCGGAGGTCGGCGGGAGCGGTGCGCAGTGCGGCAAGGCGTGTCGCGTAGCCTTCGATGGCGACCCGGCTTTCGAACACCCGGTCGATGCTGGCGACGTCGGTGCTCTCCACCACCCATCCCTTCTCCCGGCTGACCAGCCCCTCGCCCTGCAGGCGCAGCAACGCCTCGCGCACCGGTGTGCGGCCCACCTCCAGGTTGGCCGAGATCTCGTCCTCAACCAGACGCGTGCCCGGCTTGATCTCGAAGGTTAGGATCCGGGTGCGCAGCCGGGCATGGACATCGGCCGCCAGCAGTTCGGTGCCGGCGCGCTTGCGCACGGGACCCCGATCCGGAGCGCCTTCGGTGTTTTCGCGGTCGGTGGTGTCTGGCATGACGATGTCCTTCAACCGGCATGCCGGGCGACGAACTGCCGGCTGCGTTCGTGGCGGGGCGTGGTGAAGAAGCTGCGCGCCGGCACATCCTCGACCACCTCACCATGCACCATGAAGATCACGCGGTCTGCGAAATCGCGGGCGATGGCCATCTCGTGTGTGGCGATGAGCATGGTGTAGCCCTGCTCCGCCAGACTGCGGATGGTTGCGACCACCTCCTGCGACAGTTCGGGATCAAGCGCGCTGGTTGGCTCGTCGAACAGCATGACGCTGGGGGCCAGCGCCAGGGTGCGGGCGATGGCGACGCGCTGCTGCTGGCCGCCTGACAGCTCGGACGGGTAGCGGTCGGCCTTGTCGGGCAGGCCGACCTTCGCCAGCAGGTCGCGGGCCAGCGCCTCCGCCTCCACCTTTGGCGTGCGCAGCACATGGACCGGTCCGCTCATGACGTTCTGCAGCACCGTCATGTGACGGAACAGGTTGAAGCTCTGGAACACCATGCCGATGGAGCGGCGTTGGGCGCTGATTTCGCGATCGGACAGCTCGTGCAGGGTGTCGCCGACCTCGCGATAGCCGATGAGCTTGCCATGCACATAGATGCGGCCGGTGCTGATCGTCTCCAGGTGATTGATGCAGCGCAGAAGGGTGGATTTTCCGGCTCCCGACGGGCCGAGGAGGGTGACCACCTCCCCCGGCGCGATGGAGACCGAGACGTTCTTCAGAATCTCGACCGGTCCGTATGATTTCGAGACGGAGTCGAGCACCACGGCCGCAGCCTTGAAGGAGGTGTCCATGTCGTCCTCTGAGAGCTACCGCTGGGGGAAGGTCTTTTCGAGCAAAGTCTGGATGGCGGTGGCAAAGGCCGTCATCACCAAGTACCAGAAGGCGGCGACTGCCAGCAGTTCGATGACCATGAAGTTGGACGAGTAGATGTCGGTGGCGATGCGCAGCAACTCCAGGAAGCCGATGGCGGATGCCAGCGACGTCGATTTCAGCAGCATGATGTACTGATTGCCGCCGGCTGGGATGATGATGCGGGCCGCCTGCGGAATGACGACGTGGCGCAGCACCTGCGCTTCGGTCATGCCGATGGCGCGGGCGGCGGCGCGCTGGCCCTTGTCCACCGCCAGGATGCCGGCGCGGATGATCTCGGCCATATAGGCGCCTTCGGCAAGGCCGAGCCCGGCAAGTGCCGCGACGAACGGCGTCACCACCGTGGTGGTCGGCGCGTCGAGCAGGACGATGTCGGTGAATGGGATCGTCAGGTAGAGGCGCTGGAACATGGTGGGCAGCGCGTTGAACCAGAACAGCAGTTGGATCAGCATCGGCGTGCCGCGGAAGAAATAGACGTAGGTCGCCGACAGGCCGGCCAGGATGGGGTTGCCGCTGACCCGCATCAGGGCAACGACGAGGCCGATCACGCTGGCCAGCGCCAGCGCAAGAGTTCCGAGGATGAGGGCGTTGCGGGCGCCGAGGAGCACCTGTTCGCTGGTGAGGTAGGTGAGGAACACCTCCAGGTTCATGATCTTCGCGCGGATCGCCGCGACGAGGAGCATACCCGTCACCAGCAGGACGATGGCGCTGAGGAGCCAGGCTCCCCAGCGCAGGCGGTGCCTCACGCGGACGGCCCGTGGTTCGGCCATTGCGCAACTGGCGGCCACGGTCATTTCCTCTTGCTGGCGGGCAGGTTGACGGTGATCTCCGGCAGGGCGGCGCCCTCCATCTCCCACTTGGACAGGATGGTCCGATAGGTGCCGTCGGTCAGCATGCTCTGCGCGGCCTTCTGCACGGCTTCCTTCAGCGGCGAAGTCTTCTGGAAGCCCCAGGAGGTGATGTATGGGGTCAGGATATAGTTGCCGCCGGCGATGGCGTATTTGCCCGGCACCTGCGCCTTCATGTAGACGAGCGCCGGGAAATCGCCGAGATAGCCGTCGACCCGCCCAAGGTCGAGCTGCATGCGGGCATCGGGTGCGGCGGGCAGCTGGTTGGCGGCGATCGGCGGCTTGCCGCCGGCGACGCAGGTCTCCGACGCCTTTTCCACCGCCGCCATGATGACGCGGCTGCCCAGCAAGGTGGCCACCGACTTCCCGCAGAAGTCCGCGAGGCTCCTGAGCTTTTCCGCGTCCCCGGCGCGAACCAGGATGCTGCCGCCAGACATCAGGTAGTTGACGAAATCGACCTTCTGCTCGCGCTCCTCGGTGTCGCTGATGCCGCCCGAGGCGACATCGAAGCGGCCGGCTTCCAGGCCGGGGATCAGTGCGGCGTATTCGCCATGCACGAAGGTGATGGTGAGGCCGAGACGCTTGCCCACCTCGTTCAGCAGATCGACGCTGACGCCTGTCGGCTCGGTTTTGCCGTCCTGGCGGAATTCGACAGGCGGGAAGGTCTGCTGCGACCCGATACGCAGGGTGCCGGCGTCGCGGATCGGCTTCGGCACGAGAGCCGCGGCCTCGCCGACGATCTGGGCGTGGGCAGGGGCATGCAGGAACATCGAGAACAGGCAGGCGGCCACCGCCGCGATTGAAGCCGGCATGGCCCGACTGGAAGTGGCCGAAGGGGGCAGACGCATCGCAGTTTCTCCTCTGTTCCTGTCGTTCTTTGTTTGGTGTCTTTTGTCAGCGGCGATGTCGCCCGTCCGCCGGACCGCATTCTGCGGGCGGCCGTTCGGCGGACGGGCGCGTTTCATCAGCGCGTCTCTGCCGAGCGGCCCGGAACGGCGGACGGGTTCGGACGGTCGGCGCGCGGGCAGGCTGCCGCCTCTTCGTACATTGCCAGCACGGAGCGGACATACTCGTCCGGGAAGCCCCAGTGCTTCATGCCTTCGGGGATATGGCTCCAGTAGAAGTTGGGCGGACGCATTGCCGAACCCGGCGCCGACATGCGGTACGTCCAGCAGTCGTAGACCTTGCCGTCGTCGCCGCGGACGCTGACGAAGCAGCGTTCGAAGTCGTCATAATCTTCTTCGAAATGATGGTCCGGGTGTTCGACGACGATGCCCAGCACGTTGTTGCCCCAGGCCCGGCCGGTATTGGACAGATGACACCATCCGCGATCCGCGCGGCCGGCTGCCGCATGGAACTCAAGCTTGTGGTTCGCGACGTAGCCCTTGGTGACCACCTTCGCCTCCGGGAAGTACCGGTGCAGTTCCGGCGGATTCAGCCACGTGCAGTATCCGAAATAATACATCTCAAACCCTCGCTGTGCATTTCGCGGTTCCGCAGGTCAGTCGAATGCGCCCCACAGAACGTATATGTGATCATATACGTTAAAATATACGACAGCAACCGCGAATCTGGTGATGCGGACGAGCACGCTGTTGATTGCTGTTGCTGGCCAGATTGTTGCGTCCGGGACAGGGTTTTCGCCATGTAAGTAAAGCTCGAGCGAGCCGGGTGGAGAGCTCCGATGCGTCGATGTAGACCGGCGGCAACCGGTTACGGGTCGTGTCCCGCGAGGTGGTGTAGGAGCGGCTGTGGGGAACCGGTCCGCCGCAGCGCCCTCCGATGGCTGGCGTAGGCGGACCGGTTATCCGCAGCGGGCGGGCATCGTGGCTCTTCGACGATCGTCACCAGTTTCGTACAGTGCCCCTTGAAGGTCATCAAAGGAGAGTGACGGCACCCCGTCACCCCTCTCCGCCGGTTCCCTCCCCGGCCGCTTCCTCAATGATCCAGTCGACGAAAGCGTGGACGTTCGCTCGCGACGCGACCTGAGGCGGATACACGAGGTAATAGCCGAACCCCGCCGGGCAGGACTCCGCAAAGGGGCGGACCAGCCGCCCGGCCGAGAGATCGTCTGCAACGATCAGACTGCGCCCCAGCAGCACTCCATGCCCATCGACGGCCGCCTGGGTCGCCGTCACCGAGGAATTGAAGCGCAGTCCCCGGCTGAGGTCGATGGCCTGCTCCAGCCCGACCGTTTGCAGCCAGACCCGCCATGACGGGATCGGCCCTGCGAAATTGATCGTCTCGTCGTGCAGCAACGTATGTTGCCGCAGGTCGGTAATGCTCCGCAACGGGACGGCGCCGGACAGCAGCCGGGGGCTGCACACCGGAAACAGTTCCTCCTCGAACAGCAGTACGCTTTTCAGGCCGGGGTAGGAGCCGGGACCATAGCGGATGACGATGTCCACCTCGTTGGCGGAAAAATCCACCAGCCGCACGTCCGCGTCGATGCGCAGGTCGATGTCGGGGTGGCGCGTCCGAAAATGCTCGATGCGCGGCATCAGCCATTTGGCCGCGAAGGACGGCGACATGCTGACCGTCAGGACGCCGCCCGCGGCCAGCCGCTTGACCTGCCCCATAGCGGCCTCCATCAGGTCGAAGCTGCGCCGCAGATCCGGCAGCAGGATCTGCCCCGCCTCCGTCAGCAGCACGCGTCGGCCGCTGCGTCGGAACAGCGGCACGCCGAGATAATCCTCCAGCGTCCGCACCTGATGGCTGATCGCCGCCGGGGTGACGCGCAATTCTTCCGCGGCCCGGGCGAAACTGAGGTGGCGGGCGGCGGCCTCGAAGGCGCGGAACCCGCTGAGGGGCAGCAGCGGTCGTGACATCGACAAACCCACCTTGTCGATTCGATGAGGAAAGCTCGTTTGCCGTTCTACGCGTCCTGCGGCATTTTTCAATGCGAAAGCGGGACGGAAAGACAACGTGGTCGCAAGTTTCAACGGCCCTTCGGTTCCCGCCTCACAACAGAATTTCTCATCGTTTCAATCCACGCCAAGGGGCGTGAAACGACCCGCGAGTGGCGGGTCATCCACACACGCCCCTTGTTCGAACCCAAAGGATCCATCATGAGCACGCAGAGGGTTGCGCTGATCACCGGCGCGTCTCAGGGCATCGGTGCGGGTCTGGTGGCGGGCTTCCGCCAGCGCGGTTTCGCCGTCGTCGCCAATTCCCGCTCCATCAAGGCCAGCGACGATCCGAACATCGTGACCGTCGGCGGCGACGTCGCCGACCCGGACACCGCCAAGCGCCTGGTGGACACCGCCCGCGAACGCTTCGGGCGCATCGACACGTTGGTCAACAACGCCGGCATCTTCGTCGCCAAGCCCTTCACCGAATACACCGCAGCCGACTACGCGGGGGTCGTCGCCACCAACCTGACCGGCTTCTTCCATGTGTCCCAGTTGGCTGCGGCGCAGATGCTGAACCAGGGCAGCGGGCACATCGTCAACATCACCACCACGTTGGTGGAACAGCCGCTGGCCAGCGTGCCCGCGGCGCTGGCATCCCTGACCAAGGGCGGCTTGGACGCGGTTGTCCGCTCGCTAGCCATTGAATACGCCGGCAAGGGCATCCGCGTGAACGCGGTGTCGCCGGGCATTATCAAGACGCCGATGCACGCCCCGGAAACGCACGAATTCCTGGCGGCTCTGCACCCGGTGGGCCGCCTGGGCGACATTCAGGACATCGTGGACGCGGTGCTCTACCTCGACTCCGCCAACTTCGTCACCGGTGAAACGCTGCACGTCGACGGCGGGCAGCATGCCGGTCGCTGGTAAGGCCCTGGCGGTAACGCCATCAAACGGAAAGGACGCACCCGATGCCGTACGTGAACATCCAGATCACCCGCGAGGGCACGAGCCCCGGCGCAACCGGCGCGACGCCGGAGCAGAAGGCGACCCTGATCAAGGGTGTCAGCGACCTGTTGTTCGAGGTGCTGAACAAGCCGCACGCGGCGACCTTCGTCGTGATCGACGAGGTTCCCATGGAGAACTGGGGCATGGGCGGGCTACCGGTTGAGGAATACCGGCGCCAAACGGCGGGCAAGACTCTTGAACCGCCACCCGGCGGTCAACCGCGAAAAAGCCCTTCCCCTTTGGGGTGAACTGCGGCTCACGATCATAATTCGGTCGGCGCCAGGTTGATGGAGGAGCGCGCGATAGGCGGTCTTTGGACGGCACCGTCAACTCGTTGGCACCGACCTCATGGCTGGCGCAGCTCGGCCACGGATGCCCAGAGATCGGGGGATCAAGCGGCCAGCTGCGCACCGGCGACTTCGGCCCAGGTGGCGAAGGCCTGGGCGCGGGCGGCGCGGTAGTCGGAGGCGGGGCGGTGATCGTGGCGGAGGTGGAAGAGGTTGGCGATCGGGTCATGGATAGGCAGAAAGCGCTGCACCTGTCGGGGCGATTTGAAGCGCTTCATCTGCCGCCCCGCCACCGTGGACTTGACGGTACCCGCTTCGCTGATGATCTCGGCCGGAAAGTGGAAACCGCGATAGGGATTGGACGCTGTGCTCATGTTCGCCAACCTGCCACGTGGGAGCGGCTCACGCCAACCTGACAACACCTCGCTTGTTAAGGGATCAGACGGTCGGCACGCAGCCTTTCGAAGAGGTCGAAGAAAGCGTCATCGCTCGGCTGGTAGCGGGTGAAGCCGAGACGCCGGCTCTTGCTCATGTCGGTGACGACCTCGATCGGCCGCCCGAGGTCGGCATCCGTGTGCCAGGGCGAGGCTAGACGGCAGAGATCGGGTTCCGCCAGTCGTTCTTGCTCGGCAATACGGCGCCACTGGGGCGCGTCATCCTTCATGACCTGCTCCAGCGGCTGGACAGTGCCGTCGAAGGGTGCCGGCTCCAGCCCGAACCATTCCGCGATACGGCCCCACATCCAGTTCCAGCGGAAGATGTCGCCGTTGACGACATTAAAGTCCTCGTTCGCCGCTTGGGGCGTGGTTGCCGCCCAAAGCAGATGATGGGCGAGCTGGCGCGCGTCGGTCACGTCGGTAAGGCCCTTCCACTGCGCCGCCGATCCCGGAAACCGGAAGGGCCGCCCCGCCTCGCGGCAGAGGATCGCGTAGGTGGCGAGCGTCGTTCCCATGTTCATCGCGTTGCCGACCGCCTTGCCGATGACGGTATGGGGCCGGTGCACGCTCCAGGAAAAACCGTCGCGCTTGGCCGCGGCGAAGAGTTCGTCCTCCTGCGCATAGTAGAAGTTCGGCACGTCTAGCCGCCCCTGGCTTTCGCGAAACGGCGTCAAAGGCAGCATACCTTTGCCATAGGCTTCGAAAGGACCGAGATAGTGCTTCAAGCCCGTCACCAGCGCGACGTGGCGAACGCTGCCCGCCGGTCGGATCCCATCGAGAAGGTTGCGGACCATCGCCGCGTTGACCCGGATATTCTCCGCCTCGCTTTCCTGGCGCAGCCATGTGGTGATGAAGACCACATCCGGCTTCAGACCTTCCAGAGCGCCCGCGGTGGCCGGTGCATCCTGAAGATCGGCGGCGACAGACCGTACGCCGGGCTGTGCGGTCGGGCGCCGCGCCAAACCGTGCACCGTCCAGCCCTCGTCGACCAACAAAGCGGCCGTCGCACTGCCGACGATGCCGCTCGATCCCACCACCAATGCGGTTCCCGTCATTGCAGCTGCTTTCGTTGTTGCCCGCACCTCAGTTAGACGGGCAGCTCGTACCGTCAAGGGACGGCCTACCCGCTTGACATCGAATGGACGCCGACTGTCGGAGAGGACGGCCCTTTTGGTCAGTGCCGACTGGTTCAAGTGGCACTGTCACGGGAACTGAGCCGGTGTGCAGATCACTCCCAGTTCGACATTCGCTTACGTGACCGCGGTCGCGAATTGCCAAGCGGCCATGGCCTGCGCCCGGAAGGTGCGCAGGGTACGGCGGGAGACCATGTGGCGCTGAAGGTTGAAGCAGTTGTAGACGGCGGCATGCAGACAGACGAAGAGCTGGGCGGAACGTGTTGATTTGAACCGCTGCATGTTCCGCTCTCGTCGCTGCACCGGCTGGTGCGAGACTTCGGCCCGGTTGTTCGTCCGCCACCCTTGTTCATGGTGGGCGGTCAGACCGATTTCGCGGAAAGCGGCCCTGTAAAACCGGAGCTTGTCCAACACCTCGCCTTCGTCATCGACGGCCCGCCACAAGTACATGAGCCGGCCGCTGACCCTGATCACCATCTCGTCCAGATGCCAGCGCGGGCTGGGTTTCGGCCGCAGGTGCCGCAAGTTGCCAGCAATGGCCGGCCCGAACTTCACGACCCAGCGGCGCACGGTTTCATAAGACACATCGATGCCGCGTTCAGCCAGCAGTTCCTCGACGTCCCGGTAGCTCAAAGTGAACCGCAGATACAGCCAGATCGCATGCTGGATGATCGCGGGCGGGAACTGATGGCGGGCAAACGAGAGCGGTGACATTCGGTGAGAATACCGTCACTGCCGCCGGGCTACCATCGTTGGTGTGACAATGCCGTCAGCAGCAGCCCGACGACCGGTGACGTTCCCGGCGTCAGCCCAATCAGCGCCAGCAGCAGAACGATGCCGAAGGAGCGCTTGTGGAGTTTTTCCAGCAGCCAGCCGAGCGTGACGCAATCGGCCGGAGCCTCGTCCAGCAAGCCACGAAGAACCTCGGATGTCGGGATATGCCGCGTCATGGCCCCCTTGCTCTGGCCGTTTGGACCCGTCGCCATCGGGCGGTCATGCCGGGATCGACACCGTGACGGTGGTGCCGGGGCCGGAGCTGACGGTCACGCCGCCTTCGATCTGCTTGGCCAGCAACTCCATCAGGGTGAGGCCGAGCGAGCCGGTCCGCCGTTCGTCGGGCATGCCGACGCCGTCGTCACCGATGGTCATGCATAGAAGGCTGCGCGAGGTGTGGCGGAACGAGACGGCAATGCGGCCGGGGCGTCCATTGGGGAAGGCGTATTTCAGCGCGTTGATCATCGCTTCGTTGGCGATGAGGGCCAGCGGGATGGCCTGATCCGGCTTCAGAAAGGCCTCGTCGGCGTCGACGTCCAGCACGATGTTCGGGTTGGGTGCGGCCCCGAAGGACGCCAGCAGGTCACGGCACAGCATCCCCAGATACCCGCCGAACTCGATCTCCTGCAGCCCTTGCGCCCGGTAGAGCTTCTCGTGGATCTCGGCCATGCGGTCCAGCCTTTCCACGGCGCTGTGCAGCGCCTCCTGCACGGCCGGTTCCTGGCTCCGGGCAACGCGCAGCTGGATGCGCAGGAAGGACGAGGCCATCTGGAGGGTGTTTTTGACACGGTGGTTCACCTCCCGCATCAGGTCGTCCTTGTCGCGCAGCAGCAAATCCTTGTCGTGCAGTGTGTTGCGCAGCACCCGTTCCACTTCGATGCGGCGCTCGACTTCACTGGCGAGCTGGCGGTTGAGCTCGTCCAGCCGCTCGGTCCGCGACGAGACACGGCGGTCGAGTTCCTCGTTGAGCTGCCGCAATTGGTCTTCCGCCGCCTTGCGCTCGGTGATGTCGACAAAGGAGGCGAAGTGGTAGCGGATGCGCCCCTCCTCGAAGACGGGGGCGACGTGCTGGAGCACCCACAGCAGCTTTCCGTCCTTCCGGTAAAGCTGCACCCCGCGCACGATGGCCTCCCCGGCACGCACGGTCAGATCGATCGCACGCGCCACCTCCGGGTCGGTGTCGGCGCCGGACAGGAGGTGATAGCTCCTGCCCAGAACCTCCTCCCGCGTATAGCCGCTCAGCTTGATGAACGCGGCGTTGACGAAGACGACCGGCACATCCGGCAGGGTCGGATCGGCGATCAGCATCGGCATCAGGGTCGATTCCGCGGCCACCACGAAGGGACCGCCACGCGCCTCCTCCGCATTGACCATCTTCTCTGCGTCCTTCTGGTCGCGGGGATTACCGGGCATGCAATGCTCCCTGCGTTTGGTCGCTTCTTTTGAAAAGATACAGGTGCAGACCACAAACTCATTATGCGCAAAAGTGGCGCCGGCACATCGCCGGATGCCTGATCGGACAGGGCGAACATATTAATTGTCCAGAAAAATTACTTCCTCGAAATCGCGAATCTGAAAAATAACTATCACATGTCTTTAAATATCTTCTCCTTTTATCTTGCGATTTATAGTGGAGTTCTCATAATTATATTTCTGCGCCGATTGAATTTTTGCAGCGCAGCATAATATTTTCCTAAGTCATTCAGGTCGAGCCCGGCGCTCCCTGCCAGCACCCGACCACCATCCCGAACAGTCATGGAGACGATATGGACGACGGCACGCACCCGACTCCCACCACCCGCCCCACCATTCACAGCGCCAGCGACGAGGCCGCGGCAAGTGCCGAGGCATCCAAGAGGCCCAACATCCGCCCCAGCATCCGCAGCGCCAGTGAAGAGCAAGCGCCGAAAGCCGGTGCGGCGGCAGCGCAGGCCTTCCGCGGTCTTGGCCAGCAGCCGAGGCCCTGGCCGCCGAAGCTGTCCGGCAGCGGCAGCATGGGTGGCCGTCCGGATGCCGGACGGGCGACGGACTCCGGCAATGCTCCGGCAGCGGGGTTTGGGGGGGTCTTCTCGGAGGCCGTCACCGTCATGAACCAGGCGGTCGACCGCCAGAACGAGATGATGAGCAGCATGCTCCGGGCCCACGGCCCGCAGGATGTCATGATGGCGGGCAGCCGCTACCTGCTCGGCGGCTGGCTGGCCTTCTTCGAGGTCAATGTCCGCATCTCCCAGGCTGCATCCCGCTTTGCGAAAGACGCCAGGTACAACCCGGCGCGGCCCGGTCTCTGACAGCGCTGGAGTACAGCCACCTCTTTCCAGCTTCCTGGTCCCGCGGCACCGCGGCACCAGAACCGCAGGAGGACCGCCGTTGACCAGTTCGGAAAACGGGCCGCAGACGCTTCTCGCCGTCGAAGAGCGGGTGAGCGTGCGCAAGCACAGTCAAGTCACCGGGACCGTCCATGCCCGCACCCTCAGCCACCAGCACGAGCAGCCTGTAGAGGTCGATCTGTCGGTGGAAACGCTGGAGGTCGAGCGGGTTCCCATCGGACGCTTCGTCGAGGGCCCGATCCCGGACCGCCAGGATGGCGACACCACCGTCATCTCGGTGATCGAGGAGGTGGCGACCTTGGAAGTCCGCCTGAAGCTGGTGGAAGAGGTCCGGATCACTCGCCGCACCACGAGCCGGACGATGACCGACCACGTCACCGTGCGCCGTCAGGAGGTCGTTATCGAGCAGGACCCGTCTTCGGACACCCTCTGACCTGAGCGGCCTGATTTACCCCAAGAGCCTGAAATACTTTAAATCCTACTGGAGACTATCATGAGCACCATCATCGTTGGACTTTACAAGGAAAGCGGTTCCGCCAAGAAGGCCTATCAGGCCCTGATCGCGGCGGGCTGCCAGGAAGCGGACATCGAAACCTTCGGCGGCGCCGACAGCGCCGACAAAGCCGCCCAGGGCCTGCTGGGACACGGCTTCGACAAGGAACTGGCCGAGCAGTACGGTGCAGCCATCCGCCAGGGCCACACCCTGGTGGCGGCCGACATCGCCGACCAGGATGCCGACGCGGCGGAAGCCATCCTCGATGAAAACGGGTCCGTTGACCTGCCCGAGCCCCCGGCGGCGGGTAAGCCGGCCCAGAAGGCGGGCAACGGCGGCAGCGTCGAGCAGGAGACCCTCCAGTCGGTGAAGGAGGAGGTCGAGATCGGCAAGCGCCGGGTCGCCAAGGGCGGGGTGAAGGCCACGTCGGAGGTTACCGAGACGCCGGTCCGGGAAACCGTGACGCTGCGCGACGAAACGGTGGATGTGGAACACCGCAAGGTCGACCGGTCCCTGAGCGCCGACGAGGAGAAGGCCGCCTTCGGTGAGAAGACCATCGAACTGACGGCGACCTCCGAAACGCCGGAGATCACCAAGGAGGCCCGCGTCGTCGGGGAGGTCGTGCTGTCCAAGACGGCGTCCGAACAGGAAAAGACCGTGGAGGCCGTCGCCCGCCGCACCGACGTCAAGGTGGAGCCGGTCGGCGGCAAGGCGGGCGGCAACAAGTCCGGCGCCAAGCCCGGCAACAAGCGCTGATCTGAAGCGCGCAATGCGTGGCAAGGCGGATGTCAACCGCCCGCCTCCGACGGCCATCCCGGACACAAGCCGGGGTGGCCGTCCGGCATCCGGCACCCCCGATGCAAGATCGAACGACATGAGCGAGGACGCCGGCCGGCTGCCGAAGGAGCCGGTGGATCGCATCACCAAACCCCTCACACGGTTCCTGCGGATCGAGGCGGCTGCCGGCGGCGCCCTGTTGCTGTGCACCGCCCTGACCCTGCTTCTGTCCAACTCCCCCTGGTCCACACCGTTCCTGGCCATCTGGGATACCCAAGCCGGACTTCATCTGGGTGACATCGAGTTCTCCCGGTCGTTGAAGCACTGGATCAACGACGGATTGATGACGCTGTTCTTCTTCGTCGCCGCGCTTGAGCTGAAGCGGGAGATGGTGCTGGGCGAACTCCGCAACCCGCGGATGGCCGCGCTTTCGATCGCCGCGGCATTGGGTGGAATGATCGTGCCCGCCGCCCTTTTCCTCCTGGTGGTGGGCGACGGGGACAGCGTTCATGGCTGGGGGGCGGTCACGGCGACCGATACCGCCTTCGTGATCGGCTGCCTGGCAATCCTCGGGACGCGCATTCCCCACAGCCTTCGGCTGTTCCTGCTGTCGCTGGCGATCTTCGACGACATCGGCGCGATCCTGGTGATCGCGATCGGCTATGGCAGCGCCCTCGATCCGGCGGCCCTCGGACTGGCCGGGCTGGGGGTTGGCGTCGTGGCAGGGATCGCCCGCGCAGGCGTCCGCAACCTCACGGCCTATTTCGCGCTGGGCGGAGCGATCTGGCTGGCCCTGGACATTTCGGGCGTCCATCCGACGCTGGCCGGTGTCCTTCTCGGCCTGATGACGCCGGCGCGCAGCTGGGTGAGCGACCACCGCCTGCGCAGCATCCTGGGGCGCGTTACCGCCTACCCGCCGGGAGAGCATTGGAGCGGCGACACGGCCGACCGCCACGACCTGCGCCGGGCCGGCGTCGCGACCCGCGAGGCGCTGTCTCCGATCGAACGCCTGGAGATCCTGCTGCATCCCTGGATCGCCTTCCTGATCATGCCGCTCTTCGCCTTGGCGAATGCCGGCCTGCCGCTGACGGCCGAAGGGATCGACGCCCCCCTGACCCTGGCAATTCTGCTGGCTTTCGTCTTTGGCAAGCCTGTCGGGGTGGTGACCTTCAGCGTTGTGGCCGTGACGCTGCGCCTGGCCATTCTCCCGGCGGAGCTGTCCTGGGGCATTCTCGCTGCCGGTTCGCTGCTGACGGGCATCGGCTTTACGATGGCGCTGTTCATTGCCGAGCTGGCGTTCGACCCATCCCTGATCGCTGCCGCCAAGCTCGGCATCCTGGCCGCCTCCATCGTCTCGGCAGGATGCGGCCTCCTGGCACTGACCTGGCTGACCTCCGCCGCAAGGAGACAGACGCAACAGACTGAGTTGGCGGACAAGCGACCGTGACGGCTTCTTGGGTCGCCTGCCTCAGAACCAGAGCCCGTTCGTCACCAGGGCGGCAAGGAGCGCCGCCAATGCAAGGATGATCCAACGGTTGCCGCCGGTTGCACCGCGCATCCGACCGGCGGCGTCGTTGGTCGGCATGGCAGTGGCGATCGCGGCAGCTCCCTTTTTAGGCAAAAGCGCCACGAGACGGTCCGCGATCCTGTCGGTGTCCGTTGTCCCAGGCTGTTTCTCAGGAAGCTGACGAAGGATGGCGGCAAGCCGTGACCTCGCCGCATCCTTTGACAACACCGCCAGGCGAGATCCTTCGGCCCAGGGATCGAGGTCAAGTCGGGCCAGGGCCGAGAGGACGCTGAGCGGCGTTCCATTCTTTTCCATCCAAACTGGCGCAGAGAGGAAATCGCCCAAGTTGGACTGGTGCAGGGTGTATTCGGCGCGCAATGGCATGTCAGCCTCCCCATAAAAGAGTTGCTATCCATTATATGTGCCATTCCGATCTTATATCATCGGCCTATCATGATTATAGAAATTCGCCATTACCATATTTTATTTATGAACAAATCTCACAATAGTGATTCAAAATAAATAAATTACGTGGATGCGTTTATCATGAAAACGCATGTGATGACAATGTCCACTTGCCATAAACACAGGGAACCATCATCACACATCTGATGTTGATTGGTTGAAGAGTGTCCGACGCCTCATGCTTCTCCATCCGGCCATTTGTCACCCTGGCCGCCGGAGACGCCAGATCTCTGCGTCCCCTCCAGGCTCAAGGACCACGACCATGATCACGAAGCAAGGCGTCTACACGGCGCCCGACGCGGCACCGCACCGCACAATTCTGACCGGTTCGGACGTGGAGGTGAGGCCGGGTGTTCATCGCCGCGTATCGTGGGCGGGCGTCTTTGCGGGCGTCGTGCTTGCCCTGGCGATCCAGCTGCTGCTGAGCATGCTCGGGCTCGGCATCGGAATGACGGCCATCGATCCCGCCGCGGGCCGTGAAGGCTTGCCGCAGGCGAGTTCCTTCGGGATCGGCGCGGGACTGTGGTGGACGATCAGCTACATGGTGGCGCTTGGCATCGGCGGCTATGTGGCGGCCCGGCTTGCCGGGGTGGCGGTCCGTGGCGATGGCCTGATCCATGGTCTGCTGACCTGGGCTTTCGCGCTGCTGATCAGCGCCTATCTCGTGACCACCACGCTGGGTGGCATCACAAGGGGGGCGTTCAGTGCGCTGGGCAGCGCAACCTCGGGCGTGGCGCAGACAATGCAACAGGCTGTTCCGGAGGTCGTTCGCGCATCGGGACTGTCCGCCGAGGAGTTGCGGGGGCGGGCCGAGGATCTGTTGCGCCCGGCCGATCAACAGCGCAGCGGCGACGATGCCCGCACCCAGCTGCTCAGCGCCCTGACCACGATGGCGACCGGCGGGCCGCAGGCGGACCAGGCGCGTCAGCAGGCTGTTTCCATCATTGCGCAACAGGCCGGGGTCCCCGAGGATCAGGCGCGTCAGCGGCTTCAGCAGGTCGAGCAGCAGTTCGGCGCCGCCAAGCAGCAGGCCGCCGAGACGGCGACCAACGCGGCGGAGGCAACCAGCAACACCCTGTCCGCCGCCGGCATCTGGGGCACCATCGCCCTGCTGCTGGGCGCGGTGGCCGCCGCGGTCGGCGGTCGCCTGGGCACCCAGCGGCCGGAGCATTCGGCAATTGCCGATTGACGCCATCGGAGTCGGAACGGCGGGTTTGACGTTGGCGTTTCGTTAATGATGAAGCGACATGGTGTCTCCTTGCGGAGGGATCATGTCGCTTATCTGGTTTTGCGCTTGCGCGTACTTGCTCGTCGGCATCGTCGGTCTGCTCGAGGCGGAGGTCCGGGTGAAGCCAGGCAGCTCCCCCCTGGCCGTGCAGATCGCCTGGTCGACGCTCTGCTTCGCCTTGACCTATCCGGCCAGTGCAATGATGCGCTGGATAATGCTGCGAACCCGTCCGTGATCGCCATGCCGCGGCTCGTCCCCGGCATTCCCCTTCGGTCGCAAGGCCCCATCGGGATGCGATGACGGAGCCCACAGGAGGCGGCCGCCGGGAGGCCGGCAAAGAAGGAGATGCCGGAACCTCACAGCCCATCCCTGACGATCACCACATACGGGAGGATCGTTGCCCAGCCGGGCTGACGCCAACCGGGCTGACAAGGACCTTTTCGAAATGAAAGCCGCCGCTGTCCTTTTGCTCCTGACGCTCGTGGGTGGCGCGTCTGCGGCTTCCGCCGACGAACGCAACCCGACGATTCTCTTCGATCCGGGCAATTACGTCGACGGCGCCGGTGTCGTGCGCAGCCGTGAGGGCCGGCCCATCGGGCGGATCGAGGAGGAGGTTGGCGGCAGCCATGTGCTGCGTGACAGCAATGGACGCCGGAGCGGCAATGTCGTGCCCGGCTTCAATAAGAATGAACTGGTCATCCGGGATGGCGATGGCCGCCGCCAGGGCACGCTGGAGCGTCGGTGAGGGGGGGCTCGGACCCGCGACGGAGGTGTGTTCAAGGCGCCGAGGGAGCGGCCGTCACGATCATGGGATGCAGCATGGACCGGCCTCCCCCCTTGGGTGCCGGTCAACTCACCCTCAGAAGGGTCGCGATCTGCTCCGCCAGAGCCTGTGGTTTGAAGGGTTTGTGGAGAACCGCGCAGTGCTCGATTCCTTCCGGTCTGTCGGCATAGCCGGTGATGAGCAGAACGGGCAGCGACGGCGCAAGACGCCGGGTCTCCTGGATCAGGGCGACGCCGCTCATGCCCGGCATGGCATAGTCGGTGATCATGACATCGACCGGCGTCCGTTCCTGAAGAACCTGCAATGCCTCCAATCCACCCGTGGCGGCAATCACCTGGTAACCGAGCATCTCCAGGACGGCCGCCGCACCGGCCCGGACCAGCGGGTCATCATCGACCAGCAGCACCACGGCACCGTCCCCCGGAATCGTCTTTGACGGCGGCTCCTGGGTCGAAGCCCGCGCCTCCGACGCACGCGGGATGAAGATGGTCACCGAGGTCCCCTTGCCGACCTTGCTGGCGATCGCCACGCCGCCGCCGGATTGGGCAACCATGCCATAGACCATCGATAGGCCCAGGCCCGAGCCCCCACCGACCCCCTTGGTGGTGAAGAAGGGTTCGAAGACCCTGGCCAAGGTCGCCTCGTCCATGCCGATGCCGGTATCGGTCAGGCTGATCGCGACATAGTCGCCGGGCGCCAGCTCCGCCGGGCGTCCCGCTTCGCCCTGCCGCCCGATGGCGATGTTGTCGGCACGCAAGGTCAGAACCCCACCTCGGGGCATCGCATCCCTCGCATTGATCGCCAGATTGAGGATTGCCGATTCCAGCTGCGCCGGATCGACCATCACCGGCGCCGTGCCTGGTGGAACATCGATGTCGAAGCGGATCAGGCCGTCCAGCGTGCGTTCCAGCAAGGGCCGCATGCCCTCGAACAGGGGACGCAGGATTGTCGGCCTCGGCGCGAGCATCTGGCGCCGGGCGAAGGCGAGCAGCGAATGCGTCAGCTGGGCACCGCGCGTGATGGCTTCCTCCGCGGCGGCGAACAGCCGGCGCGGAGACCCTTCCGGAACATGCCGTCCCAGCACGGCGAGACAACTGCCGATGCCCTGGAGCAGGTTGTTGAAGTCATGGGCCATACCGCCGCTGAGCTGGCCGACGACCTCCATCTTCTGCGCCTGCACCAGCTGGGCGGTGCGTTCCTGGACAAGGCGCTCCAGTTCTTCCCGCGACCGCTCCAGGACGGCTTCGGCTTCACGCTGTTCGGTTATGTCGATGTGGACCCCGACCCATTCGCGGATTGCCCCGCTTGGGCCGATCAGCGGGATGGCCTGGATGCTGAAACGGCGCCAGATGCCGTCACGGCGCCGCACCCGATGCTCGAACAGGAAGGTCCGCCGTCCCGCCACCGCGGCTTCCCAGGCCTCGATGGTCGCCTGGGCATCCTCGGGATGGACGGCCCTGGACCATCCGTAGCCCTGGTATTCGTCATAGGACTGCCCCGTCAGCGTCGACCAGCCGAGCTGTTCCCCTTTCATCTCCCCCTGGGCGTTGTTGGTCCACAGGATGCCGTTGACGGCCCGGACGGCTGCCCGGAAACGCTCCTCGCTCTCGCGCAGCGCCGTTTCCGCGGCCCTGCGGCTCTCCACATCGATGAGGACGCCCGGGAAGTTCAGAGGCGTCCCATCGGGGGCATGCTCGACCCGTCCGTTCGCTTCGATCCAATGGTAGCGTCCATCCTGGCGACGCACCCGGTACTGGTGGGCATAGGGTCCGCCGCGTCGGATCACTTCGTCGACTGCCGCCATCAGTCCCGGTTTGTCGTCGGGATGCACAGTTCCGACCACCTGTTCGCTGCCCAGCCCTGTACGGCATCGTTCGGGATCGAGCCCGAACGATCGGGCGAACTGCTCGTCTGCCGTGAAACGATCCGTCGGCAGATGCCAGAACCAGGTGCCGATGATGGCCCCGGCATCCAGGGCAAGCTGCACACGCTGGGCATCGGCGCGGGCGCGGGCCTCGCTCTCCATGAGCTGGCGCCGCATCATCACCTGGGCGGTGATTTCGGTGCAGGCGCAGAACAGGCCGGCGACCGATCCCGCCTCGTCCCGCAATGGCGAGTAGAAAAAGGAGAAGTGGGTTTCCTCCGGATAGCCGCGGCGCTCGATGATGAGCGTGATGTCGTCCATCTGGACCGGCTCGCCGCGATAGGCCTGGGCGACGATGCCCTCGAGATCGCTGCGTATCTCGCTCCAGACGTCGAGGAAATCGCCCCCCATGGCGCGTGGATGTTTGTCCGCCAGAAGCCGGGCGTAAGGCGTGTTGTAGATAAGGGTGCGTCCGGGACCCCAGACGACGAACATCGGCTGGTTGGAGCCGAGCATGATCGCGACCGTTGCCTTCAGCGGCGATGGCCAATTCTCCGGCGGGCCCAGGGGTGTATCAGCCCAATCATGCTCCAGGAGAAGGGCGCCGCAGGAGCCGCCTTCCGTCAGGAACGCCGGGCCGGACTCATGTGCGGATCGATGGTGCCCGCCGGCCATCGGGCCATGGGGAGCTGTCAACGGGGGTCTCTCCAGGCTGTGGTCATGCGGGCGTGGTTCCAGTGAAAATAGAAGAAGCGGTCTGTAAGTTCCACCTCACCGAACAGACTGCAAAGGAGACGTTGGTGCACAAAGCCCGATCTGGTGGTGGTCAGGAGGGCGAGCGGTTATAGAGGTTGCCCGCTGAAATCGAGCCGCTGATGCCGTACAAGGCCAATGAGCCCCGCCGCCACAAGATCCCGAAGGCCCGGTACCATGTGGAGAACTGGTCGGCCTACGATGCGGCGCTGCGCCGGCGCGGTGACCTGACGATCTGGGTGACGCCGGAGGCGATCGCCGCCTGGACGCCGCCGGCTTCGGGCCGCCGCGGTCGGCGAGCGAGACCGCTGCCGGCGCCCCCAGCCAACGCGACCGCCACATCCGTGGGATTGCCGCGCGTGGTCGGCAGGGCTGGCAGCGGGACGTCCGCTACGGCCGCCGCTCCTTGGGCGAGGTCGCGATGATGCGCTACAAGCAGCTGATCGGGCGGACCCTGCGTGCCCGGAATCTGCCTGCCCAGCAGGTCGAGGCCGCCTCTGGATGCAAAGTCATGAACATCATGACCAGCTTGGGAATGCCCGCCTCCCGCAAGGGTGCCTGATCCCCACCGGCCGCGGGTGGATTCCGCTCTCACGCCGAATTGTGCACCAAAGTCACAACGCCCCGGATGCCTGATCCCCGTTACGGAACCGCCGCTCTCACAGCTTCCACCTCAGCCCGGCCCGGGCGGAGACGGTGTTCGCGCGGGCGCGCAGCTCGTCCTGCACGACCAGGCCGGCGCTCACGCCATCGTCCAGTTCGACGCTGGCCCCGAGGCCGAACAGCGCCGCGTCGCGTCCAGGACGGCTGGCATCCGCGGTGAAGGCCGCCCCGGCCAGCCGGTGGCTGCTGGTCGCCGTCATGTCGGCGAAGTCGTGCCCCCAGGCCAGCGACGCTTCCGGCCGAAGGGTCCAGCCGCCCAGGTCGAGGCGGGTGCCGCCCCGCACACCGACCGTGCTGCGCAGGCTGGTCCACGCTGCGGCGTCGACGTCCAGGGCCGCTGCTCCTCCTTCCTCGTTGAAAGACCGGCGGGTGAGCCGGTCGACCCGCAGCCCAACCCGCGGCTCGATCCAGGCGGTATCGCCGGCGATCGCCATCCGGTGCCCGGTCGCCAATTCCGCTGACAGGTCGTGCCCGCCGGCCTTGGCCGCCGCCCCTTGGGCGAAACCGCTGAAAGAGACGACGCGCTGGGTGTCGTAGTGGGCGTAACCGTAACCGAGCGCCCCTTCGACATAAGGTCCGTCATAGCCCATCAGGTTCCAGCTGCCGTACAGCGTCGCCTGGTAACTGTCGGCCTTGCCTTTCCCCAGCCCGTCCTGCGAGGACACCCGGTTGCGCAGATAGCCCAATGCGATGCCCGCCGTGACGCCGCCATCGAAGGAGCGGTCCGCCCCCACAAGGAAGCCGCCGATGCGTTCGGTCCTCCCGGCGGCGTTGCCGTCCGCCCCGACCCGGCCGTAGGCAGCCAGCGGCTGCCCCCACACCCCGCCCGCCGCCGTGGCGGTCGAATTGCCGCGCCCCGAGTCACGGCCCTCCGAGCCACCGCTCCCCGCTACGCCGATGGCCACGGCATTCCCGCTGCCGCCGCCCAGGCGCAGGTCGCCGAAGGCCGCGCCGTCGCCGCGCAAGGCTGCCAGACGGTCCGCCACCGCTTGGCCGAACAGACGGCGGTTGCCGCGGTCGGCGGCCAGCATGTCGGCGTGCAGCTTGCCCGAGAGTTGGTCGAGCGCCGAGGTGATCCCGCGGGTGTCCAGGCCGTAAAGCCCGCTGAACAGCGGAGCCGACGATCCGCTCAGGCGCAGGCCGGCTGCAGGCCGCGCCGCATCGACCGCAGCGGCGGCCGACCGCTGGTTGCTGGTGAATCCGACAGCCGCGTAGCGTGTGGGTGTCACCACCAGTTGGACGCTGTCGGCGCCGTAGAGAGCGTCGAAGCGGGTGCCGGCGGCCAGCCCGTCGGAGGGTTGCGCCAGACTGTCGAAGCCGCCCAGCACGCCGCCCGACGCGGCGACGACGGTGAAGCGCTCGCCGAGCGCCGGGGTGTAGCCGTTGGTGGCGCTGCCGCCGATGCCGCGCAGCACCGGTGCGAGCGTGCCGGCGGCGGTGAAGGCGGCGCCCTGGACCACGATCCGGTCGTGATGGCCGGCGCCGATGCCGGCGGTGGGGCCGTCGATCTCTGCCCGGTAGACGCCGGTCGAGGTCAGGGTCACGGCCGAGCCGACCGTCAGCACGCCCGGCGAGTTGCCGGGGGAGAGCGTGCCGGCCACGGTCGTGGTGCCGAGGATGACGCCGCTGCCGCCGAGCGTCGCCCCATCGGCGACGGTGACGGTGCCGCGGGCGGTGCCGTCGATCCTGGCGGTCCCGCCGTCGGCGAGGGCGACCGCGCCGGTGCTGCCGGTGCCTTCGACCGCGAGGGTGGCGTTCTGCACGGTAACCGGCGCCATGATGGCGCCGTCGACGGTGGCGCTGCCGCCGTCGCTGACGGTGACGGCACCGTTGACGATGCCGTTCGGCGCCACTCTCAACGTGCCGCCGGACACGGCCACCGTGCCGCCCACGCCGCCGCCGCCGACCACGGTCATGGTGCCGCCCCCGGTGAGCGTGACCGGGGAGGCGACCACGCCGCCGACGACGGCCGAGCCGCTGTTGACGGTGAGCGGCCCGGTGACGATGCCGCTGCCGGCGACGAGCAGGGTGCCGCCGTTCCGGACGGCAAGGCCGCCGCTGTTGGACACGCTGCTGGCCACCGTGACGGTGCCGGCCTCCGATACGATGAGCGCCCCGCTGCCGGTGACGGCGCCCTTCAGCTCTACGGAGGAGCCGCCGGGGGCGATGACGCCGCTGTTGCCGGTGACGTCGACGGATTGGGTCAGGGTGAGCGGCGACGATGGCCTCAAAGTGCCGCCGTCGAAGGTGACGCTGGTGGCCTGGACCGCGCCGTCGCCGTTGGTGAAGCTCGTCCGGCTGGTATCGATGACCCCCGTCACCGGGGGCGGCGACACCACGGGCGGCGGCGACACCACCACGGGCGGCGACACCACCACGGGCGGCGACACCACCACGGGCGGTGACACCACTTCGGGCGAAGTGGGTGGCGACACCACCACCGGCGGGGACACCACAGGAGGCGGCGGCGGAGAAGGTGGCGGAGAAGGTGGCGGAGGCGGAGGCGGAGGCGGAGGCGGCGGCGGCGGTGGCGGTGGCGGAGACACCGCCTGGGTCAGCGTCAGAAGGACTCTGTTTGTCGCGCTGTCGTAGGTGAGGGTCGGTGTGAGGGTGGAGTCGCTTTCGGTGACCGAACTGAAGGCGCCGGCGACGCTGCCGGCGGTCAGGATGGTGTATTGCGTGGGCAGCGTGTATCCGGCGCCGCTGGAAACGACCGCGAGTGTGCCGCCCAGGCTGGCCGCCCCGCTAACCGCCAACTGGCTGGCGGTGGAGGGCGTGGTGTGGATGGCCAGGGTAGAGCCGCTCGCCTGGGTATAGGCGCCGTTGACCGTCAGTGTTCCCGGCGCGCCGGATGCGGTCGGAACGATGGTCGCGCCGTCCGCCGCGTTCAGGGCGCCGCTCACGGTTCCGGTGCTGACGAGCGTACCGCCGTTGCCAACACTGACGGTGCTGTTCAGCGTCCCGGTAAGGCGCAGGATGCCGCTCTGGAGCGCGGTGTTGGTGACGGTGCCGCCGCCGTTCAGCGTCCAGTCCGTGCCGTTCATGGTGAGCGTCGTGAAGCCGGAGACCGTTCCGGTGATCGTGCCGCTCCCCTCCAGATTAAGCGGGCGGGTGGTGCCGATGCTGGCGATCTTCACGTCGCCGGTTATGGAACTGCCGTCCTTCAGGGTGACGACGCTGGTCGATCCGGGAAAGGTCAGGTTGATCGCGGCGTAGCCGGTTCCGGCGACGATGGCGCCGGAATTGGTCAAGGTCGTGGGGCCGCTCATGACGATGGCGTCGCCCGGTCCCGCGATGGTCCCGTAATTGACGAGCGTGTTGGTGGTGAAGAGGCTGGAGGCGTAGACGGCGGCGAATTCGGGAAACTCGGTGGAGTTGTTCTTGATCAGCGCCGATCCGTCGGTGGGCGAGCCGTTGATGAGGTTGATCGGGTTCTTGACGTCGATCCCGTAGAAATTTCCGATGATGGTGCCGGTGTTGTAGACCGTCGATCGGATGGTTGCGGAATTGTTGACCTCGAAGCCGGCATAGGAATTCGGAGCGTTGATCAGCCCGGTGTTGATCAGGGTGCCGGCGAACCGCCCATAGACACCGTCGGCCTGGAAGAAGCGGCCGATTTCGCTGATGCTGATGGTGCCGTTGTTCGTCATGCTCCAACCGGCGGCGGATATGACGTAGACGCCGGTCAGCAGGCGGTAGCTCGGCGCAACCCCGGTGTCGTCCACCGCGCCGGTTCCGGTGATGAGGATATCCCGGATGGTCGAGCCCGGCGAGAGTTGGGTCGTCTGGCGTGTGGACAGCGTCACGCTGGTGCTCTGGGCTTGCGCGGCGGAGCCGGCGAGGGATACCCCGAGCGCGATCGGCGCCGCCACCGCAATCTGCAGGTGTTTTCCCGCCCTAAGACGGTTGCGAATGGACGCGAGGGCGGACGGGGACGACGGCATCGTTGTTCACCTGGCGAGCAGAACGGCTTGCGGGTTCGGAAGATTTCGGTCCGAACACTAGGCGAGTCTCTTGCTCTATATCAATATCTTCCAGCTACGGATTTGCTATTGTCACATATGATCTAAATAAATCTTCATTTAATTTCAGAAAGACTTATAGCAGTATCGCAAGAACGAAATATGATAATATTTAGTTACCGTCAAATTCGCCATTTTCATCTATGAAATTTTCCGGATTAAAATTCTTCTACGCATTTTTTGTTTTATTGGATAAATCATGGGTTGTTTAAAATTGTGTATTATCATCACTTTTTTGTGCCAAGTTGATTTGTTATTCTAAGTCTGAACGCCGTTTTTGTCGCATCTGGTTGAATTTGGGGGCGATTTGGAAGCGCGCAACGACCGCATTAAACCCGCCATCGCTTGCAGCGGAGCTGACCCACCCTTATCTTCCCACCGCCTTCGCCCGGCTAATCCGGGCCGGCAGCGGGCCGCGTTTCGCCGGATGGGCGATCGGCACACCCTTTCCATCAGCACCAGGATGCCGAACCATGCCGCCTGCACCTGACGACCGTTGCGGCTGCGGCAGCGGGTTGCGGACGGCCCGCTGCTGCCAGCCGGCGGCGGCCGGGCCGCTTTCCGCTGCGGCGCTGCGCCGGATCGAAGCGCAGACGGAACTTGCGGCTGACGCCTTCGACCGCGGCGACCTTGCCGCGGCACGCCGGCTGTGCCTGGAGATCCTGGACGAGGCCCCCGGACATGTGGATGCTCTGACCATTCTGGCCTGCCTGCTGCAGATCTCCGGACCTGTCGAGGCCGCAGTCGCCGTGCTTCAGCGCATCCGGCGCCTGGCTCCCGACGACGTGAACGCGACGCTGGATCTGGCCCGGCTGCTCCTGCGCGCCTTGCGTCTGCCCGAGGCGGAGGTCCAGGCACGCAACGCCGTCCGGCTGGCTCCCGCCAACCCGACCTCCCACGCGCTGCTGGCGATGACCCTGACCGAGGGCCACCAGCCCCATGCCGGCGAGTTCCACTACCGCCAGGCGCTGGCGCTGGTGGGGCCGGACGCCGTCACCCTGGCGAACCTCGCCTGGAACCTGAAGCTGCAGGGCCGCATCGACGAGGCGCGGTCGCTCTACCGCCGGTCCATCGCGCTCGATCCCGCCATCCATCTGACGTGGCTGGGCCGGGCGCAGACCGAGGAGGCCGGTCATGACCTGGACGCCGCCATGCGCTTCCTCGCCCGCGCCAGGAGGCTCGACCCCGGCCACCCCGCGGACAGCTTCGAGGCGGCGCTGCTGGCGCGGCGGGGAGCGCCCGAGGCCGGCCTCGCCGTGCTGGAGGCCGCCGCCGCCCGCCCGTCCGGCCCGGATGCCGGCGAGCTTCTGGAAAAGGCGCGCCTGCTCGACCGGCTGGGCCGCCATGACGAGGCATTCGCCGCGATGGTCGCGGCCAAATCCCTGATCCGGCAAGGCGGCCGCCGCTATGCCGACGAGGAGGCGTCGGCCCTGATCGCACGGCTGACCGGCTTCTTCGTCGCCCCCCGCCTGCGGCTGCTGCCACGGCCGGAAACGCCGGCGGCCGGGGCTCAGCCGTTCTTCATCATGGGCGCCCCGCGCTCGGGGACCACGCTGGTCGAGCAGATCCTGTCGGCGCATCCGGCGGTCGCCGCCGGCGACGAACTGCCGGTTCTCGACCGGCTGGCCGGACTGCTGCCGCGGATGCTTGCCAGCCCGCTGGGCTATCCGGAAGCCCTGTCGGAGCTGTGGATGGGCGATCAGCGTGACGGGCTGGAGCGGCTGCGCGACGAGTATCTGCGTCAGGCCCGCAAGCTGGTGCCGCTCCGCCCCGGCCACCGGATCTTCACCGACAAGATGCCCTTCAACGAGCTTCATCTCGGACTGGTCGCCCTGATGCTGCCGTCCGCGCCGGTGGTGCATGTGCTGCGCCATCCGCTGGACGTCGTCCTGTCGATGATGTCCCACAACCTGACCCATGGCTTCAATTGCGCGGCCGGGCTGGAGACGGCGGCCCGTCATTGCGCGCGCGTTTTCGGGCTGGTCGCCCATTACCGGCAGGAGATGACTCTGCGCTACCTGCCGCTGCGCTACGAGGATCTGGTCCAGGAGTTCGAACCAAACGTCCGCCGCCTGCTCGGCTTCGCCGGACTGCGCTTCGACCGTCGCTGCCTGCACTTCGAGAAGAATCCGCGCGCCGCCCGGACGGCGAGCTACGCGCAGGTCGCCGAGGCGCTCTATGGCCGCTCGCTCTACCGTTACCGCCGCTACATGCGCCATCTGGAGCCGGTCATCCCGATCCTGGAGCCGGTGATCGACAGCCTCGGATACGACATCTGACGGGGAATACGGACAGCATGGGCAACCCTTTCCCTCTCCCCCCACCGTCCGCGTCCGCCGATCACGGCAGCCTGTGCGAGGAACTGCGACGGCAGGGCCGCCTGGAGGAGGCGCTCCGCCATGGCCGCCTCGCCGTCGCCCTCGACCCCGGTTCCCTAGGCGCCCTCTACAATCTCGGGCTCCTCCTCTACGACCGGCTGGAGATCGAGCAGGCGATCCTGTGGGAACGGCGGGCCGTCCGGCTGGCTCCGCTGTCGGCGGAGCCGCATTTCGAGCTGGCGGAGGCGCTGCTGCTGTCCGGCCGGCTGGAGGAGGGATGGCAGGAGTATGAATGGCGATTCCGCCTGCCGAACGTCGAGCCGCCGGTGCCGCCGGCTCTGCTGTCCGCCGGCCGGCCGGAGCCGCGCATGCAGTGGGATGGCAAGCCCGGCGCCGGGCGGCTTCTGCTGGTGGCCGACCAGGGCTTCGGCGACGTCATCCAGTTCGCCCGCTACATCCCGCTGGCGGAGCGGCTTCGCCCCGGCCTCGTGGTCGCCTGCAGCCCTGAGATGCGCCCCATCCTGCGGCAGATGCTGGATGACGAACGGCTTCACCAGGAGTGGGACGGCCTGCCGGAGTTCGAGTGCTGGTGCCCGCTGTCGGGCCTGCCGCGGCTGCTCGGCACCGGCTTGGCGACCATCCCCGCCCCGGTGCCCTACCTGCGCGCCGACCCCGACGCCGCAGCCCGGTGGAGGAAGCGCCTGGACGGGCTGCTGCCACGGGGGATGCGGCGGGTCGGGCTGGTGTGGGCCGGACGCCCGACCCACGGCAACGACCACAACCGCTCCATGCCCCTGCGCGCGCTGGCGGCGCTGTCCCGTCTGGAGCAGGTGGCGCTGGTCTCGCTCCAGCTCGGCCCGCCGCTGGCCGAGATCGGCGATTATTTCGGCAAGGCTCCCTTGGTCAATCTGGGGCCGGAGATCGACGATTTCGATGACACCATGGCGATCCTTCAAGGGCTCGACCGTCTGGTCAGCGTCGACACCGCCGTGGCGCATCTGGCCGGAGCGATGGGGGTGCCGGTGTCGATCCTGCTCCCCTTCGCGCCCGACTGGCGCTGGCTGCTGGGGCGTCGCGACACCCCCTGGTATCCGACCGCCACGCTTCACCGGCAGACCATCCCAGGCCGCTGGGACGAAGCGGTGCAGGAGGTCGCCGCCACGCGATCAGCCTGAATACAGCTGCCGGCAAACCCGGTGCGATTCCCTGGGGGGAGCGTTATCTCGCATCCTTATAGGTGCTGGGGGCACTGTCACAAAAACTGAGTCGGCGTGCAGATCACCCCCAGTTCGACATTCGCTTACGCGACCGCGGTCGCGTAAGCGAATGTCGAACTGGGGATGTTGCGCGCATCGGATCATTTCCCGTGACAATACCATGATCCGGGCTAAATAATTGGATTTGCGTATTATTCGAAGGATTTTGATCTATATTGAGTGGGAGAGACACCGACAAATTTTTTGAATGCCCGCGCGAGGTTTGCGCCGGAGGAGAAACCAGTCGATAGCGCTATATCGTCAATGGTCATATATGGATCTTTTAGGAGAGTTTTCGCTTTGCCGATCCGAACCTCGGAGATGTATCGGAATGGCGACGCACCGGTCGCTGTCTTGAAGGCCCGGCAAAAGTGAAATACGCTGAGACAGGCGATCCTGGCCAAATCGTCTAGGGAAATGTCAGTTTCCAAGTTTTCCTGGATAAATTCCACCACCCGGCTGAGGCGGCCTCGATCCAATCCCTTGCCTGAATAAGCATCGAAATACGATTCCGACAAACCGCGCTGGTCGTCGCGCGTGTAACGCTGCATAAGGCGGGCCGCCAAGCCGACCCCGAACGACTCCAAGAGCATTTGAGTTACTCTTTCATTTCTGCCCTCCTGCATCAGCTCTTCTGCGACCGCAAAGCCGATGCTCTGGATAAGAGGATCGTTGATTCCGCCTTTGTACAACAGGCACGCGATATGCGTCCCATAGCTGTCGGTTTGCAAGGCACCGAACAGATCCGTCGGCAGGTAAAAATGAAGCAACTTGAGGGGGCCGGCCTCGATGTGAAGATACCGTACCTCCACACCAGCGGGGCAAATGCTTGCAGAGCCTACCTGAGAAAGATATTTCTGTTCAGCACCGTCGGCGCGCCTACGAAAGTTTGCGCTCCCGGAAACATTGACAACGATCTCAGTAACTGGTTGCACGAAAGAAGTGCAATTCAGGCGATTGTGTTGATAAATCTCAGCGCATACCGAATTAAAATCACCAGTCTTTGATGACGCTCTGATAAGTTCGCTGCCTCCCTTGGTATATTTACTGCCGATGCCCAATCCGATATTCTGGTCGTCTTGCGGCATCATGCCAAATTTCAGCGAATAACTCGGACGTGAAGCTGCCACTGAAGTTGCTGCGGACATTCATTCCTCCTGACGTTACCGCGCTGGAAACCGGTGGGACCCTGCTGTTTACTCAAAACAAGATTCCAGTGATTTTACATTCCCCAGTAGCAAATCGTACATGCCCACGGTCTCCGCTCTTCAGGACAGATGGCTTTGCCGCGCCAGTCGATCATCGGCCTAAGTAGCAGGACGCAGCAAGGAAGATTATTGGGAAGATTGTGCGATATTGTTCTAACAATGTCCGCTCAGCCATAATTGCGGCGAGCGATGTCGAAGGACTGGCCTCCTCGGATTATGGTCTCAATTCGGGTGGCCAGGGCTAGCAGCGCATGATCACTTCCGGGTCCGCCAGACAAAAGAAAACCGGTTGGTATACCGTTATCGTCGAATCCATTTGGGATGGAAATACCGCACCAGTCGAGGAAGCTGCCGATGAGGGTATTTCGCAACACAAGCATATTCGTGGTGGCGAATAGATGATCGTCGATTTCCAAGGGTCCAAGAAGAGGCGCAGCGATTGCAACGGTGGGGTATCCGACGAATGTCGTGCCGTCGAACAGGTCCGCCATTGCATCAATCAAGTCCAGCCGGGCTTGCCTGACGATTGCCTCCGATGCCGTGCTCATATGATTGCCGAGGAGCATCCGCGTCCGCACCCGAGGGTCCATGCGCTCGGCGGCGGGTGAAGCGAGCCGGCTTCTGTGCAGCTCAAAGGCTTCCTTCCCCACGAGAGCACCATGCTGTGACGCTACCGAAAGCACCTCATCGAGGGCCGGTAAGCGGCGGTGCTCAATTCTGACACCGAAATCCTCCAGCCTGCGGACGGCTTCCTTAAAGTTTGTGGCCACATCGGCGTCGACGCTTTCCCAGACCGCATTGGTCGGCACAACCAAACGGATTTGGCCGTCGGTATGGGGCAGAACCTCGGATGGGGGAAGTCCACATGCGGCCGCATCGACGGCGATCGCGTCGGCGACTGTGCGTGTCAACACACCCGCGGTATCCAGCGTGCGGGACAATGGAAATGCCCCTTCCAACGGCCACCGCCCCCCTGACGGCTTGTAGCCGACGACGCCATTGAACGCAGCGGGAATTCTGACCGAACCGCTCGTGTCTGTCCCAATCGCGATGGGAACCAGTCCAAGCGCCACCGCGACCGCCGAGCCAGACGATGATCCGCCGGGAATGCGATCCTCGCCACAACTCCAAGGATTCCTGGGTGTACCGAAATGCGGGTTCAATCCCAGTCCTGAAAATGCGAACTCTGTCATGTTCAGTTTCCCGGCCGTGACCGCACCACAGGCCGCGATACGACGCACCAGTTCCGCGTCACGAAGGGCAGGGCCATTGTCCAACACCAAGGAGCCTGCCCGAGTAACCTCTCCCTGAACATCGAAGAGGTCCTTCCAGGCCACGGGAACGCCGTCCAATATGCTGAGCGGCCGTCCCTCCAGGTAGCGCTTCGACGCCGCGGTAGCTTCAATTTCTGCTCTCGCAACAGTCTGTTGCGTGAATATGGCCGGGTCGCTCGATGCAATGCGGCGCAACGTTGCATGCAGCAGGTGGAACGGTGTCACCGCTCCCGTAAACAGCAATTTTTCCAGCTCCAGGGCTGACTTTCCAAAAAGGAAATCGTGCACCCTCACTCCTCCCTCTTTCAGCGAAACCGGCGAGAGTATCGATCTCTAAGCGACCCAATCACGGTCGTAACTTAAATGTCAACCGCAGCCAAAAGACGCCCAAAGATTGCGGTAAAGCCACATAAATCCCCGCCAAAGATGTTTCCGCTGACTGAGTTGAACGGAATTCCGCATGCCTAAATTCCGCTAATTTATTGAAGTGACGAGATAATAACGATCTCGTGACCGGGCGGTGTCGCGTGAGGTCCGATCCTCGACCAGTTTGCAGACGTCATTGATCCTGCACAAGAGACGCAACGAACCGCAATTTGTGCTGCCATACTCCGCAATCCTCGAAAGGGCCGGCGGCTCAATAGGTGTTATTTAATCTCAGAGATCATCTGAACCAGACCGAAGACCACGAGGCAATAATGACAAAATTTCAGACTATCGATGTCCCACACCTGGGTGGTTCGAAGATCGGCTGCAGAACCGCGGCAGAATACGATTCCCAACTTCCGACGTTGGTAATGATCAATTCATTTACGACCTCATCGGAGCTGTACCGGCGTCAATTCGCCGACGCGAATCTGACCGGCAAGGTCAATCTCCTGGCACTCGAACCGTATGGGCATGGAGCGACGAGAACGGCAAGCGAGCAATTCACCTACTGGGACAGTGCGATCGCAAATATCCAGGTTCTTGATCGCCTTGGAATCAAGTCTGCGTTCGTCCTGGGCACGTCGCAGGGCGGTTGGATCGCCATGCGGATGGCGCTTCTTGCTCCATCGAAAATCGATGGCGTCATCCCCCTGGGCACGTCGATGGACTACGAAAGTGCCGCGAGCAGGGAACTCGGATGCTGGGACGCCCCGGCGTTCTGCGATCCTTGGATCGCCGACCTGGCGACGGACGTGGGTTCAACGTGGGCGCCATCGGATCAATATTGCAACGACCTCATCGATCCAGCCTTCGGTGTCAACATCGACCAGGAGACGCGTGCCTTCTGGACGTCTCGACTGAAGGAAAACTACAAAGGCGACGACGGCCGCAGCCGTCTGCGCATGTGTACCATAAACCTTCGCGACAGGGACGGTCTGCGCGGGCGGCTTGACGGTGTCGTGAGCCCAGTGCTGTGGCTGCATGGAACCGAAGACGTCGTGTATTCCGTCTCGCATGCGCAGAGAGAAGCGAAGCTGTTCCCCCGTGCGAAAAGCGTGTCGTTCAAGGCCATCGAGGGCGGACATCACTTCCTGAGCGCGACGAATCCCGAAGAGGTCAACCAGGAAGCCCTGACGTTCATCCAGAAATACTGGAGCGGCGAAGCCAGGCAGGCTGCGGAGTGATGCGCGGCCCCCGCTGGAAGCTCTGATCGGCGGCATGCTCAATCTTTGCCTCGGGTTGATGCATGAGCAGCGGGCCGCCTGGCCCGCAAGAGGCAAAGGGACTTCGCTCGCCCACGCGGATACAGCCGGAAAGGAGCGTCACAACAAGAACATGCTGGGAAACCGGCATTCAACGACTGGACAGGGAACAATGACCTCAAACACGCTGCAGGCGGCGATTTTTCTTGGAGCGGCGGCGATATGCTATCAAGGCGTCTCAGCCGGTGTCGCTTTCGCGGAAGATCCATCAGCCATCTTCTCGAAGCCGATCAAAATATTCATCCCCGACAGGAGCGACGTCAAGAAGGTGTCAGAGTCGGTCTGGCACCCCCCGGCAAAAGCCGAAAAGAAAGGCTATGTGTGCGTCAGCTTTCCGACGATGCAGGACCCTTATTGGATTGCGGCCAATTACGGAATCGTCACTGAAGCAAAACGTCTCGGGGTGCAAGTGGACATCCTGAACGCCGGTTCGTTCAGCAATCTGGGCGCACAGGTCAACCAGTTGAACGACTGCGCGGCCAAGGGAGCCGACGCCGTGCTGGTGGCCCCGATCAGCGCAGAGGGCGTATCCTCAGCGGTGTCCTCTCTGAAGAAGAGCGGTATTCCCGTCATCAACATCATTCCTCGGATCGCCGCCGCCGACAATCTCATGGGCCGTTCGACTTTGGACTATTACCAGGTCGGAATCGCGAGTGCGAAATATCTCAGGGAAAGCATTGGGGACGCACCTGTCAAAGTGGCGCTCCTTCCCGGCCCCGCCGGCGCAGACTGGGCGGCGCGCACGCTCGAAGGATTCAAAGTCGGGATTGCCGATTCAAAGATTGAAATCGTCGCGGTCAAGTACGGCGACACCGACAAGAATACGCAATACAATCTCGTTGCAGATACCCTGAACGCCTTCCCGGACCTGAACTGGGTCATCGGCAACGCCGTCGCCGCGGACGCCGCAAGCGGTGCTGTGAAAGCGGCCGGCCTCTCGGGCAAGGTCAAGATCGGATCGACCTATCAGACGGGACCCGTCAGAGACGGCATCGAGAAAGGCGATATCGAGTGGGCGCTCAGCGACAATGTCGCATTGATGGCGTCGATCGGGCTTGATATGGCGGTCAAGGCGGTCGACGGCACTTTGGAGCCGGGTACCGAGGTGTGGCCTGTTCCGCAGAAGCTGACGAAAGACAACGCCGCTTCCGACGCAGCAATGGCCGGTTTCGCTCCAAACGGCTTCAAGCCGGTGTTTTCGGTGCGGCCATGATGGCGGGCGGATTTCAACGATCGGCCCCCGTCCCTGACCCTTGTCCCGATGCTCTCCTCGAAGCGTGCGACATAGAGAAGAGCTTTCCCGGCGTACGCGTGCTCGACGGCGTTTCATTGGATGTGCGAGCGGGCGAGGTCCACGTCCTTTTCGGCGAAAACGGCGCCGGAAAATCCACGCTGGTGAACATCATCCTCGGAAACTACGCGCCTGAGGGTGGCACGGTCCGTTTCGATGGAAAGGTCCTGCCGGCGGGATCGCCACGCGCGGCGCGTGATGCCGGAATCAGCGTGGTTTTTCAGGAATTGAGTCTGATTCCGACCCTTTCCGCTTGCGCCAATATCTTTCTTGGACGGGAAAAGCGACAGTCGGCATTGCTCGATGAAGGCGCCATGTCGAGGGAAGCCGCGGCGATTTTTGCTCGGCTCGGCATTGCAATCGATCCGCATGCCCTGGTTGCCGGCCTTTCGCGCGCCGAACAGCAGATGGTCGAGATCGCCAAGGCGCTGCAGAACGATCCCCGGCTTCTGATCCTCGATGAACCGACCACCGCCTTCACCGATGTCGAAACCCAAAGACTGTTCGCGATCGTAGCGGAACTCAAGCGCCTCGGTGTCGGCATCATCTACATCACCCACCGCATGGCGGAGATCCAGGCAATCGGAGACCGCATCAGCATATTGCGTGACGGTCGCCGCATCGCCACCAAGCTCGTGTCGGAAACGGATGAAGATGAACTCATCCAGCTCATGACCGGCCGTGAGACGCTGAATGTCTACCCGACAATCGCTTTCAAACCGGCGGATGAAGCCATCGCACTGGAAGGGGCAAGCGCCGCGTCGGGGCGTTTCCAGAATGTGTCGATCAGCGTCCGCGCCGGTGAGATTGTCGGCATAGCCGGGTTGGTCGGTTGTGGCAAGTCGGCGGTCGGCCGCAGCCTGTTCGGCGAAGAGCGGCTGGCGGCCGGCCAGGTGAAGCTTTTTGGCAAGTCTCTGCGATCCCCATCGCCTCAATCGATGCTCGATGCCGGGGTCGTCTACCTGCCGCCCGACAGACGCAGGCAAGGACTCGTTCTCAACAGATCGGTTCGGGAGAATGCGACACTCTCGTGCCTCAACCTACGGTCTTTTGCTTTCGGGCAATGGCTGAGGAAGAAATCCGAAGACGACGCGGTGCAGCGGGTTCTGAACCGCTTGAACCTCACCCCGCCACTTCTCGATCGGAACGTTTCGGCATATTCCGGAGGCAATCAGCAGAAAGTCGTTTTCGCCAGGGCATTCTTGCGTGAAACGAAAGTTCTCATCGTCGACGAGCCGACGGTCGGTGTGGATGTGGGAGCCAGGCTCGAGTTTTACGGGATTCTCAAGCAGCTGTGCGAGGCCGGGGCCGCCATCCTCCTCATATCGTCGGACCTCCCGGAAATCCTTCACCTCACGCACCGGACATACGTCCTGGCCTTCGGCCGACAGACCGCGGAGTTCCAGCAGGAAGAGATCAGCGAAGCGGCGATCTTATCGTCATTTTTCGCGGTCGGTCGGAAAGAAGGCGATACAAAGACAGGAGCGGCGGCATGACGCCTTTGCAGCAAATTTCTCGGCCGGCGCAACCGTTTGCTCTGCGCCGCGTTGCTGACCGGATGCTTTCGCGCCTCAAAACGACCGGCATCATCAGCGCGCTTGTTCTTGTGGTGTTTGCTTTCTTTGCCGTGGCGAATTCCCGGTTCACGAACAGCAATAACCTCATCAATATCCTGAATCAGTCCTCATACCTGATGATCGTGTCACTCGGGCAGGGTCTGGTTCTGATCAGCGGAGGTTTCGACCTGGCGGTTGCCGCCCTGCTCGGCCTCACGAGTGTGGTCTCGGCCACGCTTATGATCGCTCTGGCGGCCAATGGGGTCGATCTCCCGCTTGCCATCGCGATCTCGATCGCAAGCGGCTTGTCGGTCGGACTGACGCTCGGCATGGTGAACGGTGTCGCCGTCGCCTACCTGAATGTTCCATCGTTCATCGTGACTTTGGGCATTGCAGGAATAGCGGCTGGCGCAGGATACCAAATTTCCGGAGGTGCTCCGGTCACCGGTCTTCCCGAGAATTTCATAGCGGTCTTTGGAACGCCCGATCTTCGCAGCATTTCCACATCGGTCTACATCGCTGTGCTCTTCGCCGTTGCTCTGCACCTCACGATGACGCGAACGCGGGCGGGGCGCTACATTTACGCTGTCGGCGGCAATCCTGTCGCTGCGCGATTGTCCGGCATCAATGTCAGGCGCCATATCGTTTTCGTCTTCATGACCAGCGGCATGCTGGCCTCGCTTGCCGGCATCCTCCTGAGCGCACGCGTATCGACCGGCGATACCAACCTGGGCGGAAATTTCGTCCTTCAATCGATCACCGCGGGCGTGCTTGGAGGAATTTCGCTTCGAGGAGGAGAGGGGACGCTTTTCGGTGCAGCCCTCGGCGCCCTCTTCATTGCCGTGCTAAGCAACGGCATGAACCTGGAGAATATTTCCTCCTACTATCAGATGATCATCCTGGGTGGACTTCTTGTTCTGGCCGTCCTTGCTGAACAGCTGCGCCTCCTGATTTCAGGAAAACGATAGGATAGATCGTCACCCTCATGCGTGCCGGCCGAAGTCGGTGCGTATGAATGATCACTGACTTTTTATCGTATTTGTTCGAAACCACCTGAGGTTGTCCAGCGCAAACGGGCAATGGTGGATGGCGTTCGAATTCGCTCGGACCCAAGGCGGACCGATCGCATCGGTTTGCGGACGAGGATGGGAGACAACAATGAAACAGACAAAAAATGCAACGAACTGGAGGTCGCTGAGCGCAATCTCTGTCGGGAATGCGCTGGAGTGGTTCGACTGGACCTTGTATGCGACTTTTTCCTTATACCTGGCCAACAACCTGTTCGACAAAACCGATTCGCGATCAGCGATGCTATCCACGCTCGCAGTCTTCGCGGCCGGCTTTTTCGCGCGACCAGTCGGCGGCCTCGTCTTCGGGCGGCTGGGTGATCGATTGGGCCGCAAAGGAGTTCTGGTCGCTACGATGCTGCTGTTGGCTTTCAGCAGCCTTGGAATTGCGCTTATTCCAACCTACGAAAGCAGTGGATTGTTCGCGTCCTTTGCCCTGCTGGTCTTCCGTATGTTCCAAGGCTTGGCCCACGGTGGAGAAACGGGCGTATCCTATACCTACGTGGCCGAAATCGCACCCAGAAGACATCGAGGCTTGTGGTCGAGTTCCGTCTATGCTGGTGTCATCGTCGGTGTGATAGCCGCTACGCTCGTTGCGGCCGCCCTAACCGCGTTTCTGGATACGGGCGCGATGAACAGCTACGGCTGGCGCATTGGCTTTGCCATCGGCGGCGTTCTCGGCATCTACGCCATCTTCATGCGGAAATCGGTAGAAGAGTCGCACGTCTTCGAGCAACAGGAGAAGGTTGTCGAGAAGAAATTGTCGCGAGGCGACATGTTTCGCATCGCCCGCAACCTCGTCATGCTCAATTGCACGACGAACGTTGCTTATTATACCTGGGTGACGTTCGCACCCGCGACTGCAATTTCCAACGGCATGGATCCCGGCGGAGCCTATCGCGCCAGCTTGCTCGCTATGGCTCTCTGCATATTCTGGCTACCGGTCTGCGGGATGATTTCGGATCGCTTCGGGCGGAAGCCCGTGATGATCGCATGGGGAGTAGCAGTCGTCGCGCTTACTTACCCTATTGCTACAATGGTCACGACGGAACCGCACACTCTGTTCTTTGCCCAGCTAATAGCGCTGGGGGCGTGGGGGTTGATTGCATCAATATTCCCCGCGGTATTGTCGGAACAGGTCCCCACCCAGGCGCGGGCGCAGGGCGTTGGCTTCGTGTCCTCGGTCTCTGTGGCAATTTTTGGGGGAACAGCCCCATATCTCAATGCTTACCTTTCAGACATAGGCCAACAAAATCTCTATCACTACTACGTTATTTTCTTAGGGTTCGTAGCGATTGCCGCAGGATTGATTATCCGCGAAACGGCAGGAGTGGATCTCGCGGAAATCGGCACCTCCAGTGCGCGGGCCGATGGTACCGAAATTGGCGGTTCCAACATGCATGTAACAGAGCTGGTCGAACGGTAACCTCATTCTCATTGGTGCCGAGATCTACAGTCCCGTAAGCCTCGGCCTGTCCAATCTGAACATCCTGACATCCGGAAAAGTAGAGGGAGCGGCACATGTGCTCGAATCCAAATCTATCGTCTTCCCGAACTGGGGAATTATACGCGATGGATGTCGCAACACTTTCTGTGGCTTATCGAAAGCGTGAGCTGTCCCCTGTGGAGGTCGTCTGCTCAGCGCTGGAGCGCGCGGAGGAAATTGCCCATTTGAATGCTTTCACCTTTCTCGATTTCGACAGGGCAATGCGAGCTGCCGAAGCGTCGGAGCGTCGTTGGTGCAAAGGCGAGCCGCGTTCGCTTATCGATGGCGTGCCAACGACGGTCAAAGATATTCTGCATGTCGAGGGTTGGTCGGTCCGTTATGGCAGTCGTGTTACGGATCCCGCCCCGTTCGAAAACGACGCTCCGGCAGTTGAAAGGCTGCGGCAAGCGGGAGCGGTCTTCATTGGGCAAACCACAACTCCCGAATATGGATGGAAAGCTGTCACTGACAGTCCTGCGTTTGGAGTCACCAGAAACCCCTGGAACCCAGAACTGACGCCGGGCGGTTCGTCTGGTGGCGCCGCGGTTGCGGCCGCATGCGGCGCAGGTGTGCTTCACGTCGGCACAGACGGTGGGGGATCGGTGCGAATCCCTGCATCCTTCACCGGCATCGTTGGGCATAAGCCTTCCTACGGTAGGGTGGCATTTTTTCCTCCGAGTTCATTTGGCACCGTTGCCCATGTCGGGCCAATGACACGCACGGTCGCGGATGCCACGGTGATGCTGCAAATCATGTCAGGCAAGGATTTGCGCGACTGGACCCAGCCTCCCATGCCTTTTCCCGATCTCGATGTCTTCGAATACGGTTGGAAAGGAAAGCGGATTGGCTATTGGCGAACACCGTGCGTGGGAGATGTGGATGTCGAGGTGCTGAACGCCGTAGACGGCGTCATTTCCGATCTGCGGAGGGAGGGCGCGCACGTCGAGGAATTGCGTCTTCCCGATCAAGACGATCTGTTGGAAATCTATACACGGCATTGGTGCGTCGGTGCGGCGAACCGCCTCTCGACAATCGACCCCGGACGAATTTCGGAACTCGATCCGGGATTCGTCGCCGCAGCGCAAGTCGGTCAGAAATATAGCGGCGCTCAGAGAATGAGTGCTGAAGCCGGCCGTAGCCGTTTCGGCAGTGCCATGGACGCCTTGCTTTGCGAGTATGATCTCATCGTTTCGCCGACCGTGCCGATCCTGCCTTTCGAAGCAGGGAGGAACACGCCAGACGGCGACAAGCGGAACTGGGTCGAGTGGTCGTCCTTCAGTTTCCCGATCAACTTAAGCCAACAGCCTGCCTGCTCGCTGCCTTGCGGTTTCAGTCATCAAGGGCTTCCAATCGGTCTTCAGATCATAGGGGCCAGAGGAGACGATAGATCCGTTCTCGGCGCCGCACAAACTTATGAAGCAATGTATCGGGACCGGTTCATCCAACCCGGCGGTCGATGGCCCGTAGAGCACTGACAGGGCGATGGAAAGGCCCGAAAGGTCGCATTCTGTAACTTGGTGTTGGGGCTGGTCGGTGCGGCACGGCAACCCCGCGTTTTTGCCGGCGGAGCGGAGCATCAGAAGGTTTGCGGCACGCTCCGCCACCGAAATGGGCAGTCAACGGAAAGCATCGGAGCCTGAAGCTCCGTAACAATCCGGGGGTGGCGGGATCGCCGAACCTGGAATCCCGCCATGCACAGCAAAAACGTGTTCTGAGCGATTCAAATTATGGCAGGAGGAAATGATGTCGCGAAAGCCGCTTGGTCAGGTTCCTGGAATCTATCATCGCGCAATCGGTGATATCGTCGTAACCGCGATTTCCGACGGATATGCCGATGCAGGCATCGAACCTTTGAGGAATATCGATCTTTCTGAAGCTCTGCTGTTGTTCGAGGAAAAGCTTCGTCCGGTCAGACGGGCATCGATCAATTGCTACCTTGTTCACTCGGAAGGACAGATCGCTCTGATCGATACCGGCTGCGGCCCTTATTTCGGCCCGACCGCCGGACAGCTTCAGCGAAACCTCAGCGCCATCGGCATCAGGAGCGATGAAATCGATGCAATACTTCTGACGCACATCCATCCAGATCATTCAGCGGGCTTGACGGACGTGACAGACGGGCGTCGCATCTTCGCGAATGCCAGACTTGCGGTCCACCGGAACGAGTTGGCTCACTGGTTCGATGATGTCGAGATGGCCAAGGCAAGCGACCAGGACCGGCGCTTCTTCTTCGACACCGCTCGCGAGCAAGTCACCCCTTATAAAGACGTCGTTCAAGCTTTCGAAGGTCAGACGGAAGTATTCCCAGGTGTCATGTCCAGGTTCTTGCCGGGGCACACACCTGGGCATTCCGGCTTCATGATCTCATCCAAAGGGGAGGAACTCCTAATTTGGGGTGACACAATTCATATTCCCGAAATACAGATTTCGAGACCGGATGTGACGCTCACATTCGATTGTGATCAGGCGCTCGCTGCAAAGACGAGAGAGGAGCTTTTTGAAGAGATTTCGTCGAGGAAGCTCCTCGTCGCCGGCTCCCACCTCGACTTCCCTGGGTTTTCTCATGTCGTACAGCGGCGTGAGGGCTACCATCTTTTGCCGGAGCCGTGGTCCTACACCATGCGTTAGAGCAGCGCTTCAGCTTTCCGACCAAGCGCTCAACGAGGTTCCGCCGCCGATATGCTGTGTGGTCGAAGTCTGGATTTGCCGGCTGGCCAGGATCAGGCCGGGCACTATGGTGCGGCTCATGGGAGGCGCACCATACCACCGGGAGAAGCAGGATCGAGATGGGCGAGTTCCGCCATGCCCTCGGCGAACTCGATGCGCGGGCGCCAATCGAAGCGGTTGCACAGCCGCGAGGAATCGGCGGTGATGTGGCGCACGTCGCCCAACCGGTACTGCCCCGTCACCACAGGAGGCGGGCCGTTCAGCGCCCTGGACAGCGCCTTGGCCATGTCGCCGACCGTGCGTGGCGTGCCGGATCCCACATTGTAGGCCGCGACCCCGGTCGTCTGTCCTTCGCAGGCGACGACGGTGGCGGAGGCCACATCGCGGACATGCACGAAGTCCCGCCTCTGCCGGCCATCCTCGAAGACACGTGGCGCCTCGCCGCGCCGCAGCGCGGAGGTGAAGATCGAGGCAACGCCGGCATAGGGGGTGTCGCGCGGCATGCCCGGCCCGTAGACGTTGTGATAGCGCATCATCGCGACCGTACCGCCGGTCGACCGCGCCCAGTTGGCGGCGTAGAATTCCTGCGCCGCCTTGCTGGTGGCATAGGCGTTGCGCGGGTCGAACGGCGTGTCCTCGGCCACGAAAAGGCTTTCGAGCGGCTGGCCGCAGAGCGGGCAGGGCGGTTCGAACCGCTGCTGCGCCAGCGCGCTTTCCAGCCGCGGCGCCGGCGGGACCCGTCCATGCTCGGCACACTGGCCGAAGCCCTCGCCATAGACCACCATCGAACTGGCGAGCGTCAGACGGGATACGCCGGCGCGGGCCATCGCCACCAGAAGCTCGGCCGTGCCGACCTCGTTGGAGGAGGCGTAGTCGGGCATGTCGCCGATGGCCACGCCCAGCCCGACCTTGGCGGCGAGATGAACGACGGCGTCGACACCGGCGACGGCCTGGTCGAGAATCGCGGTGTCCCGCAAGTCGCCGATCAATGCCTCGACGCCGGCCGGCGCCGTCCAGGCCGACGGGGTGGGATGCACGTCGGGACGCAGCGAGTCCAGGACGCGCACCTCGTGGTCCCGGCGCAGAAGCTCGGCCAGCACATGCCCGCCGATGAAACCGGCCCCGCCGGTGAGGAGAACGCGCATGCTCTTTTACCTCCGAACCATGGTCTGCGCCGACCGGCCTTCGGCGTCGGCGGGCTTGGCGTCGGCAGGCTTGGCGTCGGCGGGCTGCCGCCACGCAAGGCGGAGGAAGGTGGTCGCGATCTTCCAAGCGGCGGACAGGCTGGCGGCGAGGTCGCCGGACACCTTCGACCGGCCGCCGCGCCGGCACCGGTGAGCGACCGGGATTTCCCGGCAACGCAGGCCGGCCGCCGCCCGCATCTGCATCTCCAGGTTCCAGCCGTAGGTTTCCTCGGTCATGCCCAGCGCGCGCAGGCGGTCGACCCGCATCGCGCGCAAGGGCGACATGTCGGTGAAACGGACCCGGTAGGTCATCCGCAGCAGTGCCCCGGCGATCCGCCCCGCCACGATCTGCTGCGGCGTCATCGAGCCGCGCTCGCGTCGTCCGCACAGGCGCGAGCCCATGACGAAGTCCGCCTCGCCGTCGGCGACCGGCCGGACGACCTGCGGGATGAAGCCGGGCACGTCGCTGCCGTCGCCGTCGAGGAAGCAGACGATCTCCGTTCCGGGCCGGACGGCGGCCAGCCCGGCGGCGCAGGCGCGGCCGTAGCCGCGCGCCGGCTGGGCCACGACACGGGCGCCTGCCGCGGCGGCCCGCTCGGCGGTCCGGTCGGTGGACCCGTTGTCGACGACGATGACCTCGCCGACGCCCTCGGCCATCACCTCCCGCACCACGTCGGCGATGGAGTCCTCCTCGTCGAGGCAGGGGATGACGACGGCCACTGTTTCAAGCGGCTGCGCGCCGCTCATGACGCCATCGCCGTCTGGCGGCGTCGCACGAACGCGCGGGTGCGTGGCGCCTCCTGCACCGGCCGGCCCGGGGGGGAGAAAGGCGGTGGCCGGCCGTCGAGTTCATCCTCCAGCATGGCGTAGGACCGGGCATCGTCCACGTCGTACCAGGGATCGAGCGGTATCACAGGAACGCCGAGCGTGCGCGCCCGCTCAAGCGTCAGACTGTAGACCGTGTCGGTGCTCCAGGGGATGTCCGCGAACAATCCGGGATGGGGCCGCGACAGGCCGATGAGTGTGTAGCCGCCGTCGAGCGCCGGGCTGATGACGGCGTTGTCGCCGGACTTGAGCGCCTGGACCGCGGCGCGGAGGATGTGGCGCGGCAGCGTCGGGCTGTCGGAGTTGACGAGGATGGCGCCGGCATGGCCCTGCGCCAGAAGGTCGGTGATGCCCTGGTCCAGTCGCCGGCCGAGATCCCCCTCGCCCTGGGGGACCAGCCCGAATCCGTCGGGAAGCAACTGCCGCAGCTCCTGTTCGGAGCCGACCGGGGTATAGACCGCATAGCCGGGCGCGTCGCCCCCCTCCGACAGTCCGGCGATGGTCGCGGCCAGATCGGCGATGAAGCAGCCGGAGATTTCGGCACACTCTTCCGGCGGCAAAGGCGGCGACAGCCGGGTCTTGGACTTGCCGGGGCTGGGCGTCTTGCAGATGATGCCCACCGCTATGGTCGTCATGGGTCGGGTCTCCGCCGGAATGAGGGAGGGCTGCTGATCGGTGGACCGGGGGCGAGCGCCTGCTCCAGGTCGCCGAACAGGTCGTCCGGGTCTTCGAGCCCGACCGACAGGCGCAGCAGATCGTCGGGGCAGGGCGACCCCTGGCCCTCGATCGAGGACCGGTGCTCGATGAGGCTTTCGATGCCGCCGAAGGAGGTCGCCCGCCGCCAGAGATGGACATTGGCCGCCACCTTCACCGCCGCTGCCGCCCCGCCCCTGACGCGGATGGACAGCATGCCGCCGAAGCCGCCGGACATCTGGCGGGCGGCGATGGCGTGGCCGGGATGGTCGGCAAGGCCGGGATAGAGCACGGCGGACAGCGCCGGATGGCTGGCCAGCCGGCCGGCCAGGGTTGCGGCGCTGCGGCTCTGCTCGCGCACCCGCAGGTCCAGCGTCCGCAGGCCACGCATCAAGAGCCAGGCGTCGAACGGACCGGGCGTCGTGCCGTGCTGGTCGCGGATGGCCGCGATCCGGTCCCACAAACCCGATGGGGCCGAGGCCGCGAGGGCGCCGGCGACCACATCGGAGTGACCGTTGAGGTATTTGGTCGCGGAATGCATCACGATGTCGGCGCCGCAGTCGAGCGGCCGGGTCAACACCGGCGTCACCGCCGTGGAATCGACGCAGACCAACGCACCCGCGCGGTGCGCAAGTTCAGCGACGGCGGCGATGTCGGTGACGGTCCAGAGCGGGTTGCTCGGCGTTTCGATCCAGACAATGCCGGTGCGGCCCGGCCGGATGGCGCGGCCGACGGCGTCGAGGTCGGCCATGTCGGCGAAGGTCACCTCATGCCCGTAGCGATGGGCCTCGGCGAGCCAGACATGCAGCCCCCAATACATGTGCCGCGGAGCGACGATGTGGGTGGGCGATGCCGCCAGGAACAGGGTGGTGGCGGCCGCCATGCCCGAGCCGAAGAGCAGCGCCTCGCGGGCATGTTCCAGGTCGGCGATCTGACGCTCCGCCTGCTGGACCGACGCGTTGTCCTTGCGCCCGTAGACATGGCCGGAGCTGTAGCCGTTGTCCGCGTCACGCATGTAGGTGGCGCTCACGTCGATGGGCGGCGTCAGCGAGGCGGCCAGAGAACGGCCGGCGCCCAGGGCCCGCGCCGTCAGCGTGCGTGGCATCGGTGTGCGTGGCGTCAAGATTGAGGGCCTCAGGATGTTGCTCCGGTGGTCGCCGATGGGGGTGATCGTGGGCGAAACGGGTGACTTATGGGGGGATACGGTGGTTGGCGGCCTGTCGTTACAGCCCGGTCGGATTTATTTCGGGGTCGTGTTCAGTTGCCTGCCATCCGGGGGCCGGCACTGTAGATCCGCCACAGGCCGGGTTCGGCTTCGGCGAGGCGGTAGAAGGGGCTTGCGGCGAAGGGGTCACGGCTCCAGGCGCCGTCGAAGACCGTGACCACCACCACGTCGCAGCGATGGATCCGCGCGAGCGCCTGGATATCGTCCGGCGTCCCGTCACCGGCGAAAACCCGCCGGAACTGTTCGGCGATGGCCGCCCGCCGCTCGGACGGCAGGGCAGCGAAGGCAATGGCCAGTTCGTTCCCGGCGAAGCAGGAGCGGCGGTCGGCGAACAGCGCCCAGGACAGGTTCACCGGCCAGGGCGTCATGTCGGCGAACAGGGCGGGGTTGCTGGCGACCCGTGCGTCGGGCGGCGCATGGCGCCGGACCGCCTGCCACAGGGCCGGCGACTGTGCGAACGCGGCGGCCGAGGAGGAGGGCCTGCCCACCAGATTCTCGGCGGCGAGGCGCAGCCCGTCGGGCAGTGTCGCCGTCGCGGCGGCCATCGCCAGAACCAGGGGGAGCGCCGCACGCCGCTCCACGCAGCGGGCCAGCCCGGCCCCGGCGGCGACCGTCAGCACCATCAGGCCGGGCAGCACGGCGCGCCAGCCGAGATCGTTGTTCACACCGGTTGTGCTGACGAGCAGCCAGCCCGCGCCGAGGCTGGCTGCCGTCAGGATGGCGAGGGCGCGGATGAGCAGCCCATCCGGCGGCCCATCCGGCCGAGCGTCCGGCCGTGCCGCCATCCGCGCGAGAGCGATGGCCCCCGCGAGATAGACGAGCGGAAACTCGACGACCAGCAGCACCAGCCAGTAGGCCGGCACGTCGAGCACCCGGCCGAGCGGTTGGGGCAAGGCAGGGCCCAGCACTTCGAAGGGATCGATGGTGATGAGACGGCCGCCACCCCGGGCGACGGCGCTGCGATACTGCTCGACAAGCAGCGGGAAGGCGATGGCGACAGCGACGACCGCCGCGATGCCGCCGAGCAGGAGGAAGGTCCCCACCCCGCCGGCCGGGCGGGAGCCGGCCGGGCGGGAGCGTGCCAGGAAAAGAGCGCATCCGGCGGCGGCCAGGACGAAGACCACGCCGCCGACCCAGATCGAACTCTGGTAGGCCGCCGCCGCCAGCAGCGCCAGGGTGACGGTCGCGAGCGCTCCCGGCCGCCGGGCGAGCCGGACCATGGTCATCACCGCCACCACGACGCAGCCCGCGGCCTGGACATGGTGCGGGCTCCAACTCGTCTGGAACAGCCATCCGGCGAGCCCGGTGGCAGGCTGGAGCCAGTGTGCGAGCGTCTCCTCACCGACCATTGCGACCAGGACCGGCCGCAGCGAACCCAGGCCGCTGAGGCCGATCGCGAGGAAGGGGGCGAGGCTGCTGCCGCTGAAGTGACGGGCAAGCCCGGCCATCAGCAGCAGGGTCGAGAAGGCCGTCAGCCAGCTTGCCGCCGCGTCGGCCTCCCAGCCGGTCGCACCGGTGAGTTGGGCAAGCTGTGCGGCGCCGAACTGCCAGAGATAGTAGTAGGCGACCCCGGCCGGCGCCTCCGCCCCGCCATAAACGGGGTTGACCGGCGGAACGCCCTCCCGGACGATCTGGTCGATCAGCGCGATCTTCGCGTGATCGAAGAGTGCCGGCGCCACGGCGACACCGTCGCCGGTGAATTTCGGCAGCACAGCAAGCGCCGGTCCGGTCGCCATGACGGCGGCGGCGAGACAGACCAACAGGGTGAGGAGCGGAATGCGATGGTCGCTCCCGCTCCCACCTCGACGGACGCTCAGGAGCCCGGCCGCACAGATCAGAGCCATGGCGCCGACGGTCGCAACCGGCGAGAATCCGACGACGAGCGAGATCATCAGGGCCAGGGCGTTCTGCACCGCCCAACCCAGGACAGGCGCCAGCGCCAAGGCGACGGCACGGTCGAACGCCAGCGACCGCGCGAGCGCGTAGCCGCTGGCCATCCACAGGACAAGGCCGGTCGCGATGCAGAGGGCGGCGAGGGACAGCGAAGGCACGGTTTATCCGGCTTCCGGCATGGTCAAAGGCCGCTGAACCAGTTGAAGCCCTGCTTCTCCCAGAAACCGGGTGAGTAGCTGTTGGTGACCTCGATGGCACGGATCCATTTCGGGTTCTTGAAGCCGAGCTTCACCGCCGTGCGCAGGCGCAGAGGAAAGCCGAAGGGATCGGTGATCGGCTCGCCCGCGTATTTGGTGGCCAGGATGGTCTGGGGGTGCAGAGCCGAGGGCATGTCGATGCTCTCCATGTAATCGTCGTTCCCGTGGAAGACGACGTATCTGGCGCTCAGGTCCGCCCCCACTCTTGTGAGGAAATCCCGGAGGTTGGGCCCCGACCACTGGCCGATGTAATCCCAGCCCTCGACGCAGATGTGCTTGATGATTTCTTCCTGTTCCGGCAGGGCGTAGATCCGCTCCAGGCTCCAGGGCCGCTTGTCGGCGATCAGGCCGCTCAGCTCCAGGTTCCAGCCGCCGATGTCGACCGGTTTCAGGTCCTCGATCTCGTAATAGGCGTTGAAGCGCGGCGGCTTCACGACCTGGGACGCGGCATAGGTCGGTGCCAGCTTGTTCGGGTCGAACAGCAGGGCCTGGACCCCGTCGTTGAAGCCGGACACTGCCCGGAGAACGGTTTGGACGGCATCGCGGTCGGAGACGTTGCAGCCGGTCAGCATCGTCAGGGCGCCGAGGCTGAGGGTGCCGCGCAGCAGCTTGCGGCGGCCGATCGTCTCGATGAGCTCGCGGTGTTCGGTGAGGACGCTTTGGTCCGGTCCGTGTTGCGGCCGGAAGAGCGAAGTGAACGGGCGGCGCAAAGGCATGGTCGGCATCCGTCACGGGTTCGAGGCTTGGGAGGGCGTCACCGGCATCTCCCGGCCGGCATCGAGGCGCGGCCCTCCGGTCAGCATGCCGAGAAGGGTCCGCGGCACCAGGATCGCCAGCGAGACATGGACCAGGACGAACAGCACGATGGCCGTCATTCCGGCGAAATGGGCCAGACGCGCACCCTGGAAGCCGTAGAAGAGCGACACGAGGAAAGAGAATTGCACCGGCTTCCAGATGGCGAGGCCGGAAACGACCTGAAGCGCCACCACGAGGATCACGCCGACATAGAGACTCTTCTGGACGGCGTTGTAGTGCGTGAGGTCGGCGTGCTTGAGCCGGAATCTCAAGGCGGCCACGGCCTCACGGACCAGTTCACGCGGAGATATGGGCAAGAACAGCCGGCGGAACCGGCCGGACAGGATGCCGTAGGTCAGATAGGCGAGCCCGTTCAGCACCAGGATCCACATGCCCAGGAAATGCCATTGCAGGGCGTGCTGCGCCCATATGCCCAGCACGATCTCCTCGGGGAAATGCAGAAAGCCGAACAGAACCTCGTCGTTGTAGATCTTCCATCCGCTCATGATCATGACGATCATCGCCGCCGCGTTCGTCCAATGCATCAGCCTAACCGCAAGCGGATGCATGAATTTGGAAGATTTCATTTTCGACAATCTCCTTATTTACATCTGAATTATTTTACCACATAAGTCAAATATTGACGTTTATCAGTGGTTGGTCTATTTCTTTGTTCAAATCTTCCGGTTTTCCATGAGGCATCATCATGCGATCCACCATGACTGTCCTTTTTCTCGCTGCGATGACTCCGGGCCTGATCCGAAGCCCGGCCCATGCCGACGATGCCAAGCCCAAGCGAGCGGAGGGAGGAGCCCACACCCAGACGCTGCCCGAGGCTGACAGCTCGACGCCGGAGGAGCGGATGAAGCGGCGCTTCCCGCAGAAAGTCCGGGTCGGCGATCTGCGCGGACTTCCGCTGCTCGACGAGGACGATCGTACGCTTGGCCATGTGACGGAGGTGGTTCGGATGCAGAACGGCAGGATCGTGCTGGTGTCGCGGTGCGACGACTGGTTCGGCCACGGTGGGCGTCTGGTCGGCATCCCCATCGAGACGGTGGCGATCCTCGCGCGGCACCTGAATGTCCTGGACATCCCCAGGAAGGATTTCCCCTCGCTTCCCAACTGGAAAGAGGCGGACGGCGCCGTGATCGCCGATGACGACATCATCCGCATCGCCATCTCCCGCCGTTGAGGACAGGCGTTCCCCGTTGCGCCGTGCGCCATGGATGTTTCCGGTCGGCATTCCCGATCTCCGCGTTCCCTGGGGTGGGGAGACCGGTCCATCATGGCCGGGACTATCCCCCTTCAGGTCCTTACGCAGCGAAGCACGGGTTCGTTACAAAGTTTGCGCGGGCGAAACACATGGACGAGGGACGCGGGACGCCGGATGGCCACGCCGGCCGGCTTTTTGCCGATCACGCCTTTGTGACCGACGGTGATTTCGCGATTCGGACCGGGTGCAATAGAATGAAGCCTCGGCCTGACCGCCATCGCATCCGGACCGGGGGAGGAGCATGTGGGACCAGGGATTGGAGCAAGAATGGGCGGAGCTGATGCGTATGGCGCTCGCCGGCGATTCCGCTGCCTACCGCCAGTTCCTGCTTTGCATCACTCCGCACCTGCGGGCGATGGCGCGGTCACGCTGCCGGGCATTGGGGGCGCCGGACAGCGAGACTGAGGACATCGTGCAGGAGGTTCTGCTGGCGATCCATCTCAAGCGTGGGAGTTGGGATTCGTCACGGCCGATCGGTCCCTGGATCGGGGCGATCGTCCGCAATAAGATCATCGATGCGCTGCGCCGGCGGGGCCGGCGGACGAATGTGCCGATCGAGGACGTCATGGATACGTTAGCGGCCGAGGAGCAGGCCGGGGGCTTGGTGCAGCTGGACATCGACAGCCATCTGGCCACCCTGAAGCGGCGCCAGCAGGACATCGTCCGCTCGATCTCGATCGATGGCGACAGCATCCGCGAAACGGCCAACCGCTTCAAGATGACCGAGGGCGCAGTGCGCGTCGCGCTGCACCGGGCGCTGAAGTCCCTGGCGCAGCTGTGCCGGATCCAGTCGACATGAGGACGGAGGATTTGATCGACCGGCTGGCGCTCGACCCGCCGCCGCGTTTCGGCTTCGGTACGGCCTTCCTGACGGCGACCCTGTTGGGCATTCTCGTTGCCGGCGCCATCTTCCTCGCCGTGATCGGGGTCCGCCCGGACATCGGACGGGCGGCGGAGAGCGCAAGTTTCCTGTTCAAGTTTGTCGCGACGATGCCGTTGGCCCTGGGTGCCCTGGGCGTCGCCCTGCGCCTGAGCCGGCCGGGAATGGCGGCTGGCGGTTGGCGGCTGGTGCTTGGCGCCGTTCCGGTCCTCCTGGCGGCTGCGGTCGCGTTGGAGCTTCATCAGGTCCCGGCGAACCTTTGGCAGTCGCGCCTCGTCGGTTCCAACGCCGGCTTCTGCCTGATCCTGATCCCTCTGATGGCCATTGGGCCGCTTGCCCTCCTGATCGGCGTGATGCGGCGCGGCGCTCCGGAACGGCCGGGGCTGGCGGGCGGGTTCGCCGGTCTGGCAGCGGGCGGCATCGCAGCCACCTTCTATGCGATGCACTGCCCCGACGACAGCCCGCTTTTCGTGGCGGCTTGGTATTCCGCCGCCATCCTCGTCATGGGGGTTGCGGGCTGTCTCGCCGGACGTCGGTTCCTGAAATGGTGAACCGCAATGGCGGTTCTGCGCAGGCACCCGGCTTGTTTCGTCGCTTAAAGGACGAGGTTGCGATCGCCGGAGATCACACGGCCACCGTCCGGCTGGCGCCGCGCAGGGCCGGCAGCATGTCCTCGGGTTCGGGGCGGCGGGTGTAGTCCGGATTGACCTCGGCGTAGAGGATCGTGCCGTCCTGGCCGATGACGAAGCGGGCCGGCATCGGCAGGGTCCAGCTCGGGTCGCCGTTGAATGCCGGCAGGTCGTTCTTCAGCCCCTTGTAGAGTTCGACCAGATAATCGGGCAGCGCAAAGCGCAGGCCGAACGCGGCGGCGACGTCGTTGTGCGGATCCGACAGGATCGGGAAGCCGAGCGCGTTCTGGCGCACCGACTTGCGGCTGTTCGGGGCCGTCTGCGGCGAAATGGCGAGCAGGTTTGCTCCGAGCGATTGGAAGGTGGGGAGCGCCGCCTGCAATGCCTGGAGTTCCATGTTGCAGTAGGGGCACCAGACGCCGCGGTAGAAGCTGACCACCAGCGGCCCCTCCGCCAGCAGGGCGGCGGACGACACCGCCTTGCCGTCGGGGTCGTTCAACGTGAAGGCGGGGGCCTTGTCCCCGGCCTTGAGCGCACGGCCGGCGGCGTCCGAGGCGATCAGTTCGGCGGTGGCGCGGTGCATCGTCTCGATCACCGGGCGGGGGACATTGTAGGGCGGCTTGCCCGCCTGGAAATCGGCCTTGAAGGCGTCGAGCCTGTCCTGGAGCGACATGGGAATCTCCGTCGTCGTAGGGAATGAAGGGAAATGCGGATCGACCGTTCGCGGTGGTGGAGCGGGCGAGCTGCTGGCCGGCGGGCACGATCTCGTTGACGGCTCCCCAGCCCTTCGCGGTCTTCCCTTGCAGCGTCGCCGCCGATGGGAGAGTTATCGCCATTCCAATCTCCGGGCGGCAGACCGGCCGGAGCGATAACGGGAATTCCTGTCAGGAATAACGATGGACCGATTGCAGGCGATGGCCAGCTTCGTGCGGGTGGTGGAGACCGGCTCCTTCTCGGGCGCCGCCCGGCAGTTGGGGGTGGGGCAGCCGGCCATCTCCAAGACAATCGCGCAGCTGGAGGAGCGGCTGCAGGTGCGCCTGCTGCTGCGGTCGACGCATGGCCTGACGCCCACCGAAGCGGGGCTGCGCTTTTATGAGCGCGCCCGGCTCGCCATCCGGGAGGCCGATGAAGCGGAACTGGAGGCGCGGGGCGCCGGTGCCGGGCTGTCGGGCCGGCTGCGCATCTCCGCCGCGACCACCTTCGCCCGGCTGCTGATCGTGCCGCGCCTGCCCGAATTCCTGAGCCGCCATCCGGACCTGGACATGGAGGTGATCCTGGACGACCGGGTGATCGATCTGGTTTCCGAGGGGATCGACGTCGCGCTGCGCATGGGCACGCTGTCGGATTCGACGGCGGTGGCGCGTCGGATTGCCAGCGGTGGCCGCTCGGTCGTGGCGACGCCCGCCTATCTTGCCCGCGCGGGCGTGCCGCGGACCCCGGCCGATCTCGCCGATCATGATGCGGTGGTCTATAGCCAGCTCAGCAACGGCTGGGCATTCCGGCAGGGCGGGACCGAAGCGTCGGTCGTGGTGCGCGGCCGCCTGCGGGTCAGCGCGGCGGAAGGGATCCGGGCGGCGGTTCTGGCCGATCTGGGGCTGGCGGTCGCGTCCGACTGGATGTTCGGTCCCGAGCTTGCCGACGGGTCGGTGCGGCGCGTGCTGGAAGACTGGACGCTGCCGCCGATCGACCTGTGGGCGGTGTTTCCCACCGGGCGGCTGGCCAGCACCAAGGCGCGCGCCTTTGCGGAGTTCGTCGCGGGGATTGTGAATGGAGATGGCGCGCCGGTTGAGGATGCGGACTTGGGTGGACGCCAGTCCCAGCAGGATCATTCCCAGGAGGCATAGGCATTAGTCGCGCAGCCCGCCTACGCGCCGCCCCTGCAATGGGTCAGGGTCCGACCTGTCGAACGCAACCGACGGAACAAGGAACCGCCACCATGACCCAGTTCACCAGCCACACCCTCGACACCGCCCCGGATGCAGCAAAGCCGATTTTCGAGGGCGTGAAGGCCGCTTTCGGCTTCGTGCCCAACCTGCAGTCCTATATGGCGGAATCGCCGGAACTGCTGGCCGGCTACACGGCGCTGTGGGACCTGTTCTCCAAGACCACGCTCACCACGCATGAGCAGCAGGTCGTCTATCTGACCGCCAATTTCGAGAACGAGTGCCGCTACTGCATGGCCGGCCACACCACGCTCGCCCGGATGCAGAAGATGGGCGAGGACGTGATCGCCGCGCTGCGCGCCGGCAGCGAACTGCCCGACGCCCGGCTGGAGGCGCTGCACCGCTTCGCCACGCTCGTGGTGCGCAATCGCGGCTGGGTCGCCGACGCGGACGTCGATGCCTTCCTGGCCGCCGGCTTCACCCGCCGCAACGTGCTGGAGGTGGTGCTTGGCGTCGCCACCAAGGTGATGAGCAACTACACCAACCACATCACCCACACGCCGCTCGACGCCTTCATGAAGGGCAACGAGTGGAGCAAGCCCGCCGTCGCCTGACATGAGGCACAGCGCTGTTCCTGTCCCCAGCCGACAGGTCCCATTCCCACAATCGATCCATACGGAGCTGACATGATTCTCTCTGGGAAACGCGCGCTGATCACCGGCGGCTCCAGCGGCATCGGCTTTGCTGCTGCCCAGGCGCTCGGCGAGAAGGGGGTGGCCCTTGCCATCACCGGCCGGCGCCCCGACCGGTTGGCTGCCGCGGTCGATGCCTTGCGGAAGGCTGGAACGTCGGTGAGCGGCATCGTGGCCGACGTCGCCACCACCGAGGGGCGTCGGCAGACGCTCGACCAGGCGCTCGGCGCATTGGGCGGGCTCGACATCCTGGTCAACAACGCCGGCGGCGTCCGTGCCGGGCGGCTGGAGCATGTCGCGGAAGAAGACATTCTTGCGATGATCGCCGTCGATCTGATCGCACCGATCCTGCTGACGCGGGCCGCTCTTCCAGCGCTGCGCACCAGCGGCGAGGGGATGGTCGTGAATGTTTCGTCGGGCCTGGGGCTCGTCGGCGCGCCATTCTACGCCACTTATGCCGGCGCCAAGGCCGGTCTGGCACGATTCGGCGAGGCCTTGCGCCGTGAACTGAAAGGCGAGGGCGTCCATGTACTGACCGTTTATCCCAGCGCCACGGACACCCCGATGATGGCGTCGAACACTGCCGGCCCGGAGTTGGGCTTCAGCCGAGAGAGCGCGGAAGCCGTGGCCGCGGCCATCGTGGCAGGGGTCGAAGCGGAGGCGCTGGAGGTGATCCGCGGCGGCGAAGCACGGGCAGCGATGATCGCGCTCAACCGGGACGACCCGCTGGCCATCGATGCGCGCTTCCTCGACCTCAAGGCCCGCCTTGAGGTGGCAGTGAAGGGGCATGCCGCCCTGTAGGTGAGGATCGGCAGCGGGGGTGGCGCTCAGGCTGCTCCCCGGCCTGTTGCAGTCTCAAGCGCTGGAGGTGTCGATCAGGTCGGCTGATTCCGGCAGGTCGGCTGATTCCGGTTTGTTCAATCCGGTGAGCAGATGCTCGATGAAGCTGCGCACCTTCGGCGAGATGTGGCGGGTCGCCGGGTAGACGACATGGATGGCCTCGTCCGTCACCTCCAGTTCGGACAGGAGCGGGACGAGGCGGCCGGCGCGGATGTCCTCCTCGACGATGAAGTCGGCCAGCCGCGCCAGCCCCAGCCCGCCCACCGCGGCATGGCGCAGCAGCCACAGGCTGTCGGCCTGGAAACTGCCGGACGGCCGCAGGATCTCGCGCCGCTCGCCGACCATGAACTCCCATTCCGTCCGTCCGGAACCCGACAGCAGCGTCAGGCACTCATGACGGACGAGATCGGCCGGCGACTGTGGTACGCCACGCCGCTCCAGATAGTCCGGACTGGCCACCACATGGCGGCGCAACGGCCGCAGCCGGCGGGCGATCAGGTTGGAGTCGGCCAGCCGTCCGGCGCGGATCGCCAGATCGAACCCCTCCTCGACCAGCCGTTGCACGCGGTCGTTCAGGCTGACCTCCAGCGACACGCCGGGGTAACGGCGCAGATACGAGGCTAGCAGCGGCGCCACCCGCATCTGCCCGAACAGCACCGGCATGGTGATGCGCAAGGTGCCGCGCGGCTCCTCGCCCATCTCGGTCAGCGACTGTTCCGCTTCGTCCAACGCCGCCAGGATGGCGCGGGCCCGCAGGCAGAAGGTGGCGCCGGCGTCGGTCAGCGCGATCCGCCGCGTCGTGCGCGCCAGCAGGCGGGTGCCCAGCCGGTTCTCCATCTGGGCGATGCGCCGGCTGATCGCCGACGCGGAGAGACCCAGACGCTCCGCCGCCGCAGACAGGCTGCCGCAGTCCACCACCTCGACCAGCACCGTCAGATCATCCAGCCGGTCCATGCCGTCCTCCGCACCCTGCCATATCATGTCCCCAGGCGCATTCTTGCATTCTGCGCAAAGATATTGTGCGTGTCCCCTTATGTTTCGCAAATCCGGCTTTTGACAGGATCGGGGCAACGGACACGCCGACAGGGAAATGCCCGATGCGTCTTCAACGCCAACTCCGCAGCATCCGGGCGCAGACCGGGAAAACCCTGCCGGGGGTGCTTGCGATGATGGACCGGGTGGTCGCCGATCTGAAGGCGCGCGGGGTCGAGCTGGGGGCGTTGCGCCCCGGACTTCAGGCCCCCGACTTCGCCCTGCCGAACCATCTGGGCCGCACGGTCTCCCTCTACGAGACGCTGGAACGGGGGCCGGTCATCCTGCTGTTCTATCGCGGCGAATGGTGTCCCTATTGTTGCGCCCAGCTCAGGGCCATGCAGCTGGCGCTGCCGCAATTGACCGCCGGGGGCACCCGGCTGGTGGCGGTGTCGCCCGAATTGCCCGACCACAGCCTGACGCTGGCGGAGCGCAACGCGCTGGATTTCGACATCCTGTCCGACCAGGGGGCGATGGTGGCCCGCAGCTACGGCCTCGTCTTCCGTGTGCCGGACGAGCTGCGGGACCTCTACCGCGACCGCGGCCTCGACCTCAACGCCCGCCAGGGCCGTCCGCCCGGAGAGCCCTGGCAGCTGCCGATCCCGGCGACCTACCTGCTGTCGCCAAGCGGCGTCGTGCGCTTCGCCGCCATCGACGCCGACTTCACCCAACGCCCGGAGCCGCAGGCGCTCGTCGATCTGCTGCACGACCGCGTCCCGGCGTCCTGACCGGCGCTCACCTTTTCAAAACCCCAGTCATCCCGCAACGGAGGAGCACGACCATGACCGCCACCAAGACCCCCGCGAAGACCCCCGCGAAGACGTTGGCCCTGCTCCCGATCGCCGGCGCCCTGGCCGGTGCGCTTACCGGTGCCCTGGCCCTGATGGCCGGCCCGGCCGCCGCGCAGTCCAACATGGAGAAATGCTATGGCATCTCCAAGCCGGGCGAGAATGGCTGCGCCCATGCCAAGGGCCTGCATTCCTGCGCCGGCAACAGCAACCTGACCTTTGACGGCGGCGACTGGAAGCTGGTGAAGGCCGGCACCTGTGCCGAGGAAATGGGATCGCTGAAGCCGTTCGACGGCGCCAACACGAAGAAGAAGGGCTGAGGCGATGGCCGCGGCGGCGCCCTCCACGCTCCCCCGGCCGGTGCCGGTCGCCGCCGGCATCGGCCTGCGCGAGCCGCATCGGGAGGCGTTCGTCGCGGCCGGCTGTCCCATCCCCTGTCCCATCCCCTGGGTCGAGATCCATCCGGAAAACTATCTGGTTCCCGGCGGGCCGCGTCTTGCCGGCATTTTGCGGGTCCGCCGCGACATGGCCGTAAGCTGCCACGGCGTCGGCCTGTCGCTGGGCAGTGCCGGCGGTCTCGACCCCGACCATCTGATGCGGCTGCGCGCCCTCTACGACCGGCTGGAGCCGGGGCTGATCTCCGAACATCTGTCCTGGAGCGTCACCGACGCCACCTACCTCAACGACCTGCTGCCGCTGCCCTACACCGAGGACAGCCTGGACCGGGTCCGCCGCAACATCGACCACGCCCAGGACGCTTTCGGCCGGCGCATCCTGGTCGAGAATCCGGCGGCCTGCCTCGCCTTCGCCGACAGCGCCATTCCCGAAGCCGAATTCCTGGCGGAACTGGCCGCCCGCACCGGCTGCGGCCTGCTGCTCGACGTCAACAACCTCTACGTCTCGTCGGTCAATCTCGGCTTCGATCCGACGGCGTGGCTCGACGCCATCCCGGCCGAGGCGGTCGGTGAACTGCATCTGGCCGGTCATGCCCGCGTGACACTCGGCGGCGAGGAGTTGCTGATCGACGACCATGGCAGCACGGTCGGCGAGCCTGTGATGGCGCTCTGTGCCGAGGTGCTGGACCGCATCGGGCCACGGCCGGTGCTGGTCGAATGGGACAACGACCTGCCGCCGCTCGACGGTCTGCTGGCCGAGGCGGGCAGGGCGCAGCGGCTGCTCGATGCCCGGATGCGGCCTGTCGAAATGCCGGCCAGGATCGTGGAGGACCATTGTGCCGGCTGACGCGAAACTTGCTGGTTTTCAGCGCGACTTCGCCGCCTATCTGCTGCGCGGCGATCCGGCGGTCGCCGCGGCCCTGCGCCCGGATTTGCCGGCCGGGCGGCTGGCGGTCTACCGCAACACGGTGATGGGGTCGCTGGTCGCCGTTCTCGGTCATGCCCACCCCACTCTGCGCCGGGCGCTATCCAAACAATTGGGCGAGCAGCCCTTCACCATGCTCGCCTGCCGTTTCGCGGCGGAGGCGCCGCCCCGCCTGCCAATGCTGTGGAGCTACGGCGCCGGCTTCGCCGATTGGCTTGCCGACCCGGAACCGGCCGCCGAAATCCCGGCTTGGGCGCCCGACCTCGCCCGGCTCGACTGGGCGATGCACGAGGCGCTGTTCGCCGCCGACGCCGAACCGCTCGACCTCGCCCGGCTCGCCGCCATCCCGCCGGACCAGGCGGGCTCCCTGCGGCTGGCACCGCACCCCTCGCTGCGGCTGGTGCGGTCGGGCTGGAACATCCATGCGCTGTGGAAGGATGCCGACGCCACACCGGCGCCCCTGCCGGAAGCGGTCCTGATCGGCCGCGTCCCCGGCGACGGAGACGGTTGCGGCGAAGGCGAGGTGCGCTGCACCCGGCTGACCGCGGCCGACGGCGCGCTCGCCGCCGGGCTGCTGGCCGGCGCCACCCTGGACGAGGCCACTGCGGACGAGGCCACCGCGGACGAGGCCGCCGCCGGCGCCAACCTCCAATCCCTGCTGGCGCTGCTGTTGCAGAACCGGCTGCTGGCCGGCTTCGCGCTGGACCGGCGCCCCTCCCTCACCGGACGCGAAGGGAACGACCCATGACGTCATCGCCCGCAAGTCCCCGGACGCCTTCCTGGGCGCAGCACCCCGCCCGGCTCGCCCGGCTGCCGGACCTCCGCGATCATGCCGCCGGATATCGCCGCCCTGCTGGCCGCCGCCACCGAGCTGACCATGCCGGTCCTGCTGGTGCTGGGTCTGGCGACGCGGCTGGCGGCGCTGCCGCTGCTGGCGATGGCGCTGACGATCCAGTTCGTGCTGGGTACGGCAAACCCGGCCTTCAGCAACCCGCAGCACTGTTTCTGGATGCTGCTGCTCGCCGGCCTGATCGTTCGCGGCGGCGGACGGCTGTCGGTCGACCGCTGGCTCCTTCACCTCAGCCGCCGCCGGATGGGAGACCGTCAATGACCGCCGTCGAGAACAGCCACCAGAGCAGCCACCAGAACAGCCACCAGAACAGCCACCAGAACAGGTTTCCGCTCTCCGCCCACCGGCGGATCGCCCGGCTCGGCTGGCTGCTGTCGTCCGGGCTGGTCGCCGTGCTGGCGCTGGTGCTGGCGGTCAGCCTCGTCACCGTGCAGGGCATCCGGCAGGTCGACGAGCGCTGGAACGCCTACGACCTGGGCGCCGCGGCCAAGGCCGACGCCCTGTCCGACCTGCGCGGCGCGCTGGGCTTCGGCGGGGTGATCCACCGTTTCGGCGACTATCTGCTGAGCGGCGATCCCGCCCGCGCCGCCGACGTCCGGCAGAGCCTGAAATCCGCTGCCGCCAATCTGGAGGTCTACCGCTATGCCGGCGAGCTGAGCGTGGCGGAGGAAAAGGCCCTCGACAGCATCGCCGCGGCGATGGCGCAAATGGACAGCAAACTGACGGAGGCGGAGGCCGCGGTGGCGGCGCACACCCCGCTCGACCGGCTGGCCCGCACCGCGGCACTCGACACTGCGCCGGCGGTGGCGGCGATGCGGACGCTGAACGGCGAGCTGACGCGGGCGCGCGCCGCTCTCGGCGAGGCCAACCGCCAGGGCATCGCCGGCCTGACCGGCACGGTCCTGATCGGCGGCAGTGTGGCGCTGGTGCTGCTGGTCGCCATCGCCAGCCTGTTCCTGTGGTTCACCCATCATCGCATCGTCCGTCCGCTGGCCCGGCTTGCCGCCTCTATGCAGCGTCTGGCCGGCGGCGATCTGGACAGCGCCGTGCCGCTGGTCGGCCGCCGCGACGAGATCGGCGCCATGGCCGGCACCGTCGAGGTGTTCCGCGACGGGCTGGTCCGGCTGCGCGCCGCCGGGGACCGTGAACGCGCCGAAGCCGAAGAGGCCCGCCGGCGCCAGGAGGCGCTGGAACGCAATCTCCGTTCCTTCGAGGCGGAGATCGGCTCGCTGGCCGCCGCGCTGGCCGGGCGGGCCGGCACGCTTCACCGCACCGGGCAGGATCTGGCCTCCTCCTCCAGCCGGACCATCGGCAGCACGCAGGAGGTCTCTGCCGCCGCCGCCCGCACCGCCGGAACGGTCCAGGCGGTCGCCGCCGCCACCGAGGAGCTGTCGGCCTCCATCGCCGGGATCGGCCAGCGGGTGCAGGGCTCGGTCGCCATGACCACGGCGGCGGTCGAACAGGCCGACCGGTCCTCCGCCACCGTCGCCAGCCTCGCCGAGGCGGTGCAGCGCATCGGCGAGGTGGTCGGGCTGATCAACGCCATCGCCAGCCAGACCAACCTTCTGGCGCTGAACGCCACCATCGAGGCGGCACGGGCGGGGGAGGCCGGCAAGGGCTTCGCCGTGGTGGCGCAGGAGGTGAAGAACCTCGCCAACCAGACCGCCCGGGCGACCGAGGACATCACCCAGCAGATCGCGACGATCCGCAGCGCCACCGACGGCGCGGTCGACGCCATCCAGGGCATCGGCGGCAGCCTGGGGCAGGTCTGCCGCATGGCGCAGGAGATTGCCGACGCCGTCACCCAGCAGGACGAGGCGACGCGCGAGATCGCCCGCAACATCCAGGAGACCGCCGGTGCGGCCGGCGCGGTCAGCGCCGCGATTTCCGAGGTTGCGCAGGCAGCCGAACAGGCCGGAATGGTTGCGGAAAGCATGTTCTCCTCCGCACAATCGCTGGGCAGCGAGACCAAGCGGCTGGAAGGGGCGGCGCACAGCTTCTCCCAGGCGTTGCGCGCGTGATTTCCAGAGGGTGGAGGGAAGACCGGGGTGACCGACATCGTCAGTGAAGAGTCCGGAGCCCTGCCCGGTGCCATGCATGACAGGGCAGGCCCCGGAAGCGGCTCCGGAACGGGCCGCCGGACCCTGACCATCGCCCGCTCGGCGCTGCTGCTGGCGGCGGCCCTGGTCGTCTGTCTGGCCGTGATGCTGGCGGTCGGGCTGCAACTGATGCAGGGCATGGACAGGGTGGCCGACGGCTGGCGCGATTACGACCTGCAGGCCGCCACCAGGTCGGACGCGCTGTCGGAGGTCCGCGGGCATCTCGGCCTGGGCGGCGTCATCGACCATTTCCGCGAGGGCGCGCAGGCCGGCACGGCAGGCCATGCGGCAGGCGACCATGCGGCGCTGGACCGCGCTCTGGCGCTGTCGCGGGCCAATCTTGCGATCTACCGCGACATCGTCACCCCCGGCGAGGACGAGGCGCGGGCCATCGCCGCCATCGCCGCCTTTCTCAACGCCATCCAGGTGCAGATGGAGGATCCGGCGGCGGCCATCCCGGCGGAGGCGTTCGACGCCTGCCGCCGCGACGCGGTCAAAGGGCTGGCGGCGCTGAACAGCCATTTGAGTGCGCAGCGTGCGCGGCTGACCGGCCGCCACCCTGACCGACATCGAGGCCCTGCAACGGCTGATGGCGGTCGGCGGCGTCATCGCCGTGCTGGTCCTGGCGTTGGCCGGGACCGCCGTGTGGTTCACCCGCAGCCGCATCGTCGGCCCGCTCGGCCGTCTGGTGGAGGACGCCCGCCGTCTGGCCCGCCGCGATCTCGACCGCCCGTTCCAGGGCTGGGGCCGGCGGCGTGAAGCGAGCTTCCGGCGGGATGAGCTGGGTCTGCTCGGCCGCAGCCTGGAGGACAGCCGGACCGCCCTGCGGGATCTGTTCGCCGCCATCGAGGAGAAGACACGCCGGTTGGGCGAGAGCGAGCGCCGCTATGCCATGGCCGCCGCCGCGACCAACGACGGGCTGTGGGACTGGGACCTGGAGAGCGGAGACTTCTACCTGTCGGCCCGCCTGCGCCAGATGCTCCATCTGCCGGCCGACGACGGCGATCCCGGCCTCGCCGCCCTGCTGGCCCACGTCCATCCCGACGACCGGCTCACCGGGTTCGAGGCGCTGGTGCGCTGGCGCCACCCCGACCTCGGTCCGGTCAGCCCGGCCCAGTTCATCCCGATCGCCGAGGAGACCGGCCAGATCCTGCCTCTCGGCCGCCATGTGCTGGAACGGGCGGTGGAGCAGCTCGGTCGCTGGCGCCGGATGGCCGGGGGTGCCGCCCTGACCGTCAACGTCAACCTGTCGGCCCGCCAGATGTGGGACGAACGCTATGTCGACGACATGCTGGCGTTTCTGGCCGGCGGCCGTGCCGACGGATTGAAGGTCAAGGTGACGGAGAGCATGACCGTCGCCGACCATGATCAGGCCCGCGCCATCCTGGAACGCTTTCATGCGTTGGGCGTGGCGCTGTGCATGGATGATTTCGGCACCGGCTATTCCTCGCTGTCGCACCTCGGCAGCCTGCCCTTCGATATCATGAAGATCGACAAGAGCTTCGTCAGCGCGCTCGGCAGCGATCCCAGGCAGGAATCGCTGCTGCGCGGCATCGTCGAGCTGGCCCACCGCATCGGGCTGGAGGTCGTCGCCGAAGGGGTCGAGACCGAAGAGGAGCGGGCGGTCCTGACCCGGATCGGCTGCGACTATGCTCAAGGCTGCCTGTTCGCCCGCCCGCTGTCCGTGGCCGACGCCGAAGCGCTGCTGCTTGCCGCCGGCCGACCTTGATTGGTCCATCCGAACCGCAACGGAGGCATTGTCACGCGAACTGAACCGGCCTGCGAAGAACCTGGCATCCGCCGACTGCGTCACGGCGCTGCGGTCGCGGCCAGCCAATTGGTGGCGGGCATACGAGAGCGGCGGCATCCGAGCAAGACAATGCCGCGACAGGCGCGCCGCCACCGATCACGTGACAGCGCCCCGTTCAGCGCAAGCCGGCCCGATACGCGACCTTGACGCCTTCCGCCCGTCAGGGGCGCGCGGCACGATATCCGGATGCCCGGCGCTGTGCCTCACTCGTACACGGCGTCGCGCGGGCCGGTATCTCCCAATGCCATTTTGACGAAGGCGTCAGCCGTCAGGTCTGCGTCGAGCAGCGCGCCATGGTGGGCGAAGCGATCACTCCGGTCGAGCCACAGCCGATCACACAGCGCATCGAGCGAGCCGGAAGCACCGGGGAAGGCCGCGTGCGACATCTCCTTGGTACAGATGAACCGGTCCGCCGGGAACGTGTCGGCACCCCATGCGGCGCGTCCGCAGCGCGCGAACTCGTAGTTCAGGAAGTCCATCTCGTTCTCATAGGCATGGGCCACCAGAAGATCCTCGCCCAGAAAGGCGAGAAGCGCGTCGGCCACCTCGGGGAAGCGGGGCGCCGCCTTCAGGTCGGCGGGCTTGATGCCGTGCACCTTGATGGCGTCGGGATGGAGAGGGGCGTCGGGGTTGACCCGCGCCTCCCAACTGCGCGCTTTCCTCCAGCCATCGCCCTCGCGGACGAGTTCGAGACACCCGATTTCGATGATGATGCCGGGCTGACGCAGGCCCTTGGGCGCCTTACGGATGTCCTGGAGGCTCGGCAGGCGCCGTCCGGTCGTCTCGATGTCGATCGCGACCAGCCGGTCACGTCCTTCCCATGGCTGCATGCTCATTGAGATCCATTCTTTCATCGGTGGAGCCGCCTGTGGCACGGATGTGAAACAGGGACAACGCTCCGTCATGCCGCCCAGAGTAGCATGGCGAAAGCACCGGCCGCCGATGTGCGACACCACGGTCACAAGCGGCCGGCTCCTGCCGCTGACGCTCTTGATCCTGACGGGTCGCGATCAAGAGTCGCTGGTATATGGCACGATGGCTGCGCCATGACCGGCGCGACCACTGGCGAGCAAGGAGTATCGCTGTGAAGATTCCCGGCCCCGAGCATCCCATCACGATCATCCCCAACCCGAATCGGATCCGTGTCGTCTTCGCCGGCCGGGTGGTCGCCGACACGGCACGCGCCCTGACGCTGACGGAGGCGAAGTTGCCCGTGGTCCACTATATTCCCCGCGCGGATGCCGACATGACGGCCTTCGAGCGCACGGCGCACACGACGCATTGCCCTTACAAGGGCGATGCCACTTACTACAGCCTGCGCGTGGGTGATCGCGTCGCGGTCAACGCTGTCTGGACCTACGAGACTCCCTATCCCGCCGTGGCCGCCATCCGCGAACATTTGGCGTTTTATCCGGAGCGCGTCGATAGCATCGAAGAGCACGCGGCCACATAGCGGCAGCCGGCGGAAGAATCGCTTTCCGCAAAGTCGGTCCGGTCAGTGCCAGCTTCTGTCCAGACCGTGTTGGCCGCCGTTCCGCACCGGCCCGTATGCCCCGGCTACAAACATGTTCTCAAACGCGATTGTCCCGATCACGCGCCGCCGTCTCCCTGCGTCGGCTGGCGCTCCTCCGTCTGCAGGATATGGTCGGCGGTCAGCCGGCGCAGCGCGCCGGCGTCGCCGGCCGCGATGGCTTCGACCATGTGGAAATGTTCGCGGCTCGACTGCTCGATGCGGGCGCGGGTCTTCCATTGCGTGACCGGAGCCGAGGGGCCGCGCCCCCGCAATTCCCAGACGATGTTGATCAGTTCGCGGTTGGAGCCGAGCGCCAGGAGCTTGGCGTGGAAGGCGATGTTGGCCTCGTAGAGGTCGAGCAGCGTCCCTTCCAGGATGAGGTCGGCGAAGCGCTGCGCGAGCGCACGAAGCGCCGCGATGTCGGCGGCGGTCGCATTGGCGACCACGCTGCCCGCCGCCGCCGTCTCCAGGATCAGCCGGACCTCGCGCACCTCCTCGGCCTGGCGGTCGTCGGGAGTGTGGACATGGTAGCCCCGGTTCGGCACATGCCGCACCAGCCGCTTGAGCGCGAGCTGGTCGAGCGCGCGCCTCACCTCCATCCGTTTGGCCTCGTAGCGGTTTTCCAGGTCGATCTGCTTCAGCCACATTCCCGGCGCGAAGACGCCGGCCTGGATGTCGCGCGCCATGCGGTCGACGAGGCTGCCGGTGGCGGGATCCGCTTTGACGCTCATGGGACGCAGGTGACCTCGCATTCTGTCTGAACCATCGCTCCGGCGGCGCCGAAGACGGCACCGGAGCCGGCGCGCCGTATCGTAAGGCGGCCCCGCGCAGGCGGCAACGGATGTCCGGGAATTTCCCCTCCATCGGAATCCACTCGCCACCTCGTTCCATCCGGACCGGCGGAACGCTGTGCCCACCGATCATCGGAAAAACGGAATTGCCCCCTTGCCAACGCGCCGGCAATGTGTAACCAATTTTGGCGCCAATTTCTACACCAATTGGAACCGCGATGACTCTCCTCGACGCGCCTCCGGGCGGTCCCGCCGGTGCCCAGGCAGGTGCCGGTGCCGATGCCGGCGTCCCGCAGGACCGCGGCCGGCAAATCTACGACCTCGGCCACACCACGGTGTTCGCCAGCCGGCACGATCCGCGCTTTTCCTACTGCCTCTACGTTCCGCCGCCGGTCGAGGGCGTCGCCCCGGACCTTGCGGTGGTGATGCACGGGACCGGCCGCGCCTTCATGGCCTACCGCGACGCCTTCGCCGACTTCGGCCGCTGGAACAACTGCGCCATCCTCTGCCCGCTGTTCCCGGTGGGGGTGCGCGGCGACGGCAACCGCGATGGCTTCAAGTACATGCAGGAAGCCGACATCCGGTACGACGATGTGCTGTTGTCGATCGTCGACGAGGTCGGGGAGCGCTACGGCTTCAACGTCTCCCGCTTCGCCCTGTTCGGCTATTCCGGCGGCGGGCATTTCGCCAACCGCTTCTTCCTTCTGCGGCCGCAGCGGCTGTGGGCCGTCTCCATCGGCGCGCCGGGGTCGGTGACGCTGCTCGACCCGACTCGCGACTGGTGGGTCGGCGTGCGCGACATGAAGGCGCGCTTCGGCATCGAGGCCGATCCTACGGCCATGGCGTCGGTTCCGGTCCAGATGGTGGTCGGCGCCGCCGATCTGGAGACCTGGGAAATCACCCACCGCGAGGGCGGCCGTCATTGGATGCCCGGCGCCAACGACGCGGGCCGCACCCGGCCGGAGCGGCTCGACAGCCTGCGCCGCTCCTTCGAGGCCGCCGGCATGCAGGTCCGCTTCGATCTGGTCCCCAACGTCCCGCATGACGGCAACAAGGTGGTCGGCCATGTCCAGGACTTCTTCGCCGACATGTTGAAGCGCCGCCGCGCGGCCAGGGGCTGAGAGGAGGGCCGATCATGGTGGCAGAGCGGATCGGGGACGCGATGATCGTCGCCCCGCAGCCCGAGGCGGCGGAAGCCGGGGCGGAGGTGCTGGAGCGCGGCGGCAACGCCGTCGACGCGGCCATCGCCTGCGCCTTCGTCCAGGGAGTCGTCGATCCCCAGATGTCGGGCATCGGCGGCTTCGGCTCGATGCAGGTCTACATGCCGGGACGCGGCGTCCACGACATCCTGGAATTCTACGCCCGCGCCCCGCTCGCCGCCCGGCCCGACATGTGGACCGACCTGCTGCTCGGCCAGACGCGCGACGGCTTCGGCTTCCTGCTCGAAGGCGGCATCAGCGAGATCGGCCATCTCGCCGTCTGCACGCCGGGCAGCCTGAAGGGCTATGCCGAGGCGCTCGGCCGCTACGGGACCTTCGACTGGGCCGACGTGATGGCCCCGGCCATCGCCCAGGCCAGGCGCGGCTTCATGGTCCGGCCCCATGTCCACTGGTACTGGTCGCTCGACCAGAGCGGCAGCGGCGAGGTCGACACCATCGACAAGCTGCGCCACAGCCGCACCGGCCGGGACATCTATTTCCGGCCCGACGGGACGGTGAAGCGCCCCGGCGATCTCGTCCTCAGCCCCGACCTGACGCGGACGCTGGAGCGGATCGCGGCGGGCGGACCCGACCTGTTCTACCGCGGCGAGATTGCGGAGGAGATCGCCGCCGACATGGCGGCGCATGGCGGGCTGATCGGTCTCGACGATCTCGCCGCCTACGAGGTCTCGACCGCGGCGCCGGTCTGGGGCGAGTATCGCGGGCACCGCATCTCGACCAGCCCGCCGCCGGCCAGCGGCTTCCCGATGCTCCAGCTTCTCCACATCCTGGAGAATTTCGACATCGGCGCGCTGGAGCATGGTTCGGCCGAACATGTCCGCCTGCTCGCCGAGGCGATGAAGCGGATGACGGTGGACAAGGACAGGCACATGGGCGACCCGGCCTATGTGGAGGTCCCGGTGGACCGGCTGATCGCCAAGGATTATTGCGGGGCGCTGGCCGAGGACATCCGCGCCGGCAACCGGGCGGAGGTCTCGCGGCTCGACAAATCCAGCCGCGACACCACCCACATCTCGGTGGTGGATGCCCAGGGCAATGCCGTCGCCCTGACGCACACGCTGGGCAGCCCGTCGGGCGCCATCACCGACGGTCTCGGCTTCATGTACAACGGGACCATGGCCCGCTTCGACCCGCGGCCGGGGCGCGCCGGCTCCATCGCGCCGGGCAAGCGGCGCGCCAGCTCCGCGGCGCCGACCATCGTCTTCAAGGGCGACCGGCCTTTCGTGGTGATGGGGGCGCCGGGCGGCAGCTACATCGCCCCGGCTATGGCGCAGGGCATCATGAACGTGATCGACTTCGGCATGCCGATGCTGGAGGCGGTCAGCGCCCCGCGCGTCATGGCGGTCTCCAACACCATCGACGTGTCGAACCGCATCCGCCGCTCGGTCACCGATGCGCTGACGGAGCAGGGTTATGCGGTGAAGCGGTCATGGCAGAGCTATGCCTTCGCCGCCCTGCACGGCATCCGCATCGACGGCGGGGTCTGCAGCGGTGGCGCCGATCCGCAGCGGGACGGCATGGCGATCCGCGTGCGTCCGCCGCCCGGGGCTGCCGGGCCGGCGGCAGGTGGTTCCTAGCCTTTACGCGCCGGCCGGCAAACAGGCCGGCGTTCAACGACAATGACGCATGAACAGAGGGGTAGGTCGATGACGAGGTTCCTGGCAGCCCTGTTGGGCACGGCGCTGGCGGCTGGAGCGGCGACCGCCTCCGCCCAGAGCATCACCGTCGCGCTGAACGCCGACATCCGCAGCACCAATCCGGGCGTGAACCGGGACGACAACACCGACGCCGTCGTCCTGCACATGGTCGAGGGGCTGGTGGGCTACCGCGCAAACGGCTCGGTGGCACCGCTGCTTGCGGAATCGGTCGACCGGTCGGACGACGGCAAGACCTACAGCTTCCGCCTGCGCCAGGGCGTGACCTTCCACAACGGCGCTCCGCTGACTTCGGCGGACGTGCTGTGGAGCTGGAACCGCTATATGGATCCGAAGACGGACTGGCGCTGCCGCTCCGACTTCGACGGGCGGAACGGCCTGAAGGTCGAGAAGGTCGAGGCGCCGGACGACCGCACCGTCACCATGACGCTCGATCACGCCAGCGCGCTGTTCCTCGACGCCCTGGCCCGCACCGACTGCGGCGGCACCGCCATCCTCCACAAGGACTCGCTGAAGCCCGACGGCAGCTGGGACAAGCCGGTCGGCACCGGCCCCTTCCGCTTCGGCGAATGGCGTCGCGGCGAGTATGTGACGGTCGCTCGCTTCGACGGCTATCAGTCGCCGCCGGGCGACAAGCCCGACGGCATGGTCGGGGCCAAGCGCACGGCGCTCGCCTCGGTGAAGTTCCTGGTGGTTCCCGACGCCTCCACCGCCAAGGCGGCGCTGGCCTCCGGCGCGGTGGACGTGGCCCAGGTGCTGGAAACCGACGTGCCGGAGCTGAACAAGACCAAGACGGTCGAGGCCGGCTTCTACCCGTCCACCACCAAGCACACCTTCCTGTTCCAGACGCGTGACCCGCTGCTTGGCAACGTCAAGCTGCGTCAGGCGATCGCCGCCTCGCTCGACATCCCGCAGCTGGTGGCCGCCGTGACGAATGGCGAGGGCAAGCCGAACAATTCCGGCGTTCCCGTCACCTCCGCCTACTACGACGCCGTCCAGGCCAAGGGCTACACCTACGACCCGGCCAAGGCGAAGGCGCTGCTCAAGGAGGCCGGCTACAAGGGCGAGCCCATCAGGATCATCGCCAACAAGCGCGTCCATGTCCCCAGCTTCAACGCAGCGGTGATCGCCCAGGCGATGATGCAGGCGGTCGGCATCAACGCCCAGATCGAAGTGCTCGAATGGGTGACGCAGCTCGACCGCTACAACACCGGCAATTACCAGATGATGTCCTTCTCCTATTCCGGGCGCCTCGACCCGGCACTGAGCTATGAGCAGTTCTCGGGCCCCAAGGACAGCCAGCCGCGCAAGATCTGGGACGATCCCGCGGTGCAGGACCTGATCACGAAGGTGTCCACCATCTCCGACGAGGCGCAGCGCCAGGCGATCTTCGATGAGCTGCACAAGCGGCAGATGGAGGCGACTCCGCTGATCATCTTCTCCAACGGCCAGGAAGCCTGGGCCCACACCAAGCGTGTCCAAGGAGCCGACCCGTGGGAAGGCAAGGCGCGCGTCTGGGGCGCCAGGGTGGTCGGGAACTGATCGTCCGCGCATGGGTGAGGTCGCGGGAGTCCCGGTAGCAGGGTCCCGCCGCGCAGAGGAGACGGGTGTGCTGCATTTCGTGTTCAAAAGGATCGCCATGGCGGTGCCGACGCTGCTGATCATGGCGGTGACGGTCTTCGTGCTGATCCGCCTCATACCGGGCGATCCCGCCGCACTGATGCTCGGCGATCTCGCGACCCCGGCCAGCCTCGCCGACCTGCATGAGCGGCTGGGCCTCGACCGGAGCCTGCCGGTCCAGTTCGGCATCTGGTTCGGCAACGTGCTGCACGGTGACCTCGGCACATCCATCACCTCCAACCAGCCGGTCCTGCCGCTGGTGCTTGACCGCTTCTGGATCAGCGCGCGTGTCGTTCTCATCGCCGTGCTGTTGGCCAGCCTGTTCGCGGTGCCGGCCGGCATGATCGCCGCGTGGCGCCAGAACACCGCCACCGACCTGTTCCTGGTCGGAACGGCGACGTTGCTCTATTCGATCCCGACCTTCTGGCTCGGCCTGCTGCTGCTGCTCTTCCTCGGCCTGCAGCTCAACTGGCTTCCCGTCGTCGGCTACGTGTCCTTCTCCGAGGATCCGGGAGCGGCCCTGCTCTACATCGTCATGCCGGTGATGACCCTGTTCCTGCACGAGATGGGGGTGCTGATCCGCATGTCCCGCGCCAGCACGCTGGAGGTGCTGCGTCTCGACTACATCACCCATGCCCGCGCCAAGGGGCTGTCCGAATCCGCCGTGCTGTGGCGGCATGCCTTCAAGAACGCCTTCGGGCCGACCTGGACGCTGATCGGGCTGGTGCTCGGCAACCTGCTGGGCGGCATCGCGGTGGTCGAGACGGTCTTCACCATTCCGGGGCTCGGCCGTCTGCTCGTCGACGCGATCTTCGCGCGCGATTATCCGGTCATCCAGGGCTGCCTGCTGTTCGTCGCCTTCGTCTACGTGGCCGTGAACCTCGTGGTCGATCTGCTCTATCCGCTCTTCGATCCCAGGGTGACCGCGGAATGAAACGGCTTTCCCTCAACGTCGTCCTCGGCGGCGCGATCATCGGCACGGTCGTCGTCGGGGCGGTGCTGGGCGCGGTCTGGACTCCCTACGACCCGCTCAAGATCGATTTCGTCGGCCGGCTGGCTCCGCCGGGGGCCGCCCACTGGCTGGGCACAGACGAGTTCGGCCGCGACGTGCTGAGCCGCCTGATGGCGGCGGCGGCGACCAGCATGCTGATCAGCCTGTCCACGGTCGCGGCGGCCGGCCTGCTCGGCACCGCGGTCGGCCTGGTCTCCGGCTATGTGCGCGGCTGGACCGACCGCATCCTGATGGCGTTCAACGACGCCCTTCTGGCCTTTCCGGCGATCCTGCTGGCGCTCGGCCTGCTGACGGTGGCCGGCGCCAACAGCTCCGGGATCATCGTCGCCCTCGGCCTCGCCTACACCCCCTCGGTCGCCCGCATCGTGCGCGGGACGGTGCTGTCGCTGCGCGAGCGCGAGTTCGTCGAGGCCTCGCGTGTGATGGGGAACTCGGAACTCTACACCGTCCTGCGCCACATCCTGCCGAACTGCGTCGGGCCGATGATCGTGCTGGCCACGTCGATGTTCGGCTGGGTGCTGCTGGCCGAAAGCGCGCTCAGCTTCCTTGGGCTGGGCGTGCCGCCGCCGGCGCCGACCTGGGGCAACATGCTGGCGGCAAGCCGGCCCTTCATCGCCCAGGCGGTCTGGCTCGCCATCTTCCCCGGCTTCTGCATCTCCCTGACCCTGCTTGGCATCAACCTGCTGGGCGACGCGCTGCGCGACAGGCTCGATCCGCGCATGAGAGGGGCCTCCTGACATGACCGACATCATTTCTTCCGGCGCCCTTCTCGACGTGGAGACTCTGAGCCTCAGCGTCGCAGCCACCGGTACGGAGGTCGTCCGCGGCGTCAGCTTCGCGGTGGCGCCGGGCGAGATCGTCGGCATCGTCGGCGAATCCGGCAGCGGCAAGACGCTGGCCGCGCGCTCGATCATGGCGCTCCAGCCGCCGGCGATCCGCCGCACCGCCGGCACCATCCGCTTCGAGGGCCGCGACCTCGCCGGCCTGTCGCCGAAGGACCTGCGCGACCTGCGTGGCGGCCGCATCGGCATGGTCTTCCAGGAGCCGATGACCTCCCTCAACCCGTCGATGACCATCGGCCGGCAGCTGGAGGAGGGGCTGGCCGTGCACCAGCGCACGCTGTCCGCCGACGGGCGGCGCGCCCTGGTGCTCGACATGCTGCGGCGGGTCGGCATCGCCGATCCCAACGGGTCGCTCGCCTCCTACCCGCACCAGTTCTCGGGCGGCATGCGCCAGCGGATCATGCTGGCCTCGGTCATGCTCCTCCAGCCGGCGCTGCTGATCGCCGACGAGCCGACGACGGCGCTCGATGCCGTGGTTCAGCGCGACGTTCTCGAACTGATGGTCGGGCTGACGCGGGCGCACGGGACCGCGGTGCTGATGATCAGCCACGACCTGTCGATGGTCGCGCGCTACACCGACCGCATCATCGTCATGCGCAAGGGCGAGATCGTCGAGCAGGGGCGCAGCGACGAGCTGCTGCGCGCGCCGCAGCACCCCTACACCCGAGCCCTTCTGTCGGCGATGCCGCGCCGCCTGCCGGCGCGGCCCATTCCGCCCGCCGCAACGCCGATCATCGAGGTCCGGGACCTCGTCGTCGAGTATGGCGGCCGCCGCGGCCTGTTCCGCAAGGAGGCGGGCAAGCGCGCGCTGCACGGCCTGTCGCTGTCGATCATGCCGCGGGAGGTGGTTGCGCTGGTCGGCGGCTCGGGCTCGGGCAAGACGACGCTGGGCCGCGCCATCGCCGGGCTGCTGCCCTCCAGCGGCGGGACCATCCGCTATGCCGGCCGGCCGATCGGGGCGGGCGGTCCGGGATGGGCCGATTACCGCCGCAACTGCCAGATGGTCTTCCAGGACCCCTATTCCTCGCTCGACCCGCGGATGACCATCGGCGCGCTGGTCGGCGAGGCCCTGCGCACCGTGCCAGCCATGGGCCGGGGCGAGAAGGCCGACCGGGTGGCCGAGGTGCTGTCGGAAGTCGGCCTCGCCGGACCTTTTGCCGACCGCTACCCGCACGAGCTGTCGGGCGGCCAGCGCCAGCGCGTCGCCATCGCCCGCGCGGTGGTCCGCCGTCCGGCTTTTGTCATCGCCGACGAGCCGGTCTCCGCCCTCGACGTGACGGTGCGCGCCCAGGTGCTGGAGCTGTTCGCCGACCTCCAGGCGCGGCACGGCTTTTCCTGCCTGTTCATCAGCCACGACCTCGGTGTGGTCGAACAGATCGCCGACCGGGTCGTTGTCATGCAGGACGGTCGCATCGTCGAACAGGGAGACCGCGACACCGTCTTCGACCGTCCGTCCCATGCCTACACGCGGCGGCTGCTCTCCGCCATTCCGGCGCTGGCGCCGACGGGCGAGGGGGGCGTGCGGCTCAAATGGCGGTTCGACGACGTGGCTCCGGAGCCCGTCCCGTCCTGACGGACGGGCCGGAAACGGACCGCGGCACCGTCACCGCCCAGGCCCGGCTGCCGAGGTCGTTCCGACCGTCAATGTCCTCTGCCGCGTCAGCGGGCCAGTTCGAAGCGGATCGGCTGCGCGCCCTGCCACAGGGTGCGCTTGCCGAGTTCCGCCAGATTCTCCAGCCCGTCGGTGATGGTGATGAAGTGGTTGCCGGCGAGCTGGCCCATCTTGCTGGAGAACTGGACGCCGCCATAGGCCAGCAGGATCTCGGTCTCGCTGATGCCGCCGGGATAGAGGATGAACTGGCCCGGCGCCGGGTGGCTGGTGTGGTTCTCGTAACCGAGGCCGAAATCGGTGTCGCCCAGCGGAATCCACACCCCTTCGCCGCTCCAGCGGACATGGACGATCTGGCCTTCGTAGGGCAGCAGGCTGCGGAACTTGGCGCAGGTCTTCGGCGCGGCGGCCGTCTCGAAGCGGGCGCCGAAGGTGAAGGGGCCGGCGGTGATAGTCAGGGCGTCCATGGTCGGTGATCCTCGTGTCTGAAATTCAGGAAAGGGCAGTCGTCTTTTCAGGCGGCGCCGACCTTCGGCCGTGCCAGATCCGGCGTGTCGCAGCGCAGGAAGGCGCCGCGGCCGGGCTGCGCCACGCAGGTCCCGCCCACCACCACCACCTCGCCGCGCGACAGCACGGTCTCCGGCCAGCCGGTCACCTCCAGCCCCTCGTAGGGGGTGTAGTCGACATTGTGGTGCAGCATGGCGTTGGTGATGGTCACCTTGCGGTCCGGATCGTAGATGACGATGTCGGCGTCGGCCCCGATGGCGAGGCTGCCCTTGCACGGGTGCAGGCCGTACATCTTGGCCGGATTGGTCGAAGACAGCTCGACGAAGCGCTGGAGGCTGATGCGGCCCTTCTTCACCCCCTCCGAGAACAGGATCGGCAGCCGCGTCTCGATGCCCGGCACGCCGTTGGGGATCCAGTTGAAGGGCGTGTCGGCGCCATGCAGCATCTTGCCCTTGGGGTCCTGGTAGCGGAAGGGCGCGTGGTCGGACGACACGATGTGGAAGGTGCCGCCGGCCAGCGCGTCCCAGACCGCCGCCTGGTTGGCCTTGTCGCGCGGCGGCGGAGAGCAGATGCACTTGGCCCCCTCCATGCCGTGGCCGTGCAGGTCGTGTTCGGTCAGCACCATGTATTGCGGGCAGGTCTCGGCGTAGATGCGCATGCCGCGGCCCTGCGCCCAATGGATCTGCTCGATGGCCTCGCGGCCGGAGACATGGACGATCAGGATCGGCACGTCGGCCAGCTCGGCCATGGCGATGGCGCGGTGGGTCGCCTCGCGCTCCACCAGCATCGGCCGGGAATCGGCGTGGTAGCGCGGCGCGGTGTGGCCGGCGGCGAGCAGCTTGTCGGTCAGCCAGCCGATGAAGTCGGCGTTCTCGGCATGGATCATCGCCATGGCGCCGTCGCGCCGGGCGACGCTGAGCAGTTCCAGCACCTGCCGGTCGTTGAGCTTCATGTCGTCGTAGGTCATGTAGATCTTGAACGACGTGTAGCCGTCATGGATCAGCGCCGGCAGGTCCTGGCCGAGCAGCTGGTCGGTCGGGTCGCTGACGATGAGGTGGAAGGCATAGTCGATCACCGCCTTGCCGTCGGCCCGGCGGTGGTAGTCGGTCACCGCGTCGCGCAGCGACTGGCCCTTGAACTGGCAGGCGAAGGGGATGACCGTCGTGGTGCCGCCGCAGGCAGCCGAGCGCGTGCCGGTCTCGAAATCGTCGGCCGACTGCGAGCCGTCGCTGGTCGGCTGGTCGAGGTGGCAATGGCCGTCGACGCCGCCGGGCATCACCAGCCTGCCGGTGGCATCGATCTCGCGGGCGCCCGGCCCGAGCCCGGCGCCGATGGCGGCGATGCGGCCGCCGATCACGCCGAGGTCGGCTGCGAACACGTCGGACGCGGTGGCCAGCGTGCCGTTGCGGATTACGGTGTCGAACTGCGGCATGGAACTCTCCCTCGGTCCCGAAGGACGGGTCTTGCGGTTGCCGGGATCACAAAAAAACCGGGATTACAGGAAATAGCCGCCCGGATTGGCCTCGGCGGCGATGGCGCGGCGGGCGTCGTCCTGGAGGTTGCGCAGATGCGCCAGCATGGCGGCCTTGGCGGCGGCGGCGTCGCGCCGCTCCACCGCGTCCAGCACCGCCCGGTGCTCCGTGTCGATCTCGCCCTTGCGGTGGAAACTGCTGGAGATGCGGAACAGCCGGGCGACCACCCGCATGCGCGTGATGGTCTCGGCCAGCGTCGCGTTGCCGCTGACACGGGCGAAGAAGCTGTGGAAATGGTTGTCGTAGAGCCAGTGCTGCATGTCGTCCTCGCCGCCCTCCAGCGCGTCGAGCCCGCGCCGCAGCTCGGCCAGATCGGCGTCGCCGACCAGCGGCACCGCGGTTTCGATGGCGTGGCACTCCAGCAGCTCGCGCATCTGCATGCATTCGAAGAACTCGCGGGCCGAGACGATGCGGACGCGGTAGCTGCGCTCACTGGTGCGCTCCAGCAGCCCCTCGCCGACCAGCCGGACCAGCGCCTCGCGCATCGGCGTGCGCGACACGTTCAGCCGCTCGGCCAGCCGCCCCTCCGGCACTTCGGCGCCACCGGGGATCTCGCGGCTGAGGATCAGCTCGCGCAGGTGCCCGAAGGCGCGGTCGCCGAGATTGGCGGTCCGGGAGGATGGCGGGAGGGCCGGGGAGGGGGCCGGGGGGAGGGGAGGACTCATGGCAGAGCGCCCTTCACTGGCCGTCGACGATGGCGATGTTGCGGTAGGCGCGGCCGAAATGACGCTCGATGCGGCGCTGGACGATGTCCCACAGCGAGGTCATCAGCAGATAATAGAGCGCGGCGACCGTGAACAGCTCCAGCACCATGAAGCGCTCCTGGATGAGCAGCTGGGTGCTGCGCAGCAGCTCCTCCATCGAGATGACGGAGGTCACCGAGGTCGTCTTCAGCAGCCCGTTCACGCTGTTGCCCAGCGCCGGAATGATGATGCGGACGGCCTGCGGCAGCACGATGTAGGCCATCACCTGGGCCGAATTCAGGCCGAGCGCGCGGCCGGCGTTGCTCTGCCCGGCGGCGACGCCGAGGATGCCGCCGCGGATGATCTCGGCCAGATAGGCGGCCTCGTTGAGGATCAGGCCGATCAGCGCCGATTCCGTCACCGACAGCTTGATGCCGATCTGCGGCAGGCCGGTGTAGATGATGATGAGCTGGACCAGCAGCGGGGTGCCGCGGAACACCCAGATGTAGGTCTGCGCCACCCGTGCGACCCAGCGATAGGGCGACAGCCGCAGCAGCGCCAGCACGCAGCCGAGCACGAGGCCGCCGGCGATGCCCGCCAGCGTCAGCCACAGGGTGGTGATCGCTCCGCTGAACAGGTACCCGTTGAACAGGTACTCGAAGAAACCGTCCCAGTTCCAGCCGCTGGTCATTCCGTCACCCTTTCACTCTTGTCCGATGCGCGGGCGGCGGCGGGGACATGCCCGCCGCCGCCCGCGTTTCCCGTCTCACATGCCGGGGCCGTTGACCTTGAAGGCGCCGTCGTTGGGCAGCAGGCCGTATTCTTCCATCAGCGTCTTGTACGAGCCGTCCTTCTGCATGTCGTTGAGGACGCCGACCACGGCCTCGCTCAGCGTCTTGCTCTTCATCGCCAGGGCGACCGGGGTCGGGAACAGGCCGTGCAGGGCGCGCTCGAAATCGCCGCGCTTGGCGTATTCGGCCGCCGTCGGGTCGATGGCAACCGACGCCTCGGTCTGGCCGGCGCGCAGCGCCTGATAGGCCGTGGCGAAATTGTCGAAGGTCTTGATCTCGATGGGCTTCAGACCCTTGGCAACCACCATCTTGTCGAGTTCGCGCAGCTTGCGCTCCTCGAAGCCGCCCAGCTCGACACCGACCGGACGACCCGACAGATCCTCCGGCTTGGCGATCTTCAGTGGGTTGCCCTTGGTCACCGAGATGCTGATCGCCTGCGATTCATAATTGATCATCGGCATCATCTTGGCCCGTTCCTCGGTCCAGAAGATGCCGGTGTTGATCAGGTCCCAGCGGCCGGCCTGGAGGCCGGGGATCATCGCCGAGAACTCGATGCGGACATATTCCGGCGTCAGGCACAGGCGCTTGGCGATCTCGTTGCCCAGCGTGATGCGCATGCCCTTCAGCTGGCCGCTGCTGTCGACGAACTGCATCGGCGGCAGGGTCGGGTTGGTCGACATCACCAGCGTGCCGGGCTTGACCAGCTCGGAATCGGCGACCGCCGGCTTGCAGGCAGTCTGGGCAACAGCAGGAAGGGCGAACAGGGTCAGGCCGGCGGCGATCAGCAGCGTGCGAATGGTCATCGTAAATCCCTTTTCTGGTGTTCGGATCTCGGAATCGGGCGAAGCGGTCAGGCGAGGGAGTCGATCAGGCCGTAGGCCGCCAGATCGGCGCGCAGGGCCTCGGCGTCGGCCTCCGGCAGCGGCAGGCGCGGCGCGCGGGGGTCGCCGACCGGCAGCCCCATCATGCCCAGCCCGGTCTTGGAGGCGGCGACGTAGCGGTGGCCGCCGACCCAGCGGACGATGGGCAGCATCTTCTTGTAGAGCGCCAGCGCCTGCTCCTTGTCGCCATGGTCGGCCACCAGCTCGAACAGGCGGGCCGAATCGCGCGGGATCAGGTTGGAGCAGACCGCGACCCAGCCCTGGGCGCCGAGCCAGAAGGATTCGTAGCCGAGGATGCCGGCGAACACCGTCATGCGGTCGCCGCACAGCTCGATGATGTCGCGGACCCGCGTCACCTCCAGCGTCGATTCCTTGATGTAGAGGACGTTGTCGATCTCGCTGAGCCGCGCGACGATGGGCGGGGTGAGGTCGACGTTGGCGGTCGCCGGGTTGTTGTAGATCATCACCGGCAGCGAGATCGCCTCGCCGATGCGGCGGTAATGCTCGAACAGCTCGTCGGGCGTCGGCGAGCTGTAATAGGGCGGGATCACCATCACCCCGTCGGCGCCCATGCTTTCCGCCTCCTTGGCCAGCGCGACGGCGTCGCGCGTCCATTCGGCGCCGGTGCCGATCAGCACGGGCACGCGGCCCGCCGCCTCGGTCACGCAGATCTCGATGACCTGGGCCCGCTCCTCCGGGGTCATCGACAGGAACTCGCCGGTGCTGCCGAGCGGGATCAGCCCGTGGATGCCCTGCTCGATCTGCCAGTTCACCAGCTTCTTCAAGGCCGGAACATCCACCGCGCCGCCATCGGCGGTGAAGGGGGTGATGAGGACCGTGTAGGTGCCGCGCAATGCCGTCATGGGTTCCCCCAAGCTCCTGCCTAATTTTTGACCTTGCCTAAATACTACTCGTATACTACCTGTATACAGGAATCCAGCGCTAATTGACGCAGCCTCGAAAAGCGCTTTCCACCGCATCCGGACAAAGCCGACCGCCCATGCGCCTCGAACATCCAAGCGTCCGCCGCAACGGCGCCCCCATCGAGATCACCTATGACGGCGAGCGGATTCCCGCGCTGGCCGGGGAGACGGTGGCGGCGGCCCTGGCGGCGCACGGCGTCGCCGCCTACCGCCACAGCCGCGACGGCGGGCGGCGCGGCCTCTATTGCGGCATGGGCGCCTGCTTCGAATGTCTGGTGACGGTGGACGGCAAGGCGAGCCAGCGCGCCTGTCTGACCAAGGTGGCCGACGGCCAGACCATCCGCTCGCAGCCGCCGGCCGGCACGCCGGAGGATCCGCTGGCCCCGCTGGTGCCGCCGCCGGTGGGCGACGCGCCGGAGGAGCGGGCGGTCGATGTGCTGGTGATCGGCGCCGGCCCGGCCGGTCTGGCGGCGGCCGAAGCGGCGGCGCGGCGCGGTGCCGACGTGGTGGTGCTGGATGAGCGGCCGCAGAGCGGTGGGCAGTATTTCAAGCCGCTCGCCCCCTCGCACCGCGCCGACCGGCCGACCGACCGCCAGTTCCGCGCCGGCCTCGCCCTGCTCGACGCGGCGAAGGCGGCCGGCGCCGCCATCGTCCAGGAGGCGACGGTGTGGGGCGCCCATGCCCCCGACGAGGTGGTCGCGGTCGTTGCCGGGCGGGAGACCGTCTACCGGCCGCGCCGGCTGGTGATCGCCGGCGGCGCCTATGAGCGGCCGGCGCCTTTCGAGGGCTGGACGCGGCCCGGCGTGATGACGACCGGGGCCGGGCAGACCCTGGCGCGCGCCTACCGCGTGGCGCCCGGCCGCCGGGTGGTGATCGCCGGCAACGGTCCGCTCAACCTGCAGCTGGCCTGCGAACTGGTGGAGGGAGGCGTTGACGTGGCCGCCGTGCTGGAGAGCGCGCCGCGCCCGTCGCCCCCCCAGTGGCGGGAGATGCTGACCGCGCTGCGCGCCGCCCCCGGCCTGATCGGCGACGGCGCCCGCTATCTGCTGAGGCTGCGACGTGCCGGGGTGCCGGTGCTGTGGGGGCACGGCATCGTTGCGGCAGAGGGGGCAGCGGAAGGAGAGGGGCGGCTGGAGCGGGTGCGTTACGCCCCGCTCGGCGCCGACGGCGCTTCCCGGCTGGGCGAGGCGGTCACCGTCGCCGCCGACGCGCTGTGCCTGGGCTACGGCTTCATCCCCTCGACCGAGATCGCCCGCGCGCTCGGCTGCGCCCACCGGCTGGTCGAAGACCGCCATCTCGGCTATCTCGCCACCGAGATCGCGGTGGACGGTGCCACCAGCGTGGCGGGGGTCTTCGCCGTCGGCGACGGTGTCGATCTCGGCGGGTCGACGGTGGCGCAGGCGCGCGGACGCCTCGCCGGCATCGCCGCCGCCACCCAGCTCGGCCTGACCGACAGCGACCCGGAGGAGAGCCGGCGGGCGCTGGCCGACCTGCGGCGGGCCGAGGGGTTCCAGGCGGCGCTGTGGTCGATCTACCGGGCGCCGCCGCCGCGGCTCGACACCGTGCCCGACGAGGCGATGCTGTGCCGCTGCGAGGAGGTCACCTTCGGCCGGATCCGCGCCGAGATCGCCGCCGGCCATGACAGCCTCGCGGCGCTGAAGCGCAACACCCGGCTCGGCATGGGGCGCTGCCAGGGCCGCTACTGCGCCGCCACCGCCGCCCTGCTGCTGGAGCAGACGACCGGCAGGAAGCGGGCGCCCGAGCAGTATCTGGCGCCGCGCCTGCCGGCCAAGCCGACGCCGGCCGGGGCCTTCGCCTTCGAAAAGCCGGAATGGGGCGGCCACCAGCGCGCCATCACCCCCAACCTCGCCCGCCCGCTGGAGGACGGCCCGCTGCCCGACCAGGAGGCCGAGATCCTGATCGTCGGCGGCGGCGTGGTCGGCTCCTGCCTCGCCTACTACCTGACCCAGGCCGGGCGCGACGTGCTGGTGGTCGAGCGCGGCGACACCAATTTGCAGGCGTCAGGCGCCAATGCCGGCAGCCTACATGTCCAGCTGCTGTCCTTCGACTTCGGCGCCAAGGCCGAGGCGGGCGGCGGGCCGGCGGCGGCGACGCTGACGCTCGGCCCGCGCTCCATCGCGCTGTGGCGGGAACTGGAGACGGCCTGCGGGGCCGACTTCGAGTTGGCGGTCACCGGCGGGCTGATGGTGGCGGACAGCCCGGCCGGCATGGAGTTCCTGCGCGCCAAGGCGGCGCTGGAGCGGCGCTACGGCGTCGAGAACGCCATCATCGACGCGGCCGAGCTGCGCCGGCTCGCCCCCGCCTTGTCGGACGGGCTGATCGGTGCCGAATACGCCCCGCAGGAGGGCAAGATCAACCCGCTGCGCGCCACCTATGCGGTGCTGGAGCAGGCGCGCCGCCAGGGCGCCCGCTTCCTGCGCGGGGTGAATGTCACGGGCATCGCCGCACTGCCGTCCGTCGAGGGCGGCGGCTGGCGGGTCGAGACCTCGCGCTGCCGCATCCGCGCCAAACAGATCGTCAACGCCAGCGGCCCGTGGGCGCGCGAGACCGGGCGGCTGGTCGGCATCGACGTGCCGGTGCACAGCGCGCCCTTGCAGATGATCGTCACCGAGCCGGCGCCCAAGCTGGTCGGCCAGCTGGTCGCCCATGCTGACCGCCATCTCAGCCTGAAGCAGGCGGTCACCGGCGGGCTGATCATCGGCGGCGCCTGGACCGCCGTCTTCGATCCGGCGCGCCGCTTCAACACGGTGTCGCGCTCCAGCATCGAGGGCAATCTGTGGGTCGCCCGCCATGTGCTGCCGCAGATCGCCGGGCTGCATGTGGTGCGCGCCTGGGCGGCGATGAACATCAACATCGACGGTGCACCGATCCTCGGCCCGGTGCCGGGGTTGCCGGGCTTCTTCAACACGGTGACATCCAACGGCTTCACGCTGGCGCCGGTCGTCGCTCGCATGACCGCCGACCTGCTGCTCGACGGCCGCACCGACATCGACCCGACGCCTTTCCTGATCGACCGGTTCGGCTGAACCGTTTCCTCATCCATTCAACGCCCGGCGCCATGGCGCCGCCCATCGCCAAGAGAAGTCCCCATGATCGCCATCGAGAATGTCAGCAAGAACTACGGCACCTTCCAGGTCCTGAAGGACTGCACGACCACCGTGCGGAAGGGCGAGGTGGTGGTGGTCTGCGGCCCCTCCGGGTCGGGCAAGTCGACGCTGATCAAATGCGTCAACGGGCTGGAACCCTTCCAGTCGGGCCGCATCCAGGTGGACGGCATGGATGTCGGCGCGCCGGGCACCAAAATGTCGGCGCTGCGCGCCCGCGTCGGCATGGTGTTCCAGAATTTCGAGCTGTTCCCCCACCTGACCATCATGCAGAACCTGACCCTGTCGCAACGCAAGGTGCTGGGCCGCCAGACCGCGGAGGCCGAGGCGAAGGGCGAGGCGCTGCTGGCGCGCGTCGGGCTGGCGACCCAGGCGCACAAGTTCCCCGGCCAGCTGTCCGGCGGCCAGCAGCAGCGCGTCGCCATCGCCCGCGCCCTGGCGATGGACCCCATCGCCATCCTGTTCGACGAGCCGACCTCGGCGCTCGATCCGGAGATGATCAACGAGGTGCTCGACGTGATGGTCGAGCTGGCGAACGAGGGCATGACGATGATCTGCGTCACCCACGAGATGGGCTTCGCCCGCAAGGTCGCCCACCGGGTGATCTTCATGGACCATGGCAGCATCATCGAGGACTGCACCAAGACCGAGTTCTTCGAGACCCAGCGCTCGGAGCGCGCCGCCCAGTTCCTCGCCAAGATTTTGCAGCACTGATCTCGGCCTGGATGCGGCGCCGCCCCCTATCCCCACGGTCAGGCCGATCAGAACCTTTGCAGGACAACGGTTCGTCTGCTTTGTTAGGGGAAGATCAGCGTCAGGTGGCAGGACTTGGTATGAGCATGGACATGGACGATTCCAAAGCCGCGACGCCGGCCGCAGCAGGTGCAAATCTGGCCGGCGTGAATCTGGCCAGCATGGCCTACCGCACCATCCTGGAGATGATCCTCGACCGCCGCATCCCGAGCGGCGAGGTGATCGTCGAAGACCGGCTGGCCACCGCGCTCAGCATCTCGCGCACGCCGATCCGCGAGGCGCTGGTGCGGCTGGCGAGCGAAGGGTTGATCCGCAAGGAGTTCAACCGCCCCTACCGGGTGCGCGAGGTCTCCAACCGCGAATATTTCCAGAGCATGCGGCTGCGCGAGATCCTGGAGGGGGAGGCCATCGCCGCCGCCGCCTCCAGGGTCGATCCGGTCCGCTTGCAGGCGATGAAGGCCGAAATGCTGCGGCTGCGCGACGAGCCCAAGATCCGCTTCGAGGATCATTGGGCGGCCGACGAGGAGCTGCACACCCTGATCGCCGAGGCGTCCGGCAACGCGGTGCTGGCGCAGATCATCCGCGACCTGCGGGTGACGACGCGTCTGTTCGAGCTGTCCGGCCTGCCATCGCGCATCCGTCCTGACTGCGACGAGCATCTCGACGTCATCGCCGCGCTGGAGAGCGGTGACCCGGCGGAGGCCAGGGCCGCCATGGAGCGGCACATCCGCAGCCTCGCCAAGGATGTGCTGGGCGAGATCGCCAAGAGCTGACGTCTCCGTTCACTCAGCCGCTCACTCCGCTGCCAGACGCTGCGGCGTCGTGGAGCGGAACTGCGCCGGCCAGTCGCGCAAATCCGCCTCCGCCTGGGCCATGGCCTTGTCCTTCACATGTCCATAGCCGCGGATCCGGTCCGGGACGCCGGCGATCCGCACGGCCAAATCCAGCTTTTCCGGGGTGAGACCGGCCAGCATTTCCGCGATGGCTCGTTCGTAATCCCCGATCAGCCGGCGTTCCGCCCGGCGCTCCGCGGTGCGCCCGAACGGATCGAGCGGCGTTCCGCGCAGTCCTTTGAGTTTCGCCAGCACCTTGAACACGGGCAGCATCCAGGGGCCATAGGCACTCTTCTTCAAGTGGCCTGTCCGCTCGTCGCGTCCCGCAAGCAGGGGCGGAGCCAGATGGAAGCGCAGGCGGAAGCCGGGCTCGAACTGCCCGGCCAGCTGGGCGAGGAAGGCGCCGTCGGTATAGAGGCGGGCGACCTCGTACTCGTCCTTGTAGGCCATCGCCTTGTAGAAGGACCGGGCCACCGCCGCGGCCAGCCGGCTGCTGCCCGGCACCGCCGCCGTCTCGGCCCGGCGGACCCGGTCGACCAGCAGGCGGTAGCGCTCGGCATAAGCCGCGTTCTGGTAGGCGGTCAGCTGTTCGACCCGCCGGGCGATCAGTCCGTCGAGATCGTCGGGTGGCGGAGCGGCCACGCTTGAAGGCTTGGCCGGGTGCGCCGCCGCGAGCGCGCCGGGATCGGCAGCCGCGCGGCGTCCCCAGGCGAATGCCGACCGGTTGCCGGCAACCCCGGTGCCATTCAGGACGATGGCCGTGTCGATGGCCGCGGCGGACAGCGGAATCAGCCCCTTCTGCCACGCGTAGCCGAGCAGGAAGAGGTTCGCCATGATCGCGTCGCCGAACAGCGCGGTGGCGATGGCGGTGGCGTCCAGCGCATCGACCGCCGTCGGGCCGCCGCAGGCGTCGGCGACCCGGCGAACCAGCAGCGGCAACGGCAGCCGCTCTTCCGGATTGCGGGTGAAGGCGCCGGTGACGGTCTCATGCCGGTTGAGCACCGCGCGGGTACGGCCGGCCTGCATGCGGCTCAGCCCGTCTTCGCCGGCCGCGACCAGCAGATCGCAGCCGAGCACGGCATCGGCGCCGCCGGGGGCGATGCGGGCGGCATGGATTTGGTCGGCCCGACGCGCCAGGACGATGTGCGACATCACCGCACCGCCCTTCTGCGCCATGCCGGTCTGGTCGAGGATCGAGCAGGCCAGCCCTTCCAGATGCGCGGCCATGCCGAGGATCGCGCCGATGGTCACCACCCCGGTGCCGCCGACCCCGGTGACGAGAAGGCGGTAGGGTCGGTCGAGCGGCGGTGCCACCGGATCGGGCAGGGCGTCGGCTCCTGAGTTGGCATCGGCGTCGGGCGCCGGGGCGGCGGCCGGGCGCGCCTTGCGCAGCGTGCCGCCCTCCACCGTCACGAAGGACGGGCAGAAGCCCGACAGGCAGGAGAAGTCCTTGTTGCAGGAGGACTGGTCGATCGTCCGTTTCGTCCCGAACTCGGTGTCGACCGGCACCACCGACAGGCAGTTCGACTGGGTCGAGCAGTCGCCGCAGCCTTCGCAGACCCGCTCGTTGATGACGACGCGGCGACCGGGGTCGGGCAGCTTGCCGCGCTTGCGGCGGCGGCGCTTCTCGGCGGCGCAGGTCTGGTCGTAGATCAGCGCCGACACGCCCGGCACCTCGCGGAACTCGCGCTGCACGGCGTCGAGATCGTCGCGGTGATGGATGGTGACGTAGGGCGGCAGGCCGGAGGACAGGCCGTACTTCTCCGGCTCGTCGCTGACCAATGCGATGCGCTGCACCCCCTCGGCGCGCACCTGCCAGGCGATGGCCTGCGGGGTGAGCTGGCCGTCGTGGGACTGGCCGCCGGTCATGGCGACGGCGTCGTTGAACAGGATCTTGTAGGTGATGTTGACGCCGCCGGCGACCGCCGCGCGGATGGCGAGCAGACCGGAATGGAAATAGGTGCCGTCGCCGATGTTCTGGAAGATGTGGCGGGTCGGCACGAAGGGCGCCAGCCCGACCCAGTTGGCGCCTTCCGCCCCCATATGGGTGTAGGTGGCGGTGTCGCGGTCCATCGCCTGCGACATCCAGTGGCAGCCGATCCCGGCATGGGCCCGCGAGCCCTCCGGTACCTTGGTCGAGCTGTTGTGCGGGCAGCCGGAGCAGAAATAGGGCGTGCGCCTGGCAACCGGGCCGCCGGGGCGGGGGCCGGGGGCGGTGTTGTTTTCAAGGCGGCCAAGCGCGTCGGCGTCCACCTCCACGCCGCAGCGGGCGAGGCGCCGTGCGATGGCCGTGGCGATCTCGGCGACCGACAGCTCGTCGTGGGAGCGCAGCAGGGGCGCGCCGGACTCGTCATGCTTGCCGGTGACGCGCGGGCGCCGATCCGCCGGCAGGCCGTAGAGGATGTCCTTGATCTGGCCCTCGATCAGCGGCCGCTTTTCCTCCACCACCAGGATCTCGTCGAGGCCGGCGGCGAAGCTGCGCAGGCTGTCCGGTTCCAGCGGCCAGGGCACCGCCACCTTGAAGACGGCGATGCCGAGCGCCGCCGCCCGGTCCTCGTCGATGCCGAGTTCCGCCAGGGCCTGCCGGACGTCGAGATAGGCCTTGCCGGCGGTGACGATGCCGAAGCGCGCGCCGCTGCCGCTTCCCAGGGCCACGCGGTTCAGGCCGTTGGCGCGGACATAGGCCAGCGCCGCCGGGATCTTGTGCAGGTGCAGGCGGGCCTCCTGCTCCTGCGGGCTGTCCGGCCAGCGGATGTTGAGGCCGCCGGGCGGCAGGACGAGATCCGTCGGCGGCCGGATGACGGGGAGGGCCGGGTCGAGGGTCATCGAGACGCTGCGGTCGGTCAGGTCGGCCGTCACCTTCATGGCGGTCCAGCAGCCCGACAGGCGCGACAGCGCCCAGCCATGCAGCCCGTATTCGATCATCTCCGGGATGCCGGACGGGCTCAGGATCGGCATCATCGCATCGACCAGCGCATATTCGCTCTGGTGCGAGGTCGTCGAGGATTTGCAGGTGTGGTCGTCGCCGGCCAGGACAAGCACGCCGCCCCGCCCGGCCGAACCGGCAAGGTTGGCGTGGCGGAAGGCGTCGCCGGTGCGGTCCACCCCCGGCCCCTTGCCGTACCAAAGGCCGAAGACGCCGTCCCAGTCCGGCTGGTCCTGCAGATGGATCTGCTGGCTGCCCCAGAGCGCGGTGGCGGCCAGATCCTCGTTGACGCCGGGAACGAAGCGGATGTCGTGGGCGTCCAGGAAGCTCCGCACCCGGCCCAATTCCATGTCGATGGTGCCGAGCGGCGAGCCGCGGTAGCCGCTCACCAGTCCGGCGGTGCGCAGGCCGGCGGCACGGTCGCGCCGTTTCTGGAGCAGCGCCATCCGCACCAGGGCCTGCGTGCCGTTCAGGAACACGCGGCCATGCTCGGCCAGATACTTGTCGTCCAGGGTCACCGCGCCCGTCATCGCCACGCCGTCCGGCATGTGCGTCCTCCCTCGGTGTCATTGTGTGTTCTGAAGTGTACACACTTTGCGGCGAGGGTCAACGGCGGTTCTGGAGCCGGTACTGGAAACGGCATTCCCGCAGCGGATCCTGCCGCTGTCCGGGCCGGTTCAGCTGGCCATGCGGCCCATGTAGATGCGCGCAAGCCCTTCCTTCATGGCGGACACCGCGTCGGCCACGCTGATGCCGATATGGTCCGACATGCAGGCCACCGCGCGGCCGCGGTCGCGCGCCTTCAACGCCTCGGCAATCGCCAGATGCTCGTCGAAGGTGGTGGTGCGGCGCAGCGGGTTCTCGATCTCGATGCGGCGGACGAAGCGGATCCGCGCGTTGATGCTCTCCAGCATGCGGACCAGCTCCGGATTGCCGCCCATCGCGGCGATGCGGATGTGGAACTCCTCGTCGCGGCTGGTCAGCTCCTCGGCGTCCATCGCCGCGCGGTTCGCCCGCACGCCGTTCCAGAAATCCATCAATTCGGCGATGCGGACGTCGCTGGCGCGCTCGGCGGCGAGTTCGACGCTCAGCCGTTCCAGCGACGCCCGCACCTCGAACAGGCCGATGATCTGCTCGGCGTCGAAGGGGCGGCAGTAGAAGCCCTTGTTGGGCACCAGCGTGATCAGTCCTTCGATCACCAGCCGGTTCAGCGCCTCGCGCACCGGGGTCCGGCTGACGCCCAGGGTGGCGGCCAGCTCCACCTCGTTGATCCGCTGTTCCGGCCGGAATTCGAAATTCACCGCCATGCGCTGGATCGCGGCATAGACGCGGTTGACGCTGTCGGCGGCGCGCGGCGCGGGCGCCGCCTTGGGAGCTGCCTTAGGAGCCGCCTTGATGGTCTTCTTGCGCGGGGTTCCCGCCATGATCGTCCTATGTGCTTCCTGCGGTGCCGGTGGGACAACACCCGAATGCCGATGCCGGGTTCCGGCGATGGAGTGCCCGGCGACGCACCGTTCCGGCGCGTCGCGCGGGACCATAGCATTGGTGGAATATGCAGGCCAGTATACACAACTGCGACCATTTCGGCGGGACAGGGAGGGTCAATGCACCGGCCCGGCCCCCAGATAGAGCTGGCCGACCGTTTCGTCCTCCAGGATCTCGCGGGCGGTGCCCTCGCGGTGGACCCGCCCCATCACCAGCACATAGGCGCGGTCGGAGACCTCCAGCGATTCCGCCGCGTTCTGTTCGACCATCAGGACCGAGACGCCCTCGCGGTCGCGGATGCGGCGGATGTGGGCGAACAGCTCGTCCATCATCAGCGGCGACAGGCCGGCCGACGGCTCGTCGAGCAGCAGGTGGCGCGGCCCCGGCATCAGCGCGCGGGCCAGCGCCAGCATCTGCCGCTCGCCGCCCGACAGGCTGTCGGCCCGCGCCCCGGCCTTGCGGCCGAGATTCGGGTAATGCTCCAGCAGCTGTTCCAGCCGGGCCCTGCGGGCGGCCGGCGCGACGAACTGACCGCCCAGCTCCAGGTTCTCGCGGATGGTCAGCGGCCCGAAGATGTTGTCGAGCTGCGGCACATAGGCGACGCCGCAGTCGCGGATCCGCCGGTGCACCGGGATGCCGGCGAGGTCGCGGCCGTCGGCGACCACCCGGCCGGCGCGCGGGCGGAGCTGGCCGACGACGGTCTTCAGCAGGGTCGATTTGCCCGACCCGTTGGGGCCGAGGATGGTGACGATCTCCCCCGGCTGCACCGTGATCGACAGGCTGTTCAGGATGTCGGCGTCCGGCACGTAGCCGGCGCGCACCTCGTGCACGGAAAGCGTCATGCTCTGGCTCCATTGGTCCTGATGTCGACCGCCCCCCCAACCGCACCACCGGCGACGATCCGCAGCGGGACGCCGGGGCGGCGGCGGCCGAGATAGGCTTCGACCACCTGCTGGTTGCCGCTCAGCTCGTCGGGGCGGCAGTTGGCGATCACCGCCCCCTTGTCCAGCGCGAGGCAGCGGTCGCACAGGTCGCCGATGAAGCCCATGTCGTGCTCGACGATGACCAGCGCGGTGCCGCCCTCGCGGATGCGGCGCAGATGATCGGCCATGCGCCGGCGCAGCGACGGGTTGACGCCGGCCGTCGGCTCGTCGAGCAGCAGCACCGCCGGGTCGTCCATCAGCGCCACCGCCAGCCCGAGCAGCTTCTGCTGGCCGCCCGACAGGCCGCCGGCCGGGTGGTCGGCAAGGCCGGCGAGGTCGACCTCGGCCAGCAGTCCCATCGCCTTGCCGATGAAGGCCGCCTCCTCGCGCCGCACCCTGCCCGGCATCAGCAGCGAGCGCCAGGGCGAGGCGCCGGCCGGCAGCAGTCCGCCGGCCAGCATCACCTCCAGCACCGACATGCGGGCCGGCAGCTTGGGAAGCTGGAAGGTGCGGCGCAGGCCGAGCCGGCTCGGTTGCCAGGCGCGCCGCGCGCGGACCGCGGTGCCGTCGAAGCGGATCTCGCCGCTGGTCGGGGCGAGGAAGCCGCTCAGCAGGTTGAGCAGGGTGGTCTTGCCAGAGCCGTTGGGGCCGACCAGACCGACGATCTCGCGGGGCCCGATCTCCAGGCTGACATGGTTGACCGCGGTCAGCCCGCCGAAGCTGCGGGTGACGTCATGGGCGCTGAGCATGGTGCCTCCGCAGCCGTTCGGGGACCAGCCCCTGGGGTTTCAGCATCAGGACGGCCAGCACGATCGAGCCGATGGCGAAGACGCGCAGGCTGCCGGTCAGGTCGGACGGAAGGGCGACGACATCCTTCAGGAAGGGAATGCCGGCATAGAGCGCGGTGACCAGCAGGGCGCCGACCACCGCCCCCGCCACGTTGCCGAGCCCGCCGAGCACCACCATCGTCCAGATCAGGAAGGTCTCGAAGGGCAGCAGCTGGTCCGGCCCGATGAAGGCGAGGTAGAGGGTGTAGAGCCCGCCGGCCAGCCCGGCCATCGCTCCGCCGATGGCCAGAACCTTGACCTTGCAGGCGACGATGTCATGGCCGAGCGCGGTGGCGAGGTCGGGATTCTCCCGCATCAGCCGCAGCACGCGGCCGAACTGGGTTTCCCCGAGCCGCCGCGCCACCAGCGCGGTGCCGAGCAGCAGCAGAGCCGCCAGCGCCAGGGTGGCAAGCGCGCGCGCCACGCCGTCGAGGCCGGGGAACAGTCCGCCGATGCCGCCGATGCCCTGGGGACCGCCGGTCAGCCAGTCCTCGTTGAGGGCGACCAGCCGCACCAGCTCGGCGACCGCCAGCGTCGCCAGCGCCCAATATTCGGCGGCGAGGTCGCGGCCGAGACGGCCGATGGCGAAACCGCCGAGTGCCGCGGCGCCCATGCCGGCGAGCAGGGCGGCCGGCCAGGGCAGCCCGGCGCGGGTCAGGATGGCGACCGCGTAGGCGCCGATGCCGAACAGGGCGATCTGGCCGAAATTCAGCAGGCCGCCGGTGCCGGCCTGGAGGTTGAGACTGACCGCGGCGATCCCGAAGATCGCCGACATGATCAGCACATGCAGGCAGAACTCAAGCACGGCGGCCTCCCCGGCTCAGCAGCCCTTCCGGGCGGTACACGAGGGTGACGACGATGAGCGCGAAGCCGATGCCCGTCAGGTAGCCGAGCGGCAGATAGCGCGGCCCCTCGCCGGCCAACAGGCCGAAATCGATGCGCATCACCAGCGTCTCGGCGAGCGCGATGGCGAAGGCGCCCATCACCGCGCCCGGCAGGCTGCCGAGCCCGCCGACGATGGCGGCGGCGAAGACCGGCAGCAGCAGCATCTGCCCCATGCCGATGTCGAGCTGGGTGACCAGCGCCAGCAGGATGCCGCCGATGCCGGCCAGCGTGCCGCCGAGGAAGACGGTGACCAGCGTGACGCGGCGGGCGTCGATGCCCGACGCGGTGGCCAGCGCCGGATTGGCGGCGATGGCGCGGATCGAGCGCCCTAGCGGGGTCAGCCGCAACATGGCGAAGAAACCGATCAGGCAGACGGCGGTGATGACGATTGCCGTGATTTGGAGATCCGACAGGATGGCGCCCCAGAAATCATGCGGCGGGGTCAGCGGCGTGTCGAACTGCTGCGGCCGGGTGCCGAAGACCGCCTGCAGGCCGGCGCGCAGCATCATGGCGATGGCGAGCGAGCCGATCAGCGCGCTGGCCGGACCGACGCCGGCGAGCCGTTCGAAGGCGAAGCGGTGCAGCAGCATCGCCGCCAGCCCGGCGGCGAGCGCCCCGGCGATGGCGGCGCCGACCAGCCCGCCGCCGGGAAACAGGGCGGCCACCGCCAGCGCCACGGCAGCACCCAGCGGGGCCATCTCGACATGGGCGACGTTGGGGAAGCGGCTGACGCCGTAGGACAGGTTGAGGCCGAGCGCGATCAGGGCGAGGTCGCTCGTCCGGATCAGGGTGTCGATCAGAATTTGGAGAATTGGCAGTATCTGGATCACAGGACGTGTCTCCGGTCGGGCGGGGCAGGGCCCCCGGCCGGGCGGCCGGGGAACCCTTCGCATGCGGGAGGTCCGATCTGGGGCGGCGGGGCCTACTTGGCGGCCGTCTTCAACTCGCCGCCTTTGTAGGAGACGACGATGTAGGGCTGGGTCTTGCGCTGGCCCTGGGCGTCGAAGGCGATGGGCCCGGTGGCGCCGGCATAGTCGCCGAGCGCGGCGAGCGCCTCGCGGATTTTTGCGGGTTCGGTGCTGCCGGCCTTGTTGATCGCGGTGGCGGCCATCATCACGGCGTCGTAGGTGTAGCCGCTGAAGGTGGTGGCGAACTCCTTGCCGAACTTCTTCTTGTAGGCGTCGCGGTACCAGGCGCCGTCGGGGCCGACATAGTTGACCTCCATGCCCATCTGGCCCTCGACCGTCTCCGGCCGGGAGTCGGCGGTGCACATCGACAGGTAGATGCCGAACCAGGGGGTCTTCGACAGGCCCAGCTCGAAGGCCTCGCGGTTGATCGTCGCCGCCTCCTGGCCGTAGCCGGAATAGATGATGACGTCGGGCTTGGCGGCGGCGATGCGCTGCAACTCGCGCCGGTAGTTCGACTGCCCCTCGGTGAAGAGCAGGTTGGCGACGATCTGGCCGCCCAGCGCCTCGAAGGCCGCCTTGGTCTCGGCATAGACACCCTGGCCGTAGGCGTTGTTGGGGGCGAGGAAGACCGCCTTGCGGTGCCCCATCCCGTAGACCTCCTGGGCGGTGAACTTCCCGGCGACGTCGTCCAGCCCGATGGTGCTGAAGGAGCGGTCGCCGATGGTCTTGATCGCCGGCGAGGATGAGCCGGGGTTGATGTGGACGATCCCCTCGCGCTGGAGATACTGGCCGACCGGGATGGTGTTGCCCGAGGAATATTCGCCGATCACCACCGGGGTCTTCGACACCGACACCAGCTTGCGTGCCGCATCGATGGCGCTCTGCGCCCGGCCGCCGGAATCCTCAACCGCCACCGCCAGCTTGCGGCCGAGCACGCCGCCGTCGGCGTTGATTTTCTCCACCGCCAGTTCGATGCCGCGGCGCTGGTCCTCGCCGATGGTGGCGCTGGCCCCGCTCAGCGGCAGGACCGCACCGAGCGTCACCGTGTCCTGCGCCCGCGCCGCACCGCCGCCCAGCATCGCCAGCGCCACCGCGCCCAGCAGCGCGCCCCCCGCCGAGCGCCGCGTCATGCCGTTCATCCTCGCCATCGCACATCTCCCTGCCGGTGAATGTTAAGCTGAATGACAATCTGTATACACTTAAGCGTATCGTCGTCCGCAAGGGGGCGTCAACGGATTTGTTGATGATGCCAGCATTTGTGCAGATGCACAGAAATCAGGCCCAATTCTTAGGCAGTGCAGCATCTAAAAAATTCTGTGGACTATTCTGTATACAGTTACGTATCGTGTTTTAGACAGGCGGCGCCGATTTCTGGTCCGCCGGCTTTCCGGGAGACAAGCATGAGCATCCAGCGTATCGAGGTCGGTCCGCGCATGAGCCAGGCCGTCGTCCATGGCGGTGTGGTCTGCACGGCGGGCGTGGTGGCGCTGCGGGCGCCGGGCGCTTCGGTGGCCGAGCAGACCACCGACATCCTCGGCAGGATCGACGAGCTGCTGGCCGCCGCCGGCACCGACAAAACGAAGCTGCTGACCGCTACCATCTGGCTCGCCGACATCGCCGGCTTCGCCGAGATGAACGGGGTGTGGGACGCCTGGGTGGCGCCGGGCAACACGCCGGTGCGCGCCTGCGTCGAGGCCAGGCTCGCCGCCCTGCAATTCACCGTGGAAATCCAGGTGACCGCGGCGCTGTGACCGCTCAGGCCAGGGAGGCGTTCATGCCAAGGAGGCGTTCATGAAGGTCATCGTGATGGGCAGCGGGGTCGTCGGCGTGACGACGGCCTACTGCCTTCTCAAGGACGGACACGAAGTCACCGTCGTCGAGCGGCATGACGGCGCCGCCGACGAGACCAGCTTCGCCAATGCGGGGCTGGTGGCGCCGGGGCACGCCTACACCTGGGCGTCGCCGAAGGCGCCGAGGATCCTGCTGAAGTCGCTGTGGCGCAACGATCAGGCACTGCGCTTCCGGCTGCGGCTGGATCCGGCGCTGTGGGCCTGGTCGCTGAAGTTCCTCGGCAACTGCCGGTCGGACCGGGTGGCGGTCAACACCGCCCGCAAGGTGCGGCTCAGCCTCTATTCGCAGGACATGCTGCATCAGGTGGTCGAGGACACCGGGGTCGCCTTCGACGGCGCCAAGGGCGGGCTGCTCTACCTCTACCGCAGCCCGGCGGCCTTCGACGCCGGTGTCGCCAAGATGAGGATCCTGACCGACAACGGCCTGCCGCTGGAGGTGGTCGACCGCGACCGCGCCGCCGCCATCGACCCGGCGCTGTCGGCCACCAAGGACCGCATCGTCGGCGGCATCTACGCCCCGTCCGACGAGAGCGGCGACGCCCGGCTGTTCACCCGCAACCTCGCGGACTGGTGCGCGGAGCGGGGCGTCCGCTTCCTCTACGGCACGACGATCCGCGGCGTCGAGACCGCCGCCGGCGAGGTGACCGGGCTGGTCACCGACAAGGGCACGCTCACCGCCGACGCCTATGTGCTGGCGATGGGCTGCCAGAGCGCGGCGCTGGCGAAGCCGCTCGGCCTGTCGCTGCCGATCTATCCGATCAAGGGCTATTCGGTCACCGTGCCGGTGGCCGGGCGCAACAACACGCCGCGGATCGGCGGGGTGGACGAGGAGAATCTCGTCGCCTACGCGCCGATGGGCGACCGGCTGCGCATCACCGCGACCGCCGATTTCGCCGGCTACGACAAGCGCCACAGCCCGGCCGACTTCCAGGCCATGCTGGCGGCGGCGCGCGATCTGTTCCCGGATGCGGCCGACTACAGCCGGCCCAGCTATTGGGCGGGCTTGCGGCCGATGACGCCGGAGGGAACGCCGATCTTCGGCCGCGGGCGCCAGCGCAACCTGTTCCTCAACACCGGACACGGCCACATGGGCTGGACCATGTCCTGCGGGTCGGCCCGCATCACCGCCGACCTGATCGCCGGCCGCACCCCGGCCATCCCGCTCGACGGCATGCAGGCCGTCCACTGACAGGCGCGCGGGCGGAGTCACAGCCCGTGCCGGTGCGTCCGCGCCACTCCTCAGCGATACTGGGAGAACCCCCGACATGGATACCAACGTCACCGTCGCCGAGGATGGCGCCGGTTCCCCGGCCGCCACCCTGGTGCTTCCCTTCGCGACCGATGGCGGCCTCGCCGCCCGCGCCGCCATCGGGCTTCTGGTGCTCGCCACCGACCAGACCATCGAGCATGAGTGGCGCTTCCTGCTCGGGGAGCCGGGGATCGCCGTCTACAACGCGCGCCTGTGGAACGACAAGGAGATCGCGCCGGAAACGCTGGCGCGGATGGAGCAGGACATCGCACCGACGACCCGCCTGATCCTGCCCGGGCTGGAGCTGGATGTCGTCGCCTTCGGCTGCACGTCGGGCAGCATGGTGATCGGCCCCGAGCGCGTCCGCGAGCGCATCCGCGAGGCGCGGCCGGGCATCGCCACCACCACACCGGTCGAGGCGGTGGATGCCGCGCTCGGGTCCCTCGGCGCGCGGCGCATCGGTCTCGTCGCGCCCTACCAGCGCCGTGTCGGCGAAGCGATGCGCGATTACTTCGTGAAGGCCGGTTACGAGGTGCCGGTGCTGGCGATCTTCGACGAGCCCGACGATACCATCGCGGCCCGCATCGCCCCGGACTCCATCGCCGCGGCGGTGGCGCAGGCCGCCGCCCATCCGGAGGTGGACGCCGTTTTCGTTTCCTGCACCAGCCTGCGTGTCGCCGAGGCGGTCGATGCCTTGGAGACGCGCACCGGCAAGCCGGTCACGTCGAGCAACCATGCGCTGGCGTGGCACAGCCTGCGCCTTGCCGGCGTCACGGATGTGCTGGAGGGCCGGGGGAGGCTGTTCCGCACCCCGCTGCGCTAGACAAGGCGGTGCGCCGGCGGTCTCCGCTTGCGGCAGTGTGGCCAGGGACGGCTTGATGGGAAAGGCGGCGAACCAATCTCTGACCCCAGAGGTCGCCATCCCAGGGCCGCCCAAGAGGAGACCGCTGCAATGGCCGAAACCGCCGCAGGCCGCTTCACCACCGGTTCGCCGATGCGCCATGTGATGGTGATGACCGCCACCGGCTCGGTCGGGTTGATCGCGGTGTTCGCTGTCGATCTGCTGAACCTGTTCTACATTTCACTGCTGGGCGAACGGGAACTGGCGGCGGCGGTGGGCTTCGCCGGCACCGTCCTGTTCCTGCAATCGTCGCTGTGCATCGGGCTGTCGATCGGCGCCGGAGCGCTGGTCGCATGCGCCATCGGCGGCGGCCGGCGCGTGGAGGCGGCGAGGCTGGCGGGATCCAGCCTGATTCTCACCGCACTGGTCGCCGCAGCGGTCGGCCTGCTGACCCTGCCGCTGCTGGGACCGGCGATGGATCTGTTAGGTGCCAGGGGAGCCACTAAGGATCTTGCCGTCGGCTATCTGACCATCCTGTCGCCGACCCTGCCGCTGCTCGGCCTCGGCATGGGCTGTTCGGCGATGCTGCGGGCGCAGGGCGATGCGCGCCGCGCCATGACCGTCACGCTCTATGCGGCGCTGTTCACCGCGGCGCTGAACCCGATCCTGATCTTCGGCCTGCGGCTGGACCTGACCGGTGCGGCGGTGACGGTCGTGCTGTCGCGCTGCCTGCTCGCCGCCGTCGGCTGGCACGGCGTGGCGCGGGTGCACCGGCTGCTCGCCGCCCCGGGCTGGACCGGCCTGATGAAGGATGCCGGGACCCTGGCCGGCATCGCCGGTCCGGCGGTCCTCACCAATCTCGCCACCCCGGTCGCCGGCGTCTATGTCACCACCAGCATGGCGCGTTTCGGCGATGCGGCCATCGCCGGGGCGGCCATCGTCGACCGCATGGTTCCGGTCGCCTTCGGCACCATCTTCGCCCTGACCGGCGCAGTCGGCCCGATCCTGGCGCAGAATCTGGGTGCCGGCCGCCCCGACCGGGTGCGGGCGACCCTGCGGGCCAGCCTGGTGCTGATCGTCGTCTGGGTGCTGGCGGTCTGGCTGGGTCTGTTCCTTGCCCGCGATCTGGTGGTGAGCGCCTTTTCCGCCGAGGGCGTGTCGGCCGATCTGGTCCGCCTGTTCTGCACCGCAGTGGCCGGCGGGTTCCTGTTCGTCGGCTTCCTGTTCGTCGGCAACGCCGCGTTCAACAATCTGGGCTTTCCCCTGCTGGCGACCGGGTTCAACTGGGGCAGGGCGACGCTGGGGACCATACCGTTCGTTGCGGTTGGCGGTTGGCTGGGCGGGGCGCCGGGGGTGCTGATCGGACAGGCCGCGGGATCGGTGCTGTTCGGTATCGCGGCGGTCCTGGTGGCGTTCCGGGTGACCGGGCGGCTCGGCCGGAGCGGAGGCGGCCCGGCACCGGAGGCCGTGGCGGTGCCGGCCGACGTTCCGCTGTCCGGCAAGGCGGCGGTCGCACTGGCCGTGCAGATCAATCGGCCGTAAGGCGGCAGCCGGGCGACATCCACACTTTCCCGCACGTCGGCTCAGCTATCGCGACAAGGCCGACAGCCTTGCCCTGCGTTGGGTGAAATATTGTGCCGGCGTGCTTCCCAGGGCCTTCTTGAACATCGTGATGAAGGCGTTGACCGACTCGTAGCCGAGCGTGTCCGCCACCGTCTGCACCGCGGCCCCGCCGGCCAGTTCGCGAAGCGCCACGACAAGGTGAAGCTGCTGCCGCCAGCGCCCGAAGGTCAGGCCGGTCTCGCGGAGCATCAGACGGGCCAGCGACCTCTCGCTCATCGCGACGCGCCTAGCCCAGTCCCCCAAGGTGCTGCGGTCGGACGGTTCGAGCGTCAGGGCGTCGGCAATCGCCCGGATCTTCGGATCGTTGGAGATGGGCAGGTTGAAGTGTTCGCGCGGCATTCCGGCCAGCTCGTCCAGCGTCACCCGTGCAATGCGGGCGGCATGGCTGTCGGGCAGATAGTCCAGAACCTCGCCGGTCAGCCGGTTGACCAGTTCCCGCACCAGCGGAGAGATCGACAGGGTGCAGCAGACCTCGGGCAGGTTTGCCGCTCCCGGCTCGACGAACAGGTAGCTGAGCCGGGCATTCGCCGTCGTTCTGACGCTGTGCGGCATGCCGCCCGGAATCCACACGCCGCAATCGGGCGGCACGATCCAGATCTCGTCGTCCGCGGTGCAGGTGACGGCGCCATGCAGCGCCAGAATCAGCTGTCCCCGCCGATGTACATGCACCGGCACTTCCGCTTCGTAGTCCGCGAAGTCGAGCAGGCGTGCGACGGCAGGCCGGTCCGCAAGATCGGGATCGAAGACGGAAACGGCGGACCGTGACCCGGACATCGCATTCGGCATGATCGGTTTTGGCATGATCGGTTTTGGCATGATTCAGTGATTTTTTGACAGGATACCTAATTTATCTGAGCGCGCAACGCGCCGATACTCGGGGGCATGAGAACCAACTCTCCTTCGAACCGGCTTCTGACGGCCACCGGGATCGCGTTCCTGCGGACGGATGCGGACGCGCTGCTCTTCTCGGCGAAAAGCTTCGCCGCGGCGATGCTGGCCTATTACATCGCGCTGCGCGCAGGGGTGCCGAAACCCTCCTGGGCCATCGTCACCGTCTACATCGTTTCGCAGACCTCGGCCGGCGCGTCGCTCAGCCGCGGCGTCTACCGCTTCGCGGGCACGATTGTCGGTGCGGCGGCGACCGTGGCGATCATCCCCTGTTTCGTGAACGATCCGCTTGTCTGCAGCGTGGTCCTCGCCGGCTGGATCGGCCTGTGCCTCTATCTCTCGCTGCTCGACCGCACCGCGCGGGCCTACGCCTTCGTTCTGTCCGGCTACACCGCCAGCCTGATCGGCTTTCCCGGCGTGTTCAATCCCGCCGCCATCTTCGATACGGCGTCGGTGCGGGTCCAGGAGATCTCCATCGGCATCCTCTGCGCCGTCCTGGTCCATCGCTTCGTCCTGCCGAAGCGCATGACCGGCCAGTTCACCGCCAAGCTGTCGGCGACGCTGCGGGACGCCCGCCGGCTGGCGGGCGATGCGCTCCGCGGAAGCTCCGGGCAGGAGATCCGCCGCGACCGCGACCGGCTCGCCGGCGATCTGCTCGCCCTGCAAGGGCTGGCCGGTCATCTGCCCTACGATCCGGTCCCGGTGACGCCGAGCCTGGAGACGCTGCACCTGATCCATGACCGGCTTGCGCGGCTGCTGCCGCTCGCGACGGAGGTCGGGGACCGCATCCATGCGCTGCGCAGCGGAGGCCACGGGCTGCCCAACGAGCTGCCCGACGAACTGGCCACGCTGCTGGAGGAGGCGGGGCATTGGCTCGCAACCGCCGATGCGGCCGGGCGGGATGCCGTCGCGATCCGGCTGATCGACCGCGCCCGGACGCTGCGGACACGCATTGCCGCGGAGGCCGTAACGGCCGGCGACAGGCTCGCAGCCAACCTCGCCGGCCACCTCGCCGAGATGATCGGCCTGCTTCACGAGTGCGACCGGCTCGGACGGATCGTCGGACGGAGCAGCGCCCGGACCGCCATTGCCGCCACCATGCTGCCGGACGCCGCATCGCACCGCCGCGCCGGGCGCGCGACGGGCTATGTCTATCACCGCGACCCCTGGATGGCCGCCTGGAGCGCGCTGGGCGCGGTCGCCGGCATCGTCATCGGCTGTGCGTTCTGGATCTGGTCGGCCTGGCCGGAGGGCGGGCTGGCGGTGTCGATCCTGGGCGTCTGCTGTGCCCTGTTCGGCAATGTCGACACGCCGGCGCCGAATGTCGTCAAATACATGACCGGCTCGGTCGTCGGGGTGGCGGTCAGTCTGGTCTACGGCTTCGCCATCCTGCCCCGCGTGACGGATTTCGCCGGTCTCGCCGCGGTGCTCGCGCCGGCCTTCCTGGTCGCCGGCTCGCTGCAAGCCCGGCCGCCGACGACCTACATGGCGCTCGGCATCACTTTGACGATCCCGATCCTGTCGGGACTGGGCGCCACCTATGCCGGCGACTTCGCCGGGTCGCTCAACAGCGTCGTCGCGCTGTTCGCGGCAACAGGATTTGCGGTCGTCAGCATGAGCCTGTTCCAGACCATCCCGGTCGATGCGGCAATCGGCCGGCTGCTTCGGCTGAACCGGCGGGATGTCAGGCGGCGGGCCCTGGGCGGCGCACCCGACGAGGCGCTCTGGACGAGCCTGATGATCGACCGGACGGCGCTGCTGCTGCCGAGGCTCGGGCTGTCCGGGGCATCCCACCCGGATGTGCTCGACGACACCCTGCACCATCTCCGCGTCGGTCACGCCGCCGGCCGGCTTCATCGGGCGATCCGGCATCTCGACGGCAATGACGGCGCCAGTGACGGGGAGATCGCTTATGACGGGTTCGAGCTTCTCACCGCGATTGCCCTGCGCTTCGGCCCCGGATACCGGGCGGGACCTTCCGATGCCACGGCACTGCACCGGCGCATCGAAGCGCTGACGGCGCGGATTGCCAAAGGTCCGATTGCAGACGGCCCGACTGCCGATGGCCCGATTGCCGACCGTGCTCTGCTGCTCGACCTGCTCATCGACCTCCGGTTCGCCCTCGGTCCGGGCGGTGCGGCGACTTGGGAGAACGACCGGGAGAACGACCGATGATCCTCGATCTCGATTTCGGGGGCGTCTTCCTCCCCGGTCTGCTGGTGCTTGCCCTGGCGGCGCTCGCCGGCACCGTCGCGCTGGTCCGCCTCTTCGCGGCTGCGGGGCTCTTCCGCCTGACCGCCAGCCGGCCGCTCGTCGAACTCGCCACCTTCGCCCTCCTCTACGGCCTGCTTTTGCAGGCTCTGCCCTCCAGCGGAACATTCCAATGAAAGCTGTGCTGTCCCTGCTCGGGCGCTATGCCCTGACCCTTTGCTTCGGCACGGCTGCCGCTGTCGTGGCGTTGCAGGTGTGGAACCGTTACGAGCAGACGCCGTGGACGCGGGATGCCCGGGTGAGCGCGGAGGTGGTCCAGATCGCGCCGGAGGTCTCCGGGACCGTGGGCGCCGTCTCCGTCGCCGACAACCAGTATGTGCATCGGGGCGATGTCCTCTATGCCATCGACGCCAAGCGGTTTTCGCTCGCGGTGGCGTCCGCACAGGCCGAGGCCGAAGCCCGGCGCCAGGACATGCTTGTCCGGCAGGCGGCGGCGCGGCGGCGAAGCCAGCTCCGCGAGGTCATCTCGCAGGAGGATGTGCAGCAGACGGCCGGTGCCGCAGCACAGGCGGCGGCGACCTATGACGGCGCGGTGGCGGCGCTCGATCTCGCCAAGCTCAACCTCGCGCGGGCGACGATCCGGGCGCCGGTCGACGGGTATGTCACCAATCTGCGGCTGCGGCCCGGCGACTATGCCACGGCCGGCGTGACGAAGATCGCCATCCTCGACGCCACCAGCTTCTGGATCACAAGCTATTTCGAGGAAACGAAGCTGCGGCGGATCCGTGTCGGCAGCCCGGCGCAGATCATGCTGATGGGCTTCGACGAACCGCTGTCCGGCCATGTCGAAAGCATCGGCCGCGGCATCGAGGACAGCAACGGAACGCCCGGCCACCTCGGCCTGCCGAACGTCGAGCCGACCTTCAGCTGGGTCCGCCTCGCCCAGCGCATACCGGTGCGCATCCACATCGACCGGGTGCCGCCCGGCGTCGAACTGGCGGCGGGCATGACGGCGACCGTCGCCATCGGGTCCGCAACCGCTGCCGACGCGCCGTGACCGGCCGCGTCGGATGTCGCGTCGGACGTTGCGCCGCTCAAGGCGGCGGGGGCAGCCGGCCGCGGGCGATTTCGACCGGGTAATCGGCGAAGAAGACCGGAAAGGTGCCATGCTCGGCGCCCCCCAGCATGGCGACATACCAGCCGGCATAGGCCCAATCCGCACCCTGGCCGTCGCGGGCGATCCCGGGAAACCGCTCGACGAACTTCGCGGCGAGATGGCGGGCGGAATCCTGCGCCGAATCCTCCCATCCGAAATAGCGGTCCTTCTGGCCCGTGCTGTAGCTGGCGACCTGCCGGCTCCAATCGAGCGGCTCCCACCCGTTCGGGGCCACATTGCCCGCCGGCGTGACGTGGCAGCGCCAATGGCATCCGGACGGGGCCATGCCGGGCGCGATCCTGAGGCGCTGGTACCCGACCTTGTGAAGCTCGCCCACCATGGCGAGCAGGCGACCGGCCCAGCGGATGGCCGGATCGGTGGGCGGAGACAGCGACACCGGCATGACTTGCGCCCCGTCCATCCGCATCTCCTCCCACGATTGACCGACCATCGATTCAGCCATCGCCGTTCCGGCCTTGCAAGCTTCCTGGGGCGGCCCGGCCCCCGACCGTAAAGCGGCGGTTCCGCGCAGCCACCCTCGGCTTCGCGGTGTTCCGGAGTTCAGTCGGCCTCGGCCATCCATGCTTCGGCATCGGCGCCTGCGGGGATGCGCAGGGGCGCCGAGGGATCGGTCGCGGTGCGCCAGATCGCCTGGGCGACATCCCCGGCATGGGTCACCGGACCCGCGCTGTTGCGCATTCCCGTCAGCATGCGCTCGATCAGCGGCTGGTAATCGGGGTCGTCGAGGCCGCGCAGATGCCGGCGCGCGCTGTCGCCGAACTTCGTTTCGGGCGAACGGCCGGGCATCACCAGATGCACCCGGATGCCGAAGGGCTCCAGTTCGACCGCCAGGGATTCGGTGTACGCATCCACCGCGGCCTTGCTCGCGCGATAGACGCCGATCAGCGGCAGCGGCTTGAGGAGGGCGGCCGAGGTGACGTTGATCACCACGCCGGCACGGCGTTCGCGGAACTGCGGCAGTGCGGCCTGGAGCATCGCCAGCGTGCCGAGCGTGTTGGTCTCGAAGAGGGACTTCGCCGTTTCCGGGCTCGTCAGCTCCACCGGGACGGGTGCGCCGAAACCGGCATTGTTGACCAGCACGTCGATTGGACCGGCATCGCCGATCACCCGATCGATGCTGCTCCGGTCGGTGATGTCGAGCGGCAGGACGCGCAGACGCTCGGACGCGGGCAGCATATCCGCGCGCCCGCTGCGCGTCGTCGCGACGACAGTCCAGCCGCGGTCGAGGAAGAGCCGGACGGTCTCAAGGCCGAAGCCGGATGAGCAGCCGGTGATGAGGATGGTGGACATGAGAGGCCTCGTTTCATGGGTGCGGCCTGTATGCTAGCCAGAGGGGGCAGGACGGTATACGGTTGAGCGTCCTCATTTCTACGCAGATGGTCCTGATTTGCGCGTCGATCCGCTTGCCGAAGTCGTCAGTCTCCTGAAACCCGCCGCGCGGTTTTCAAAATTCGTGGAATGTGCCGGCTCCTGGCGCATCCGGCGCGAGGGCACCGGAGAGCCGTTCTATTGCGCGATCCTGGAAGGCAAATGCCGGATGATGGTGAACGGCCACACGCTGACGATGCTCGAAGCCGGGGATTTCGTCATGGTCCCGGCCATGCAGGAACTCATCAACGAGAGTCCGGTGCCGCCGCCGCCCGGTGTGTTCGAAAGGCCGGCGGAGATCGGGCCCGGTCAATTCCGGGCCGGATGTGCGGAAGGGTCTCCGGATTTGCGCATGCAGGTCGGGCACTGCGTTTTCGGCTCACCCGACGCCCCGCTTCTGGTGCCCCTGCTGCCCCGCACGGTGATCGTCCGGGGCGAACCCCGTCTTCTGACGGTGATGCAGCTCGTCAGCGATGAATCGCAGGCGCGCAGGTCGGCCCGCGACCTCGTCCTGGAGCGGTTGCTGGAGGTGCTGCTGATCGAAGCGTTCCGCTGCGCCGGCAGTGTGGAGGGCGCACCGGGCCTGGCGCGCGGGCTTGCGGATCCGCGGCTGGCCGACGCGTTGGGCGCGATGCACGCCGAGCCGGGCCGCAGCTGGACGGTGGCGGAACTCGCCGCCGAAGCGGGGATGTCGAGATCCGCCTTCTTTGCCCGCTTCGACCGGGTCGTCGGCGTAGCGCCGATGGAGTATCTGCTCTCCTGGCGCATGGCGCTGGCCAAACAGCTTTTGCGGGACAGCGAATTCGGGGTCGAGGAGGTTGCGGAGCGTGTCGGCTACAGCTCGGCCAACACGTTCACCGTCGCCTTCACGCGCTTCCAGGGCGTTTCGCCGGCACGCTACTCACGGTTGGCCGAGACCGGCGAAGGCCCGGCGTCTGCGAAGGATTGGCGCTGATTTTTCAAATCCGCACGATCCTCAGTTTCCGCTCCAGACCGGGGGGCGCTTGTCCAGGAACGCGGCGATGCCTTCCTGATAGTCGGCCGACAAGTAGCAGCGGCGCAGCAGGTCGCCGTCGATGTCCCGCGGTAGGCTGTGGTCGCGCAGCCGGCGCAGCCCCTCGCGCGTCGCCCAAAGGGTCAGGGGGGCCAGCGCGGCCAACTCCTCGGCAACTTGCTGTCCATGGGCGGTCAGCTCCTCCTCGCCGGCGACGACGGTGCGCACCGCCCCGGCCGCCGCCAGATCGGCCGCGACCAGCAGGCGGGCGCTGAAGATCATCTCCCGCGTCCGCGCGGTGCCGAGCAGCATCGACAGCCTCGCCAGATTCTTGACGCTCAGGCAGTTCCCCACCGTGCGGGCGATGGGGAAGCCGAAGCGCACCGACGGCGATGCGATGCGCACGTCGCAGCTGGAGGCCAGCAGCGCCCCCTCGCCGATGCAGGGGCCCGAGAGAACGGCGACCGTCGGCACGCGCACCGCCTCCAAGGCCATCGCCGCCGCTTCGGCGCGGGTTTCCAGGATGGCGAAATCCTCGGGCGAGGAGACGCTTTGCAGGCAGGACAGATCGGCCCCGGCCATGAAGGCCGGCTTGTCGCCGGCCGCACCGGTCAGGACAAGCGCCTTCACGCCGGGATCGGCATCCACCGCCCGGCAGATCTCGATCAGCCGGTCCTCCATCCAGGGGGTGATGGCGTTGCGGGCACGCGGACGGTTGAAGATCACCCATTCCACCGCGCCGCGCCGCTCCGTCAGGATTTCGGGGACAGTATCGGGGGCGGCGCCCGTCGGGGCGCCGATCGTCGGATCGGTCATGATCGAGAATATCCTTGAAAGGCGGTCGGGAAACGCCGCCAGGGGGAAGGCCGTCAGGCGGAGGGGGCCAGGATCTGGCAGGCGTCGATGGGGAGATGGACCGTCGTCACCGCTCCTGGTCCGTAACGCCGCTCCGGCGGCACGAAGGCGCGGATCGTCCGTCCCTCGCCGATGTCGACCAGCACGTCACGATGCTCGCCGAGATAGGCGGAGCGGACGATCGTGCCGGGCAGGCTGTTGCAGGACAGGCCGCCGTCATCGTCCAGCCGCACCTTGGAGGGGCGCACGCAGAGCGAGACGGAGCCGCCGCGCGCCACCCCGCTGCGGTCCGGAGCGGTCAGCACGCGGTCGCCGATGCGGATGCTGCCTTCGCCCTCGCCGGTGCCGGGCAGCTCGTTGTTCGAGCCGATGAAGCGGGCGACGAAGGCGTTGGCCGGCCGCTCGAACACATCCTCGGGCGTGCCGAACTGCTGGACCGCCCCCGCCTTCATCACGGCGATGCGGTCGGCGGTGACCAGCGCCTCCGACTGGTCGTGGGTGACATAGACGGTGGTGATGCCCAGAAGGTCGTGGACCTGCCGGATCTCGAAGCGCATCTCCTCGCGCAGATGGGCGTCGAGGTTGGACAGCGGCTCGTCGAGAAGCAGGATGGAGGGCTCCACCACCAGCGCACGGGCCAGCGCGACGCGCTGCTGCTGGCCGCCCGACAGTTCGGACGGATAACGGTCGCGCAGGCTCTCCAGCCGGACGGTGCGCAGCGCGCGGGTCAGCCGCTCGGCGATCTCGGCCTTGGGCAGGCGGCGGATGCTGAGCCCGAAGGCGACATTCTCGGCCACCGTCTTGTGCGGCCAGACCGCGTAGTTCTGGAAGACCAGCGAGATGCCGCGCCGCTCCGGCGGCAGCACCCCGCGCGGCGAGGAGAGCAGCACGTCGTCGGCCCAGATCTCGCCCTCGGTCGGGGCCTCGAAGCCGGCCAGCAATTGCAGGGTGGTCGATTTCCCGCAGCCCGACGGTCCCAGCAGCGCCAGCAGCGTGCCGTTGGGAACCTGGAGGTCGATGCCCCGCAGCGCGGTGTAGCTGCCGAAGGACTTGCGCAGATTGGTGATGCGGATGCCGCTCATGAGGGAACTCCGGCCGCCGTGGCGGTCTTGCGGGAGGTGCGCCGCGCGCCGGTCAACCCGGCGAGCGGGCGGGCGACCGCCACGAGGAACAGCGTGATCAGGAGGAGAAGGACGCTCATCGCGCAGACGGCTTCGTAATTGCCGCCGTCCTTGGCGTTGTAGATCAGCGTGGTCATCACGTTGGTCTTCGGCGTGATCAGGAAGACGGCGACCGACAGCTCGCGGATGATCGGGATGAAGACCAGGAACCAGCCCGACACCAGCCCGCCGCCCATCAGCGGCAGGGTGATGGACAGGAAGGTCCGCGCCTCGCCGGCGCCCAGGCTGCGGGCGGCGCGCTCCAGCTCCGGCCCGATGCCCTTCAGGATCGACCCGCCATGGGAATAGGCGATCGGCAGGAAGGTGGCGGCGAAGGCGGCGATCAGCAGCAGCGGCGTGCCGTAGAGGTTGAGGGGCGCGCGGGTGTAGGCGGCGAAGAAGCCGACCGACAGGACGATGCCGGGGATGACGATGGGCACCGTCGCCACCGCCCCCAGCAGGGAGGCGCCGACCATCAGCCGCCGTTCGACGATGTAGGCGACCAGTGTGCCGAGCGCCACGCACAGCGTCGCCCCCAGCGTCGAATAGACCAGCGAGTTGACGATGGCGGTGTGGGTTTCCGAATTGCCGAAGATCGCCCACCAGTACCAGTATAGCGACAGGTTCTCCCAGCTCAGCCCCTGGCCCCAGGCGCGGGTCAGCGACACCAGCAGCAGGGCGGCGTAGGGCAGGAAGACCGACAGCAGCGGCATCAGCAGGGCGAGGAACAGCGCGGGCCAGCGCCAGCCGCCGAGCCGGATCTGCCGCCCGGCGCGCGTCTTGCCGGAGATGGTGACGTACTGCTTGCGGCCGAGATAGCGGCGGCGCATCCAGAACAGGGCGCCGGTGACCAGCAGCAGCGGCATGCAGTAGGCGGCGGCCAGATAAATCTCCGGCGGGAAGAGCTGGTAGAACTCGGCCAGCTTGGTGGTGACCACCGGAATGCCGGTCGGCGTCAGCAGGAAGGCCGGGACGCCGAACAGCGTCAGACCCTGGATGAAGGACAGGATGAAGCTGGCGATCACCGCCGGTGCGGCCAGCGGGATGGTGATGCTGACCATCGTCCGGAGCACCCCGCAGCCGAGCGTCGTCGCCGCGTCCTCCAGCTCCACCGCCATCTCGTCGAGCGCGCTCGACACCATGGTGAAGCTGTAGGGGACGGTGTAGATGCCGCAGACGAAGATGGCGCCGGCCATCGAATAGATGTTCAGCGGCGCCCCGGCATCCGCGCCGGCCAGCCAGCGCCACGCGGTGTTGAGCCAGCCCGAGTTGGGCGCGGCCAGCAGGATCCAGCCGGTGGCGCCGATGAAGGACGGGGTGACGAAGGCGGTCAGCGTCAGGACGCGGATGGTGCGGCGGAACGGCAGGTCGGTGCGCGACACCAGCCAGGCCAGCGGCACGCCGATGCCGACCGCGATCAGCGCCGTGGCGGCGGCCAGGATCAGGGAATTGACCAGCGGTTCGATCAGCTCGGCCGACTGGACGACGCGGGCGTAGTTGTTCAGGGTCCAGGCGCCGGTCGCGTCGTCGTGCAGGCTGTTGAACAGCACCCAGCCGAAGGGCTGGACCACCAGCAGCGCCAGGAGAAGGATGACGGCACCGAGGACCGCCGCCTTGACGAGCGGCACCCGCGCCATGACGGGACGGGATTCGGCGTCGCGGGAACTGGTTGAAATGACCCCCATTGGGTCCGCCTCCCGTTGCCAGGGATGGGCCCTGCGGCCCAGCATGATGAAGTGTTCCCGAACCTGCGGCCGGGTGGCAACCGCCGCCGGTCCGGGATTTGGAACCTTTCGGGGAGGTTAGCGCACCAGCTCCTTCCACTTGGCGATGCCCTCGGCCACTTCGGCGGCGAGGTCGTCGCCGCTGTTGCGGTACCATTTCAACTGGTCCAGCGAGCGGCCCTCGGCCCAGGCCACGTCGGTGCGCAGCGTCGGCCAGTAGTTCTTCGACAGGATGTCGGAGACCTCCCTGGAATAGAGGAAGTTGGTGAACAGCCGGGCGGCGTTGGGGTGGGGCGCCTTCACCGGGATGCCGGTCAGGCCGAGGTTGAGGATGGCGTCGTCGGTCGGCACGCTGACGTCGATGGGGTTGCCCGCCGCCTTCTGGGTCAGCGTGTAGCTGAAGGGCGCGCCGGAGCCGACGACGCGCTCGCCGGCCAGGATGTCGGTGACGGTGTCGACGTTGGACTGGCCGACCTTCGGCTTCTGCTGGCCGAAGCGGCGCAGGTAGTCGTCGCCGTACTTGCGGCGGATGGCGACCACCCAGCTCGCCACGTCGCCAGAGAAGGCGGGGCTGCCGGTGGTGATCTTGCCCTTCCACTGGTCCTCCAGCAGCGCCGTCCAGCTCGCCGGCGGGGCGGAAACCTTGCCCGGCGCGTAGTTGATGCTGGTCAGGCTGATGGCGCCGACATGGTACATGGCATCCTTGTCCAGCCCCTTGAAGGCGGTGGGCAGCATGGCCGCGTCGGGCGGATCGTAGGCGGCGAGCGCGCCGATCTTCTTCAGCTCGGTGTAGTGCAGCAGGTTGGTGGTGCCCAGGGAATCGCACTCGGCGACGCCGTTCTGCAATTCCAGCCGCAGGCGGGTGTAGACGGTCTGCGAGGCCTGGCGGAGAAGCTGGACCTCGATGCCCGGATACTTCGCCTTGAAGGCGTCGCGGATCGCCTCCATCGTCTGCTGCTCGTAGGAGCCCCAATAGAGCGTCAGCGCGCCTTCCTTGCGGGCGGCGGCGTAGAGCGGATCGTCTTGTGCTGCCGCCAGCCGGGCGAAGCCGGTTCCGGCGAGGCCGCCGGACAGCAGCGCCGCCCCGGCCAGTCCACCCGTCTTCAGAAGCCCGCGGCGAGAGATGTCCGTCATGTTCGTCGTCCCTGTTCGGTGTTGCGTGGATGCCGTTTTCGGCTTCGTTGGTCTTCGTGCTCAGTAGTCGCCGGTGGTGGCGCCGCCGTCGGCGACGATGGTCTGGCCGGTGATGTAGGAGGCATCGTCCGACGCCAGGAATGCGACGATGGAGGCGATCTCCTCCGGCTTGCCGAGGCGGCCAATGGGGGTCTTGCCGACCCATTGCGCGCGGATCGCCTCCGGCACGCCCTCGACGATGCTGGTCTCGACCACGCCGGGGGCGACGGCGTTGACCAGGATGCCGCGCCGGGCGCCTTCCAGCGCCGCCGTCCGCGTCAGCCCGACCACGCCGGCCTTGGAGGCCGAGTAGTTGGCCTGCCCGAAGGTGCCGAGCATGGCGGTGGAGGCGATGTTGACGACGCGGCCCCAGCCGCGGTCGCCGACCAGCCTGAAGGCGGTCTGACAGCCGAGCCACGTGCCGCGCAGGTTGACGTCGAGGACGGCGCTCCAGTCCGCGTCGCTCATCTTCACGAGCGAGCGGTCGCGGACGATGCCGGCGACGTTGACCAGGATGTCGACGGCGCGGAACGGCTCGGGCAGGGCGGCGACGGCCGCCTCCCAGCTCGCCCGGTCGGCCACGTCGAGCTGTACGGCGAAGGCGTCGGCGCCGCCGTCGCGCAAGTCCGCGGCGACCCGCTCGGCCGGTTCCAGCCCGATGTCGGCGACGATGACGGCAGCGCCCTCGGCCGCCAGCCGCCCGCACACCGCGCGGCCGATGCCGCCGCCGCCGCCGGTCACGAAGGCCGTGCGCCCCTTCAAACGGTCCTGCATGCTCATGCCGTCACCTGCCCCTTGACCTGACGCGCGATGGAGAAGACATCCTCCCCCTCCTGCACCGTGCCGCCCGTCTGGTTGCGGACGGTGATGCCGACGCGGACGATGCCGCGGTCGGGCTTCGACGCGCTGGGGCGGACCTCCAGCACTTCCGCCTCGTACTGGATGGTGTCTCCGGCGAAGACCGGACCGACGAAGCGGCGGCGGGTCTCCAGGAAAGCCAGGATCGCCCAGTCGTCGATGGCGGAGCGCAGGCCGGTGCTCATCGAATGGGTCAGCATGCCGTGGGCGATGGTGCGGCCGAAGCCGTTCGCCCTGGCCGCCTCGGCGTCCATGTGCAGCGGGTTGAAGTCGCCGGTCAGCCCGGCGAACCAGACGATGTGCGCCTCGGTCACGGTGACGCGGCTGGACAGCGCGCGGGCGCCCGGTTCGATGTCGTCGAGGTGGATGGTCTCGGTCATGCGTCGCTCCCTGATGCGTCGCCGGGGGGCCGGGAAACGGGGGGCCGGAAAACCGGCAGGCTGATGGTCTCGTCCAGGCGGTGGAAGGCGACGGCCAGCGGCAGGCCGGCGCGAAGATCGCCTTCGGCGATGCCCTCGACCCGCGAGAAGACGGTGACGCCTTCCTCCAGCCGGACCAGCGCGCAGGTGTAGGGATCGCCGCGGCTGTTGCCGCGATGGACGACGGAGTAGGAGAGCAGTTCGCCGCGCCCGCTCGCCTCGACCCAGTCCGGGGTGGCGTGGGGGGCGTGGATGGAGTGGGCGCGCGGGTACCACTGGTACTGGCCGGTCTCCGGGCAGCGCTGGATCAGGAAGCGTCCCTCGCGCGCCGCCTCCCAGAAGGGGGCCGAAGTCTCGTCGGGGATCGGCAGAACGGTCATGGCGGTCATGGCATCACCTACACGGCGAGGATGGCGGTGGCGGCGGAGCAGAAGGTGCCGCCCAGCCCGTGGGCCAGCGCGACCTTGGCGTCCGGCACCTGGATGCCCGGGGCGTCGCCGCGCAGCTGGCGGACGCTCTCGATCAGGGTGAAGATGCCGCGCTTGCCCGGATGGTTGGAGGACAGGCCGCCGCCGTCGGTGTTGGTCGGCAGGCTGCCGCCATCGGCCGCCAGATTGCCGGCCTCGACAAAGGCGCCGCTCTCGCCGCGTCCGCAGAAGCCCAGATCCTCCAGCGCCAGCATCGGCGTGATGGTGAAGGCGTCGTAGATCTGCGCCACGTCGATGTCGGCGGGGGTCATCCCGGCCATGGCGAAGGCGCGCGGGCCGGACAGGGCGGCGGGCGTCGTCAGGTCGTCGGGGATCTGGCTGTTCTGGGTCCGGGCGACGGCGGCGCCATAGCCGGCCAGATAGACCGGGCGGCGCTTCAAATCGCGCGCCCGCTCCCGGCTGGTCATCACCACCGCGCCGCCGCCGTCGGTGACGACGCAGCAGTCCAACCGGTGCAGCGGCGAGGCGATCATCGGCGAGGCCAGCACGTCGTCCACCGTGATCGGCTTGCGCAGCCGGGCCTGGGGGTTGGCGGCGGCGTGCTCGCGGAAGGTCACCGCCACCTGGGCGAGCTGCTCCGGCGTGGTGCCATAGAGGTCCATGTGGCGGCGGGCGAACAGCCCGTAGGTGGAGATCAGCGTCGGCGCATAGGGAATCTCGTACTGGCCCGGCCCGGCCGGGAAGACGAAGGGGTCGAAGGAGGGGGTGGAGAGCGGCCACCAGCGCGGGCAGGCGGCATAGCTGATGACCACCACCTCGGCCAGCCCGGTGGCGATGGCGGCGGCGGCCTGACCGGCCTGCAGGATATAGGAACAGCCGCCGACATCGGTGCTGTTCACATAGGTCGGCTGGATGCCGATATACTCGGCCAGCTCGATGACGTCCATCGTGCCGCCGCCCTCGGCCCAGTCGCCGGACGCCGCGCAAAGCCCGTCCACATCCGTCAGCGTCAGCCCGGCGTCGTCGAGCGCGCCCAGGATGCACTCCATCTGGAGGGCGAAGGGATGGACGCGCGGCGCGTCCCGGCGGGGGGACTCATAGGCGCCGACGATGGCGGTCTTGCCCGAAAGGTGCTTCACGCGCTGGTCGTCCTTTCACGGTTGCAGGAGCCCTGGCGCCGGCGGTGGGGCGTCGGCGTGCAAAGAGGGGTCCATCGAACAAGTATTGGAAGACGAGGCGACGGGGCGGCACGGGGAACGCGAAGATGTCCCGGCATCCATCATAGAACTCGATCGCCGCCGGTGCGCTCCCGGCAAGATCGAGAATACCGGACACCCTCCGTGTCACAAGCAGAAAAAAGTGCGCGCTCCGGTGCATGGGGCGCACCAATGACCGGCGGCCGTCCGGTGCGTTTGCTGCACCGGATTGGGCCAAACTAAGCGATTGTTTTCGGAGCGCCGCGGCGCAAGCCTTTGGGCATGCCTTTCCCGTCCAAACCCCTGCCGGCGCCTTGCGGCGCGGCCATCTCCAGCCCGGACCACCGATGCCCGGCAGCCCCGAAGGACCGCTCATGACCAACACGGAAACCCAACGCCGGGACGGCCCGCTGGCCGGCGTGCGCGTTGTCGATCTCACCCACATGTTGGCCGGCCCCTACAGCACCTGGCTGCTCGGCGCGCTGGGCGCCGACGTCATCAAGATCGAGCGTCCGGGCAGGGGCGATTTCACCCGCGTCATCGCCCCCTTCAGCGACGACGAGAGCATTTACTTCATGAGCGTCAACCGCAACAAGCGGAGCCTTACGCTCAACTTGAAGGAGGAAAAGGGAAAGGAGATCTTCAGGCGCATCGTCGCCACCAGCGACGTGCTGGTGGAGAACAACCGGGCCGGGACGATGGACCGGCTGGGGCTGGGCTACGACGACCTGAAGCCGGTTAACCCGAAGCTGGTTTACGCCTCGATCTCCGGCTTCGGGCAGGACGGCCCCTACCGCCACCGGCCCTGCTTCGACGTGGTGGCCCAGGCGATGTCCGGCATGATGAGCATCACCGGCGAGCCCGGCGGCCAGCCGGCCCGCGTCGGCGCCTCCATCGGCGACATCGGGTCGAGCCTGTTCGCCACCATCGGCATCCTGTCGGCCTTGCAGAAGCGGGCCGCCACCGGGGAGGGCAGCTTCATCGACGTGGCGATGCTGGATTGCCAGCTGGCCTTGATGGAGAACGCCATCGCCCGCTACCTCAATGCCGGCGACGTGCCGCGCGCGCTGGGCAGCCGCCATCCGCTGATCGCCCCCTTCCAGTCCTTCCCCACCGCCGACAAGCCCATCGCCGTCTGCGTCGACACCAACGAGCAGTGGGAGCGGCTGGTCGGCGCCATGGGGCTGCAACATCTGCTCGCCGACCCGCGCTTCCTCACCGGATCCCTGCGCAACGCCCACCATGCCGAGCTTGAGCCGCTGCTCGTTCCGGTCTTCGCCGGCCGCACCCGCGACGAGTGGCTGGAGCGGCTGGAGGCGGCCGACGTGCCGTCCAGCCCGATCAACAGCGTGGCCGACGCGCTGGTCGACCCGCAGGTGGTCCACCGCGGCATGGTGGTGGAGGTGCCGCCGAACTCCGGCAAGCGCTTCGCCGCCGTGCCGATCCACATGCAGGGCGCTCCGCTGGCGGCCGAGGCCCCGGCGCCGCGGCTGGGCGAGCACACCGACGCCATTCTGGCCGAGCTGGGCTTCGCCGCCGCCGACATCGAGGCGCTGCGCACCGCCGCGGTGGTGTGATGACGGACGGGCGCGTGCCGAAGGAAATGGCCGGAAACGGCGCGCGTGCGGTGCTGGCGAAAATGCTTCATGATGGCATCGGATCCGACCCATCTCACACCGTCCCGCCTTACACCGTCCCGATGACCCAGCCCCGCATGGCGCGCCGCCTTCCTCCGCTTCTCGCGCTTCGCGCCTTCGACGTCTTCGCCCGGCTGGGCACCGTGCGCGCCGCCGCCGACGAGCTGGCGGTGTCGCACACCGTGGTGTCCCGCCACATCCAGAACCTGGAGCAGTCCGTCGGCGTCAAGCTGGTGGCCAAATCGGGGCGGGGCCTGTCCCTGACCCGCGAGGGCACCCGCTTCGCCGCCCAGATGCACCGCGCCTTCGATCTGATCGCCGACGCCAGCAACGAGCTGCGCAACGGCGGGATCGAGGCGGTGCACATCTGCTGCCTCGCCGGTCTTGCCTCGCGCCGCCTGCTCGGCCGCCTGCCGGATTTGGAGGCGGCGATGGCCGGGCGCGAGGTGATCCTGCAACCGACCTCCGCCCGTCCCGACTTCAGCCGCGGCGAGACCGATGTCGAGATCATGTATCTGGAGGATGGCGCCGCCACCGTCGCCGAGGGGCTGCGCGCCGAGATGTTCGCCAAGCCGCGCATCCTCGCCATCGCCAGCCCGGAGTTCAAGGCGCGCTATCCTGACGTGCGGACCCCCGCCGATCTGGTCGGGCTGCCGCTGATCCACGAGCAGTCCACCGGCATGTGGGAGGCGTGGCTGGAGGAGGCCGGCGTCGGCGACCTGCCGCGGCTGCGCGGTCCCCGCCTGTGGCAGGCCCATCTGACCATCGAGGCCGCCCGGCTCGGGCGCGGGGTGGCGCTGGTCAGCGACCTGCTGGTCATCGACACCCTCGCCAGCGGCGAACTGGTGGAGATGGTGCGCAGCGACGTCACCATCGGCGGCTATTACCTCATCGCCCCGGCGCAGAAATGGAACACGCCGGTCATCGCCGCGATCCGGCAATGGCTGCGTGACGTGTTCCCGCCGTCGGAGGCTGATTCGATCTCCTGATTTCCACCATCCGGGGCGGCGCCGTCCGGCTCCCGGCCATCGCGGAACCCGACCATGCCCGATACCTTGTTCGACCATCTGCTGAACCCGGCCACCGACCCGGCCCGCCTTGCCATCGAGACGGCGGACGGCGGGCGTCTGACCCATGGCGATCTGCGCGCCGCCACCGGCCGCATGGCGAACGCGCTGGCTGCCGCGGGCGTGCGTCCCGGCGACCGCGTCGCCGTGCAGGTCGAGAAGTCGGTCGAGGCGCTGGTGCTCTACCTCGCCTGCCTGCGGGCCGGGATGGTCTATCTGCCGCTGAACACCGCCTACACCCCGGCGGAGCTGGGCTATTTCGTCGGCGACGCCGAACCGGCCCTGGTGGTCTGCGACCCGGCGCGTCTCGACGCCACGGTGGCGCTGGCCGGGACCGTCCCGGTGCGCACGCTGGACGCGCGCGGGCAGGGCAGCCTGACCGAGGCGGCGGCCGGACAGCCGGAGGAGTTCGCCACCGTCGCGCGCGGGCCCGACGATCTGGCCGCCATCCTCTACACCTCGGGCACCACCGGGCGATCGAAGGGGGCGATGCTGACGCAGGAGAACCTGCTGTCCAACGCGCGGGTGCTCCAGGCCGAATGGCGCTTCGGGCCGGACGACGTGCTGCTGCACGCCCTGCCGATCTTCCACACCCACGGGCTGTTCGTCGCCTGCAACCTCGTGCTGCTATCCGGCGCCTCGATGATCCTGCTGCCGCGCTTCGACCCGGCCGACGTGCTGGCCCGGCTGCCGGCCGCCACGGTGATGATGGGGGTGCCGACCTTCTACACCCGCCTGCTCGGCCAGGAGGGGCTGACGCCAGCGGCGTGCCGGTCGATCCGGCTGTTCGTCTCCGGCTCCGCCCCGCTGCTGGCCGAGACCCACCGCGCCTGGGAGGAGCGCACCGGCCACCGCATCCTGGAGCGCTACGGCATGACCGAGACCGGCATGCTGACCTCCAACCCCTATGACGGCGACCGCGTGGCCGGCACCGTCGGCTTCCCGCTGCCGGGCGTCGGGCTGCGCATCGCCGACCCGGCAACCGGCGCGCCGCTGCCGGGTGACGCCATCGGCGCCATCGAGGTGCGCGGCCCCAACGTCTTCAAGGGCTACTGGCGCATGCCGGAGAAGACGGCGGCGGAGTTCCGGCCGGACGGCTTCTTCATCACCGGCGACCTCGGCCGTATCGACGGGCGGGGCTATGTCCACATCGTCGGGCGCGGCAAGGACCTGATCATCAGCGGCGGCTTCAACGTCTATCCCAAGGAGGTCGAGGGCGAGATCGACGAGCTGCCCGGCGTGCTGGAAAGCGCCGTGATCGGCATCCCCCATCCCGATTTCGGCGAGGCCGTCGTCGCCGTCGTGGTTGCGGACGGCACCGCACCGGTCACCGAGGCCACCGTCGCCGCCGCCCTGAAGGACCGGCTCGCCCGCTACAAGCAGCCCAAGCGCGTGGTGGTGGTGGACGAGCTGCCGCGCAACAGCATGGGCAAGGTGCAGAAGGCGCAGCTTCGCGATACCCACGCGGGGGTGTTCGGATGAGCGGTCCCGCCCTGCCGCCCCTTCCCACCGAAATCCTGACCTCCGGACCGTTGCGGGTCGCGGAGGAGTGGATCGACCTCTACGGCCACATGAACATGGCGCGCTATGTCGCCCTGTTCGACGAGGTCGGCTATGCCCTCCAGGAGCGCTGGGGGCTGGGGGAGACCTACACCGGCGAGACCCGGAAGGGTCTGTTCGTGGTCGACGTCGCGGTCAGCTACAAGCGGGAGCTGACCGCCGGCACGCCGCTGACGCTGGCGCTGCGGCTGCTGGAGGCCGACGCCAAGCGTCTCGTCAGTCTGATGGAGCTGCGCCGCGCCGACGACGGCACGCTGGCCGCGACGATGGAGCAGCTGTCCGTCCATGCCGATCTGACGACGCGGCGGGTCGTCCCGTTCGAACCGCCGGTGGCCGAGCGGCTGCGCGACCTGGCGGCTGTCCATGGCGCGCTGCCGCTGCCGGCCGGTCACCGGCGCCGGCTGACCTGCCGGGGCTGAGACCGGACTCCAGTATCGGCCGGAATTTTGCTGGCTATCAAAACAATACTGCCGCATGCAAGCTGTCCCGCATTGGGAAGTCGTTGTCGGTGGACGCAGCATGGTCGGTCGTCTTGGTGTTTGGGTGGTGCGAGCACTGGCGGGCGTTTTCCTGCTGCTGCCGGGGGCCGGGGCTTCCGGCCAGGAGCTGCCGGGCGGGGCGGAGGCGATCACCGTCCTGACCTCCTTTCCCGCCGCCTTCTACGAGCCGGTGCGCGACGCATTCGAGCAGGCTTATCCCGACCAACGCCTGCATGTGATCAACACCAAAACGACCGCGGCGATCACCCAGCTGCAGGATCGCGTGGCGAAGGACGTCGACATCTTCTGGGCCTCGGCCCCCGATGCCTTCGAGGTGCTGAAGGCCGCCAAGCTGCTGGCGCCCGTGGCGCCGCGTCCGACCGGCGCCCCGGCGACCGTCGGCAACCAGCCCATCGACGACCCCGACGGCCTGTATCTCGGCTTCGCGCTGTCGGGATATGGGCTGATCTGGGACCAGTCCTATCTGGACCGCCATGGCATCGCCGCCCCGCGCCGCTGGGAGGATCTGCGCCGGCCCGGCTATGCCCGGCATCTCGGCATCACCTCGCCGTCGCGCTCCGGCACGATGCATCTGATGGTGGAGACGGTTCTGCAACTCCATGGCTGGGAGCGCGGCTGGGCGACATGGCTGGAGATCGCCGGCAATCTGGCGACCGTGACGGCGCGCAGCTATGGCGTGGTGGAGGGCGTCGGCAAGGGGCGCTTCGGCATCGGGCTGGCCATCGATTTCCTGGGGCAGGGGACGAGGCAGGAGTCCGGGCCGCGCGAGGGCAGGGAGCAGGGCGACACCACACCGGAAAACGGCAATCTGCGCTTTGCCTATCCGGCCGACGGCGTGTTCCTGCCGGCCAGCGTGGCGATCCTGCGCAGCGCCCCCAATCCGGCGGGAGCGAGCCTGTTCATCGATTTCCTGCTGTCGCCGGCCGGGCAGACCCTGATGCTGCGCCCCGACATCGGGCGCCTGCCGGTGCGCCCCGACGCCTACGCCGCCGCCCCCGCCGGCTATCCGGCCCCTTACGCGCGGGAGACCGGCGACGACCTGTTCCTCTTCGACCGCGCTTTGTCCGGCCGCCGCTATGAGCTGGTCAACCTGCTGTTCGACGAATTGATCACCTTCCGCGTGAAGACGCTCAACCGTGTCTGGCACCTGATCCATCAGGGCGAGAGCCGTCTCGCGGCCACGCCCGATCCGACCGCGCGCGACCTGCTGCGCACGGCCCGCGAGGCGGCGACGGCGGTTCCGGTCGATGCCGCCCAGGCCATCGACCCGGCCTTCTCCACCGCCCTGCGCCGGCCGGCGCGCGGCATGCCGGTGTCCGCCCGGCAGGGCGAGCTGGAGGAGGACTGGCGCGCCTTCTCGCAGGACCGGCTGGAAACGGCGCTGTCGGCAGCGGAACGCGCGCTGGTGATCCTGCGCGCCGCGGCCGGCGAAGGGGTCTGGCCGTGAGCGCGCTGGCGACGCCCTCCTCCGGTGGCTTGTCGGCCCGGCCGGGCAACGGTACGGGCAGGTCGCGCTTCGGCATCCGTGCCCGGCTGTTCCTCGCCTTCGTCGCGGTGGCCACCTTGTCGGTGGTGGCCTGCGCGCTCGGCTGGCTGTCCTACGACCGGTTGGGCGGCACGCTGGACGAGTTCGCCGAAAGCCACCTGCCGGCCCTGGGCGTCGCCGCCAAGCTGGCGGAGGAGGGCGGCGCCATTATCGCCACCGCCCCCATCCTGGCCGGCAGCCGGACCGAGGACGAGATGGACGCGATCCGCGACGCGCTCGGCCGCCGCCTGACCACCCTGAGGGCGCTGACCGACGCCATTGAGGGCGGCGTTCCCGGCCTGCGCCCGGTGGTGGACTCGCTCGGCCGCAATCTGACGGCGCTGGACGGCACGGTGCGCCAAAGGCTGGCGCTCGCCCGCCGGAACCAGGAGGCCATCGAGCGGCTGCGCTGGCTGCATGCCGATTTCCTCGACGAGATCGATCCGCTGGTCGCCGACGCCCGCTTCAACATCCAGAGCGCGCTCGCCTCGGTGGAGAGCGGAAAGCCGTCGGCCGATGCCGTCCGCATCCTGCGCGAGGAGAACCGGCGCAGCGAGGCGCTGTTGCAGATCGGCGCCAACGGAAACCTTGCGGTCGGGCTGGTCGCGCGGGCGGCGACGCTCGCCACGGCGGAGCTGCTCGACGACAATGCCGGCTTCCTGGACGAGACCGCCGACCGGCTGCAACGCGACCTGACGGCGCTGGCCGGCTGGGCGGACGGCGTCTCGTTGCGGCAGCTGGTGGGCCAGCTTCTCGACCTCGCGCGCGGGGCCGACGGCAGCGTGCCGGCGCTGCGCCGGGAGGAGCTGGAGACGGCGGCGCGCGGACAGTCCCTGCTGGCGGAGAACCGCGACATCGTCGCCCGGCTGAACGGGCTGATCGCCCGGCAGGTCCAGGCGGTGGAGCAGGATTCCCGCGCCGCCGCCGCCCGCTCCGCCGGGGCGGTGGCGTTCGGCCGTTCCGCCCTGCTGGCGAGTGCGCTGGTCAGCCTGCTGGTGGCGGTGCTGGTGGCCTGGCTCTACGTCAACCGTAACCTGATCTCCCGGCTGACCCGGCTGGGCGATGCCGCCCGCGCCATCGCCGCCGGCGACCTCAAGGCCGACATTCCGCTCGGCGGCGGCGACGAGCTGTCGGACATGGCGGCGGCGCTGCTGGTCTTCCGCGACACCGCCATCGCGGTGGAGGAGGCGAACGCCCAGGCGATCATCGACAATGCCCAGGCCGGGCTGGCGATCACCGACGCGCAGGGCGTGATCGAGTTCGTCAATCCGCTCGCCGCCGCGCTGATCGCGCCGCCGCCCGGCGGCCGGGACGGGGCCGGAGAGGGAAAGGACGCCGGGCGGCTCGCCGACCGTCTGGATGCGGAAGGTGCCGCCCGCGTCGCGGCCTTCTTCGCCCAGGTGCCACACGCCCAGATGCCCGCTGGGGGCGACGGTCCGGCGCCCACCCTGTCCATCCTGGCGACCGGGCGCCGGCCGGACGGCGGCGCGGTTCCGGTGCAGGTCGGTGTCCGTCCCTTCTGGCGGCGCCAGCGGCAGCGGTTCATCGTCACGCTCACCGACATGACCGAGCGGCTGGAGGCCCAGCATGTGCTGGAGCGCACGGTGCAGGAGCGCACCACCGACCTGCGCGCCACCAACGACCGGCTGGAGCGCGCCATCGCCGAACACCAGCGCACCGAACGCGACCTGCGCGAGGCGCAGGCGGAGCTGGTGCAGGCCGGCAAGCTGGCGGCGCTCGGCCAGCTCGCCGCCGGGGTCGGTCACGAGCTGAACCAGCCGCTCGCCGCCATCCGGTCCTACGCCCACAACGGGCGCAAGCTGATCGGGCTGGGCCGGGTGGAGGAGGCCGAGGGCAATCTCGGCAAGATCGCCGACCTGACGGCCCGCATGGCGAACATCACCAACCATCTGAAGCGCTTCGCCCGCCGTCCCGACAGCCGGCTGGGTGCTGTGGAACTGGGGCCGGTGATCCAGGGCGCTTTGTCGCTGTTCGGCAACCGCCTGCGCGAGGAGGCGGTCGCGGTCGAGCTGGCGCTGCCGGATGCCGATCCCGCCTCCGGCACGCCCTTGCGGGTTCGCGCCGAGGAGGTGCGGCTGGAACAGGTGCTGGTCAATCTGCTGAGCAACGCGCTGGACGCCGTGGCCGGCGCGGCGGTGCGCCGCATCCTGATCCGCGCCGAGGCGGTGGAGGGGGAGGAGGACACCGTCCGTATCGAGGTGCGCGACAGCGGCTCCGGCATCGCCGCCGATCCGGTCGGTCAGATCTTCGATCCCTTCTTCACCACCAAGCCGGTGGGGACGGGGCTGGGTCTCGGCCTGTCGATCTCCTACAACATCGTCCGCGACTTCGGCGGCGTGCTGTCGGTGGCCGAGAGCGGCCCCGATGGAACGGCCTTCGTCCTCACCTTGACCCGCGCGTGAAAGTCTCTGCCATGACTGTCCTGCTGATCGACGACGACCCGGAAGTGCTCGATTCCAGCCGCCAGACGCTGGAGCTGGAGGGCTTCGCCGTCGAGGCGGTGACGGAGCCGGAGGCGGGGCTGGCCCGGCTCGGCGCCTCCTGGCCCGGCGTGGTGGTGACCGACGTGCGCATGCCGGGGATGGACGGCTTCGCCCTGCTGGAGCGGGTGCGCGCGGCGGATGCCGAGGTGCCGGTGGTGCTGGTCACCGGCCATGGCGACATCGCCATGGCGATGCGCGCGGTCCGCGAGGGCGCCTACGACTTCATCGAGAAGCCGGCCGAGCCCGACCATCTGGTCGAGGTGGTGCGGCGCGCGCTCGCCCATCGCGGGCTGGTGCTGGAGAACCGCCGCCTGCGGGCGCAGCTGGCGGAAGGCGGGCCGGAGGGGCGGATCATCGGCCGTTCGCCGGCCATCGAGCATCTGCGGGCAGCCGTGGCGAACCTCGCCGACGCCGAGGTCGACGTGCTGCTGTTCGGCGAGACCGGGACGGGGAAGGAGCTGGTCGCCCGCAGCCTGCATGAGGGCGGCCGGCGGCGTGGCGGCAATTTCGTGGCGCTGAACTGCGGCGCCATGCCCGACACCATCATCGAGAGCGAGCTGTTCGGGCATGAGCCGGGCGCCTTCACCGGGGCGCAGGCGCGGCGCATCGGCAAGCTGGAATATGCGGCCGGCGGTACCCTGTTCCTCGACGAGATCGAGAGCATGCCGATGCATCTCCAGGTCAAGCTGCTGCGGGTGTTGCAGGAGCGGGCGATCGAGCGGATCGGCGGCAACCGGACGATCCCGCTGGATCTGCGGGTGGTGGCGGCGACCAAGGTGGATTTGCTGCGGCTGGCGGCGGAGGGGAAGTTCCGCGAGGATCTCTATTACCGCCTGAACGTCGTCACCGTGCCGCTGCCGCCCTTGCGCGAACGGCGCGGCGACGTGGCCCTGCTGTTCCGCCATTTCCTCGACGCGGCTCTGGCGCGGTCACGCCGGGCCCCGCCGCCGCTCGACCCCGCCATGCTGGCGCGCCTCGCCGCCCATGGCTGGCCCGGCAATGTCCGCGAGCTGCGCAACGTCGCCGAGCGGGTGGCGCTCGGGCTGGGCGACGGGCTGGCACCGGTCGGCGTCACCGCCGGCACTGCCGGAATGGCCGGATCGGCGGAGATCGAGCCGCTGGCCGACCGGCTCGACCGCGTCGAGAAGCAGCTGATCGAGGACGCGCTGGCCCGCTGCGGCGGCCGGGTCGGCGAGACGGCGGAGCGGCTGGGGATCACCCGCAAGACGCTCTACCTGAAGATGCGCCACCATGGCTTGAGCCGGGACGATTTCACGGAGGAGTGAACAAATGGGCGCGGGGATGTTCCCCGCATTACCCAGGCAAGCCGGGCGATGTTCCCGTCCTGACCCATCGATGCGGCGCGAAGCCAGAGCGTGCAAGGGCTGACCATCTGGCACGCCGATTGCTGAAGTGGCGAGCATAAGACATCAAGGGAGGGACAACACCCATGCTTCGCACCTCGCGCACCGTCACACGCAACCTGCGCAACGCCGCCGCCGCCCTGGCCGTCCTGCTGCTGTCCGGCACCGCCGCCTTCGCCCAGGATGCCAGCGGCAAGCTGGTCATCGTCACGTCCTTCCCGAAGGACATGACGACCGCCTTCCAGCAGGCCTACCAGAAGGCCAACCCCAAGGTCACGGTCGAGATCCTGAACCGCAACACCAACGCGGGCGTGAAGTATCTCCAGGAAACCGCGTCCAACAACGGCGTCGACCTGTTCTGGGCGTCGGCCCCCGATGCCTTCGAGGTGCTGAAGGGCGCCGGGCTGCTCCAGCCCTACAAGCCCAAGGTGGACGGCATTCCCGAGAAGGTCGGCGCCTATCCGGTCAACGATCCCGAGGGCATGTATGCCGGCTTCGCCGCGTCCGGCTACGGCATCATGTGGAACAGCCGCTACATGAAGGCCAACGACCTGCCGATCCCCAAGGAATGGGCCGACCTGACCAAGCCGGCCTATTACGACCATGTCGCGATCTCCGCCCCGTCGCGCTCCGGCACGACGCACCTGACCATCGAGACGATCCTCCAGGGCGAGGGCTGGGAGAAGGGCTGGCGCACCAACAAGGAGATGGCCGGCAACTACCGCACCATCACCGAGCGCAGCTTCGGCGTGCCGGACGGGGTGAACTCCGGCGCCTTCGGCGTCGGCATCGTCATCGACTTCTTCGCGCTGTCGTCGCAGGCCTCGGGCTTCCCGGTCGAGTTCGTCTATCCGACCGTCACCACCATCGTCCCGGCCAATGTCGGCGTTGTGAAGAACGCCCCCAACAAGGCCGCCGCCGAGGGCTTCGTCGATTTCCTGCTGTCGCCCAAGGGGCAGGAGGTTCTGCTGGAACCGGCGATCCGCCGCCTGCCGGTCAACCCGGTCACCTATGAGAAGGCGCCCGCCGGCTACCCCAACCCGTTCAAGGACAAGTCGCTGGGCGCGCAGGTGAACTTCGACGTCAACGTCTCGCAGGCCCGTTACAATGTGGTGGACGCGCTGTTCGACCAGCTCGTCACCTTCCAGCTCGATGACCTCAAGGCGGCGACCCAGGCCATCCACAAGGCCGAGGCGGCGCTCGCCAAGAAGCCGAACGACAAGGCCAAGGCCCTGCTGGGCGAGGCGCGCGACCTCGTCGCCGCCATGCCGGTGACGGCGGAGCAGGCCGCCGACCCGCAGCTGGCCGGCGCGTTCACGGTGGAGCGCAAGTCGGCCAAGGACGCGGTGCCGGAGCGCCAGGCGCAGGTCGAGCAGAAGTGGGCCGCCTTCGCCAAGGAGAACTACGCCAACGCCCGCAAGAAGGCCGACGAGGCGGCTGCCCTGGCGCGTTGATGTCGTTGCGCTGACGCTGGTTGCGTCGAGCCTAGGGGGACGCGCCGGTCGCGCCCCCTCCTTTCTCCTCAGCCGACAGGCCTTTCCATGACGTCACTTGCGCTCACGCGCGACCGCATCGCGCGCGTGCGGCCGGGGCCGGCGCTGGCCGCGCTGCTGATCGCCGCATTCCTGCTGCTGTTCCTGGTCGTTCCGGTCGTCCAGGTCATCTTCGTCGCCTTCCAGGACAAGACGACCGGCGCCTTCACCCTGGTGAACTTCGCCGACTTCTTCCAGAACGACCTGTTCATGCGGTCGTTCGGGAACTCCTTCTACGTCTCGGCGATGTCGGTGGTGGTGGCGAGCCTGCTGGCGCTGCCGCTCGCCTACCTGACCACGCGCTTCGAGTTCCGCGGCTCGGTGCTGATCCAGAGCCTGGGCATCATCCCGCTGATCATGCCACCCTTCATCGGCGCGGTGGCGATGCAGCTGCTGTTCGGGCGCAACGGCTCGGTCAACCTGCTGCTGCGCGACCATTTCGGTTTCTCGATCCCCTTCATGGAGGGGCTGAACGGCGTCATCTTCGTCCAGAGCATCCATTATTTCCCCTTCATCCTGATCAACCTGTCGGCCAGCCTGAAGAACATCGACCGGGCGATGGAGGAATCGGCGCAGAATCTCGGCTGCCACGGCTTCCGCCTGTTCCGCCGCATCGTCTTTCCGCTGGCGATGCCGGGCTACGTCGCCGGCGCCTCGCTGGTCTTCATCAAGGTGTTCGACGATCTCGGCACGCCGCTGCTGCTGAACGTCAACGACATGCTGGCGCCGCAGGCCTACCTGCGCATCTCCTCCATCGGCATCGCCGACCCGATGGGCTACGTCATCTCGGTCGTGCTGATCGCCTGCTCGCTGCTGGCCCTCTGGGTGTCGGCGCTGGCGATGCGCGGCAAGGACTACGCCACCGTGCAGCGCGGCGGCGGCGGTCTGGCCAGGCGGCGCCTGAAGCCGCTGGAGATGGTGGCGGCCTACGGCATCGTGCTGCTGATCCTGGTGCTGGTGCTGGCGCCGCATGTCGGGCTCGGCCTCTTGTCCTTCGCCACCATCTGGTCCTTCAGCCCGCTGCCCGATGCCTTCACGCTGAAGCACTACCACACCGTCTTCTCCGAGAGCGGGCAGTACATCACCAACACGCTGCTCTACGCCTCGCTGGCGGCGCTGCTCGACGTGGTGATCGGCACGGCCATCGCCTATCTGGTCCTGCGCACCAAGCTGCCGGGCCGGCAATGGCTGGACTACATCGCGATGGCGGCGCTGGCGGTGCCGGGCGTCGTGCTGGGCATCGGCTATCTGCGCAGCTTCTACGGGGTGCCGATGCCCTTCACCGGCCAGCCGCTGTCCAACTTCTGGCTGATCCTGGTCTTCGCGCTGGCGATCCGCCGCCTGCCCTATGCGCTGCGCGCCTGCACCGCCGCCCTGCAGCAGGTCAGCTCCTCGCTGGAGGAGGCGGCCGAGAATCTCGGCGCCACCAAGCTGCGCACCGTCGGGCGCATCGTCGTTCCGCTGATGTCCGGCGGCATCCTGGCCGGCTTCGTCACCAGCTTCGCCACCGCGGCGGTCGAGCTGTCGGCGACCATCATGCTGGTGCATTCGCAGAGCGACGCGCCGCTGGCCTACGGCCTCTACGTCTACATGCAGTCGGCGGCCGGGCGCGGTCCGGGGGCGGCGCTGGGCATCTTCGCCGTCATCATCGTCGGGCTTGGCACCTACCTGTCGCACGTCGTCATCGAGCGCGGCCGCCGCGACCGCGGCCAGGACCACTGAGGGAAACCATCGTCATGAACCACCAGTTTTCCCCGGCAGCGCTCGCCGCCCAGATCGAGAGCGTCGGCGTCGACATCGAGGGCGTCAATCTGTCCTACGGCAGCAACCATGTGCTGAAGGACGTGAACCTCGCCATCAAGCCCGGTGAGTTCTTCGCCTTCCTCGGCCCTTCGGGCTGCGGCAAGACCACGCTGCTGCGGCTGATCGCCGGCTTCAACACCGCCCAGCGCGGCGAGGTCCGCATCGGCGGGCGCGACATCTCCGGCCTGCCGCCGCACCGGCGCGACGTCGGCATGGTGTTCCAGAGCTACGCCTTGTGGCCGCACATGACCGTGCGCCGCAACGTCGCCTTCGGGCTGGAGGAGCGCCGCGTCCCCCGCGCCGAGATCGAGCGCCGGGTGGATGCCGCGCTGGAACTGGTCGGGCTGAAGCATCTGGCCGACCGCCGCCCCTCCCAGCTGTCGGGCGGCCAGCAGCAGCGCGTGGCGCTGGCCCGCACCGTGGTGATCGAGCCGAAGATCCTGCTGCTCGACGAGCCGCTCTCGAACCTCGACGCCAAGCTGCGCGTGCAGATGCGCCAGGAGCTGCTGAGCCTCCAGCGCAAGCTCGGCCTGACCACCATCTTCGTCACCCACGACCAGGAGGAGGCCAACACCATCTGCGACCGCATCGCGGTGATGGAGGACGGGCGGGTGCAGCAGGTCGGCACCCCGCAGGATCTCTACGACCATCCGGCAAACCTGTTCGTCGCCGGTTTCCTCGGCACTGCCAACGTGCTGGACGGCGCGGTGCGGGACGACGGGGCCGGGGGCCGCGCCTTCGTCGGCACCGGCTTCACCCCGGTGGCGCTACCGGCGGAGGCGGGTGCGGAAACCGGCGGCAAGTTGATGTTCCGGCCGCAGAACCTCGCCATCCGTGCCGACGGCCAGCCGCCGGTGCCCGGACACTCCCGGCTGACCGGCACCGTCCGCCACCGCGAGTTCCTCGGCGCCTCCATCCGCTATGCGGTGGATGTCGGCGGACAGCTGGTTCAGGTGGACGCGCCGCATCAGGCGGGCGATGCTCTGCTCCCCCCGGATGCCCCGATCATCCTCGACCTCGCGGCCGACAAGGCCCGCTTCCTTCGCCAGTAAGGTGCCGCAATCGTGACCGATACCGCCGACAGCCTCAACCGCCCCGCCATCCGCGCCGTCGCCTTCGACCTCGACGGCACGCTGGTGGACAGCGTGGCCGACCTGATGCATGCCTCGAACGCCCTGCTCGCCGAGCTGGGGCGCCCGCCGGTCGATCTGGCGGCGGTGCGCTCCTTCGTCGGCGATGGAGCGCCCAAGCTGGTGGAACGGGTGCTGGCCGCCACCGGCGGGGTTCCGGCTCCGGACGAGGCCGCCCGCTGCCTCGAACGCTTTCTGGCGATCTACGGGGCCGACCCCAGCGCCCACAGCACGCTCTACCCCGGCGTCGCCGAAACGCTTGGCCGGCTGGCGGAGGCCGGGCTGCGGCTCGGCGTCTGCACCAACAAGCCGATGGCGGCCACCCTGCGGCTGCTCGACGATCTGGGCATCGCCGGCCGCTTCGCCGCGGTGGTCGGCGGCGACAGCTATCCGTCCCGCAAGCCGTCGCCGGAACCGGTGCTGGGGCTGCTGGAGCGGCTGGGGGTCGAACCGGCGGAAACCGTCTTCGTCGGCGACAACGAGCATGACGTGGCCGCAGCCCGTGCCGCCGGGGTGGCGCGGGTGCTGGTGGTTCCCTACGGCTATGCCCGCGTCCCGCTCGACGGCCTGCCGCATGACGGCATCCTCGGCGGCTTCGCCGAACTGGCGGAACGGCTGTCATGCTGAGGTCGGTGATCTTCTGCCGGCACGGCGAGACGGAGAGCAATCTCGGCGGCTGGCTCGCCGGCTCGAAGGACGTGGCGCTGACCGAGCGGGGCCGGGCGCAGGCGCGGGAGGCCGCCGCGAGCCTGCGCGCCGCCAGCTTGCTCGCCAGCGGGCAGCCGGTGGCGGCGGTCCACAGCAGCCCGCAGCGCCGGGCTCTGGAGACGGCGGGCATCCTGGCGGAGGCGCTGGGCGTTCCGGTGATCCCCGTGGCCGGGCTGGAGGAACGGCGCTGGGGCGATCTCGAAGGCGGCGCCATCCCGGCCGACCTGCTGCGGGAGGAGGTGCCGAACGGCGAAAGCCTGACCGGCTTCCGCATCCGCGTCACCGCGGCGCTCGACGGGCTGCCGGTGCCCGGCGACGGCGGCCCGCTGCTGATCGTCGCCCATGCTGGCACCTGGCCGGTGCTCTGCCGCTGGATGGGGGTCGAGTCCGACCTGCTGTGGCCGCCCAACGCATCGCCCGTCACCCTGACGCGCGAGGGGGTGGCGGCCCTGTGAGCGACCGTGTGAGCGGCCCTGTGAGCCGATGCCGCGCAAAACAGGAGTCGCCAAACAATCCGGCCTTGTCATAGTATGCAAGTCCATATCTGTCCGACGTCACGCCAGGGGGCCGCGGCTGGGTTTCAGCAGGGGTCCCGACGTGACGGAGCGGGCCGGAGCAATGGCGCTCCAATCCGGGCCGACCGCCCTGATTGGGGCTTTTTTTGTTTGTTTTTCAACTGGATCGCCAGCGGTTGGCGATTGGTTGGCCTGGGTGCGGATTGCGGCTGCGAGCGTGACGAAGAGGTGGATGCAGATGGATTGTACCCCCAAGAACGGTGAACCGTGGAGAGTCGGCGTGCTGTTCTCGCAGACCGGGGTCACGGCGGGAATCGAACGCACCCAGCTCCAGGGCACGCTGATGGCGATCGAGGAGATCAATGCCGGCGGCGGGGTCAACGGCCGGGAAATCCTGCCGGTCGTCCGGGATCCGCAATCCGATCCGGCGCTGTTCGCGGCGCTCGCCGAGCGGCTGATGACCGAGGAGCGGGTCAGCGTCCTGTTCGGCTGCTACATGTCGAGCACGCGCAAGGCGATCCTGCCGGTGGTGGAGCGGCGCAACGGGCTGCTGCTCTATTCGACCCTCTATGAGGGCTTCGAATGCTCGCGCAACGTCATCTACACCGGCGCCGCCCCCAACCAGAACGGCCGGCAGCTGGCCGACTATCTGACGCGGGAATATGGCAGCCGCGTCTATATGGTGGGGTCGGACTACATCTATCCCTATGAATCCAGCCGGATCATGCGGGAGCTGGTGCTCCAGCGGTCGGGCAAGATCCTCGCCGAGAAATACCTGCCGCTGAATGCGACGCAGAAGGCGTTCGCCCCGGTCATCCGCGACATCCGGCGCAAGCAGCCGGACTTCATCTTCTCCACGGTGGTCGGCGCCGCCACCGCCCATCTCTACCACGCCTATGCCGAGGCCGGGTTCGATCCGGCGCGAATGCCGATTGCCAGCCTGACCACCAGCGAGGCGGAAATCAGCGACATCGGCGTCGCCGCCTCGCGCGGGCATGTCACCGCCGCCCCCTATTTCGATTCCATCGACAGCGAGGCCAACCGCCGTTTCGTCGCCCGCTACCGCGAGCGGTTCGGGGAGCATGAGCGGACCAACGCGTCGTGCGAGGCCGCCTATTTCCAGGTCCATCTGTTCGCCCAGGCCCTGCGCATCGCCAACTGCATGGACACCGACCGGCTGCGCGACGCCATCTTCGGGCAGGAGTTCGATGCGCCCCAGGGGCGGGTGCGGATCGATCCCGACAACAACCACACCTACCTGTGGCCGCGCGTCGGCCGGGTCGATGCGGATGGCCGGTTCGAGATCGTCGCGGACTCGCCGGTGGCGATGAAGCCCGATCCGTATCTGGTGGATCACAACGCTGCCGACGAGGCGGACATCCGCTGGCGGCGGCAGGCCACGGTCTGACTGCAAACGGGGCGAACGCCGCATGTCGATCAACCTGCTCCGCGATATCCGCTCCTTTCGCGTGGTGGTCATCCACCCGCAGGACGCCGAGGCGGAGGAGCTGCTGCGCCAGCTCCACCGCATCGGCTGCCAGGCCCGGTCCGAATGGCCGCCGCCCAAGGACCGCCCCAGCGGCGTCGATCTGATCTTCCTCGACATGACCCAACTGCTGTCGGGACAGGGACGGCTGTCCTGGTCCACCGCCGACGACGGGCCGCCCATCGTCGCCGTGCTCGACTATGAGAGCCCGACCGTGCTGAAGGCCCTGGTCGATTACGGGGTGCGCGGCTTCGTCAGCAAGCCGATCCGCGCCTTCGGCCTGCTGACCACCATGTTCATGGCCCACCGCGCCGCGGAGGGCGAGCGCGGCATGCGCAAGCGCCTCCAGAAGGTCGAGCAGCGGCTGGACGGCATCAAGAAGGTCAGCAAGGCCAAGGCGATCCTGATCGAGCAGCGGCGGATCACCGAGGAGGAGGCCTACCGCTTCATCCGCGAACGCGCCATGGCCCGGCGGACGACCATCGAGGCGGTCGCCGCCGCCATCATCGACGCCAGCGAAATGCTGATGGCGGAAAATCCGACTCGCTGACCAATTTTGATATTGACGGTGAGGCGGCGCACTGTGCATCTTACTAAGCAAGCGAAGCAAATCGCCCGCGTCCGCCAATGATGTCGGATCGACGGGCAGGCGATGAAGCCCCTGAAGGTGTAACAGCCTTGCCGGGGCTTTTTTTGTGTTTGAACCCGACGTACCGACGCGCACTCCGGCACCACAGATGCGAGGGACGCCAATGGATGGGTTTGTGCAGGGATAAGTCTGACCATTCGCTCTTTTAGGATCGGCGCGACGTTTTTCTTGTCGCGGAACGATTTCTTTTATCCGGTGCCCGAGCCATTCGGCGCAGGCAAGAACACTGATGCGTGGTCAGCGCCATCATTCGTTGAATATTTTAAAATCAGCTGACACGACTTGAGACCGCACCAGGCACACCCCCGCCGATGACGCCGGGAGTTGTGCCGAGGCAATGAAGCCCCAGCAGGCCGCCGGCCTGGGTGGGGCTTTTTTTGTGCGCTCTCCTGTCCGTGCCGAAGACCTGCCAAGAACAGGAAAACGAGGAGGAAACACGTCATGACCTTCACACGGCGTAATTTTCTGAAATCGACGGCTGTCGCCGGGGTGGCCGGATCGGTCGGCTTTCCGCACATCTGGATCAAGGACAGCGGCGCCGCCTGGGCGGCGAGCGGCGAGATCAAGGTCGGCGTCCTCTTCTCGCTGACCGGCACCACCGCGGTCGTCGAGAAGTCGATGCACAACGCCACCCTGATGGCCATCGACGAGATCAACGCCGCCGGCGGCATCAACGGGATGAAGCTGACCGCGGTCGTCGAGGATCCGGCCTCCGACCCCGCCACCTTCGCCGACAAGGCCAACAAGCTGGTGCTGAACGACAAGTGCGTCAGCGTCTTCGGTTCCTACACTTCCGCATCGCGCAAGGCGGTGCTGCCGGTCTTCGAGAAGCGCAAGAACCTCTACTGGTATCCGACGCTCTACGAGGGCCGCGAATGCTCGAAGAACGTCATGTACACCGGGGCGGTGCCCAACCAGCAGCAGAAGGAGTTCATTCCCTGGCTGGTCAAGAATTTCGGCAAGAAATTCTACCTGATCGGCTCCAACTACATCTATCCCAAGGAAGAGAACAACGTCTGCAAGATCCTGCTGAAGGAGTTGGGCGGCGAGGTGGTCGGCGAGGAGTATGTGCCGCTCGGCCATTCTGAATTCGGCTCGGTGCTGAACAAATTCCGCGAGACCAAGCCGGACGTGATCTTCTCCACCGTGGTCGGCGACAGCGTGATCGCGCTGCACAAGCAGTACAAGGCGGCGGGGTTCAACCCGGACAAAATGCCGATGGCGAGCCTGACCACGTCGGAGGTGGAGATCGCGGCGATGGGTGGCGAGTATGCCGCCGGCCACTTCACCTCCGCGCCATACTTCATGGGCCACCAGTCCAAGGAGAACGAGGTCTTCGTCGAGAATTACCGGAAGCGCTTCGGCAAGGAGTCGGTGACGCACTTCGTGTCGGAGGCGGCGTACTTCCAGATGCACCTGTTCCGCAAGGCGGTGGAGAAAATCGGCAAGGGCGACATCAGCCCCATCGCCGTCCGCGACGCCACGGCGGGGCTGGAGATCATGGCGCCGCAGGGCAAGGTGAAGGTCGATGGCGACAACCTGCACTGCTACCTGTGGCCGAAGATCGGCCAGGCCCAGGCCGACGGCCAGTTCAAGGTCATCCAGCAATCGTCGGATTGGGTGAAGCCGGAACCCTACTGGGCCTATCCGGGCCAGAGCTGCACCAAGGACGGCCTCAAGGGTGCTTGAGCAATGAACGGGCAGGGGAGGGCGTCGCCCGACGCCGTCCCCGTCGGAGGGGCTTATGGATATTTTCTTCGGTCAACTCTTCACCGGGCTCAGCATCGCGTCGATCCTGCTGCTGGTGGCGCTCGGGCTTGCGATCATCTATGGCGCGATGGGCGTCATCAACCTCGCCCATGGCGAGTTCGTCATGCTGGGCGCCTACGGCACCTGGTTCCTCCAGTCGCAGTTCGGCCTGCCGCTGATCCCCTGCCTGCTGCTGGTGTTCTTCATGGTGGCGGCGGCCGGCTGGGTGGTCGAGAGCACGGTAGTCCGCTTCCTCTACCACCGGCCGCTCGACACCATCCTGGCGACCTGGGGCATCGGCATCATGCTGCAACAGGCGGTGCGCCTGTCCGCCGGGGCCGAGCTGCGCTATGTCCAGACGCCGGAATTCCTGTCCGGCAGCATCGATATCGCCGGGGTCGGCATCCCCAGCTACCGCCTGTTCATCCTGGCGCTGACCGCCGCCCTGCTGGCGCTGACCTGGTTCGTCATCCAGCGGACCGAGTTCGGCATGAAGCTGCGCGCCGTCACCCAGAACCGCGAGATGGCCAGCTGCTACGGCATCAACAGCGCCAGGGTCTACAGCCTGACCTTCGCCTTCGGCTCCGGCCTCGCCGGGCTGGCCGGGGCGCTGGTGGCGCCGATCAAGAGCGTGGCGCCGGACATGGGCACCAATTTCGTGGTCGATGCCTTCATGGTGGTGGTGGTCGGCGGCGTCGGCAGCCTGATCGGCACGGTGGTCAGTTCCGGCCTGCTCGGCAGCGGCACCGCCGGCATCGCCTTCCTGCTGAACGACACGCTGGCAAAGGCGCTGGTCTTCCTGGCGGTGGTGGTCCTGGTCCGCTTCCGTCCGCAGGGCCTGTTCGTCGATCAGCGGCGCCGGTGAGGAGGGCCAAGGCGATGACCAGCGTCCAGTTCCCCGACGACCAGCCGGCCAGCCTCGGCCAAGCAAACCTCAGCCAACCCGATCTTCAAAACCGGGCCGGTTCCCCGGTCGGTCCCGTCGCCCGGAGCCCGCTCATGTCGAAATCGACCCTGTCGCGCAGCAAGCCCTATGCCCAGCTCGCCGCCTATCTGCTGTTCTGTGCCGTCATCCTGGCGGTTCCCAGTTTCGTCACCGACGCCTTCCTCCTGAACAAGTTCGCCCGCTATCTGGCGCTCGGCCTCGCCGCGGCCGCGCTGGCCCTGAGCTGGGGCTATGCCGGTATCCTCAACCTGGGGCAGGGGGTCAGCTTCGGCATCGGCGCCTATACCATCGCCATGCATCTGAAGCTGAAGACCAGCCCGGTCCACACCGGGTCGGCCGGGCTGCCGGACTTCATGGTGTGGAACAACCTCGACCACCTGCCCTGGTTCTGGCAGCCCTTCCATTCCAGCCTGTTCGCGGTGGCGGCCGGCATCCTGGCCCCGGTGGTGGTGGCTCTGCTGCTGGGATCCTTCATGTTCCGGGCCCGGATCGCCGGGGTCTATGTCGCCATCATCACGCTCGCCATGCTGGCGGTGGTCAATTTGCTGTTCATCGACCAGCAGGCCTACACCGGCGGCTTCAACGGCATCACCGATCTGGCGTGGCTGGAGGCCGGCAGCGTCACCTTCGATCCCTACAGCCCGGCCTTCTACTATCTGTCCGCCGGGGCGCTGTCGCTTTGCCTGCTGCTCGGCCTCGCCTTCACCCGCAGCAAGGCCGGGCTGATCCTCCAGGCCATCCGCAACGACGCCGACCGGGTCCGCTTCTTCGGCTACGACGTCGCCGCCTACCAGTCGCTCGCCTTCGCGGTGTCGGCCGGCATGGCCGGGCTGGCGGGCATGCTCTACGCCATGGTGCTGGAATTCGCCTCGCCCACCTTCATGGGGGTGCCGCTCAGCCTGTCGATGGTGATCTGGGCGGCGGTCGGCGGGCGCGGCTCGCTCCTGGGGGCCGCCATCGGCGCCATCCTGGTCAACTTCATGCAGGGCAGCCTGTCCGAGAGCTTCCTCGACACCTGGCAGCTGATCCTCGGCGGCATGTTCATCCTGGTCGTGGTCTTCCTGCCCAACGGCTTGTCGAGCCTGATCGGCATCCTGTCGGACCGCCTGACCCGACCGTCCCGTCCCAAGGCGGATGCCGCCCTTGCCGCCGCCCGTGCCGCCGCCCTTTCCGAGGCGCCGCATGCCGGCCGCACGCCGAGCTGAAGGAGACGATCCCCATGGCCTATCTCGAACTCCACGGGCTGGAAGTCAGCTTCGACGGCTTCAAGGCGGTCAACGGCCTGGATCTGGCGGTCGAGCGCGGCGAACTGCGCTGCCTGCTGGGGGCCAACGGGGCCGGCAAGTCCACCACCCTGGACCTGATCTGCGGCCGCACCCAGCCGACCGGCGGGCGCATCCTGCTCGACGGGCAGGACATCACCAGTGCGCCGGAATACCGGCGCGCCCGCCACGGGGTGGGGCGCAAGTTCCAGGTGCCCAGCGTGTTCAAGGAACTGACGGTGCGCGAAAATCTGGAGGTGGCGAAGTCCCGGCACCCCGGCCCGGCCCGGACGATCCGCCTGTTCCCCGGCCTCCGCCTCGACCGGCGCATCGCCGAGGTGCTGGAGATCGTCGAACTGGCCGACGAGCTGGACACCAGGGCCGCCTTCCTGTCGCACGGCCAGACGCAATGGCTGGAGATCGCCATGCTGCTGGTCCAGGACAGCGCCCTGATCCTGATGGACGAGCCGACCGCCGGCATGACCATCCAGGAGACCGGCAAGACCTCGCGCATCTTCCAGCGGCTGCGCGGCCGGCACACGCTGATCGTGGTCGAGCACGACATGGGCTTCGTCCGCGAGATCGCCGGGACCATCACCGTGCTGCACCAGGGCAAGCGCCTGTCCGAAGGATCGATCCGGCAGGTGGAGAACGATCCCAAGGTGCGCGAGGCCTATCTTGGAAGCGGGGGCATCTCCCATGCTTGACATGACCGACGTCTATTCCTTCTACGGCAGCAGCCCGGTGTTGCAGAATGTCAGCTTCGCGGTGCCCAGGGGCAGCCTGCTCGGCGTGCTGGGCCGCAACGGGGTGGGGAAGACCACGCTGATGCGCACCGTCATGGGGCTGACCGACAGGGTCACCGGCCGGATCGGGCTGGGCGGCAGCGACATCCGCAGCGAGCCGACCCACCGCCGCGCCGGCCTCGGCATCGGCTATGTGCCGCAGGGACGCGGCATCGTCGGCAAATTCACCATCCGCGAGAACATCCTGATGGGCAGCTTCGCCCGCCCGGACGGGAGGCGCGAGATCCCGCCCCTGGTGTTCGAGATGTTCCCCTACCTGCGGGACAACCTGAACCGGAAGGGCGGCGACCTGTCCGGCGGGCAGCAGCAGCAGCTGGCGATCGCGCGGGCGCTGGCGGCAAATCCGCAGGTCCTGCTGCTGGACGAACCGACCGAGGGCATCCAGCCCAACATCGTCGAACAGATTCAAAACGTGATCATGACCCTGAACCGCCAGTACGGCATCACCGTCGTGCTGGTGGAACAGAATGTGAGGTTTGCCCGGCAGGCCTCCGACCTCTTCCTGATGCTCGACAAGGGGCGCGTCGCTGCCCACGGGCCGACGGAGAGCCTGACCGACGATCTGGTGCACCGGCACATGGCGGTCTAGGCCGCAGCTCCGGTCCCGTCTCTCTCAACCCCCCACACACGGGTTCGCCGTCCAGCCTCGCGCCGGGACGGAACGCCCCCTCCTTATCGATCCACAGACCAGAAAGGGAATGCACCATGTTGCACGGCGATATTTCCAGCAGCAAGGACACCGTCGGCGTCGCGGTCGTGAACTACAAGATGCCGCGCCTGCACACGAAGGCCGAAGTCCTCGACAACGCCCGCAAAATCGCGGAGATGGTCCAGGGCATGAAGGTCGGCCTGCCGGGCATGGATCTGGTGATCTTCCCGGAATATTCGACCCACGGGATCATGTACGATTCCAAGGAGATGTACGAAACGGCCTCGACCATCCCCGGCGACGAGACGGAGATCTTCGCCGACGCCTGCCGCAAGGCCAGGGTCTGGGGCGTCTTCTCCCTGACCGGCGAGCGGCATGAGGAGCACCCGCACAAGGCGCCCTACAACACGCTGATCCTGATGAACGACAAGGGCGAGATCGTTCAGAAATACCGCAAGATCATGCCGTGGGTGCCCATCGAGGGCTGGTATCCCGGCAACTGCACCTTCGTCACCGAAGGGCCGAAGGGGCTGAAGATCAGCCTGATCATCTGCGACGACGGCAATTATCCGGAGATCTGGCGCGACTGCGCCATGAAGGGCGCCGAACTGATCGTCCGCTGCCAGGGCTACATGTATCCGGCCAAGGAACAGCAGGTCATCATGTCCAAGGCGATGGCCTGGGCCAACAACACGTACGTCGCTGTGGCAAACGCCGCCGGCTTCGACGGGGTCTATTCCTACTTCGGCCATTCCGCCATCATCGGCTTCGACGGCCGTACGCTGGGCGAGTGCGGCACCGAGGAGAACGGCATCCAGTACGCCCAGCTCTCCACCTCGCTGATCCGCGACGCGCGCAAGAACATGCAGTCGCAGAACCACCTCTTCAAGCTGGTCCACCGCGGCTACACCGGCAAGATCAACTCCGGCGAGGATTCGAAGGGCGAGGCGGCCTGCGCCTACAGCTTCTACCATGACTGGATCAACGATCCGGAAGGCACCCGCGCGCGGGTCGAGGCGATGACCCGCGGCACCGTCGGCACCGAGGAATGCCCAATCGACGGCATCCCCAACCCGGGAACCGCCCTGCATCGTTGAGGGGCCGGGCAGACGTCGCGGCGGGTGTCGGGAGACGCCCGCCGCCTCTCTCCGAAGCGGGACCAATCATAAGGAGACGCGCCGATGGCGCTGGATGCACACCGGATTCCGGAGGAGCCCTATTACCGGCCGGTCGCCGGGGAGGTGGCCCTGTTCGAGGCCGCCTATGCGGCGCGCATGCCGATGATGCTGAAGGGCCCAACCGGCTGCGGCAAGACCCGCTTCATCGAGCATATGGCATGGCGGCTCGGCCGGCCGCTGGTGACGGTGGCCTGCCACGAGGACATGACCGCGTCGGATCTGGTCGGGCGCTTCCTGCTCGATCCCGGCGGCACGGTCTGGCACGACGGGCCGCTGACCCAGGCGGTGCGGCACGGCGCCATCTGCTATCTCGACGAGATCGTCGAAGCCCGCCAGGACACCACCGTCGTCATCCACCCGCTGACCGACGCCCGCCGCATCCTGCCGCTGGAGAAGCGCAACGAGCTGGTCCAGGCGCATCCGGACTTCCAGCTGGTGATCTCCTACAACCCCGGCTACCAGAGCGTCCTGAAGGATCTGAAGGAATCGACCAAGCAGCGCTTCGCCGCCATCGAGTTCGGCTATCCCGACGCTGCGGTGGAGGCGGAGATCGTCGCCCATGAATCGGGCGTCGCCGCCGGCACCGCGGCCCTGCTGGTCCGCATCGCCGCAAGCTCGCGCAACCTGAAGGGCCATGGGCTTCAGGAAGGGGTGTCCACCCGCATGCTGATCCATGCCGGCCGGCTGGTCGCACAGGGAATCCCGCTGGAGACCGCCTGCCGGATCGCGCTGGTCCTGCCGATCACCGACGACGCCGACGTGCGGGACGCCTTCTCCGCCGCCGTGTCGGCGGCGATTGCCTGAGACGTCCCTCGTTGGAGAGAGAGACCAAGACCGGAGATCAGATGCCCGACGACCAGTCGCGTCAATTTCCCGCGGACCAGTTTCCCGCCGACACCGCCTTTTCCTCCGTCGAGCGCCGGCTGGTCGCCTATCTGGTCGCGCTGTGGCGGTTGCGGGTGCCGATCCGCCATGCCAGGCCGGATGCCGCCGGCAACCCGCCGCGGCGGGTCAGCCTGTCGGACGGGCTGATCTGGATGCCCGGAACCTTCCGCGGCGTCGATGGCCGCCGCTCCGGCGCGCTGTTCCGCGCCGCCCTGGTCCATGCCGGTGCGCATCTGCGCTTCTCCGGCCCGCGCTTTCCCGCCGCCGGGCTGAAGCCGTTGCAGCTGGCGCTCGTCTCGCTGATCGAGGATGCCCGGGTCGAGCAGCTGGCGATGCGCGAGCATCCAGGCCTGCTGCGGGTCTGGCGGCCCTTCCACGTCGCCGAGCCGGACGGCGCCGGCACCGCGCCCGCCCTGATGGCGCGGCTGGCCCGCGCGCTGATCGACCCCGACTATCGCGACGACGATGCCTGGGTCGCCAAGGGCAGGCGGCTGTTCTTCGAGGCGGAGGCCGAGTGGGACAGCCCGGCGCTCAGCCGCCGGATCGGCGGGCTGCTGGGCAACGATCTCGGTCAGATGCGGGTGCAGTTCAACGCCAAGGACCATGTCGTCGAGCCGGCCTACCGCGACGACAACCTCGGCCTGTGGGACCATGGCGAGGCGCCGCCGACCCCGCCCAGCGATGCCGAGACGGTGTTCGAGGCCTTCCGTACCGAACAGCAGGAGCGCGACCACGGCCGGCCCGACGATCAGGTGGGGGAGGGCGCCACCCCGGCGCGGCTGTCCGCCACCGATGTGCCCGCCCGCGCGGTGGGGGAGGAGGAGATCACCGCCCCGCCGCTGCGCTACCCGGAATGGGACTACCGCGTCGGCATCGACCGTCCCGACTGGGTCGTGCTGAACGAACGGCGGACCGAGCCCGGCGACCCTGCCGCCATCGCCCGCATCGTCGAGCGTCATCAGGCAACCGCCGACCGGCTGACCGCGCTGGTCCGCTCGGCCAAGGTCAGCCGGCCGGTGCGGCTGCGCCGCCAGCCGGAGGGCGACCGGATGGATCTGGACGCCTGCATCGACGCGATGGTCAGCCACCGCCGCGGCGAGGCTCCCGATCCGCGGGTGCATGAACTGCTGGTCCGCCGCAACCGCGACCTCTCGGTCCTGCTGCTGCTCGACGTGTCCGCCTCCACCGGCGATCCGGTTGCCGGGGGCGGGCGCAGCGTGCTGTCGGTGGAGCGGGAGGCCGCGGCGCTGTTCGCCCAGGCGCTGGACGAACTGGGCGATCCCTTCGCCATCTATGCCTTCCGCTCCAACGGGCGGCAGGATGTCAGCTATTACCGGATCAAGGCGTTCCGCCAGCCTTACGATGCCGCGGCCAAAGGGCGGCTGGCCGGGCTGAAGGCCGGTCTGTCCACCCGGCTCGGCACCGCGCTGCGCCATGCCGGCCGGCTGCTGGAACGGCAGGCGACCCACCGCCGGCTGCTGCTGGTGGTGACCGACGGCGAGCCGTCGGACATCGACGTCGCCGACCGCCGCTATCTGCTGGACGACGCCCGCCGCGCCGTGCTGGGGCTGGCGGCGCGGGGGATCGACTGTTTCGTGATCGGGCTCGATCCGCAGGGCCGCGATTACCTGACCCGGATGTTCGGGGCGCGCAACGTCATGGTGATCGATCGCGCCGAAAAGCTGCCGGAGGTGCTGCCGACCTTCTATCTGCGCCTGTCGACGTGACCGGGCCGAGGGGCGGGGGCTCCACGCCGGGCTGCGAGCGCAACGGCGATTGCGCCATAGAGTCCGGCCAGGGCCCACAGCGTCAGGAAGGGTTCGGCAACCTCGGAGAGGGGCGCCCCGAGCTGGGCCACGCGGACGAGCCCGTCGATTGCCGATGTGCTGGGCAACAGCCGGGCGACCAGACGAACGGCGTCCGGCATCGATTCCTGCGGCCAGGAAAAGCCCGCCAGGAAGAAAAAGGGCAACCCGACCGCCGCGGTGGCGAGCTGGACCGCGAGCGGGGTGCGGAAGACCGCCGGGGCGATTAGGCCAAGGCCGCAGACGGCGAGGACGAACGGCAGCGCGAAGAGGAGAACGGTCGCGGGCGAGCCCAGGCGCGGGATGCCGTACAGATAGGGCAGGGCGATCAGGTAGAAGGGCAGGATCAGGGCCGCCGGCACCAGATAGGCCATGTATTTGCCGGTCACCGTCGCCAGCGGCCCCGCCCTCGGCCAGTCAGGGTCCGGGCCGGGGTCCGGGCCAGGGTCGGGGATGGTGCCGAGCAGGCCGGTTCCGATCAGCAGGAGCTGTTGCAGGATCAGGACGAAGGCCGCCGGCAGCAGATAGGTCGCATAGCCTCCCTGCGGATTGAACAGCGGCACCGCCGTCAGCGGCATCGGGTCGACGACGGCGCCGGCCAGGGCCGGATCGACGCCGGCAGCGACCAGCCGCGCGCTTTCGACCTCCGACCCGAGCGTCCTTGCCACTGCCGAGACGGCCCCGGCGATCCGCTGATAGATCAGGAAATAGCTGGCGTCCGCATAGAAAGCGACCGGAGAGGGCCGCCCATGCAGCAGGTCGCGCTCGAAATTCCCGGGGATCAGCAGGATGCCCGACACCGTGCGTTCATAGACGGCGCGCTGGGCGCTGGGGAGGTCGGGCAGCACCAGGGCGACACTGACGTCGGAGGTCGCGTCGAGCCGGCGGACCATCTCCCGGCTGCTGCTTGTCCCGTCGCGGTCCACCACGACGATGGGGACGTTGCGCAGCGCCTCGGTGAGGTAGGGCTGCGGATAGAACACGGCATAGATCGCCGCCGCCAGGATGAACACGGAAAAGACCGGGCGCAGGGTGAAGATGCGGCGAAGTTCGTGGCGGAACACGGCGAGGACCGCTCTCATGACGCCTTCCCCTCGTGAACCGGGACACTGTGCCCGGTGCCCGCCCGCCGGCGCCGGGCACGCAGCCCCTCCAGCCGCCACGCGGTCAGCCCGGCCAGCCCGATCACGAAAGCGGCGAGGACCAGCACCGGCGGCCAGGACAGGTCGGACGGCGTGCCGCGGACGGTCTGGTCGATCCGTGCCGTCAGGTACCAGGTTCCCGGCAGCAACGCCCCATAACCCTGGGCGAAACCGCCCATGCCGAGGCGCGGAAAGCCGATGCCCATGAAGCCGAAGGCCGGCGCGGTCAGCAGCGTCCCGATGCTGACCGCCATCGCGGTGGAGCGCAGGAGCAGCGCCAGCAGGATGCCGAGCAGCTGGCAGGCCAGCAGGAACAGGATGCCCGCGAGGAGCAGAATCCCCCGCTGGCCGCGCAACGGCAGATCGAGCAGGCCGAACAGGACGGAGTCGGCGAGGCCCAGAACCATCACGGACAGGATCGTGTAGGGCAGGACTTTTCCCGCCATGGCCGGCCACAGGCCGCCGCCAAGCCTGCGCAGGATCGCCAGCCGGTGCCGCGTCTCGACATCCAATCCCACCGAACAGGCGGATGCCACGACCACCACCACCTGAAGCAGGCTGGGCAACAGGGCCGCCAGCAGGAAATGGGCGTAATTCAGGGTCGGGTTGAACAGGCCGTGGACCTGCACCGGGATCGGTGCCAGCGAGGCCTGGGCGGCATCCGTCGGCTGGCCCTGGGCCGTGCGCAACGACAGGCGGATGCCGGCCGCCACCGTCGGTACGGCATTGTTGATGCCGCGCAGGACGAGGTTGCCGGAGGTCAGCGTCTGGGTGTTGTAGAAGAAGACGACCTCCGGCCGCCGGGCGGCCTTCACGTCCCGTTCCAGATCGCGCGGGATCATCAGCAGCCCGTGGACGGCGCCGGACAGAATCAGCCGGCGCCCTTCGGCAAGATCGGCGACGCGCTGCGCCACTGCGACATCGGGCGTGGCGTCGACGGTGCGGACGATAGTGCGCGACAGGTCGGACCCGTCGAGGTCGAGCACGGCGACCGGCAGGCGGGTGGCGAGGCCGGCGCTGAAAATCGCCGTCAGCAGCCCCATCAGGCCAAGCGGCAGAAGGGTCACCAGCACCAGCAGACCGGGACGGCGCCGGCGCAGCCAGACCAGTTCACGCTGGAAGACCAGGAGGAAGCCGGGACGCAACCCAGTGCGGGGCCGCATCTCAATGCCCCTGCCGGACCCAGATGGCGCTCATTCCCGGCCGCAGTCCTTCCACCGGCTCGGCCGGGACGGCCCGGACCTCGAAGGTCCGCAGATCGAAATCGCCGGTGGCGCGGGTCGCCCGCCATGTCGCGTATTGTCCCTGGACGTTGATCGTCGTCACCCGCACCGGGATCTCCTTCGACCCGATCTCCGCCGACCTGAGGGCGGGAACGGTGACCCGGAAGCCGGCGCCGACGCTGAGCCCGGTCAGCAGATCTTCGCGCAGGTTGAAGGTGAACCAGGGGTGCGCGATGTCCACCATGGAGAAGAGCGGCGCGCCGGCGCTGAAATTCTCGCCCGGCTCGGCCACCCTGGTGGTGATCTGGCCATCCATCGGCGCGCGGACGACCAGCTCCTCCACGTCGACGGACCGCTGGCGGAGGGCGGCCTCCGCCTGCTTGACCTGTGCGGCGGCGAGGGCGCGCTCCTCCGGGCTGGCGCCGGTGACCGCGAGATGCAGGGCGGCCTCTGCCGATTCACGTTTGCGGACGGCGGCCTCCAGATTGCGCGCCGCCTCGTCGAGCCGGGCCTGCGGGGTGTTGCCCGAGCGGATGAGCTGGGCCTGCCGGCCGTAATTGTCCTGATAGAGGGTGACGTCGGCCTCCGCCGAGGCCAGATCGGCCCGTCTGGCGGTGATGGTCTCGGCCCGCGTGCTGTTGACCCGGTCGAGGTCGGCCCTGGCCACGCCGAGCGCCGCCTGGGCGGCGGACAGCGCCGCCACCAGCTGCGGGCTTTCCAGCTCGACCAGCACCGTCCCGTGCGTCACCTTGTCCCCGGTATCGGCGCCCAATCTGGCGACGCGGCCGGAAACGCGGGGGCTGATGTCGACCCGGTCGGCCGACACCTCCCCCTGGACGGTCAGCGGCGGCGGCCGTGTCGAAAACCACAGGGTCGTGCCGAGCGCTGCGATGGCGGCACCTCCGATCATCCAGCGAAGAGCCCTCATTCCGGTCATCCCCCAACCTGCCCCGGACGCGACGCCGGTCCCGTTTCCTTGTGTGTTCAATGGGCTTTTGTATTCGGTGAGAATACAGCGCGAGCCCGCGGCAATGCATCGCCGTCATTCATTGATGGCTGACGACCATATTCCGGCTTCAATAATGAAGAGGCGGTTCCGGTGTGGAATAACTACTTTGAAATTTCCAGATTCGGCAAATGAAGTTTATACAGCGCCATGATGAACGACGTTCAGTGTGTCCGGGTCGGCCATCGCGGCGGCAATCTGCCGGATCAGCCAGCAGGCGCCGGGGTCACGCTCGGCACGCTGGTGCCGGATCATGTCCAGGTTCACCCGCTGCGGTTCATAGGGAAGGTCGAGAATCGCCAGGCCTGACTGTTCCACGGCCCGGATGGCCAGGAGCCTCGGCAGGGTCGCCACCATGTCGCTGACCTGCAGCAACGGAGGGACGGCGGCATAGTGCGGGACCGAGACGGCCACCCGCCCGGTCAGGCCCTTGTCGCTGTCGGCCGCTTCGAGGATCAGCCGTTCGACCCAGACCCGTCGGGATACGCCGCGGTCGTCGATGAACCCGTCGGTCGCCCCCTCTTCGCTGCCGGTCAACTCCACGACGACGTGGGGAAACTCGAACAGGCGTTCCCGCGTCACCGGCCCGGCGGTCAGCGGATGTCCGCGGCGGACCACCACGGCTTCCGATTCCTGGAGAAGCGTGGTGCGGCGCATGCGGTCCGGCAGGTCGGCAAACCAGCCGATCACGAAATCGACCCGGCCGTCGTCGAGGTGTCGGACGACGTCCATGCGGTTGAGAGGAAACACCCGCAGATCGATCTGCGGCGCGAGGGGAGCGATCCGCGCGACGACGCGCGGCAGGACGATCACCGCCGCATAGTCGGTTGCGGCGATGCGGAAGGTCCGCACCGCCTCCGACGGGATGAAGGCCTTCGTGCTCATCGCGTCGGCGATCCGTCCCAGGCCATCGGCGATGCCGGACGATAGCTGGAGGGCGCGGGCGGTCGGTTCCATCCCGGAAGTGCCGGGGACGAACAGATCGTCCTCCAGCGACTGACGCAGCCGGGCGAGCGCGTGGCTGACCGCCGAGGGCGTGATCCGCAATTCCCTGCTGGCGCCGATCACGCTGCGATGCTGCATGACGGCTTCGAACACCCGAAGGAGATTCAGGTCCAGTCTGCGGATCGGCACGGCGTCGGTCCCATCCATGTCGGTTGAGGGGGACGGTTGAGGGGGCGGTTGAGAGGGTGCGCCGGGTCCGGTCGCTTCGCACCGCCACACATCGCCGCCGGTCCGCATGCTGACGCGAATATGGCTGTCCGTCAAAGGGCGGCACGGCGCTACAGAATTTCCGCGCATCGCGGCGATGGGGAGCGTAGACTCTGCCGGATCGGAGGATGCCCCTCCCGTCTCCTCAAAGGAAGTCCGTAAGACCCATGCCACCCTCCAGGCCCCGCGTACCAGTGCCGCGACCGAACTTCAGCAAGTCCCGCTCCAACACCGGCGCATCGACCGGGGTCCGGCCGGCACCCGCCCGTGTGAACGGATCGGCGGTGCAAAAGCAGACCCAGTGGCTCGCCCGCGCCACCGATGCCGAACGTACGGGCGACAGTGTGGAAGCGGAACTCTGCCGGCAGTACGCCGAGCATTGGTTTCGCGTCTCGCGTGGCCAGGATTGAAGCCGGGCTGTCGTGAAAGCGGCGGCGGGGAAGTGTCCGCCCGGCCGGGGTGGTTCTTCCCTGGGACGTGAACCGGCCTTGTCTGGACTGTTTCCGCCGTTTATAAGCGGGTATGCATCAACGGAAGACTGTTCCGGTCCCACCAGCTCCCGAACGTCAAGCCGGTGCAGGACGACGGCCGGCTGAGAGCCAATCGCGCAGGCAGGGCAGAGGGTCAGCGAGCGTATGAGCACCCACCTGCCGGACCTCGAGGCGTGCGATTGGAGCGCAACCCCGCTCGGGCCGCGTGAGGGTTGGAGCCCCGCCCTCGAAGCGATCTTCACGATGATGCTCGCGTCCCCGTTCGCCATGTGCGCGACCTGGGGACCCGAGCAGACCCTGCTCTACAACGCCGCCTATGTTCCCTTTCTGGGCAAGCGCCACCCGGCGGCGCAGGGGCGGCCGATTGCCGCCGTCTGGTCCGAGGTGTGGGACATGATCGGCCCGCTCATCGCGCGTGTGCTGGAGGGCGAGGCGGTCAGCGTCACCGACATGCACCTCGTGATGACCCGCAACGGCTGCGAGGAGGACACGTGGTGGACCTTCGCCTACAGCCCGTTGCGCGACGGCGGACGGGTCGTCGGCATGCTCGACATCGCGACGGAAACGACGGCAGGGGTCATCGCGGCCCGGCAGCGCGACGCGGTCGAGGCCGAGCTGCGGGCGCGCAACGTGGCGCTGGAGCAGGAGGTTGCCGCCCGCACCGAGGCTGGCAACCGCTTCTCCACGCTCCTCCAGCATCTTCCGGTCGCGGTGTGCCTGTTCGACGCCGATGGGCGGGCGCTGTTGTCCAGCCCGTCTTATCGCGAACTCCTGCCCGATCAACCCATCCCCTCCAGAATGACGAAGCCGGAGGACGCCGACCGGTGGTGCTCCTTCGACGAGCGGGGAGAGCGCCTTCCGCCCAGCCGCTATCCCACCGCACGGGCCCTGCGCGGCGAGCTGGTCTCTCCGGGCATCGAATTCCTCCACAGAAAGTCGGATGGAACCGAGCGCTGGTTCGCCGTCAGCAGCGTGCCGCTGACGGACGGCGCCGGACAGGTCACCGGCGCCATCGCGATGCTCGAAGACATCGATCATCGCAAGCGAGCCCTCGAGACCGCCCGCACCGATGCCGAACGGGTCCAGCTGGCCCTGTCCGCCGGCGCGATCATCGGCACATGGTTCTGGGACATCGCGACCGACCGCTTCACCATCGACGAGGCGTTCGCCAAGGCCTTCGGGCTCGACCCGGCGCTCGGACGCGACGGTATCAGCCTGGCGCAGGTGGTCGAGACCGTGCATCCGGACGACCGGGCCGGTCTGGCCGAGGCGATCGGCGAGGCAATCGCGCGGGGCGGCCGTTATGCCCACCAGTACCGCGTCCGCCGGCATGACGGGCGCTATTACTGGATCGAGGCCAACGGCCGGGTCGATCACGGCGCCGACGGGACGCCGCTTGGCTTTCCCGGCGTGCTGATCGACGTCGAGGAGCGGCGCACGATCATAGCGGAGCGCGACCGGGCGATTGCGGAGCTGCGCGCCCTCAACGACACCCTGGAGCAGCGCGTCGCCGAGCGCACGGCCGAGCTGATGCAGGCCGAGGAGACGCTGCGGCAATCGCAGAAGATGGAGGCGGTCGGCCAGCTGACCGGCGGCATGGCGCATGATTTCAACAATCTGCTCCAGGCGATGTCGGGTTGCCTGCAACTGGTCGGGCGGCGCGCCGGCCATGTCGCCGGGGTGCAGAAGGTTCTGGATTCGGGCCATCAGGCGGTGGACCGCGGGGCCAGCATGATCCGGCAGCTGATGGCCTTCTCGCGCCGTCAGAACCTCGAACCCGAAGCCTTCGACGTCCGTGACCGCCTGCTGGGGATGCGCAGTTTCCTTGACCGGGCGCTGCGTGCCGACATCCGGCTGGAGTTCGATCTGGAAAGCGGGTTGTGGCCGGCGTTGGCCGATCCGGTGCAGTTCGAACTGGCGATCCTGAACCTCGCCACCAACGCCCGCGACGCCATCGCCGGAGCCGGCCATCTGCTGATCGGTGCCGGCAACGTCGAGCAGTGCGGCGAGCATGGCCTGCACGGCTCCTTCTTGCGGATCTGGGTGCGGGACAGCGGCCATGGCATGGCGCCGACAACGCTGGAGCGGATCTTCGAACCCTTCTTCACCACCAAGGCAGTGGGCCAGGGCACCGGGCTGGGGCTGGCGCAGGTCTACGGCTTCTGCCGGCAATCCGGCGGGATCGCGACCGTCGACAGCGTGGAGGGGCAGGGCACCAGTGTGACGCTGCTGCTGCCGCGCGCCGAGACGATGCCCGCGGCGGCGGTCGATGCCCAGCGGCCCGTGGTCGATGGCGGCGGCGCCAGCGTGCTGCTGGTCGAAGACGACCCGGTGGTGGCGCTGGTGATCGTCGCGGCCCTGGAGGAAATGGGGTATCGGGTCAGCCGCGCCGCGAACGGGGAAGAGGCGTTGCGCCTGTTGCGGGACGGGGAAAGGCCGGACCTGCTGTTCAGCGACGTGGTGATGCCGGGCGAGATCGACGGCCCGGCCCTGGCGGCGGCGGCGCGGGCCCTGCTGCCCCGGCTGGCGGTGGTTCTGACCACCGGCTACAGCGAGGACCGGGCCGGGCTGAATGGCTTCCCGGTGCTGTCGAAGCCCTACCGGATCGAGGATCTGGCGTTGACCCTGCGGCAGGAGATCGACCGGAGCGCGAGGCTTTAGAGCACGCTCTCTCTCAAAAGAACGGCAGGGGGCCGGGAAAGTCGCCGACGGGCACGAGGTGGGTGACCAGCCCCGCGCCCTCTTGCCAGCGGTGAAGCAGGAAGGCCGGCGGCTCGACGTAGGAGGCCGGCTCGGCATCCGGTGCGAGCCGCAGCGCGATGGCCGTCGTCGTGCTGGGGGCCGTGACCAGCACCGTCCCGGCGAAGCGGGCCAGCATGAAGCGGTGGACATGCCCGCACAGAAGCCGCTCGACCTGGGGATGGGTGGCCAGCACCGCCGCCAGACCCATGCCGTTGCGGCAGTTGTACGCGTCGATGCAGGCGATGCCGCTTTCTAGGGGCGGCTGATGCAGCATGACGAGCGTCGGTCGCTCCGGCTCCTCCGACAGGCGCGCCGCGAGCCAGGCGCAGGCCTCCTCCGTGGCGTCCCCGTGATGGTCGCCGGGAACCGTCACGTCGAGCCCGACGATGCGCAGCGGCCCCTTGTCGTCCACGGCGAAGTGGAGAGGCCCCGTTGCCGGCAGGTAGGAGTGATCGGAGAAGGCCGTCCGGAAGGCGTCCCGGTCATCGTGATTGCCGGGCAGCAGCAGGACCGGCTGGCGAATGGACCGCAGAGCGGCGCGCGCCCGCTCATATTCGGCCGCGGTGCCGCGGTCGACGATATCGCCGGTGACGATCACAAGGTCGGGTGCCGGATCGAGCGCGTTCAGGTGACGAACGGCGGCGTCGAACATCGCGTTGGAGTCGACCAGTCCCTGGTACAGCTCGCCCTGCGGGCGGATGTGGGGATCGGAGAGATGGGCGATCAGCAAGGCGGCGGTCCCCGGTCGTGGTTCGGACCAGCCTAGAGGGGGCGTGACTGTTTTTCAAAACCCGATGAGCCGGATTCTTTTTCAAGATGCGATGACAACGTTGTCATTGCACCGATGCGGCGATATGATAACGTTGTCATCGGACGTTCGACGCTTCGTCCCCATCAGGCTGATCAGGATTGCCGCCCATGAGCATGTTTCTCGATGCCCTGCTCGACAGCAGTTTGGACGACAGCATCCGTGGGGTGCCGCCGGGGACGGCGCCGCTGCGGCTGCGCGATGTCGGCGCCCAGGGCTGGCGGCCGGCTGCCGGCGACATGGCGCTGCCGGTCCTGACGCTCGACGAGGACGCCTTCGCCGCCAACCGCGACCTGATCCTTGCCTATGCGCGCCAGCACGGCGTGGCGCTCGCCCCCCATGCCAAGACGCCGATGGCGCCGCAGATCGCCTCCGCACTGGTGGAGGCCGGGGCCTGGGGCGCCACCGTCGCCAATCTGCAGCAGGCCGCCGTGCTGCTGCGCGCCGGCGTGACCCGGCTGATCCTCGGCAACGAGATCGGCGGCATCGCCAGCGGCAAGCGGCTGGGCACGTTGCTCGCCGCCCACCCCGACGCCGACCTGCGCGCCTTCGCCGACTCCCCGGCGGCGGTCGCGACGCTGGCCGCGGCTGCCGAGGCCGCTGGACGCCCGCTGGCGGTGCTGGTCGAGGTCGGCGCCGGCCGTGGCGGCGCCCGCGACCGCGCGGCGGTGGACGCGATCCTCGCCGCGGTCCGCGAGCATCCCGGCCTGCTGGTGCTGGACGGCGTCGCCACCTATGAGGGGGCGGTCGCGACCTCCGACCCGGCCCAGACCGCCGCCAACATCGCCGCCCTGATGGAGCGGACGGCGGAGGCCTTCGCCCTGGTGCGGGCGCTGGCGCCGGAGCGGCCGCTGCTGCTCACCGCCGGCGGATCGGCCTTCTTCGACATGGTGGTCGCCGCGCTGGCGCCGGTCGCGAAGGCCGACGGCAACGCCACGCTGGTGCTGCGCAGCGGCGCCATCTTCTTCCACGACCATGGCACCTACGAACGCGCGCTCGGCGCGCTCGACGCCCGGCAGGGCTTCGCCTGCGGCGGCGCCACGGCCGCCGATTTCCGCCCGGCCCTGCGCCTGTGGGCGGAGGTGCTGACCCGGCCGGAGCCGGGGCTGGCGATCTGCGGCTTCGGCATGCGCGATTCCTCCTTCGACCAGGATCTTCCCCGCCCCCTGCGGATCCACCGCGACGGCGTGGCGCTGCCCGCGGACGGGCTGCGGGTCACCCGGCTGAACGACCAGCACGCCTTCGTCGCCGTGCCGGCCGGCCAGGAGCTCGCTGTCGGCGACATCGTCGAGTTCGGCATCTCGCATCCCTGCACCTGCATCGACCGCTGGAGGGTGCTGTTCGGCCTCGATGCCGACGGGCGGGTGAGCCGCGCCTACCGCACCTTCTTCGGCTGACCCGAGGCGGCCAGATCCCCATGCAGACATTGAATTTCCAGCAGCTCTGGCGCTATCAGGACCAGCTGATCGACGGCACGCTGCACACGCTGCTGCTGACCCTGGTTGCCGCGGCCATCGGCACCGCCATCGGTGTCGCCGCGGCGGCGGCGGTGCGCAGCGGGCCGCGCCCGGTGCGCTGGGCGATCCGCGGCTATGTCGAGCTGATCCGCAACACGCCGTCGCTGATCCAGCTGTTCGTGGTCTTCTTCGTGCTGCCGGGCTTCGGCCTGCGGATGGGGGCCTTCGAGGCGGCGTCCATCGCACTCGGCCTCTATTTCGGCGCCTATTGCACCGAGATCGTCCGCGCCGGGCTCGACGCCATCCCCGGCAGCCAAGTGGAAGCGGGCCAGTGCCTGGGGCTCTCGCGCTGGCAGGTGTTCCGCTACATCGTGCTGCCGCCCGCCCTGCGCAGCGTCTATCCCGCCTTCACCAGCCAGTTCGTCCTGCTGCTGCTCGGCACCTCGCTGGCCTCGCAGATCTCGGCGGAGGAGCTGTTCCACACCGGCGGCTTCATCGAGACGCGCACCTACCGCAGCTTCGAGGTCTATGCCGTGATCTGCGGCATCTACTTCGCCCTGGTGATGACCTTCAAACTGCTGTTCGCCGCGGTGGGGCACCTCGCCTTCCGCTGGCCGGTTCGGCGCTGACGGAGACACCGGCCATGCGTTCCTTCTCCCTCGGCGACCTGCTGTCGCTGCTCAGCGCCCTGCAATGGACGGCCGTCCTCGTCCTCATCGCGCTCGGCTTCGGCGCGCCGCTGGCGCTGCTGCTCGCCCTGATGCGGACCAGCGCCAGCCGCGCGCTGCGCTGGACCGCCACCGCCTTCCTGCAACTGGTGCAGGGCGTGCCGCTGCTCGGCCTGCTGATGTTCTTCTATTTCGGCATGCCGGTCTTCCTCGGCATCGAGATGCCGCCGCTGGTCGCCGTCGGCATCGCCATGACCGTCTACACCGCCTCCTTCCTCGGCGAGATCTGGCGCGGCGGCATCGAGGCGGTGAAGCACGAGCAGTGGGAGGCCGCCGCCTGCCTCGGCCTGTCGACCTGGCACCAGTTCCGCTACGTCATCGCGCCGCAGGCCTTCCGCATGGCGCTGCCGCCGACCGTCGGCTTCCTCGTCCAGCTGATCAAGGGGACCTCGCTGGCCTCCATCGTCGGCTTCGTCGAACTCGCCCGCGCCGGCCAGCTGGTCAGCGCCGCCACCTTCCAGCCCCTGCTGGTCTACTCGATCGTCGCGGCGATCTACTTCGCCGCCTGCCTGCCGCTCACCCTGTGGGCCCGTTCCCTGGAGGTCCGTCTCAATGGCGCTCGTTGACATCCGAAACGTTACCAAGAGCTATGGGTCGACCCAGGTGCTCAAGGGGGTGTCGCTCGACATCAAGGAAGGCGAGATCGTCACCATCATCGGCAAGTCGGGCTCCGGCAAATCGACCCTGCTCCGCTGCATCAACGCGCTGGAGCGCATCGACGGCGGCGAGATCACGGTGGAAGGCCAGCCGGTGCGCACCGACATGCCGAACCTGCGCGACTTCCGCCAGCGCGTCGGCATCGTCTTCCAAGCCTTCAACCTGTTCCCGCACATGACGGTAGAACGCAACATCACGCTGGCCCCGGTCCTCAACAAGCGGATCGCCAAGGCCGACGGCCGGGCGCTGGCGCTGGACGTGCTGGAGCGCGTCGGGCTGGCCGACAAGATCGACTCCTATCCGGCCCAGCTGTCCGGCGGGCAGCAGCAGCGCGTCGCCATCGCCCGCTGCCTCGCCATGCGCCCGCACCTGATGCTGTTCGACGAGGTGACCTCGGCGCTCGATCCCGAGCTGGTCGGCGAGGTGCTGAAGGTGATGGAGGACATGGCGCGCCAGGGCATGACCATGGTGCTGGTCACCCACGAGATGGGCTTCGCCCGCAACGTCGCCTCCAAGATCGTCTTCATGCACCAGGGCCGCGTCTGGGAAGAGGGGCCGCCGGCCGAGCTCTTCGCCAACCCGCGCACCCCCGAACTGCAGAGCTTCATCGCCTCCGTCCGCTGAGGCGTGGCCGAGCCATCCGCCGAGCCATTCACCGGTTCCTCGCGAGGACCGGACAACGACCAGAACAGAAACCACCAGAACAGAGGAGCAATGTCTTGAGACTCTTCCGGACTCTCGCCGCCGCCGTGGCGGTCTGCGCCACCGTCGCGCTCTCCGCCGCCGCCCTGCCGTCCGCCGCCAAGGCGGATGCCCTGCAGAACGTGCTGTCGGCCGGCAAGCTGCGCGTCGGCGTGCTGATGGATGCCGCCCCCTGGGGCTTCAAGGACGCCAAGGGCGAAGCCGCCGGCCTCGACATCGATCTGGCGAAGCTGATGGCCGCCGACATGGGCGTGAAGCTGGATCTGGTGCAGGTGACCGGCGCCAACCGCATTCCCAGCCTGCTCGCCAACAAGGTCGACGTGCTGATCGCCGCCGCCGGCGCCACGCCCGAGCGCGCCCAGCAGGTGACCTTCACCCAGCCCTATGCCGCGGTCAATCTCGGCGTCTACGGGCCGAAGTCGATGGCGACCGCCAGCGATCCCGACGGGCTGAAGGGCCGCAGCATCGGCGTCGCCAAGGGCTCGACGCTCGACATCTGGCTGACCGACAACGCCCCCGGCGCCAAGCTGGTGCGCTTCGAGGACACCCCCGGCGCCATCGCCGCCTATCTGGCCGGTCAGGTCGACACCTTTGCCGAGAACAGCGCCATCGCGCTGAAGGTCGCGCAGGACAATCCCGGCAAGGAAGTCGAGCTGAAGTTCCTGATCCGCCAGTCGCCGGCCCATGTGGCCGTCCGCCACGGCGAGCAGGATCTGGTCAACTGGATCAACACCTTCCTGTTCTACAACCGCCTGAACGGCAAGCTGGGCGCCCTTCAGATGACGTGGTTCAAGGAAAAGCAGACGCTTCCGCAGATGTAACCTGCCGTTCGGCATCCAAGAGAGGGTCTTTCGATGATCACCAGGTTCCAGGTCGGTTCGCGCATGAGCCAGGCCGTCGTCTGCCAGGGCATGGTCCACATCGCGGGTCAGGTCGCCAACAACCGCACCGGCTCCATCCATGAGCAGACCCGCGACGTGCTGGCCAAGATCGACGCCCTGCTGGAAGAGGCCGGCAGCGACAAGTCCAAGCTGGTCGCCGTCAACGTCTTCCTGCCGCACATCACCGACTTCGACGCCATGAACGAGGTCTACGATGCCTGGATCGACCCGGCCAACCCGCCGGCCCGCGCCTGCACCGAGGCGCGGCTGGCCGATCCCGACCTGCGCGTCGAGATGACGGCGCTCGCCGCCCTGTAAGCGCGCTTCCTCGGTGAACCGGAGGATGGCGCCGGGCAACTGATGCCCGCGCAATTGCTGACGGCAACCGCTGCCAAGGCGCCCCTCCGCCAGAAGGTTTTTGGAATGCACACTGGCCTCTACCACGCGCTCGATTTCGCCGCCGACGGCAAGTCGCTGGATTTCCTCAGCATCCCGTTCTCGGTGGACCGCTCCCCCTATTATCAGGTGAAGGTCCCGGTCTGCCGCGTGCGCAACGGAACGGGCCCGCGCGTGCTGCTGATGGCGGGCAACCACGGCGACGAATATGAAGGCGAACTGCTGCTGGGCCGGCTGTTCCGCCGCCTCGATCCCGCGCGCATCCGTGGCGAGGTGACGATCCTGCCGGCGGCCAACGCGCCGGCGGTGATGGCGGCGCGGCGCCGGTCGCCGCTGGACGAGGGCAACCTCAACCGCGCCTTCCCCGGCGACCCCGCCGGCACCCCGACCTTCCGGCTGGCGCATTTCCTCGAGCATGAGCTGTTCCCGCGCCATGACGTGGTGTTCGACATCCATTCCGGCGGCACCTCGATGGCTCACCTGCCCTGTGCCCTGATCGAACGGCAGGGCACGCCCGACCGGCTCGGCCGCGCGCTGGAGCTGATGCGGGCGCTGGGCATGCCATACGGCTTCGTGGCGGAGAACGGCGCCACGGCACCGACCTCGATGGCCGCCGCCGCACGGGCCGGCGTCATCGGCATCAGCGGCGAGTTCGGCGGCGGCGGCACGGTGACGCCGGAGACCATGGCCTACACCGCCCGCGCCATCGACAATCTGCTGATCGCCATCGGGTTGACCGATGCGCCGGTTCTCTCGGTTCCGGCACCGGTTCCGGCGCCGATGCAACTGCTTCAGCTTGACAGCCACCGGCAGGCGATCTACGCGCTGCGGCGCGGCTGGTTCGAACCGGCGGTCGATGTCGGGGCGCGGGTCGCCGCCGGCGATCTCGCCGGCTGGTTCCACGACCTGATGCGGCTCGACCAGCCGGAGGAGGAGCTGCGCTTCCAGGAGGCGGGCATCGTCATCTCGCGGCGCCTGCACAGCGACAGCGAGACCGGCGACTGCCTGATCCAGGTGGCCCGTCCGGTGGAGGAGGCGGGCATCCTGGGGCGCGCGGCCTGACCGGGGCATCGCAGGGACAGGCGGCCAAGGAGACGGGCGACATGAGTGAGAGCAGCGCGGCGAAGCGTCCGCCGACCATCGACGACGTCCTCCGCCTCCGGGCGGCGGACCCGGCGCCGTCGGCGGACGGGGACGCAGCCGGGGGGGCGGCTCCGACGCGCATCGTCGAGATCGCCCGGCTGGCCGGGGTGTCGCCGATCACTGTCTCGCGCGCCCTGCGCCAGCCGGAGAAGGTGGCCGAGGCCAAGCGCCGGAAGATCCTGGAGATCGTCGAGCGCACCGGCTACGCCACCAATCCGCATGCCCGCGCCCTGCGGTCGGGTCAGTCGAACATCGTCGCCGCCTTCGTCTCCAACCTGCAAAGCCAGCAGTTCTGCCTTGCCGTGCAGGGTTGCGGCGAGGTGCTGGAGCCGCAGGGCTACCAGCTGATGATCGGGCAGACCTCTTACTCCTACGCCAAGGAGACGACGATGATCCAGTCGCTGCGCGAGATGCGGCCGGCGGCGGTCATGTTCACCGGCGTCATCGAGATCGAGGAGAACCGGCGGGCGTTGCGGGCGCTCGGCATTCCGATCATGGAGACCTGGGCCTATCCCCGCGACCCCATCGACATGCTGGTCGGTTTCTCCAACATCGACGGCGGCCGTCTGGCGGCGGAGCATTTTGCCGGACGGGGCTATCGCCGCGTCGCCTTCATCGGCCGGCGCAGCGGCCGCGGCGCCCTGCGCCTCACCGGCTTCCGCGAGGGTGCCCGCGCCGCCGGGCTCGACATCGTCGCCGAGCTGTCCGTCGACCGGGTGACCAGCATGGTCGACGGCCGCCGCGCGCTCGCCGAGCTGCTGTCCCGCAACGCGGCGGTCGAGGCGGTGTTCTGCGCCAACGACCTGCTGGCGACCGGCGCGCTTCTGGAGGCGCGCCGGCTGGGCATGCGCCTGCCCGACGACGTCGCCATCCTCGGCTTCGGCCACAACGACGTGGCCGAGGAGTTGCCGCCCGGCCTGACCACCATCGGCATCGACAGCCGCGACCTCGGCCGGCAGGCCGGATCGATGATCCTGCAACGGATGCGCGGAGACATGCCGCCGGAGCCGATCCGTGCCGTCGAACTGACGCTGACCCATCGCGGGAGCAGCTGAGACGGGTCCGTGATCATGACCAACGGCTCCGCCGGAGCTGTCGCTCATGGCCTGCTGCGCGCGATTGCCGGGGAATACGATTGGCCGGCGTACCGGCCGGTTGAGCCCCGGTCCCGCAACGGTGCTGGTGCTTCGGAGCGCGAACACCGGCCAAACGGGGCCGTGGATCGATTGACGTTCGGCCGGTGCTGAATTTCCGCCCGTGAGGCTGGAATTTGAAGCCGGAATTTTCCGGGCAGGGCCACGCTGCAAATCCATGGAGATCGGCTTGGAGCGCCGGGGTCGGCAGCGGACCGCCGGGCTGCGCGCCGACGTGCCCGCCGCGCCATGAGGACCGTCTTCATCGGGGGGCGATTGGAGCGTTCGCTATCCTCATCGCTCTCCCGGACTCAGCCGAACGCCCCGGTTCTGGCCATTCGCGCCCAGGCAGGCGCAGGCGCCACGGCCTATCTGTCTGCCCTGGCTGTCATAGAATCGAAACGATCGGACCCCGCTTATGGAAGCTCTCAACCAACATCTGTTCCTTCTGCTGAACGCTCCGCCCGATCCGCCGGCCGGGCTTCTCATGCTGGCGCGTTTTCTGGCGGACGACGTGGTGGTACTGGTCGCGGCCCTGGTCGCGGCGCTGTGGGTGTGGGGACGGCAGGACGGACGCGCCGTCCTGGTCGGTGCTGGCTGCGCCCTGCTGACGGCGGCGCTGGTCAACGCGGCGATTGGCGCGCTCTGGCATCATCCGCGCCCCTTCATGATCGGGTTGGGGCATCAGCTGATTCCGCATGCCGCGGATTCATCCTTCCCCAGCGACCATGCGACCTTCATGTGGACGATCGGGATCAGCCTGCTGCTGCGAGGGTCCTGGCAGCGGCTGGGCTGGGGGATGATGGCCTTCGGGATGGGCGTCGCGTGGGCGCGCATCTATCTTGGCGTTCACTTTCCCCTGGACATGGCGGGTGCGCTACTGGTCTCCGCCACCGCTTCCCTGCTGGTCATTCCGGCGCGTCCCATCGTCGATGGCGTGCTGACGCCGGCCATCGTCCGGCTTTACGAGGGAGCGGTGCGGCTGCTGCATCTGCCCGCCGCCCTGTTCCCGCTGGACCGCAAGTGAGGGCATGACGGGGTCGTGCTTCCGAACCGCCTGGATCGGGAGCCGGACCCTTGCCGACCGGCCGCGCTCCGCGGCGAAGCCCCGGACATCGGCAGCATGGCTCGAACCCGAGCCGAGCCTGGCGATGTCGCCAAGCTGTGCGGGAAACGGGGATCATCCCAACCAGCCGAGCGCGCCTTCGTGGAAGCGTTTCCTCAGGTGAGGAAAGGCCCCCACAGGGGCACTGCAAAGCTCACGCATGCGTAGACAATTTGTCCACGGAGAATGCCCCGCTTACTCCACCGTCACGCTCTTGGCCAGATTGCGCGGCTGGTCCACGTCGGTGCCCTTCAGCACGGCCGTGTGATAGGCCAGCAGCTGCACCGGGATGGCGTAGAGCAGCGGGGCGACCAGCGGGTCGCAGGCAGGCAGCTCGACCGACCAGCGGACCTTGTCCTTCAGCTTGTCGATGCCCTTCCGGTCGGCCAGCAGCAGCACCTTGCCTGACCGCGCACAGACCTCCTGCACGTTCGACACGACCTTTTCGAACAGGGCGTCGGACGGCACCAGCACGATCACCGGGACATTGTCGTCGATCAGCGCGATGGGGCCGTGCTTCAGTTCGCCGGCGGCATAGCCCTCGGCGTGGATGTAGCTGATTTCCTTCAGCTTCAACGCACCTTCCAGGGCCAGCGGATACATGGCGCCGCGGCCGAGATACAGCACGTCGCGGGCCTCGGACACCTCCTGCGCCAGCTCCTTCAGCCGCTCGTCATGGGCTAGCACGTCGGCGGCGCGGGCCGGAACTTCGCGGAGCGCGTGGGCGATCTGCTGCATCCGCTCCTGGTCGATGGCGCCGCGGGCGCGGCCGACGGTGACGGCAAGGCAGGCCAGCGTGGTCAGCTGGGTGGTGAAGGCCTTGGTCGAGGCGACGCCGATCTCCGGCCCCGCCATGGTATAGAGCACCGCGTCGGATTCCCGGGCGATGGTGCTTTCCGGGGCGTTGACGATCGACAGGATCTTCTGGCCCTGCCGCTTGCAGTAACGCAGGGCTTCCAGCGTATCCAGCGTCTCGCCCGACTGCGAGATGAACAGGGCGATGCCGCCCGGCGGCAGCGGCGCCTCGCGGTAGCGGAACTCCGACGCGATGTCGACCTCGACCGGGATGCGGGCCAGCGTCTCGAACCAGTATTTGGCGACGAAGCCGGCGTAATAGGCGGTGCCGCAGGCGACGATGGTCAGCTTCGACGCGCCGGCCAGATCGAAGGGGAAGTCCGGCAGGGTGAAGGTACCAGTCTCCGGGTTGATGTAGGCGTTCAGCGTGTCGCCGATGACCTGCGGCTGCTCGTAGATTTCCTTGAGCATGTAGTGGCGGTAGCCGTCCTTGCCGATCAGGGCGCCGGACACCGCGGTGGTCTTCACCGGACGCTCCACCACCGTGTCGGCGGCATCGTGGACGATGGCGGCGGTGCGGCTGACCTCGACCCAGTCGCCGTCCTCCAGATAGCAGATGCGGTTGGTCAGCGGCGCCAGCGCGAAGGCGTCCGACGCCAGATACATCTCGCCGTCGCCATAGCCGACGGCCAGCGGCGTGCCGTGGCGGGCGCCGATCATCAGCTCATGCTCGCCGGCGAAGATCAGCACCAGGGAGAAGGCGCCGGTGAAGCGCTTGAAGGCGGCGGCAGAGGCCTGGACCGGGGTCATGCCCTGCTGGTCCAAGTAGTAGGTGACGAGGTGGACGATCACCTCGGTGTCCGTGGCGCTTTCGAAGACGTAGCCGTGGCCGGTCAGCTCGTCCTTCAGCTCCTGGTAATTCTCGATGATGCCGTTGTGGACGACGGCGACACGCTTGGTGGCGTGCGGGTGGGCGTTGTTCTCCGTCGGGCCGCCATGGGTGGCCCAGCGGGTGTGGCCGATGCCGACCGTCCCGGACAGCGGCTGGTCGCGCAGCTTCATGTCCAGGTTGGCCAGCTTGCCCTCGGCGCGGCGGCGCTCGATATGGCCGTTCACCAGGGTGGCGACGCCCGCGCTGTCATAGCCGCGGTATTCGAGCCGGCGCAGGCCCTCCACCAACCGGGGGGACGCGTCGTGGATGCCGTTGATGCCGATGATGCCGCACATGGACCTGATGCTCCTGAAAAAGGTGCCGGCTGACGAGCCGGAGAGAAACGGATCCCGGACCGATCCTACGCCTTTTTTGCTTTCTCGTTTTGCTTCCGTTCGCGAAAACGCTTTGCCCAGCCGGCGTACGCCTTCTGGTTGCCGCGGGCGACCACCAGCGCGTCGGCCTCCACCGCCATCGTCACCACACTGCCGGCGCCGACGATGGCGCCGTCGCCGATGACGACCGGCGCGACCAGCGCGCTGTTCGAGCCGATGAAGGCGCCGGCGCCGATCTCCGTCCGGCTCTTGGAGAAGCCGTCGTAATTGCAGGTGATGGTGCCGGCGCCGATGTTGGCCTTGGCTCCGACCCGGGCGTCGCCGATGTAGGTCAGGTGGTTGGCCTTGGCCCCGGCCTCGATCACCGCGTTCTTCACCTCGACGAAATTGCCGATGTGGGCGTCCGGGCCGATCTCCGCCCCCGGGCGCAGCCGGGCATAGGGGCCGATGACGGCGCCGCTGTCGATGCGGACGCCTTCCAGATGGCAGTAGGACTTGATCTCCACCCGGTCGCCGACCGTCACCCCGGCGCCGAAGAAGCAGCCGGGGCCGACCACCACGTCGCGGCCGAGCCGGGTGTCGACGCTGAGGAAAATGCTGTCGGGGTCGATCAGCGTGGCGCCGTTGTCCATCGCGGCCTTGCGCAGGCGGCGTTGCAGCAGCTTCTCCACCTCCGCCAGCTCGGCGCGGGAATTGACGCCGACCACCTCGGCCGGGGCGGCCTCCACCACGGCGCAGGCCATGCCGGCGCGGCGCGCGATCTGGACCACGTCGGTCAGGTAATATTCGGACTTGGCGTTTTCGTTGCCGACGCTGCCGATCAGGTCGAACATGTGCGCGCCGTCGAACGCCATCAGGCCGGCGTTGCACAGGGCGACCGTGCGCTCCTCCTCGCTGGCGTCGAGATATTCGACGATCTTCTCCAGCCCGCCGCGGGCGTTCAGGATCAGGCGGCCATAGGCGCCGGGATCGTCGGGGCGCATGCCCAGCACCACCACGGCCGGGTCGGCCGCCTGCCGGCGCGCCTGCACCAGCGCGCGCAGCGTGTCCGGCGTGACCAGCGGCGTGTCGCCGTACAGCACGATGACGTCGCCGGTGAAGCCCTCCAGCAGGCCGAAGGCGGCGCGCACGGCGTCGGCGGTGCCGCGCTGCTCGTGCTGGACCGCGGTGGGGTAAGGGGCGACGGCGGCGGCCACGCTGTCCATGCCGGGGCCGACCACGACCACGACATGGTCGGGGTCGAGCGTCTTCACCGCGGCCAGCACATGCCCGACCATCGGCCGGCCGGCAACCCGGTGCAACACCTTGGGCAGATCGGATTTCATGCGCGTGCCCTTGCCGGCGGCGAGGATCACGCAGGCGAGCGGACGATGGGCCATGGTGATGTTCCTGGTCGAGCCTTGAAGTGGAAGGGAAAGCCGGTCGATGAAGGCGCCGTAGTTGAGCCGGTAAACGTTAAGACATCACTGCTGGACAGGACGGCGCTTCTACGGGAGTGGGCACCGCACCATCCGCATTTCCGAGAGTGGTGTGCCACAGCACAGCATGGAAGCCCAAGTCAACTTTTGTTTCAATCTGCAATAAATGAATGTTTCCAATAGGTTGCCCGCTCAATTTCTTGTGGTTTCCGTCTGTCGTCTTGCCGCTTGGCGATGGCTGCGGTCACCCGTTCCCGCCGGTCTGCCCGGCCTGATGGGGCTCGGGATCTTTCAGTGACATGTATCCGATGACGGCCGCGATCTCCAGGGCAGGACGGCCGAATTCTGCCGGTAGAGAGGATGATGTCTTTCACAGGTCATGGAAATTTTTCCTTTCGGTTCCGGCTAATCTTTTCTTTCCAAGATCAGGGCGCCGCCAAATCCTAGTCTGTCCCGGGGCCGTTCGGGCGCGGAGTTGAACAGTATTGTCACCGAAGTAGCGTTTCGCTTCCCCTGCGTCAATTCGGCCTTTAGGTCCGCGCGTCACGGTACCCACAGCCGGCTACCGGTCTTTTTCTGAGTAACCTGGATCGCAGAGCCGTCATAGTCATCCCGCCGTCCAGCTGGCGAGGTCCGATGACATCTGGCCGGGGGCGCCATGCAGGGCGCAGCCGGAAACCTGACCGGAGCCGGGGGGCGCGGTCAGGCGGGCTGTCTGGGGTCGGTCCTGCACCAAGGGCCGAATATCGCGATGCCCGGTGCAGGTGGTTTTCAGGCTGTAGGGTGGCCGGAAGATCCGTCCTTCTGCCGCAGTGCCTTGAGCAGGGCAGCCCGGAGCGTCTCGGGCGAGCAAGGCATTTCCAGCAGGATTCCGCTGAAGGCGCCGGCTTTCCAGCGTTGGAGAAGGCTGGAGTCTCCCGTGATGCCAATCCATGGCAGGGGATAGCCGATTTCGGCTTCGAAGCGGCTGGCCAGCTGGTCGCCGGTCTCCTGGCCGTTCGTCGGAGGAAGAAGCAACACCGTCGGACGGAGATTGTCTGCCCTAGTGTCTGCAATGATGTCATCCAGGTTGTCGCCGGCAACGACTTGGCATCCCCAGGACTCCAGCAATGCTTCGATGCCAAGGCGCAGAACCGCGTTCTGCTCCAACACAACGACAGTGTTCCCTTTGATCGCCGGCACTGTGCGATGCCCTCCAGCCGTGAGTGGTCCGGAACATTTCCAGAGACGGTAACTCGTGGGCTGGTGCGACATTGCACGCGGTCTCAATTTTGTCATTAACCTGTGATGGGTTCAACCGTCAGTAGGTTCAGGTCGTGCCGCTCACCGACACAGAGGCGATCCGTGTCCCGATACCGAGGGATACATGCGCCGATACTATCCCTTTGAACGGAAGGGGTATCCCTCAGGACCCGCGTGCCGGAACCGCAAAGCCCCTAGACTGGCAAGGGTCGATCCGGCGCTGCCGGGCGACGGGACGCCGATCCGGGGGAGGACGCGCCATGATGCAGGACGATGCCCTGACGGCCGGCTCGCTGGCTTTCACCGTCCTGCTGCTGACGTTGGCCGCAGCCGGCAGGCACGACAATCAATCAAAAACCTGCCGGGTGCGGGTCGGACGGCGGCGTGCTTCGCGGCCGTCCGACCAGCGTCACGGCGGCAGCCGATGGGAAGGAACTCCACCATGGCCTCTCGCATGGCTCGGATCGTTCATATGGGCAAACTGGGCGGCTTTGCGGCGTTGCTGGACGGCAGGATGCTCGAGCTGGAAGGCTGTTTCCTCTGGCCGTCGGCCACGGCGCTGAGCGGCGCGGCGCGGCGGGCCGGCATCGCGCTGTCCGACCTGATCCTGGACACCCGCTCCACAACGGAACCGGCCGGGCCGGCTGCCGCGGTCAGCGCACAGTCTGCGGCGAGGCTCCGGCCCGGCGGTCTGCCGCTGGCGGCGTGACGCCGGTCAGATGGACCACCACGCTGCCGAAATCGCTGTCCGTCTCCAGCCGGACGGGCAGCGGCGGAGAGCCGGCGGCGACCGGAGCCAGCCACAGATTGACCGGCGGCCGGTCGGCAGGATTGTTCCGTTGCCAGAAGCGGCCGCCCGACGATGACCGGGCATAGCCGGCCACCGGCTTGTAGCTCACCCGGCATTGCTGGGCGACGCCGGAGAAGATCGAGTAGCGCGACGGGTCGACGATCCGCCGCCCCACCTCGCTGAACACCATGTCGTAGCGGCGGCGGCCGTCGAACACCGGCAGCGACCGGTCGCAGCCCTCGTTCGCCCCCACCGCGAACAGCAGGTCGAGCACGGCGGTCAGCGGATCCAGCGTGCCGCGCTGCAAGTCCGGCGGCACCGGCTCGCGGTCGTCCTTGTCCGCCGGCGGCGTGACGCTGGTGGAGACGTCGCCCTGCGGTCCGTAGGTCAGCGTGACGTTGCGCGGTTCGCCGCGCAGCAGGCTGGTCTGGCGGTGGCTGTCCGGCCGCAGATCGTCGCCGCGGACATGGCCGTCGCTCTCGGAGTCGGTGCGCCAGCTGAACAGCCGGCCGATGGTGCCGCCGGTTACCGCCGACACGGCGATGCGGTAACGGTCGCCGGCCACGTCCAGCGTCGCATTCACATCCAGCGCGGTCACCCCGCCGACGAAGACCCGATAGGTCGCCTTCACCGGCTCCGCCGACACTACGGCCGTTGCCAGGGGAAGCAGGGGCAGGGAAAGGCAGGCCGCAATCAGGGCTGTCCGGACCGGGCGGGGGAGATGGCGGGGAAGGCGGCGGGGGCTGGGCTGGGGCACGGTCCAAAGCTCCTGCGGTCGTCGCATCGTTTCGGGGGTGTGATTTCGGAGGCATCGTTTCAGGTGGGCAATCTTTTTTAAGATGGGGATGAATCTGACGCTTGACACCCGGTGGGGAAGGCCGTAGAAACCCGCCCACCGCAGCGGCGGGGCCGACGAAAGACGGTCGCGACGCAAAAGAGTTCGGTACAGAGTTTCACGGTTAGGGCGCGTAGCTCAGCGGGAGAGCATTCGCTTCACACGCGAAGGGTCACAGGTTCAATCCCTGTCGCGCCCACCATTAAAAAAGGCTTCGGACGATTGTCCGGAGCCTTTTTTGCTTTCCGCCCCTGCCCGACGGGAATTGCGCGCGCAGGTGCGAACCGGAACAGCCAACATCGCAAAATTCTTATGTGACCGACGATCCCGCGGTCGATTGACGCAGATCAGCCCCTTTTGCGCTGCAATGGGCTAGACAGGGCATCATTCCTGTCACCCGCTTCGGAAAGCCAACTCACATGGACGATACCCGTATCGCTTTGCTGTCTCTCGCCCTTCTGGTCGCCGTCCTGGCCGTCATCATCGGTTCGGTGATTCTGGTGCCGTCTTTCACCGCGCTGCTGGCGACGCTGCTGGCCTGGGCGAACCTGGCCTATCTCGTCGGCATCACCTTCAAGCGTTGATGGGCAAGCCTGATGGCCAAGCGCTGATCGTCAAGTTGCGATAGGCGAGCGCCAATCCGAAACCGCGGCGGAGAGGGAGGTCGCCCTCTCCGCCGCGGGTGCCGAACCATGACGGTTCGGCAACAGTCTGTCCTGCGGAAAGCTTTTCTGGACAGGAACGGTCCGTCGGGGTATCCAGCGCCCGTTTCGCTGTGCCAAGGACCGACGCCATGACACCGACCGCCGCCCCGTCGTCTTCCAATCCGATCGGCACCCTGTCCGCCGGCACTCTGCCGATCCTGCGGACGGTCGAGGATCTGCGGTCCCAGGTCGCCGCCTGGCGCCGGGAGGGGTTGACCGTCGCACTGGTGCCGACCATGGGCGCCCTGCATGACGGCCATCTGGACCTCATCCGGCGCGGTCGCGAACTGGCCGACCGGGTGGTCGCCAGCGTCTTCGTCAACCCGACCCAGTTCGCCCCGCACGAGGATTTCGACCGCTACCCGCGCGATGAAGGCGGCGATGCCGCCAAGCTGGCCTCGGCCGGCTGCCACGCGCTCTATGCGCCGACCGTGCGCGCCATGTATCCGCAGGGCTTCGCCACCGCCATTTCGGTCGGCGGTCCGGCGGAGGGACTGTGCGGGACCTTCCGGCCGCAGATGTTCGGCGGCGTGGCGCTGGTGGTGACCAAGCTGTTCCTCCAGGCCCTGCCCGACGTGGCGGTGTTCGGCGAGAAGGATTACCAGCAGCTGATGGTGATCCGCCGCTTCACCCGCGACCTCGACATTCCCGTCCGGGTCGAGGGGCTGCCGACGGTGCGCGAGGCCGACGGGCTCGCCATGTCCTCGCGCAACGCCTATCTCAGTGCCGACGAGCGTGCCCGCGCGCCCGAACTGAACCGGGCGCTGACCGCCGCCGCCGCCGCGCTGGCGGGAGGGGCGGAGGTCGATGGCGCGCTGACCGGCATCCGTGGCCGCATTGCCGAGGCCGGCTTCGGCACCATCGATTATGTCGAACTGCGCGACGCCGAAACGCTGGAGCCGGTGAGCGCCGTCACCCGGCCCGCCCGCCTGCTGGCCGCCGCCTGGATGGGCAAGGCCCGGCTGATCGACAATGTGCCGGTGATCCCCGCCGGCTGAACGGACGAAGATTGGTGCCCCAACATTGGGAGCCTGAACATTGGCAGTGGCCGGCATGATCGGCATTTGACCGGCATTTGTTGTGCGCCTAGCATTCCCGGATAGGCAGGATCCCCGATGGGTTTCGTGGCCCCCGCGATGGGGGCGGAAAGGCCACTTTGCGGCTCGTTCGTCGCAACCGGCAGGGGGAAACGGTTTCCCTGATGCCAATCCTTCTGACCGGCCTGCTGCTGGTGCTGGCGGCGTTGGGGGCCACCGCCGCTTTGGTCGCCACCCGCAACCGCCCCCCGGCCTCCCAGACACAGCTGGGACCCGACAAGAAATACGCGGCGCTGCCGCTGATGACCTTCAGCCTGGGCGGCAACGATGCCCGGATGGTGGACGTCAAGGTGCTGCTGGAGATCGACCCGTCGGTGGACGGCAAGGTGGCCGACCCCTATGTCCCCCGCATCACCGACCGGCTGTCCGACCGCCTGCGCCAACTCGACCCGCAGCAGCTGACCGGGGCCGACGGGGCGATGCTGATGAAGAGCACGATTGCCGGGGTCCTCGACCGCGAACTGCGCGGCGTGCGGGTGAGGGAAATCCTGCTCGACCGGATGGTGGTCAGGTAGCACGCTTCCAAAAGAGGCCGCCCGGCCCCCACGGACTGTCTACGGTGGAGACCGGGCGGCTCTTGCAACTGCGCCTTGGTTCTCAGTCGGCCAGCCGGGTGGTCAGGCGCGGGGCGGCGCTGGTGGCCGCCGCGACATAGCGGGCGCGCAGCGGCTTCAGGACGAATAGGGCGAGGAAGGCGGCCAGCGCGTTGACGATGGCGACGCTGTAGAAGACGGTCTGCCAGCTCCCGGTCGCCTCGACCATCAGGTTGCCGACGGGCACCAGCAGCGCGGCGACGCCCTTGGCGGTGTAGAGCAGCCCGGCGTTGGTGGCGGCGAAGCGCGACCCGAAGGTGTCGCCGCAGCAGGCCGGGAACAGGCTGAAGATCTCGCCCCAGGCGAAGAACACCAGACCGGTCAGGATGACGAAGGCGACCGGGTCGGCACCGTATGCGCTGAGCGCCATCACGCCCACCGCCTCGATGGTGAAGGCGATGAACATGGTGTTCTCGCGCCCGATATGGTCGGACACCCAGCCGAAGAAGGGCCGCGTGATGCCGTTCATCACCCGGTCGATGGACAGTGCGAAGGTCAGCGCCGGCAGGGTCAGGCCCAGGATGCTGACCGGGGCGTCGATCAGCCCCATGTCGGTGGCGATGGGGCCGAGCTGGGCCGTCACCATCAGACCGCCGGCGGCGACCATGGTGAACATGCCGTACATGATCCAGAAGACCGGCGTCCGCAGCATCTCCTGCGGGGTGTAATGGCGGCGCTGCGGGGCGGTGCCGCCGCGCGCCTGCCCATAGCCGTGCTTCGGGGGGTCGGCCATGAACCAAGCCAGCACCAGGATGACCATCCCCTGGCCCAGCCCGAAGGTCATGAAGGTGTTCTCGAAACCGGAGGTCTCGATCATGGTGGCGATCGGCACGACGGTGAGGGCGGAGCCGGCGCCGAAGCCGGCGGCGGTCAGGCCGGCGGCCAGCCCGCGGCGGTCGGGGAACCATTTCAGCGCATTGCCGACGCAGGTGCCATAGACACCGCCGGCGCCGATGCCGCCGATCACCGCGGCGAGATAGAGCAGGGTCAGCGAATCCGCCACCGCGTTCAAGGCCCAGGACAGGGCGCACAGCGCGCCGCCCACCAGCACGACGATGCGCGGACCGAACCTGTCGACGAACCAGCCCTCGACCGGCACCAGCCAGGTTTCGGTGACGATGAAGATGGTGAAGGCCACCTGGATCGCGGTGCGGCCCCAGCCATGCTTGTCGTCGATCGGCTCGACGAACAGGGTCCAGCCATATTGCAGGTTGGCGATCATCGACATGCAGACGATGCCGATGGCCAACTGCATCCAGCGCCCGCCCCAGGGTGCGACCTGGGCCGTATTGCCGTGCGTGTCACGCACCATGTCCTTCCTCCCCATTGCACCCGACATGTTCTGTTCGGCGACATGTTTCGTTCGGATTGCCGGACCTCGGGCTCCCGTGTGGCCGCGTTGTTGGTTTCATGTCCGGTCCGGAAAAAAGGCGACGGGCTGAGGCTCTCCACCACCAACTTGGGGTTGCTGGCATGCCAAATGCCCCATGCCCGCCTCTACGATCATCAGTTTGACGGATGATGTCAATACGAACCATTTGCCGGACGGACAACGGTCATGCGGATTGTCGATTTGTATCCGCTGGATTTCCGCAGGATGGGAAAATGACCGTCCCGGGACTGGCCGAAAGAGACGGGCCCTGCGATGATGACCGGCCCAACCGAAGGACGCGGTCCCATTTCACGCCCCGCCTTACATCCCATGTCATTGCCTGAGCCGCCGCTGCTGGCGATCACCGACCGCAGGCTGGCCGACCGGCCGCTGCCGCAGGTGGCGGAGCGTCTGTTCGCCTGCGGCGTGCGTTGGCTTTCCTTGCGGGACAAGGATTTGCCCGAAAGGGAAAGGCTGGATCTGGCTCGCGCATTGATTGCGTGCGCCCGTCCGTGGGGAGCCCGCATCACCCTGCATGGCGACCCGGCGCTGGCCGCTGCGGCCGGCGTGGACGGGGTGCATCTGCCCGCCGGCGGCGATCCGGCGGCGGCGCGTGCGCTGCTGGGGGCCGGGGCACTGATCGGGCTGTCGCTCCACGACTCGGACGGTGCGGCGGCGATGGAGCGGGCGGCCGGGCAGGTCGATTACGTGACCGTCTCACCGGTTTTCCCCTCCGCCAGCAAGCCGGGCTACGGGCCTTGCCTGGGCGAGGCGGGCCTGCGGCGATGGGTGGATATCGGGGGGCGATGCAGCATGGCGGTGATCGGGCTGGGCGGTCTCGACCGGGCGGATGCGGTGGCCGGATGCCGGGCGGCCGGGGCCGCGGGCATTGCGGTGATGGGGCTGGCGATGCGCGATGCGCAGGCGCTGAAGCCTCTGCTGGCGGCGCTGGCGCCGGCGGGGGCCGATCTGCCGCGCTGAAGCCGGCCGTCGGCGCGCTTCACGCCTGTCCCCCTGGACATTTCAGCGCCTTGCATGCATCTGGTATGTAGGATACGAAAACGCCGAAGGTCCCGAACCGGGGACCCGCCTGGCGGCGCCGCAACGTCCGGCGAGACATGAGGACATCCACTCCATGACCTTTCCCGCTCTCAACGTCCAGCCCCTCGACACCGGAACCACCTTCCGCAGTCAGGTCTATCACGCGCTGAAGCAGGCGATCACGGAGATGGACATCTACGACCATGACCGCGAGATCCGGCTGGACGAGCGGCAGCTCAGCGACAAGCTCGGCGTCAGCCGCACCCCGATCCGCGAGGCGCTGACCCTGCTGGAGCAGGAAGGCTTCATCCGCCTTCAGCCGCGCCGCGGCATCTTCGTCGTCCGCAAGACCAAGACCGAGATCGTCGAGATGATCCAGGTCTGGGCCGCGCTGGAGAGCATGGCCGCCCGCATGGCCGCCGAACATGCCCCGGCCGCCGAGATCCACAAGCTGTGGGACCTGTTCGGCAGCTTCGAGCAGCGCAGCCCGAAGGACCATGTCGGCGAATATTCCGACGCCAACATCGCCTTCCACAAGAGCATCATCCAGCTGAGCGGATCGAAGCTGATCCAGGACGTCACCGACAACCTGTTCATCCACATGCGGGCGATCCGCAAGCTGACCATCGGCCAGGAGGACCGGGCCGAGCGCTCCATCCACGACCACCGCGCCATCATCAAGGCCCTGGAGGACCGCGACGCCAACCTCGCCGAACGGCTGGTGCGCGAGCACACCATGGGTCTGGCCGCGCATGTGGAGAAGCACTGCGATTTTCTGGAGTGAATGTCCGGGAATGAGTGTTTGGGAGTGAGGAGCAGGCCAGGGCGGTTCCCGCCGCCCTGACCGCAGCCAGGACTCAGACCGTCGCCGCCTCCCTCTGCGCCGTCTCCAGCTTCGGCACATCGTCGCCGTCGATGGTCACCACCCGCAGGGAATTGGTCTTGCCCGGTGTTCCGAAGGGAACGCCGGCGGTGACCACCAGCGACTGGCCGGACTTGCCGATGCCGGTCTCCGCCGCCGCCGTCAGCGCACGGCCGACCATCTCCGAGAAATTCGCCACGTCGTCGGTCAGCACGGCATGGACGCCCCAGGCCAGCGACAGCCGCCGCGCCGTCGCCTCGTTGGCGCTGAGGCCGAGGATCGGCACGCTGGGCCGCTCGCGCGAGGCGCGCAGCGTGGTCGAGCCGGTGGTGGTGTAGGTGACGATGGCGGCGGCGCTGATGGTTTCCGCGACCTGTCGCGCCGCGGCGGTCAGCGCGTCGGGGGCCGTCGCCTCCGGGCTGGGATGGTCGGCATCCATGATGCGGCGGTAGAGCGGGTCGCCCTCCACCCGGCGGACGATGCGCTCCATCATCGCCACCGCCTCCACCGGATAGCGGCCGGAGGCGGACTCCGCACTCAGCATCACCGCATCGGCCCCGTCATAGACGGCGTTGGCGACGTCGGACGCCTCGGCCCGGGTCGGGGTCGGCTCCGACACCATGGATTCCAGCATCTGGGTGGCGACGATCACCGGCTTGCCCATGGCGCGGCTGAGCCGGATCATCTTCTTCTGCAGGCCCGGCACATCCTCCGGCGGCAGTTCGACGCCGAGGTCGCCGCGCGCCACCATCACCGCGTCGGACAGTTCGATGATGCGGTCGAGCGTCGGCAATGCTGCCGGCTTCTCGATCTTGGTCATCACATGCGCCCGGTTGCCGATCAGCTCGCGCGCTTCCAGGATGTCCTCCGGCCGCTGGACGAAGCTGAGGCCGATCCAGTCCATCCCGAGGTCGAGCCCGAAGGCGAGGTCGCTGCGGTCCTTCTCCGACAAGGCACTCAGGGCGAGTGCCGCACCCGGCACATTGACGCCCTTGCGGTCGGACAGGGTGCCGCCGGCCACCACCTCGGTCTCCGCGAAGTCGGGGCCGCAGTCCAGAACGCGCAGCCGGATGCGGCCGTCGTTCAGCAGCAGGTCCAGGCCGGCTTCCAGGCTGGCGAAAACCTCCGGATGGGGCAGGCAGACGCGGCGGCTGTCGCCCGGCCGGCGGTCGAGATCCAGGCGGAAACGGTCGCCGATGGCGAGATCCACCGGCCCGAAGCCGAAGGTGCCGACCCGCAGCTTCGGCCCCTGGAGGTCGAGCAGGACGCCGATCGGCCGGCCAACGGTCTTTTCGGCGGCACGGATGCGGGCGAAGCGCTCCGCATGTTCGGCCTGGGTGCCGTGGCTGGCGTTCAGGCGGAAGACATTCACGCCCGCCCGGGCGAGCGCCGTGATCTGGCTTTCCGACGAGCTGGCGGGACCCAGCGTGGCGACGATCTTTGTGCTGCGGTGAAACGGCATGACGACAGCCTTCCTCCGCCCGGCCCTTTGCAAAAAGGGGCGGGACTGGCGAACGATGATGAGTTGGGGTTCGGTGTTGGCCCGATGCTGGAAGTCCTAGGCCGGACGGTCAAACGGCGCCCGATCCTTATTCCGCATCGTGAGAGTGGTTCCACCCGCGGCACATGGACAGCCGGCCCGCCTGTCGGCGACACTGGGGCATGCCCGAGACCGCGCCGCAAAGCCCCGTTCCAGCCCATCCCGCCGCCACGCTGATCCTGATGCGGGATGTGCCGTCCGCTGGGCCTGACGGGCTGGAACTGCTGGTGATGGAACGCCACGCCGCCCTGCGTTTCGCCCCCGGCGCCACCGTCTTCCCCGGCGGGCGGATGGAGGCGATGGACCATGATCCGCATTGGCACAGCCTCTGGCGCCGTCTCAGGCCGGATGGAGACCCGCCGGCCGATCTGGCCCACCGCGTCGCCGCCTTGCGGGAGTGCGCGGAGGAATGCGGCGTGCTGCTGTGCCGCGATCCCCTTGCGCCCGGTACCCTCGACGAGCTGCGCCGCGCGCTGGCGGCGGGGGAGGGATTCGCCGCGGCGCTGGCGCGGGCGGGCGCTGTTCCCGCCCTCGACCGGATGGCGCCGCTGGCGCGCTGGGTGACACCGGAGATGCTGCCGCGCCGCTTCGACACGCTGTTCTATCTGGCCCCGGCACCGGAGGGACAGCAACCGGTCTGCGACGGCGAAGAGGCGGTCGGCACCCTGTGGGCAAGCCCGCGCCGCCTTCTGGCGGAGGCCGGGGCCGGACAGCGGCGGCTGGTCTACGCCACCCGGATGACCCTGCTGCGGCTGGCGGGCTGTGCCGACAGGGCGGCGGCGATGGCCCTTGCCTGTCCCGGATGGGGCCCCGGACAGGGAATCCCGCCGCCGATCGTGCCGCAGCTGGTGGAAACCCCGTCCGGTCCCGTGCTCCGCATTCCGGAGGACTGCGGCTTTTCGCCACTGGAGACCCCGGCCGAACATGTTAGGCTTGGGTAAGATTAGGTAAGTCGGGACGGGTTTCCGCGATGTGAAAATTGCGCGATGGTGCTATTGTGCGACGCGGAATGCGCAATCAATCTCCAGACTGACGCAGGGCGCCGGATCCCGCTGAGGGAAACGGCGGCGGGGGCGGAAGCAGGAGGATCGCGCAATGGATGTCGGGTTCGTCGGAAACGGGGAGATGGCCGATGCGATCATGGAAAGGCTGCGGCAGGCCGGGCACCGGCTGCACCACGACCGCCATGGCCGCAGCGCGTTCCGTGACCAGGCCGGGATATGCGACGTCGTGATGATGCTGTTGCCCGATGTCCGCGCGGTCGAGGCCGCCCTGTTCGGCGACGCCCGTTTCGCCAATGACGGCTTTGCCGGCGCCCTGCCGCCGGGCACGCTGGTGATCGACCTGTCCCGCATCCCGCCGTCCGAGGCTTCGGCCAACGCCGCGCGGCTGTCCGGCATGGGGGTCCTGGCGGCCGATGCGCCACTCGCTCCCGGCTTTACCATCGATCTCGGCGGCAGCGATGCGGCCTGCGCGCGGGCCGAACCGCTGCTGCGGCTGTTTAGCGACGGCGTCGTCCGTGCCGGCGGACCCGGCGACGGGCAGCGGGCGCATCTTGCCCGGACTGCGGACAGGAAGAACGACGATCCGGATGGACTGCACCGGCTGCTGCGTCTGATGGCCTTCGACGGGCCGGCCGAACCCATGTTGAGTGCATCATGAACAGCCTGACCGCTCCCGACATCGCCCCGCTCCGCCATCCGGCCGCTGTCCTCCTGGCGGCCGTACCGGACGTGATCGTTCCCTTCTGGGCCGGGCTTGGCGATGGCCGGGCCGATGTCGGGCGGCTGGGCAACAAGGGCGCGCGTCTGGTGGAGATGGCGGCGCTGGGCATCCCGGTGCCGCCGGGCTTCGTCATCGCCGCGGAGGCCGGGCGCGGGCTGGGGGCGCAGGATGCGCTGCCGGCCGGCCTGATCGAGCGGATCGACGGCGCCATCCTGGCGCTGGAACGGCAGGCCGGGGGGCGTTTCGGCGATGCCGGGCGTCCGCTGCTGCTGTCGGTCCGCTCCGGCGCCGCGGTGTCGATGCCCGGCATGATGGACAGCATCCTCAATCTCGGTCTCAACGACCGCAGCGTCGAAGGGCTGGCGGCGACATCGGGCGACGCGCGCTTCGCCTATGACTGCTATCGCCGCTTGGTCCAGTCCTTCGGCTGCGTGGTGATGGGCGTGCCCGGCCACCGGTTCGAGGCGCTGCTGGACGAGCACAAGGAGGAGCGGGCGCTCCAGCGCGACGGCGACCTGACGGCGGAGGACTGGCGCAGCCTGCTTCCGTCCTTCCTGCGGCTGGTGGAAACCCGCTGCGGCCGGCCGTTCCCCCAGGATCCCGCCGAGCAGCTGCGGCAGGCGGTGGCGGCGGTGTTCCGCTCCTGGATGAACCCGCGGGCGGTGGCGTTCCGCGCCCTGCACGACGTTCCGGAGGATCTGGGAACGGCGGTGACGGTCCAGGCGATGGTGTTCGGCAACCGCGGGCCGGATTCGGGCACCGGCGTGCTGTTCACCCGCGACCCCTCCACCGGCGTGCCCGGCCTGTGCGGCGAGTTCCTTGCCGACGCCCAGGGCGAGGACGTGGTGTCCGGCACCTGCGACCCCGACCCGCTGAGCGCCGGACAACTCAACTCTGGCGAACCCAACGCCGACCGTTCGATGGAGCGCCGCCTGCCGGCCGTCTATGCCGAGCTGTGCGCGGTGGCGGAGCGGCTGGAGCGTGCCTTCGCCGACATGCAGGACATCGAGTTCACGGTGGAGGGCGGGCGCCTGTTCATACTGCAATCGCGCAGCGGCAAGCGGTCGTCCGAGGCGGCGGTCCGCATCGCCGTCGATCTGGCGGAGGAGGGGATCGTCACCCGCGACGAGGCGGTGCGCCGCGTCGATCCGCAGGCGCTGGACGAACTGCTGCGCCCGACCCTGACGGCCGACGCGCTGGCGGCGGCCATCGCCACCGGCCTGCCGGCCTCGCCCGGTGCGGCCACCGGCCGGGCCGCCTTCACCACCGACGACGCGGTGCGGCTGGCGCGCGGCGGGGCGCCGGTGATCCTGTGCCGGCCGGAAACCTCGCCGGAGGACATCCACGGCATGCACGCCGCCGTCGGAATCGTCACCGCCCGCGGCGGCTTCACCAGCCACGCCGCCACGGTGGCCCGCGGCATGGGCCGGCCCTGCGTCTGCGGCGCCCGCATGCTCCGCATCGATGTCGAGGATGGGGCGATGCGGGTCGGCGATGTGACCGTCCGAACCGGCGACCTGCTGACCATCGACGGCAGCAATGGCGCCGTGGTTCTGGGGGCGGCCCCGTTGCAGCGGCCGGCGCCGGACGGCGCGACCGCCCGGCTGCTGGAGTGGGCGCGCGAGTGCGGGGTGGGGCTGGCGACGGATTGAGGGGAAGGGGATCGAGAGGGGAGGGAACGCCCCCCCCTTGATAGCCCCCCTTTTAGGCGCGCATCAGCGCCGTCAGATGGGCGGCGCAGCCTTCCGCCAGACCGGTGGCGTCATAGCCGCCCTCCAGCGCCGACACCACCCGGCCGCCGCAGACGCGGTCGGCAAGCTCGACCAGCTTGCGCGTCACCCATTCGAAATCCTCGTTGGTGAGGCCGAGCTGCGCCAGCGGATCGCGCTTGTGGGCGTCGAAACCGGCGGAGATCAGCAGCAGTTCCGGCTGGAACGCCTCCAGCGCCGGCAGGATGACGCGCTCCACCGCCTGGCGGAACTCGACGGAGCCGCTGTAGGGCTCAAGCGGCAGATTCAGGATGTTGCCGTCGACGCCGCGCTCCCAGGAATTGCCGGTGCCGGGATAGAGCGGCGACTGGTGGGTCGAGGCGAAGAACAGGTTGGGGTCGTCGGCGAACATCGCCTGGGTGCCGTTGCCGTGATGCACGTCGAAATCGACCACCGCGACACGGGTCAGCCCATGGATCTTGCGGGCATGCTCCGCTCCGACGGCGATGTTGTTGAAGACGCAGAATCCCATGGCGCGGGCGGGTTCGGCATGGTGGCCGCAGGGGCGTACCGCGCAGAAGGCGTTGGTCGCCCCGCCGGCCAGCACGGCGTCGACCGCGGCGCAGACCGACCCGGCCGCGCGCAGGATCGCACCGCGCGACCCCGGCGACAGCAGCGTGTCGCCGTCCAGCCGCTGATAGCCGTCGGTCGGGACCGCGGCCAGGACCGCATCGACGTAAGAGCGCTCATGGACGCGCGACAGCTGTTCCACATCCGCTTCGGGCGCGGACCGGCGCTCCAAATCGCGGAACTCCGGCCGATCGAGCACCTGCCACACCACGGCCAGCCGTTCCGGCGCCTCCGGATGGCCGGGTCCGGTGTCATGCGCGAAGCAGTCGTGATGGGTGAAGATCAGGGTGGTCACAGAGGGGCACTCCCATGGCAAAGGCGCCGCCGGACTGGATGTGCCGGCGGCGCCGCAGTCGGGTGGGGCGGCCCGGATGGGGCGGCCGGGTGGGACGGATCAGTGGGCGTAAGTGGCGGCGGCCGGCGGTTCCGCGACCCCGGTGACCGTGCCGTCCAGCTCCTGCAATTGCAGCCGGGTGAAGTCGCGGGCGCTGACGACGCCGACCAGATGTCCGTCCTCCAGAACCGGAAGATGGCGGATGTGGTGCTGCTCCATCAGTTGCAAGGCCTGCCGCACGCTGTCGGACGGGGCGCAGGTTACCGGCTGGCGGGTCATCAGCTGCGACACCGGCATCGCCATCAGCGAGCTGCCGCGTTCCAGCAGGGCGTGCACGATGTCGCGCTCCGACAGGACGCCGGCCAGTGTGTTGCCTTCGGTGCGGCAGACGTCCTTGACGACCAGGGCGCTGATGTTCTCCGCCTTCATCAGGCGGATGGCGTCGGCGACCGTCGCATTGGTCCGCACGGCGACGACGCGGGCTTGCTTGGTGCGCAGGATGTGTTCGACCTTCATGGCGGGACTCCTGATCGGCTGCGGCTGGCGGGAAAGCCATCTGTGGGGCGGCCCGTCTTCAGGGCCGGCAGGGCGCCCGGCCGGGCGTCGTGCTTTGAATATGGTATGCCAAATACTGTACGCCAATCAAACAATTTCGATGGCCAATGTTGGCGGCGGCCCTAATTTTTCGGGCCGCCTCATACGATGGTGCAGCGCAACGGACCTCGCCCTGTTGGCTCATGATACCAATGCAGCACAGCCATACTGTTCGTAATGCGATATGTTTGTTATGCATGCAAATGAGCTAAGGCATGCGGTATGCGCATGTCCGGCATCATGTACCTTGTATACCAAAAAACTTGAACCAATTGCTGCATCGCGTCATAACGGAACTGTCACGCCGAAGCCGATCAAACAAAAAAAGCACCCCACCGAGACACTGGAGCGATGAACATGTTGGAAATGCTGGTTCTGGCGCTTGTGCTGTCCGTCTTCGGCGGCACGGTCCATTATATTCTGTCGATGCAGATCGCCAACGCGGGCAAGTCGCAGCGCGATTTCTCCTCCGCGCCGCTTCGCCTCGCCAACCCGACCGAAGCCGATCTCAAGGAGCCGGAAGACGAACTGCCGCCGGGTCCGGCCTGGGCGAGCTTCCCGCGCGCCTTCTGATCCGTGGCTCTTCCTTCCTGTCATCGTGAGAAAGACGGCCTCCCGGGGCCGTCTTTTTCGTTTTCGCCTTCGGTATTTCCACCCGGTCAGGCGAGCGGCAGCACCAGCTGGAAGCTTTTGATGGTCATCCGCTTGCGGTGGTAGAAGCGGTGGGCTTCGCCGCGCTGGATGCCGGAGATGATCTCCATCTGGGCGCAGCCGCGCTCCCGCGCCTCGCCGGCCAGCCAGTCGAACAGCTTGTCGCCCAGCCCGTAGGAGCGCTTGGCGGAGCTGGTGACCAGATCCTCGACATACATATAGCGGCCGCGCGACAGCGTCTCGTGGACGCGGAAGCCGCCGCAACCGGCGATCTCGCCGTCCAGCCGCAGCAGGGCGAGGTTGTAGCCGTCGTCCATCTGGCGGCGGATCTGCGCGCGGTAGGCTTCGGGGTCGGTCATGTGGGTCCGCAGCTCCTTCATGATCGGGTAGCTGGCGGCGATATCGGCATCGTCACGCGCCACGACGATCTCGATGTTCTGCTGCTGGTCCATGGCGGTCGACTCCTTATCAATATGGGTTCTGCCCGGATGGGCGCCGGCGCCGACGGTACGTCCCCGGCACTGGCATACCATATGCCAGTAGATTGTCCGGTCAAAAGCTGGCCTGCCACACTTTCCGCGTGCCGGAAAACCAATGGCCGGGCGTAGGCCCCGCAACAGGGCGAATGCAGCCTGCGGAAACAGTTCGTGCCTTCCACTAATCGCTTGCACGGCATTCGGCATCTGGTATACCATATTGATAATTCCAGATCGGATCAGGACCGCACCGATTTGGCGGGGGGCGAAAACCCGCCTCCCACAGCAGTGAAGCGCCCCGGGGCCGCATCCCCGCCGCGCTGCCACTCACAGCAAACAACAGCATCAAATTCCGAAGCATCTCAGAAGACACCCAAAGAAAACGCCTAAAGCATCAAAACAGAAGCGACGCCCGAATCGGCAGAGAACCGCTTCCTAGGAGGAGATAGAAGATGCAGCATACGAATTCGGAGGCGCAGGGAGCACCGCTCGGCGGCCGCTGGATGCAGTTGGTCATCGGCGTGATCTGTATGTCGATGATTGCGAACCTGCAATATGGCTGGACGCTGTTCGTCAACCCCATCGATGAAAAGTATCATTGGGGCCGTGCCGCCATTCAGATCGCCTTCACCATTTTCGTCGTGACCGAAACCTGGCTGGTGCCGGTCGAGGGCTGGTTCGTCGACAAGTTCGGTCCCCGCATCGTCGTCGTGGTCGGTGGCATCCTGTGCGCCCTGGCCTGGGTCATCAATTCGTTCGCCGACTCGCTGGCGCTGCTCTACATCGGTGCGGCCGTTGGCGGTGTCGGTGCCGGCGCCGTGTACGGCACCTGCGTCGGCAACGCGCTGAAGTGGTTCCCGGATCGCCGCGGCCTGGCCGCCGGCCTGACCGCCGCCGGCTTCGGCGCCGGTTCCGCCCTGACGGTCGTTCCGATCGCCAACATGATCCAGACCTCCGGCTTCGAGCAGACCTTCCTGGTGTTCGGTCTGGGCCAGGGCCTGATCGTCTTCGCGCTGGCCTGGTTCCTGAAGGAAGCCGACCCGGCCCTGCTGCCGAAGACCAAGAGCAACATCGCTCAGAGCCGCCGCAACTACACCCCGCAGGAGACGCTGAAGTCGCCGGTCTTCTGGGTGATGTACCTGATGTTCGTCATGGTCGCCGCCGGCGGTCTGATGGCCACCGCCCAGCTCGGCCCGATCGCCAAGGACTTCCACCTCGACGGCATGCCCGTCAGCATCATGGGCCTGACCCTGCCGGCGCTGACCTTCGCGCTGACCATCGACCGCGTGCTGAACGGCGTGACCCGTCCGTTCTTCGGCTGGGTGTCCGACCATATCGGCCGTGAAAACACGATGTTCGTCGCCTTCGCCATCGAAGCGGTCGGCATCCTGGCGCTGAACCAGTGGGGCCAGCACCCGGTCGCCTTCGTCGTCCTGACCGGTCTGGTGTTCTTTGCCTGGGGCGAGATCTACAGCCTGTTCCCGTCCTGCTGCGCCGACAGCTTCGGGTCGAAGTTCGCCACCACCAACGCCGGCCTGCTCTACACCGCCAAGGGCACCGCGTCGCTGGTCGTTCCCTTCGCCAACGTGATCGTGTCTTCGACCGGCAGCTGGCAGGCAGTGTTCTTCTTCGCTGCCGCGGTCAACGCCATCGCCGCCTTCATGGCCCTGTTCGTCCTGAAGCCGATGCGTGCCCGCCAGATCGCCGAGGACACCACCCAGCCGGTCGGCAAGCTGGCGGCCGAGGGCGCCGACTGAAAGCACCGCGGAACGTCCGCCGAGAGAGTTCCCGTTGACCGGGGGGCCAGCCGGAACTCTCAATAAGGGCGGAACAGTTGCCGCCGGAAAAACGACAAACCGGCATCGGGACCACCGCATTGGTCCCGGTGTCGGTTTGTCGCGTTTTGGGAGGCCGGCCGTGAACCGCATTCACGACCCGCGCCCCCCGACTGACAGGTCCGGGCAGAGAACGCTCGGAGACTGATATTCTGTATACAGAATACGGCTGGTGCCGTCAACACGGATCGAAAGGGGTGGGTCGGTCATGTTGGATATGCTTGTCCTGATGCTGGCGGCCTTCTGTTCCGGCGCGCTCAACGCCGTCGCCGGGGGTGGCGCCTTCATCACCTTTCCGGCCCTGCTGTTCGCCGGGGTGCCGCCGGTGGCCGCCAACGCCTCCAGCACCGTGGCACTGTTTCCGGGGCAGGCGGCCAGCAGCTGGGCCTACCGGCGGGAGATCGCCGCCGGCGGCCAGGTGAATGTGCCGGTCTTCGCCGCGCTCAGCCTCGTCGGCGGGCTGGTGGGCGCGCTGCTTCTGCTGGTGACGCCGAACGCGACCTTCGCCCGCTTCGTGCCCTGGCTTCTGCTGTTCGCGACAGCCGTGTTCGCCATCGGCGCCTATGCGCCGGGCATCGTGTCCAGGCTGCGGCTGGGCGGACGCAGCGTGCTGGTGGTGCAGTTCCTGATCTCGATCTATGGCGGCTATTTCGGCGGCGGCATCGGCTTCCTGATGCTGGCGGCGCTGACCCTGTTCGGGCTGCGCGACATCCACGCCATGAACGGGCTGCGGCTTCTGCTGGCGATGCTGATGAACGCGGCGGCGGTCGGCACCTTCATCGTCGCCGGCGCGGTGTCCTGGCCGGAAACCGTGGCGATGGCCCTGGCGGCGGTGGCCGGCGGCTATGCCGGCGCCATCGGTGCGAAGCGGGTCGATCCCAAGCTTTTGAAGACCTTGGTGGTCATCATCGGAGCGGTGCTGACCCTGTACTTTTTCGCGAAGGGAGCCTGATCCGAACGGGGTGTATCCGGCGTCCGCAATCTCAACCGTGCCCCCACATTCCGCATTGACATACGGTATGTGGTATACCAAACTCCAGACACAGTTTGCGCGACAGACTGTTGGATGCCGCTGCAAAGCGACCGGTCAGCCGATGGATGCGGCCGGTGCGGGCAGGCTGGCGTCGTCCAGCCCCACAGCATTCAAAAAGTGAAATCGGGGGAGAGGGGAATCCGGCATGAAGATCTGCATCTACGGATCCGGGGCCATCGGCGGCTACCTCGGCGTTCGCCTGCATCAGGCAGGTGCCGAAGTCAGCCTGGTGGCGCGTGGCGCGCATCTGGCGGCGATGCGCGAAAACGGCGTCACCTTGCTGATGGGGGAGGAGAAGACCGTCGTCCACCCCCGCTGCACCGACAACCCGGCCGAACTCGGCCCGCAGGATTATGTGATCGTCGCGTTGAAGGCCCACTCCGTCCCCGGTGTCGTGCCTGCGATGCAACCGCTTCTCGGTGACGACACCGCCGTCGTCACCGCGGTCAACGGCATTCCCTATTGGTATTTCTACGGCACCGGCGGCGAGTTCGACGGCCGCACACTGGAAACCGTCGATCCGGGTTCGGTCCAGTGGAACGGGCTGGGTCCGCAGCGCGCCATCGGCTGCGTCGTCTATCCGGCGACCGAGGTGGTGGAGCCGGGCGTCATCCAGCATGTCTATGGCGACAAATTCTCTCTCGGCGAGCCGGACGGGTCGAAGTCGGACCGCGTCGTCGCCCTGTCGAAGGCGATGGAGGCCGGCGGCCTGCGCGCCCCGGTGCTGGACCGCATCCGCGACGAGATCTGGCTGAAGCTGTGGGGCAACCTCTGCTTCAACCCGATCAGCGCGCTGACCCACGGCACGCTGGAGGTCATCTGCGGCGATGCCGACACCCGCGCCGTCGCCAAGGCGATGATGCTGGAGGCCAAGGACATCGGCGACAAGCTGGGTGTCCATTTCCGCGTCGATGTGGAGCGCCGCATCAACGGCGCCGCCGCGGTGGGCGCGCACAAGACCTCGATGCTCCAGGATCTGGAGCGCGGCCGGCCGATGGAGATCGATCCGCTGCTGTCGGTGGTGCAGGAGATGGGCCGCATGGTGGGCGTGCCGACGCCGACCATCGACGTGGTGCTGGCGCTGGTGAAGCAGCGCGGCGAGACCGCCGGCTGCTACAGCCGGCCGCAGTCCGCCGCTCCCGCCCGCACTCCGGAAGCGGTGGCGGCCCAGTAGGCAAGCCCCAATAGGCAAGCCCAAGGCAAAACAAGTCAGGCGACGCGGCCGGCGCAAACCCGGACAGGGTGCGCGCCGGCCGCCTCAAGGGGGGTGGAGCGTCATGAAGGTCGAGGACATTCTCCGCAAGAAGGGCACGCGCATCGGCATGGTGCGCATCAACGAAACGGTCTCCACCGCGCTGCGCCTGATGAAGGCGGAGAACACCGGCGCGCTGGTGGTCAAGGACGTCTGCCGCACCGAAGGCAACACGGTGGTCGGCGTCATTTCCGAACGCGATGTCGTCCGCGCCCTGGTCGACCGCGGTCCCGCCATCCTGGAGCAGGCGGTTTCGGCGCTGATGACGCGCGACCCCTATTGCTGCAGCCCGTCGGACTCCGTGCGTCATGTGCTGAGCCTGATGGACGAACATGGCATCCGCCATGTCCCGGTCCTGGAAGGCTCCACCCTGGTCGGCGTCGTCAGCGTCCGCGACCTGATCCGCCGACAGTTGGAAGAGCTGTCTGCCGATGGCGTTCCGGTGGCCGCTGCCACGGCTGCTGCGACAGCCGCCGCCACGGCCGCCGAGGGCTGGGACTTCCCGGTCGTTGCCAACCAGTGAGTGCTGTGTGGGTGGGGCCGGCGCATGTCCACTGCCCCACCTGAGTTGCCGCTTCGGCGCTTGCCCGCCCTGATCCGGCCCTGACCGGGAGCCTTGACCAAGGGGTGGGCCGATTATTGCCCGCCGCCAAGGCCGGCCTTCGAAAGCAAACGACATGAAGATCGCGATACCCAGGGAGCGCCGCCCGGGCGAGCGCCGCGTCGCCGCGTCTCCCGAAACCGTCAAGAAATTCAAAGCCCTCGGTCTGGACGTGGTGGTGGAGAGCGGGGCCGGCCTCGGTTCCAGCATCACCGATGCAGCCTATGAGGCGGCGGGGGCCGCCATCGCCGCCGACCAGGCTTCGGCGCTGGCCGATGCCGACATCGTCCTGAAGGTGCAGAGGCCGCTGATCGCTTCCGAGGGCGGTGAGGACGAACTGGCGCTGATGGCCAAGGGCACGCTGCTGTTCGCCATCCTCAATCCCTACAACAGCCGCGACCATGTGAAGGCCTACGCCGATGTCGGCGTGAACGCCTTCGCCATGGAGTTCATGCCGCGCATCACCCGCGCCCAGGTCATGGACGTGCTGTCCTCCCAGGCCAACCTCGCCGGCTACAAGGCCGTCGTCGATGCCGCCTCGGAATACGGCCGCGCCTTCCCGATGATGATGACCGCCGCCGGCACCGTGCCGCCGGCCCGCGCCTTCATCATGGGCGTCGGCGTCGCCGGCCTCCAGGCCATCGCCACCGCCAAGCGCCTCGGCGCCATCGTCTCGGCCACCGATGTGCGCCCGGCGGTGAAGGAGCAGGTGCAGTCGCTGGGTGGCAGCTTCGTCGCGGTGGAGAACGACGAGTTCAAGCAGGCTGAGACCGCCGGCGGCTACGCCAAGGAGATGTCGGACGACTACAAGCGCCAGCAGGCCGCCTTGGTCGCCGAGCACATCAAGAAGCAGGACCTGGTCATCACCACCGCGCTGATCCCCGGCCGCAAGGCACCGATCCTGGTGACGGCGGAGCATGTGGCGTCGATGAAGCCGGGCTCGGTGATCATCGATCTGGCGGTGGAGCAGGGCGGCAACGTCGAGGGCGCCAAGCTGGGCGAGGTGGTGACCACGGCCAACGGCGTGAAGATCGTCGGCCATGCCAACTACGCCAGCCGCATCGCCGAGAGCGCCTCGCTCTTGTACGCCAAGAACCTGCTGGCGCTGCTGACGTCGCTGCACGGCCCAAAAGACTCTGGGGAGACGGGCATCGTCGTCAACTGGGACGACGAGATCGTCAAGGCCATCGCGCTGACCCGCGACGGCGCCATCGTGCATCCTGCCTTCGCGGACGCCCGCGAAGCGCAACCCGCGTGAGGAGGCGGATCCCATGGAACACCCGGATCCCGCAAGCAACATCGCCGCGTTCCGCCAGACCCTGGCGGCCCTGACCAATCAGGTCGATGCGCTGGCCGTGCAGGTGGCGCAGCTGTCGCCGGTCCCGGTGACCGAGGCGGCCAGCCACGGCAGCTTCTTCGTCACCGGTTTGACGGTGCTCGTGCTGGCCTGCTTCGTCGGCTATTACGTCGTCTGGCGCGTCACCCCGGCCCTGCATTCGCCGCTGATGGCCGTCACCAACGCCGTGTCGTCGGTCATCATCGTCGGCGCGCTGGTCGCCGCCGGCCCGGCCGGCCCAATCTTTGGCGATGGGGGCTTCTCCAAGGTCCTCGGCTTCCTCGCCGTCATCCTGGCATCCGTCAATATCTTCGGCGGCTTCCTCGTGACCCAGCGCATGCTCTCCATGTTCAAGAAGAAGGGCAAGTAAGACCATGGAAACCTTGTCGGCCCTTCTCTATCTCGTTGCTTCCATCTGCTTCATCATGGCGCTGCGCGGGCTGTCCAGCCCGGAGACCTCGCGCCAGGGCAACATCTACGGCATGGTCGGCATGACCATCGCCATCCTGACCACGCTGGCCTCGCCCATCGTCCAGTCCTATTGGATGATCGTGCTCGGCATCGCCATCGGCGGTGCCATCGGCTACGTCGTCGCCAAGAAGATCGAGATGACGGCGCTGCCACAGCTGGTCGCCGCCTTCCACTCGCTGGTCGGTCTGGCCGCCGTCTTCGTGGCGCTCGCCGCTTTCTATTCGCCGGAGGCCTACGGCATCGGCCTCCGCGGCGCCATCGCCAAGGGCTCGCTGATCGAGATGGCGCTGGGCACCGCGGTCGGTGCGATCACCTTCACCGGCTCCATCGTCGCCTTCGCCAAGCTCCAGGGTCTGGTCACCGGCAAGCCGCTGGTCTTCCCGATGCAGCATCCGCTGAACGCGGCGCTCGGCGTGCTGACCGTCATCCTGATCATCTGGCTGGTGCAGTCGAACGCCGACGCCGCGATGTGGCTGATCGTCGTCGTGGCGCTGGCGCTGGGCTTCCTGCTGATCCTGCCGATCGGTGGCGCCGACATGCCGGTGGTCATCTCGATGCTGAACAGCTACTCCGGCTGGGCGGCCTGCGGCATCGGCTTCACGCTTCAGAACAACCTGCTGATCATCACCGGCGCGCTGGTGGGCTCCTCGGGCGCCATCCTGTCCTACATCATGTGCAAGGGCATGAACCGCTCGATCTTCAACGTCATCCTCGGCGGCTTTGGCGGCGAGAGTGCCGCGGCCGGCGGCCCTGCCAAGGGTCCGCAGGGTTCGGTCAAGGCCGGCTCGGCCGAGGACGCCGCCTACATCATGAAGAACGCCCAGTCGGTGATCGTGGTGCCGGGCTACGGCATGGCGGTGGCCCAGGCCCAGCATGCTCTGCGTGAGATGGCCGACAGCCTGAAGCATGAGGGCGTGGATGTGAAGTACGCCATCCACCCGGTGGCGGGCCGCATGCCCGGTCACATGAACGTGCTGCTGGCCGAGGCCAACGTACCCTACGACGAGGTGTTCGAACTGGAGGACATCAACCGCGACTTCGGTACGGTGGATGTCGCCTTCGTCATCGGCGCCAACGACGTGACCAACCCGGCGGCCAAGACCGACCCGACGAGCGCCATCTACGGCATGCCGATCCTCGATGTGGAGAAAGCCAAGACGGTGTTCTTCATCAAGCGCGGCATGGCCGCCGGTTACGCCGGTGTCGAGAACGAGCTGTTCTTCCGCCCCAACACCATGATGCTGTTCGGTGATGCCAAGAAGGTCACCGAAGAGGTCGTCAAGGCGATGGAAGCGTAACGACTGCTGTTAAAAGAAAGCGCGCCGCTCCGGCTGGGGCGGCGCGCTTTTTTCGTTTTTGGAGAATCCCTCTCCCCGGGGGCGGAGAGGGGGTGTCACTTCACCAGATCGTCCAGCCGGAAGCCGGCGATCTTGTAGATCTCCTCCAACGCCCGGCCGAACTCCACCTCCGGCTCGTTCGCCACGCGCTCGCGCATCGCCGCCAGGATCTCCTGCTTGCTGCTGAAGCGCACCGCCATGATGAAGGGGAAGCCGAAGCGCTCGCGGTAGGCGCGGTTCAGGTCGCGCTGCTCCTGGGCCTCCGCCTCGGTCAGTTCGTTCAGGCCGGCCCTGGCCTGTTCGGTCTGCGAGAAGGCGGTCAGGTTGGCCGGGCGGCTGGCGCGGTCGGCAAGGTCGGGGTGGGACAGGATCAGGGCGCGCTGCCGTTCCGTCCCCGCCGCGCGGACGATGCCGGTCATCGCCGCGCGCAAGGCCGTGGCATCGGCGAAGGGGCGCTTGTCCCAGGCGGCGTCGGCCACCCAGGGGCTGTCCTCGAACACGGCACCCAGCGCCGCGACGAATTCGGCGCGGTCCATCCGGTTCAGGTCGTCCAGGCTGTAGGGCATCTGCTGCGCTCTCACTTCGCGGTGTAGGGGTGTTCGGCGATCCAGTGGCGGGCGATGTCGAGCCGCGTCGCCACCCACGCCTTGTCATGGCCGCGCACATAGTCGAGGAAACGGGCCAGCGCCGCCGCGCGACCGGGACGCCCGACCAGACGGCAATGCAGGCCGATGGACATCATCTTCGGCGCCGTCTCGCCCTCGGCATAGAGGGTGTCGAAGCTGTCCTTCAGGTAGGCGAAGAACTGGTCGCCGCTGTTGAAGCCCTGGTTGGTCGCGAAACGCATGTCGTTGGCGTCGAGCGTGTAGGGCACGATCAGCTGCGGCCGGCCATGGCTGTCGTCCCAATAGGGCAGATCGTCGGCGTAGGAATCGGCGTTGTAGAGGAAGCCGCCCTCCTCGGCGACCAGCCGCCAGGTGTTCGGGCTGCACCGGCCGAGATACCAGCCGAGCGGCCGGGAGCCGGTCACGCGGGTGTGGACCTCGATGGCGCGCAGCATGTGCTCGCGCTCCACCTCCGCCGGCAGATGCTGGTAGTCGATCCAGCGCCAGCCATGGGTGGCGATCTCCCAGCCGGCGGCCTTCATGGCGGCGACCACCTCCGGATTGCGCTCCAGCGCCATGGCGACGCCATAGACGGTGACCGGCAGGTTGCGCTCGGTGAACAGGCGGTGCAGCCGCCAGAAGCCGGCGCGGGAGCCGTATTCGTAGATCGACTCCATGTTCATGTGGCGGGCGCCGGGGATCGGCTGCGCGCCGACGATCTCCGACAGGAAGGCCTCCGATGCGGCGTCCCCGTGAAGGACGCAGTTCTCGCCGCCCTCCTCGTAATTGATGACGAACTGCACCGCCACCCGGGCGCCGCCCGGCCAGTTGGCCTGCGGCGGGGTGGCGCCATAGCCGATCATGTCGCGGGGATAAGCGGTGCCGGTCATCGTCGTCTCGCCCTTTTCGCGCTGCGGTCGAAGCGGAACCTACGCTAAGCCATTGGCGGCAGGGGGTTCAACCGGCCGATTGTCTTCCGGCGGCCGAAGACAGTTTCCGGATCTGGACGGGTGGGCAGGGCAGGGCGGATGCGCTTAAGCTGTGGGTCCGAACTCGCACCGTCGCGGAGACCGCACCCATGGGCCGCCTGACCACCCACGTCCTCGACATCGCCGCCGGCCGTCCGGCGCCGGGCATGCGCATCCGCCTGACCTCGCTCGACACCGGCGCCGTTCTCGGCGAGTTCACAACGAATGCCGACGGCCGGCTCGACGCCCCGGCGCTCCAGGGCGAGGACTTCAAGACCGGCCGCTATGAACTGCTGTTCCTGGCCGGCGACTATTTCCGCCGTGTCGGCGTGATCTTGGGGGATGGCCCGGACTTCATCGACGAGGTGCCGCTGCGCTTCGGCATCAAGGACGCGTCCCAGCATTACCATGTGCCGCTGCTGGTTTCGCCTTGGGCCTATTCGACGTATCGCGGCAGCTGAGGCTCCTCCCCATTCGGCACCGCTTTCCAGCCTGTGGAAAAGGCAACCCGTTGATTTGCCGTACCCACCATCCGCGCGCTTAGCTGTCTTCAGCAACAATCGCGTTTGGTGAGGAGTCGAGCGATGGCGAGAATGACGGCGGCGGAAGCGGCGGTGCGGGTGCTGGAGCGGGAGGGCATCGACGTCTGCTTCGGCGTCCCGGGCGCCGCGATCAACCCCTTCTATGCGGCGATGCAGCGGCGCGGCACGATGCGCCATGTGCTGGCCCGCCATGTCGAGGGCGCCTCGCACATGGCCGAAGGCTACACGCGGGCCAATGCCGGCAACATCGGCGTGTGCATCGGCACCTCCGGCCCGGCCGGCACCGATATGATCACCGGCCTCTATTCGGCGATTGCGGACTCGATCCCGATCCTGTGCATCACCGGACAGGCGCCGCGTGCCCGCCTGCACAAGGAGGATTTCCAGGCGATCAACATCGCCGACATCGCCAAGCCGGTGGCCAAATGGGCAGTGACCGTGCTGGAGCCGGCGCAGGTGCCCTACGTCTTCCAGCAGGCCTTCCACCTGATGCGCAGCGGCCGTCCCGGCCCGGTGCTGATCGACCTGCCCATCGACGTCCAGATGGCGGAGATCGAATTCGACGACGAGACCTACGAGCCGCTGGCGGTCTACAAGCCCGCGGCCACCCGTGCCCAGGTCGAGAAGGCGCTGGCGATGTTCGCGGCGGCGGAACGTCCGCTGGTCGTGGCCGGCGGCGGCATCGTCAACGCCGACGCCTCCGACAAGCTGGTGGAGTTCGCCGAGCTGCTCGGCGTGCCGGTGATCCCGACGCTGATGGGCTGGGGCACCATCGCCGACGACCATCCGCTGATGGCCGGCATGGTGGGCTTGCAGACCGCCCACCGCTACGGCAACGCGACGATGCTGAAGTCCGACTTCGTGCTGGGCATCGGCAACCGCTGGGCCAACCGCCACACCGGCTCGGTCGAGGTCTACACCAAGGGCCGCAAGTTCGTGCATGTCGACATCGAGCCGACCCAGATCGGCCGCGTCTTCATGCCCGACCTCGGCATCGTGTCGGATGCCGGCGCCGCGCTCGACCTGTTCATCGAGGTCGCCAAGGAGTGGAAGGCCGAGGGGCGCTTCAAGGATCTCGGCGGCTGGGTCAAGGACTGCCAGGGCCGCAAGCGGTCGATGCACCGCCGCAGCGACTTCGATCAGGTGCCGATGAAGCCGCAGCGCGTCTATCAGGAGATGAACAGCGCCTTCGGCCAGGACACCACCTACGTCACCACCATCGGCCTGTCGCAGATCGCCGGCGCGCAGTTCCTGCACGTCTACAAGCCGCGCCACTGGATCAACTGCGGCCAGGCCGGCCCGCTGGGCTGGACCCTGCCGGCGGCGCTCGGCGTCCGGGTGGCCGATCCGAAGCGGCGCATCGTCGCGCTGTCCGGCGACTACGACTTCCAGTTCATGATCGAGGAGCTGGCGGTCGGCGCCCAGCACAAGCTGCCCTACATCCATGTGCTGGTGAACAACGCCTATCTCGGCCTGATCCGGCAGGCGCAGCGCGCCTTCCAGATGGACTTCCAGGTGCAGCTGTCCTTCGAGAACATCAACGCGCCGGAGATCGGCGTCTATGGCGTCGACCATGTCGCGGTGGCCGAAGGGCTTGGCTGCAAGGCGATCCGCGTCACCGAACCCGACCGCATCCAGGAGGCCTTCACCCAGGCCCAGGCCTGGATGGACCAGTATCAGGTGCCGGTCGTCGTCGAGCTGGTGCTGGAGCGGGTGACCAACATCTCCATGGGTGCCGACATCGACAGCGTCACCGAGTTCGAGGAGACGCTGGACCTGCCTGTGGACGAGAGCGAAACCGTTCTGGTCTGACCGACCGGTCCTCTCGAACGGAAGGCGCGCCCGGCGGCGCGCCTTTCGCATTTTCATGGTCCGCCCGCTCAAGCCCCACCGCTCAAGCGATGGCGAAGCAGCCGGACCCGCTGCCGACACCGGTGTCGAGCGGGTAGCCGATCGCCGCCAGGCTTTCCGCCGAAAAGACCGCCGCCGGGTCAATGCCGTTCAACGTTACCGATGTTGGAATGGCGGAGATGTCGGCGTCGAAATTCACCGGCCCTTCACGGAAGCGGCCGAAAAGGGCCACTGCCTGTCCGCCTTCCACCGGGATGAAGGTCGCTTCATCCTCCAGGTTCAAGCTGTCGACCAGCGTGCCGGCTGGGTCATTCAGATAGATCTGCGCCCGCAGCCACACCTCCTGTCCGTTCGCCGGGTCGGTCGAGGTGCCCGGGGCGATGACGGCGAGGAAATCCTCCGGTGTGCGCGGCGGTTCCGGGTCGTTCACGAACTCGCGATAGAGGGTACCGTCACCCACCACCAGCGTCGTTCCGTCGTTGGGCAGGACGCTGGCCTGGACGACATGCTCGATCTCCGTGTCGCCGACCCGGGCGGACAGCAGGAACTGGTTGGGCTGGTCGTTAAAATAGCGGCGGTAGGTGGTGCCGTCCGTGCCGGTCACCGGGTCGTCGAAATTCATGGCGATGGTGATCCGGAATGGATCGCCGGTCTGCACGTCTTCATCCAGGAACGGGAAAGGTTGGTCGATGGTGCCCTGGACATCGACGACATACAGGCCCTCATAGGCGTCGCCGCCGTCACCATTCCCGCCTCCACCTCCATGATGGCCGTGTCCCCAGCCGTTGCCATGACCGCCATGGTGCCCGTGTCCATGGTCGTGTCCATGACCATCGCCACGCCCGCCGCCGTATTTGCCGGACTGATCGCCCTCGAACATGCTGCCCTCCCGACTGATCGCTTGCGTTGTCAAAGGCCGCAAGGCGCGCGACCTTCCGTTGAAGATAGGCCGCTGCGGGACGGCCGGCCGGACGGGCATCCGTACATATCTCCGCCTGGATCGCCGGACGGATGGGTTTTTGCACTGCAACGCTCCGAACGGGAGTGGCAAATTCCCAGCGGCGGGTGAGGCGTGCTAGCGTCCGTCCCGATCCGTAAACCCACCGGTCCGACCCAATCGTCTGCCAGGGAGTCCGCGCGAGCATGGCGTTGCTTGAGAACATGCGCATCTTCGTCCGCGTCGTCGAACTGGGCAGCCTGTCGGCCGCCGGGCGGAACCTGCGCATGTCGCCGGCGATGGTCAGCCACCGCATCCAGCAGCTGGAAACCCATCTCGGCGTCCGGCTGCTGAACCGCACGACGCGGCAGTTGCAGGCGACCGAAACCGGCATGGATTTCTACCAGAGCTGCCTGGAGGTTCTGGAAGCGGTGGAGCGGGCGCACAGCAGCATCGCCGCCGGGTCCGGCGTACCGTCGGGCAGCGTGCGGGTGACGGCGCCCTTGGGCTTCGGCCGTCGCATCCTGGCGCCGCTGGTGCCGGACTTCTGCGCCGCCCACCCGCTGGTGGAGGTGCGGCTGCGCCTGTCCGACCATCTGCTCGACCTGCTGCGCGAGGCGGTCGACGTGGCGGTGCGCATGGCGGCGCTGAAGGACTCCAGCTTCGTCGTGCGCAAGATCGCCGACGTGCGCCGCGTGCTGGTGGCCGCCCCCTCCTACCTGTCGGAGCGCGGACGGCCGGAAAGGCCGGCGGACCTGTCCGGCCACAACTGCCTGCTTCTGCGCTTTCCCGGCACCCAGCAATATCAATGGAGCGTGCTGGAGGGCGGCGAGCCGGTGAAGCTGCCGGTGTCGGGCCGCTTCGATGCCGACGACGGTGATGTGCTGACCGGCTGGGCGCTCGACGGGCGGGGGATCGCCATGAAGCCGCTGTGGGAGGTGGCGGAGCATCTGGCCAGCGGCGCCCTGGTGCCGGTCCTGCCCGATTTTCCGCCGGAGCCGGTGACGTTGGCCGTGCTCTATCCCCATCGCGCGCTGGTTCCAGCCAAGGTGCGGGCTTTTGCCGACCATATGGTGCCGAAGATCAAGTCGGCACTGCTGGGAATATCTCCAGAGACGATCCTATGATCGGCTGTGCCAAATCCTAGGGATAATCCCGACTGACTGACTTGGATGCTTTGCCTATCCTGCATGGCGCTGTCGTATGCAGAGGCCGTGCCGCTGGGATACTTTGTTTCCGAAGACGATCCCATTCGTGGCTCGCATCGGGAATGAAGCGGTAAAATGGGAAGCCATGGCCCTTCCGCATCCGTCCGGCGCGGCGCGAGGAAGGGAGGACTCCATGTTTCTGTTCACCAAGGGTGTAAGCTGCGAGCGGGCCAAGCTGGAGGCTCTCGACCGGTCACAGGCCGTCATCGAATTCGCAATGGACAGCACGGTGGTGGATGCGAACAGGAATTTCCTGGAGGCGATGGGCTATAGCCTGGAGGAGGTGAAGGGGCGTCCGCACAGCATGTTCGTCGATCCCGACTATGCGAAGAGCACGGGCTACTGCGATTTCTGGGGCGAACTGCGGGCGGGCCGCTTCCAATCGGCCGTGTTCCGGCGGGTCACCAAGTCGGGCCGGGAAATCTGGCTGCGCGCCACCTACAACCCTATCCTCGGCGCCGGCAGCCGGCCGGTCGGCGTGGTGAAATTCGCCACCGATATCACCGAGGCAAAGCTGAAGGAGGCCGATGCCAACGGCAAGCTCGCCGCCATCGACCGGTCGCAGGCGGTGATCGAGTTCGCGCTGGACGGCACCATCCTGACAGCCAACCGGCGCTTCCTCGATTTGATGGGCTACCGGCCGGAGGAGGTGCGGGGGCAGCATCACAAGGTATTCCTCGATGGCGTGGATGTCTCCGATCCGGCCTACAGCGCGTTCTGGGAGAAGCTTGGCCGGGGCGAGCATCAAAGCGGCGAATTCCGGCGCCTGACCAAGAGCGGCGCGCAGGTCTGGATCCAGGCGACCTATACGCCGATCCTCGACCCGACCGGAAAGCCGTGGAAGATCGTGAAGTTCGCCACCGACGTGACCGAGCAGCGGGTTCGCAACGCCGACTTCCGTGCCCAGATCGAAGCGATCAACCGGTCGCAGGCGGTGATCCATTTCAAGCCTGACGGCACGATTCTCGACGCCAACGACAATTTCCTGAAGGCGATGGGATACCGGCTGGACGAGGTGGTCGGGCAGAATCATCGCCTGTTCGTATCGCCGGAACAGCAGGCCAGCGCCGAATACAGCCAGTTCTGGGACATCCTGCGCAGCGGGAAATTCCACACTTCGCTCTACCGCCGCCGGGCCAGGAACGGGTCCGACATCTGGATCAACGCCAGTTACAATCCCGTCCTGTCCGATGCGGGAGAGGTGCTGAAGGTGGTGAAGTTCGCCACCAACGTTACCGATATGATCCTGTCGCGTCTGGAAGCCATCGAGTTTTCCAAGCAGACCGTCCAGAAGGTGGCCGACGTCGGCGACGCCGTCGAACGGATGTGCGGGTCCGCGACCCAAATCTCAACCGACATCCTGGCATCGCGCAAGGTGGTGGACGAGATCGACCGCCGGACCTCCGCCGCTGACAGCGCCACCGGCCGGCTGAACGAGGCCGCGGCGGCGATGGACGGCGTCGCCAAATTCATCGACGCCATCGCTTCGCAGATCAAACTGCTGTCGCTGAACGCCACCATCGAGGCGGCGCGGGCGGGCGAGGCCGGCCGCGGCTTCGCGGTCGTGGCGACCGAGGTCAAGTCGCTGGCCGAACAGACCTCCGGCGCCACCGAGCGGATCGGCGTCGAGATCGTCGCCATGCAGGAGGTCGTCCGTCAGGTCGTGGAGGCGCTGGGCGGCATCGCCCGGTCGGTCGACAGCGTGAAATCGACCGTCCATGGGGTTGCCGCCGGTGCCGAGGAACAGATGTCGCTCAGCGACGGCGTCGTGTCGAACATGCGGGAAGCCCGGAACGGCGTCGAGGCGATCAACCGCAATCTGCAAGAGATGCTGATCAAAGCGCAATAACGGGGCGCAATGACGTGGCGGAGTGACGGGCGGGCCGGTCCGGACAGCCGGCCTCACACCCCGCGCGAGCGCACCAGAAGCACGCGCGCCTCCTCCGACGCGCGGTGCAGGTGGGGCAGGAACTGCACCTCCATCTCCGGGCAGGTGACGCGGGCGGCCTGGGCGCTGATGTTCATCGCCGCCACCACCCCGCCGGCGGCGGTGCTGATCGGCACGGCGATGGAGCGCAGCCCCAGCTCCAGCTCCTGGTCGACCAGCGAGAAGCCGCGGTCGCGCACCCGTTCCAGCTCGCGCTTCAGCGCGTCGGGCGCGGTGATGGTCCGTTCGGTGAAGGGCTTCAGCGGCACCCGCGCCAGATAGGCGTCCAGCTCCGCCTCCGGCAGCGCCGCCAGCAGGACCCGCCCCATCGAGGTGCAGTAGGCCGGCAGGCGGCTGCCGACATTCAGCCCGACCGACATGATCCGCTTGGTCGCCGCACGGGCGATATAGACCACGTCGTCCTCGTCCAGGACGGCGGCGGAGCAGGATTCCTGCACCGCCCCGCTGACCTGCTCGATCAGCGGGTCGAGAATCGTCGCCAGCGGAGCCGACGACAGGAAGGAATAGCCCAGCGCCAGGATCTTCGGCTTCAGATGGAAGGTCCGGCCGTCCGACCCGGCATAGCCCAGCTGCATCAGCGTCAGCAGGCAACGCCGCGCCGCCGCCCGCGGCAGGCCAGTGATCTTGGCGATGTCGGCGATGGTCAGGTTCGGCTCGCGCTCGGTGAAGGCGCGAATCACCGACAATCCGCGCGCCAGCGAGGTCATGAAGTTCGGATCCGACGCCTCTTCCGCCGCGCCGGAGGGTGTCTTGTCTGCGGCCCCGGCCAGTTGCTGGGTTTCGGCCATGCGCGGGTTCCTTCGCTATGAGCGATCCTGAAGGGCCAAATTAGGGCGATTACCGCGCAATAGCCAGAGAAATCGAACAGAACTGGCCGCAACTCCGTCGGCAGCAGAAATAGTTCGAGGTGCCCGCAATTGGCCTTGCGGGTGTCTGGCATCTGGTATACCGTATCGATAATTCAAAAACGACGCGCCACTCAGTACCAAGGGCCAGGGCGATCGTCCGAACGCTCGCACGAACAACGCTCACGACAACAAGCGGCGCCGATGGCGTCGGCGCGCAAAGGGTCGGAAACGTGATGAACCGGGAAAGATTCAGTGTCGAACCCCTCGAACAGGGGATGAGCTTCAAGGCCAAGGCCTACCAATCGCTGCGACAGGCCATCACGCAGATGAACATCTATGGCCAGAGCAACGAGATCAGGTTGGACGAACGCCGTCTGTGCGAGGCGTTGGGTGTCAGCCGCACCCCGGTGCGCGAGGCGATGGCGCTGCTGGAACAGGAGGGGTTCATCCGCTCCCAACCGCGGCGCGGGATCTTCGTGGTGCGCAAGACGAAGGCCGAACTGGTGGAGATGATCACGGTGTGTGCCGCCCTGGAAGGCATGGCGGCACGCCTGTTCGTCGAAAACGCCACCACGGAGAAGCTGGAACTCCTGCACGCCGCGTTCGACAAATACACGAAGGCCGAATTGGCGGAACATGTCGCCGAGTATTCGGACGCCAACATCGTCTTTCATCAAAGCATCGTCCAGGCTTCGGGCTCCGCTCTGATCTCGGACCTGACCGACCGCTTCTTCATCCATATGCGTGCGATCCGCCGCGCGACGATGGGCCTCGGCGACCGTGCCGACCAGTCCATCCACGAGCATCGGGACATCATCGAGGCGCTTGCCGCCCGCGATGCCGATCTCGCGGAACGCCGCGTCCGGGAACACACGCTCGGTCTCGCACAGTACGTGGAACGGCATTGCGCCTTCCTCGACTAACCAACTTTGAACCTTTTTGGAGCCTCGGGGAGGAGTCACCCATATGTCTACTGCGGCTGCAACGATCACTAAGAACCAGGCCACGGAAGCATCTGTTGTCGAAGACGCGCCGGCGCTGACCGACGGCTTCCAGCTCGTCATCGACGCGCTCAAGCTCAACGACATCAACAACCTGTACGTCGTCCCCGGCATTCCGATCTCCGACCTGCTGCGCATGGCGCAGGCCGAGGGCATGCGCGTCGTCTCGTTCCGCCACGAACAGAATGCCGGCAACGCCGCCGCCATCGCCGGTTTCATGACGAAGAAGCCGGGCGTCTGCATGACGGTGTCGGCGCCGGGCTTCCTGAACGGCCTGACCGCGCTGGCGAACGCCACCACCAACTGCTTCCCGATGATCCTGATCAGCGGCTCGTCGGAGCGTGAGGTCGTCGATCTCCAGCAGGGCGACTATGAGGAGATGGACCAGCTGGCCATCGCCAAGCCGCTGTGCAAGGCCGCCTTCCGCATCCTGCACGCCCAGGACATCGGCATCGGCGTGGCGCGCGCCATCCGCGCCGCCGTGTCGGGCCGTCCGGGCGGCGTCTATCTCGACCTGCCGGCCAAGCTGTTCTCGCAGGTGATGGACGCCGCGGAAGGTGCGAAGTCGCTGGTCAAGGTGGTCGATCCGACCCCGGCGCAGTATCCGTCGGCCGAGGCGGTCAACCGCGCGCTCGACCTGCTGAAGGGCGCCAAGCGTCCGCTGGTGATCTTCGGCAAGGGCGCCGCCTATGCCCAGGCCGATGAGACGATCCGCTCCTTCGTCGAGAAGAGCGGCATCCCCTTCCTGCAGATGAGCATGGCCAAGGGCCTGCTGCCCGACACCCATCCGCAGTCGGCCGGTGCCGCCCGCTCTCTGGTTCTGCAGGAAGCCGACGTGGTCATGCTGGTCGGCGCGCGGCTGAACTGGCTGCTGTCGCACGGCAAGGGCAAGACCTGGGGCAAGCCCGGCTCCAAGAAGTTCATCCAGGTCGACATCGAGCCGCGGGAGATGGACAGCAACGTCGAAATCCATGCCCCGCTGGTCGGCGACATCGCGTCGGTCATGGAAGTGATGCTGAAGGGCATCGACGGCGGCCTGACCCCGCCGACCGACTGGATGGCCACCGTCGCCGCCAAGCGTGAGCAGAACGTCGCCAAGATGGCGCCGAAGCTGATGAGCAACGCGTCGCCGATGAACTTCCACGGTGCGCTGGGCGCCCTGCGCCGCATCATCAAGGAGCGTCCGGACGCCCTGCTGGTCAACGAGGGCGCCAACACCCTCGATCTGGCCCGCGGCATCATCGACATGTACGAGCCGCGCAAGCGCCTCGACGTCGGCACCTGGGGCGTGATGGGCGTCGGCATGGGCTACGCCGTGGCCGCGGCGGTGGAGAGCGGCAAGCCGGTTCTGGCCGTCGAGGGAGACAGCGCCTTCGGCTTCTCCGGCATGGAGGTGGAGACGATCTGCCGCTACAACCTGCCGGTCTGCATCGTCATCTTCAACAACAACGGCATCTATCGCGGGACCGACGTCAACCCGACCGGCGGGAACGACCCGTCGCCGATGGTCTTCGTCCCCGGCTCGCGTTACGACAAGATGATGGAAGCCTTCGGCGGCGTCGGCGTCCACGTCACCAACCCGGACGAGCTGTACCGCGCGGTCAACGAGGCGATGGACAGCGGCCGTCCGACCCTGATCAACGCCGTCATCGACCCGGCCGCCGGCACCGAAAGCGGCAACATCGGCAGCCTCAATCCGACCAGCTCGGTCCGCAAGATGCCGTCCTAAAACAAACGCCGACCGACACGACTTAAGAAGCAGGGGGAGAAATACATGGGCAAGGCACTTCAGGGCGTGCGGATTCTCGACTTCACACATGTTCAGTCGGGACCGACCTGCACCCAGTTGCTCGCCTGGTTCGGCGCCGACGTCATCAAGGTCGAACGGCCGGGCGAGGGTGACATCACCCGCAGCCAGCTGCGCGACCTGCCGGACGCCGACAGCCTGTATTTCACCATGCTGAACCACAACAAGCGGTCCATCACCCTCGACACCAAGACGCCCAAGGGCAAGGAGGTGCTGGAGGCGCTGATCAAGACCTGCGACGTGATGGTCGAAAACTTCGCCCCCGGCGTGCTCGATCGCATGGGGTTCACCTGGGAGCGTATCCAGGAACTGAACCCCGCGATGATCGTCGCGTCGGTGAAGGGCTTCGGGCCCGGGCCGTTCGAGAACTGCAAGGTGTACGAGAACGTCGCCCAATGTGCGGGCGGTGCGGCCTCGACCACCGGTTTCGACGACGGCCCGCCCATGGTCACCGGCGCCCAGATCGGCGACAGCGGCACCGGCCTGCATCTGGCGCTCGGCATCGTCACCGCGCTCTACCAGCGCCGGGAGACCGGCCGCGGCCAGAAGGTGCTGGCCGCCATGCAGGACGCCGTGCTGAACCTGTGCCGCGTCAAGCTGCGCGACCAGCAACGTCTGGCCAACGGTCCGATGAAGGAATACCCGCAATACCCGAACGGCGAGTTCGGCGACACGGTGCCGCGTGCCGGCAACGCGTCGGGCGGCGGCCAGCCGGGCTGGATCCTGAAGTGCAAGGGCTGGGAGACCGATCCCAACGCCTACATCTACTTCATCGCCCAGGCTCCCGTCTGGAAGTCGATCTGCAAGGTCATCGGCAAGGAAGAGTGGATCACCGATCCCGACTACGCCACCCCGGTGGCCCGCCTGCCGCGTCTGATGCAGATCTTCGGCACCGTCGAGGAGTGGACCAAGACCCTGACCAAGTTCGAGGTCATGGACCTTCTCAACAAATACGACATTCCCTGCGGCCCGATCCTGTCGATGAAGGAAATCGCCGAGGACAAGTCGCTCTACGAGACCGGCACGCTGGTCGAGGTGGAGCATCCGACCCGCGGCAGCTACCTGACGGTCGGCAACCCGATCAAGCTGTCGGACAGCCCGACGGAAGTCACCCGCTCCCCCCTGCTGGGCGAGCACACCGACGAAATCCTGCGCGACGTCCTGGGTTTCAACGAGCGTGAGATCGTCGACATCCGCGACAGCGGCGCCATCGGCGTCGTGGAGAGGCTGGCGGCGGAGTAACAGTCTCCGTCTCCTCCCCGACCCTCCCCGCTTCGGCGGGAGAGGGCGGGGGGAGGCCGGCATCCGATGTTTGAATAGCCTGCCGATTTTTAAAAACCCCCGCTTTCCCTCTCCCCGACCGTCCCCTTCCCGGTCGCTCAAGAGCCGAAGCGGGAGCCGAAGCCCGGATTTTTAAAAATCCGCCGCCCGTCAGCCGAAGAATTTCCGGCTCTCCGCGGTCTCCAAAAGACAATTCCCGACTGGGACAGAGACGAAAACCATGAACATTCACGAATATCAGGCCAAGGATCTGCTGCGGGGGTACGGCGTCGCCGTTCCGCGCGGCGGCGTGGCCTTCACCCCGGAAGAGGCTGCATCGGTCGCCCGCGAACTCGGCGGTCCGGTCTGGGTGGTGAAGTCGCAGATCCATGCCGGTGGCCGCGGCGCCGGCCGGTTCCAGGACAATCCGGGCGGCAAGGGCGGCGTCCGCGTCGTCAAGTCGGTCGAGGAGGTCGCCTCCAACGCCGCCGAGATGCTCAATCGCGTCCTCGTGACCAAGCAGACCGGCCCGGCCGGCAAGGAGGTCAAGCGCCTCTATGTCGAGGAAGGCGCTGACATCAAGCGCGAGCTGTATCTCGGCCTGCTGACCGACCGTGGAACTGGCCGCGTCACCATCATCGCCTCGACCGAAGGCGGCATGGAGATCGAAGAGGTCGCCCACAACACGCCGGAGAAGATCGTCAAGGTCGCGGTCGACCCGGCCACCGGCATCCAGGGCTACCACACCCGCAAGGTCGCCTTCGCGCTGGGGCTGGAAGGCAAGCAGGTCGGCGCCGCCGCCAAGTTCATCCAGGCCGCCTACAAGGCCTTCGTGGATCTGGACTGCGCCATCGTCGAGATCAACCCGCTGATCGTCACCGGCTCGGGCGACATCCTGGCGCTCGACGCCAAGATGAGCTTCGACGACAACGCGCTGTTCCGTCACAAGGACGTCGCCGCCCTGCGCGACGAGGCGGAAGAGGACCCGGCGGAGATCGAAGCTGCCAAGCACGAGCTGAACTACGTCAAGCTCGACGGCAACATCGGCTGCATGGTCAACGGCGCCGGTCTGGCGATGGCCACCATGGACATCATCAAGCTGTACGGTGCCGAGCCGGCCAACTTCCTCGACGTCGGCGGCGGCGCCACCAAGGAGCGCGTCACCGCGGCCTTCAAGCTGATCCTGTCCGACAGCGCGGTCGAAGGCATCCTGGTCAACATCTTCGGCGGCATCATGCGCTGCGACGTGATCGCCGAAGGCGTGGTCGCCGCGGCCCGCGACGTGAAGCTGCATGTTCCGCTGGTGGTGCGCCTGGAAGGCACCAACGTGGCGCTCGGCAAGAAGATCCTGGCCGAATCCGGCCTGCCGATCCTGTCCGCCGACAATCTGGACGACGCAGCCAAGAAGATCGTCGCCGCCGTGAAGAAGGAGGCCGCGTAACATGGCTGTTCTCGTCGATAAGAACACGAAGGTGATCTGCCAGGGCTTCACCGGAGCCCAGGGCACCTTCCACTCCGAACAGGCCATCGCCTACGGCACCAAGATGGTCGGCGGCGTCACGCCGGGTAAAGGCGGGGCCAAGCACCTCGACCTGCCGATCTTCGACACCGTCGCCGAGGCGGTCGAGAAGACGGGCGCCAACGCCTCCGTGATCTACGTGCCGCCGCCGTTTGCCGCGGACGCGATCCTGGAAGCCATCGACGCCGAGATCCCGCTGGTGGTCTGCATCACCGAGGGCATCCCGGTGCTGGACATGGTCCGCGTCAAGCGCGCGCTGGCCGGTTCCGCCACCCGCCTGATCGGCCCGAACTGCCCCGGCATCATCACGCCGGACGAGTGCAAGATCGGCATCATGCCGGGCCACATCCACAAGCGCGGCAAGATCGGCATCGTCTCGCGCTCCGGCACGCTGACCTATGAGGCGGTGGCGCAGACCACGGCGGCCGGTCTGGGCCAGACCACCTGCATCGGCATCGGCGGCGACCCGGTCAACGGCACCAACTTCGTCGACAGCCTGGAGCTGTTCGTGAAGGACCCGGAGACCGAGGGCATCATCATGATCGGCGAGATCGGCGGCGACGCCGAAGTCCGCGGCGCCGAGTTCATCAAGGCCTCGGGCACCAAGAAGCCGGTCGTCGGCTTCATCGCCGGCCGCACGGCTCCTCCGGGACGCCGCATGGGCCATGCCGGCGCGGTGATCTCCGGCGGCAACGACACCGCCGACTTCAAGATCGACTTCATGAAGTCGGTCGGCATCGCCGTCGCCGACAGCCCCGCCAGCCTGGGCTCCACCATGCAGGCGATTTTCAAAGGTTGATCGTTCCCCCGCGGGACCGCCGTCCGCGACGGTCCCGCGGCCTTAGCCAAGCCTTCTGTCACTCACGCCATCAGCCGCAACAGACAGGCGCAACCAACGCGCCGGACCCCGAGGGAGATGGGACATGAAAGCGCAAGCCCAAAACAGCATCCTGGCCCGCCGCATCATCCACGACGACCCCAGCGAGGGCGCCGCGGCCATCATCAAGACCGCGATCATCGAGACGCCGCGGGTGAAGAACGACAACGGCAAGGAGGCCAAGGCCGAGCGCGGCCAGGTGGTCCAGTCGCTGTGCCGCGCGCTGAACATCCTGACGATCCTCGGCTCCAACGACGGTCCGATGACGTTGACCGAGCTGTCGGAGGCCGCGAACCTGTCGCCCTCCACCACCCACCGCCTGCTGACGACCCTGCAGTACGAGCGCTATGTGCGCTTCGACCAGAGCGCGCGCGGCTGGGTGGTCGGCGTCCAGGCCTACATGACCGGCGCCAATTTCCTGAAGACCCGCAATCTGGTCGATGTCGCCCGTCCCCGCATGCGCCGCCTGATGGAGGAGAGCAGCGAGATCGTCAATCTGGCGGTCGAGGAGAATGGCGAGGCGCTCTATCTGGCCCGCGTCGGCGGCCCCCGCGCCGCCCAGGTCGCGGTGCCGCAGACCGACCGCACGCTGCTGCACTGCTCCGCCGTCGGCAAGGCGCTCTTGGCCGGCATGCCCGAGACCAAGGTGCAGACCATCGTGACCCAGCGCGGCATGCGCCAGTTCACCCGCAGCACCCTGTCGTCGCTGCCGGCGCTGTACCGCGACCTGACGCTGGTCCGCACCCGCGGCTATGCCCTGGACCAGGAGGAGCGGGTGTCCGGCCTGCGCTGTGTCGCCGCTCCGATCTTCGACGAGAATTCCCGTGTGATGGGCGCCCTGTCGCTGTCCGGCTCCAGCCGGCGCATCGAGGACGCGCGGCTGCGCGCCCTGGGCGAAATGGTCAAGCGCGCCGCCGCGGCGGTGACGCAGGAGTTGGGCGGCCGCGTGCCGGTTCCCAACTGACCCGTTCCCCACAAGGGACAAAGAGACGCATAAAGCAAAAGAACGCCAAGAGCTGACGGCAGGTGGTGCACGTTGGCATTCCTCCCTGGCGCACTTCGGGCCGCATTCCTCACGGGATGCGGCCCTTTTTCTTGAGAAAAAAACCGTTTCCACGGAATGGAAAAGCGTCTTTTTTCTCGGGAAAATCGGCGTTGCCCGTGCGATTGTCTGTCTCGGGAAAGGCGTTCCTTTCTCATCGGGCGGATGTGTTGTTTTGCATGTTCGCGCTTCTCTCGGAGACTGGCCGTGCTGTGTGCAGCACGGCCATTTTTTTGACTTTTCCGCAGGGCGAAATCGGATCCATCGCCGCGTGGACTGGCCGTCCGCCGCAACGACACAGTGCCCCCAGACCTATCACCAGAACAGGGCAGGGGAGCGATCCGCATGGCAGAATCCAGACAGATGACGGCAATCGAGGTGAGCCAGCCCGGCAAGCCGGAGGTGCTGGTCCCGGCGCGCCGCCCGGTTCCCGATCCGGCGCCCGGTGAGATCCGCATCGCCGTCCAGGCAGCCGGCGTCAACCGGCCGGACGTGCTCCAGCGGCTCGGCAAGTACAACCCGCCGCCGGGCATCACCGACATCCCCGGCCTGGAGGTCGCCGGCACCGTCGATGCGCTGGGCGAGGGAGTGGAGGGCTGGCGCATCGGCGATCCCGTCTGCGCCCTGCTGGCCGGCGGCGGCTATGCCGAGTTCTGTGTCGTGCCGGCGGCGCAGTGCCTGCCGATCCCCGACGGCCTGTCGATGGCCGAGGCGGCGGCCCTGCCGGAGACCTTCTTCACCGTCTGGTCGAACGTGTTCGAGCGCGGCGCGCTCCAGCCCGGCGAGGCGCTGCTGGTCCATGGCGGCACGTCGGGCATCGGCACCACGGCGATCCAGCTGGGGGCCGCCTTTGGCGCTCGGGTTTTCGCCACCGCCCGCGGCGCCGAGAAATGCGCCGCCTGTGTCCGGCTCGGCGCCGAACGCGCCATCGACTATGCCGAGGAGGATTTCGTCGCTGTGGTCAGGGAGGCGACCGGCGGGGCCGGCGTCAATGTGGTGCTGGACATCGTTGGCGGCGATTACGTCGCCCGCAGCATCGACGCGCTGGCGGTCGAGGGCCGCTATGTCTGCATCGGCTTCGTTCGCGGGGCGACGGCCAATGTGAACTTCTTCCCGGTGATGACCAAGCGGCTGGTGCTGACCGGTTCGACCCTGCGCGCCCGCCCGGTCGCCTACAAGCAGGCGGTGGCTGAGCAGCTGAAAGCCCGCGTCTGGCCGTTGGTGGCCGCCGGCAAGGTCAAGCCAGTCGTCCACGAGGTCTTCCCGCTTGCCAACGCCGCCGACGCCCACCGGCTGATGGAGAGCAACCAGCATGTCGGCAAGCTGGTGCTGGCGGTGGGGTGAACTGAAACTCTCTTCAGGTCAATCCAGCATCGGCAGCCCGGTCTCGATGCGGACCAGCGCGGCCAGCAGCGGGGCGCCGATGTCGCGGCGGACGAAGTTGCTGGCCTTCTCCGCCGCGTTGATCGCCAGCTGGAAGGTCCGGCGCCAGCGGTCGTCGTTGTAGAAGACCTTCTCCGCCTTGGCCCGTTGCGCCAGCAGGCCGGGGCGGCGGCCGGCGGCCTCGTCCACCAGCTTGTTCAGGCGGTTCATCAGATCGTTGGCGACGGCCGGCTCGCCGCGCTTCATCGCTGCTTCGATCAGCTCTGCAAAAGCCTCGCCGCGGGTGTCGATGTCCGCCACCTGATCGGCGTAGGCGACAGCCATGCCCGCCTCGCCGCGCTTGGCGAGCCGCCCCAGCACCGCCGGGATGGTCCACGGGTTTTCGTCCTGCACGGTGCTGAGCAGGCCCAGCGCCAGCTTCGGCTCGCCGATGTCGGCTGCCGCCACCGCCAGTTCCGGCGGGCAGCAGTCGCCGCGGGTTTCCTTGAACTTCGAGAACTGCGTCTCGACCGTGTTCAGGAACAGGGTGCGGGCCTGCGCCTCCTTGCCGGCGCGCAGCAGCGTCTGGGCGACCAGCCCCAGCTCCCAGGCGCAATTGTGGCTGGAGGCATAGCTCTTGGCCTCGTCGGCCAGCGCGTTGGTCAGGCCGCCGTCGCCACGCCACGCCGCCGCCTTGGCGATGTCGGCGAGGTTGTAGATGCGGGTCGAGCAGTCGTTGATCTGCCGGGTGATGTCGAGCGCCAGCGGCGTCTGCCCCATCAGCGACAGGGCGCGGGCGACGAACAGATCCTGGCCGGAGCTGTCGGCGACGCCGCCGCGGCGGACCGCGCTGACGAAGGGCGCCATGATCTCCTTGGCGCGGCCGACGTCGCCCAACTGCTGGTAGGCGACGGCCAGCGACAGCCAGTCCCAGCGCGCCGCGTTGATCGGCGTCTCCACCGGCGGCAGCATCTCGCCGATGCGGTGGAGGAAGCACAGGCTGTTCAGCGCATCGTTGCAGACCAGCGCACGGATGCGCGAGCGGAATTCGTAGAAATCGAAATCGCCGACGAACTGGTTGGTGACGAGTTGCACCGCCAGCGGGCTGTCGGGATACTTCGTCACGATGTCGTTGAACAGCTTGTCCGCCTCCTTCAGCAGGCGGCCCTCCTCGGCGACGTCATAGGTGTTGTCGGCCTGCCGGATCAGCTGCAAGGCCTGGACGAACAGGCGGTTGGCCGGGCCGGGGGTGCCGGCGGCCGGGTTGTCCGCCCCGCCGCCGTCCTGATCCTGCGCCAGCACGGTCTGTTTCGCCCCATCCTGCGCCACATTGTCCAGTGCCACCGCGTCCTGCGCCGGAACGGGACCGGCCGCGAACACCGCCGGCAGGCTCAGGGCTGCGGCGACGGCGGCGGTGCGGAGAACGGCGAGGACACGGGATAGGGCGGAGGCCATGGCGGTCGGGGTTCAACCCTGGATGTTTGGGTTTGGGAGCAGACGGACGTAGCTGACGACGCGTTGGACGTTGGGCACCGAACGGGCGTGCTGGAGCGCGCGGTCCAGCTCTTCCTGCGAGCTGGCGACACCCATCAGATAGACAACGCCATCGACGGTATCGATGCTGTAGTTCTGGCTATGAATATCCGCATCGAACGTGATGCGGCTGCGGATCTGGGTCGAAATCCAGGTGTCGCGCGCGGTGTCCACGATGCTGGACCCGTTGTCGATCTGGATTTCGTTGATGACTTCCTTCACGCCCTGCGCCTGCCAGGCGAGGCGCACCGCGTCGAGCCGCATCTGCGCGTCGGCGGCGCGGCCGGTCAGCAGCACGCGGCCCTGATCGACGGTCAGCCCGATGCGGTTGGTCAGGTCGATGGAATGCTGCAGCCACAGCGAATTGATGCGGGCGCGGATCTCGGTGTCGCTGACGAAGCCGCCGAAGCCGCGCTCCTGCGTCGCCACGACGGCGGTCCCGCCCGCGGCGCCCAGCACCAGCGGCCCGCAGCCGGCCAGCGAAACACCGGCGGTGCAGGCGAGTGCGAAGACTGTCCAAAGGCGGCTCGAACCCGTCACAGTGTGCCTCCTTTCGCCTGCATGGCCAGCGCCGGGCGGAATCGGCGTGCGGCCGGAAAAAGTCACGGCGGAACGGTCTTTGCAATGGGGAAATTCGAGGCTTTCACCAGTCATCGTCACTTTGTCCCGATGTGATGCACGGATGTTGCAGTCGCTGCGATTGCGAAGGAGCGGCCGCGGCAGAAAATCGGCCGCAGCGCCTCATGCAGTTTCGGTGTGAAATCAGGCGAAAGCTGGGCTGGAAAGCACGCCGGCGATTTCACGGGCCAGGACGCGGGAAACCACCCGCCGGGCGGTCGCGTCGCGCAGGATTTCCTCGTCCCTGGGGTTGGAGAGGAAACCGGTTTCCACCAGCACCGACGGCACGTCCGGCGCCTTCAGCACCGCGAAATTGGCCGCGCGCATCGGGTTTTCGAGCAGGCGCAACTCCTTGCCCGCCCCCTCCACCAGAATCTGGCGGGCGGCCAGCGAGGCATGGCGGGTGTGGCGCGCCGTCAGGTCCATCAGGATGTCCTTGACGATCCGGCCGCCGCCGACCGCCCCCGGCTTGCCGAAGCGGTCGGCCTGGTTCTCCTGCTGGGCGAGGCGGGAGGCGAAGGAGTCCGATGCCTTTTCCGACAGGATGTAGGCGGACAGGCCGCGGGCATCGGCATTGGGGGCGCTGTCGGCGTGGATCGACACGAACAGGTCGGCCCCGGCCTCGCGCGTCAGCGCAACCCGGTCGTCCAGCGCCAGGAAGCGGTCGTCGCGCCGCGTCAGCCTGACGGCGACGCCATGCCGCTCGGCCAGGATGCGCGCCACGTCGCGCGCGATGTCCAGCGTCACCTCCTTCTCGAAAGTGCCGCGGGTGCCGATGGCGCCGGGATCGTTGCCGCCATGGCCGGGATCGAGCATCACAAGCCGCGACCGCGACGAAGTGCCGCTGGCCGGTTTGCGGTCGGGCCGTCGGCCTGACGCCTCGGCGCTGCCCGAACCCAAAGGCTGGGCCAGCGCCAGACCGGCGCCGCCGAAGGCGGTTAACCAAAGCTTGCTGAGTCCGAGCCCAAGCAGCTGTCGTCGATCCATGGCCAAAAATACCGTGCTGCAAAGGAGGAAAGGCATCGGCCCCAAGCCGTGCCATCCGTTCATCTAGCCTGAATCATTAACCAATGCGGCGGCGCAAAAGTATTGTCAAGGCCGGCCAGATTACCGTTTCTGAATATTTGTGGGCATTCGGTAACCGGGGCAGACTTGACGTGCCGAGGATTCGACAGAGGTCATTGGTTGCTTGATGGCGAATTGAAAAAGCGCTAAAATTTTAGCGATCAGCTCGGGAGGTGTCGATGTTGAGGAAAGCACTGTTCAACATCATCCGGCAAGAGCAGCGCGATATCGAGGACAAGCTCGAACGCGAGGAACAGCAGCAGAGTCCTGACGTCCGCCGGATCGTCGGCCTGCAACAGGAGGCCACCAGCCTGCGTCGTGAGTTGGAACATTTCCACGACGTTTGACCCCGGCCGTCGGCTTTGGCCGACCGGGGTCTTTTGGGTGGGTCGCCACTGAATTTTCGTGACCGATGGGTCGCGCCCCCTTCTCCGCAGGATCGCGGGGAAGGGGATTTTTGTTTCCGGGGATGCCCCTCTTCCCGGCTATGGTCTGCACAGGGTCTTCAAGCGACGCTAAGCCTTTGAAACCACTGGAGCTTTCCGTCATCCCCGCGAAGGCGGGGATCCAGGCTTACCCATTGGCGTCGCTTGGAAAACTCTGGATCCCCGCCTTCGCGGGGATGACGGCCGATCTGGGACGGGCTCGGCGTCGACGCAATCTAACCTGTAAGTTAGCGCCTCATCCCAGCTTGGCGTATCCGCGTTCGATCACCCGCTCCGCGGCCTCGTACACCGCCAGCATCTGCTCGTAGGCCGCGCGCAGGCGGGCGAGGTCCGCGACGGCGGCAGCGTCCGGATGCCGGGACTCCGACATCTTCAGGCCGGCACGGATATAGTCGGCGCGCAGATCCGCCACCCGCACCGCCATGCGCAGGAAGGAGTCGCGGTTGAGGTTCGGCAATTCGCGTCCGATGACCTCGCAGTTGGCCTCCAGGATCGCGGCGTCCATGTTTTCCAGGAAATGGCGGATGCGCTGGCTGCGGCTGCTGTCGGCGGCATCCGCCGTCATCAGCTTGTCGACCTTGCCCTTGGTGTATTCACCGATGATCTTGCCGCCGGATGCCATGGGTGACTCCGTCTTCCTCCGCCGGCCGGTCCGGCCGCCGTCGCCGATTGTCGCACCGCCGGCCGGCCGATGCCAGAGCGGCGTGGACTGTCCGGCATCGGGGACAATCGCGCCGGACGGCACAGCCATGTGCACAGTCGCTCATGAAGCGGGTGCAACATCGCGGCGTTCGTGCTAGGGAAGCTTCCCCCTTTTCTTGCTGTTACGTCATGGTGGACGCGCGATGTCTGAGACCGGCTCCGACTATATCCTCACCGTTTCCTGCCCCGACACCGTCGGCATCGTCTTCGCGGTGTCCGGCTTCCTGGCGGAGCGGAGCTGCAACATCATCGACAGCGCGCAGTTCGGCGACCGCATCTCCGGGCTGTTCTTCATGCGCGTCAGCTTCAACGGCAACCCGGCCGGGCCCGGCAAGGCGCTGCTGGAGGCCGACTTCGCGGCGCAGGTGGCCGAGCGCTTCGGCATGACCTGGAAGATCCACGACGCCCGGCGCCGCCCGCGCGTGCTGATCATGGTGTCGAAGTTCGGCCACTGCCTGAACGACCTGCTGTACCGCTACCGCACCGGCTATCTGCCGATCGAGATTCCGGCCATCGTCTCCAACCACCGCGATTTCTATCAGCTGGCGGCGTGGCACAATATCCCGTTCCACCATCTGCCGGTCGGCTCCGACAACAAGGCGCAGCAGGAAGCCCGCCTGCTGGAGATCGTCGACGAGGAGAAAATCGACCTCGTGGTGCTCGCTCGCTACATGCAGGTGCTGTCCGGCGCGCTGTGCGAGCGGATGGCCGGTCGGGTGATCAACATCCACCACAGCTTCCTGCCCAGCTTCAAGGGCGCCAAGCCCTACCATCAGGCCCATGCCCGCGGCGTGAAGCTGATCGGCGCCACCGCGCACTATGTCACGTCCAACCTCGACGAAGGCCCGATCATCGAGCAGGAGGCGGAGCGTGTCGACCATACGATGACGCCCGACGACCTGGTGGCCATCGGGCGTGACATCGAGAACATCGTGCTGGCCCGTGCCGTCCGCTACCACGTGGAGCATCGTGTGCTGCTGAACGGCAACAAGACGGTGGTCTTCCGCTAAAACCTCCCGAGTGAAGCAGCGCCGCCCCTCAATGGGGCTGCGCCGTCTCGCGGGCATCTTCCGGCTGCGGCATGAACACGGCCCGCGTGATCGCCTGTTCGATCTGGTCGCGGGTGAAGGGCTTCGGAATCACCGGGCCCAGATGCTCCAGCCCGTGCTTGGCCAGATCGTCCGGGAAGGCGGTGACGAAGATCACCGGCAGGAACCGGCGGGCCCGCAGCTCGCGCGCCACTTCCAGCCCGTTGTCGCCGTCGGCCAGCCGGATGTCCATCAGGGCCAGCGTCGGCCGGTGCTCGGCCGCCAGCGACAGCGCCTCGTCCATCGTCGCCGCGTTGCCGCAGACGATGTGACCCATGCCGCGCACCGTCTCCGCCAGATCGTAGGCGATGATGGCGTCGTCCTCGACGATCAGGATGGTGGCGGTCAGCCGGGCACGGACGCGCTCGCGGGCGTGGGTCAGCCGTTCCACCGCGTCTTCCGGGGCAAGGCCCAGAACGGCGGCGGCTTCGCCGACCGGCAGATCCTCCAGGTTGACCAGCAGGTAGAGCCGCCGGTCGGTCTCCGCCAGCGTCATCAGCGCCGATTCCACCGGATGATAGGGCGCGACCGCCGGGGGCGAGCCGTCCTCGTCCTGCAGTTTGTGCAGATGGCGATAGAGTGTGCCGCGCGACGTGTCGTCGCCACGGCCGCTCTCCGCCTCGTCCGCCTCCAGGTACCATTCCAGGGTGCGGGTCACCAAGGCGTCCCCCCGCCCGTTCGTCCCGGTCAGCGCGCGGGCGTAGCGGCGCAGGTAGGGCAAATGCTGCATGAAGTGACCGGTGTACTGCTCCATCTCTCTCCCCGTGCCTTTCTGCGGCGCGTGTTCCTGGCATCCACCCGATGTGCCGTTTCCGAAACCCCGGATACGGCCGGTGCAACTCGATCTCTCCCGGGCGCCTGTTCCCGGTCCGCATGTCCGGCGCTGAAATCCGGCGACCGGACCGCCTAGGCGGCCCTGCCGAAGATCACGACGCCATCGCCGCTGCTTCGATCAGCAGACTGACTCATCCCGAGCTGCAGCGGTGGAGTTCATATGGCGCAGTCCGCGGCCTAACGGGAGTGAACCCGAAAGATTTATTCGAGATACCGACAACGGATTACTCAGTATGCATAATATGAAGCAAGGCCGGATGCCGCCCGCCGGGCCTTGCGGGCGGCCTATGACCGGCATGGCATAAGGGATGCCGGAGGGGCGGACTTAACCGTTCGGAAAGGCTTACAAGCCTACTCTGTCTTTGCCCTCCAGCATCGGTCTTTCCGCTGCCGTGCGAGGGCGAGGCGAGTGTTCCCGATCCTCGTGCGCGCCGGCCAACCCCCAGGCCGGCGCGTTTTTCTTTTCGGCCAAGGCAGCGATTCGAATCGCCGACTGTCCTGCTCGGGAACCAACCGTCAGCGGCGGTGTTGGACTTGGCATGGTGTGATTCCTCCCTGAACCGCCAATCCTAATCGCCGCCGGGCGCCGCCGCGACATCACGCGGGTGGCGCCGGCGGCGAACTTTTATCTGTCAAGATAACGGCCATGTCGCCGCTTCGCTTCTGTCAATCGGGGACTTTCACAAGCCGGCACTTGCAACGCGTTTAATCCAACGTTAAGGACATCGGCACACGGTTGGGGCATGGCGTCTTTGGGCGCGCCCTGCCGTTTCAAGGCCGGCGGACTTGTCGGCCGGGGTATCGCGTGGGCTGCCGCATCGGGTCCGGGTTTGTGCATGGAAGACCAAGAGTTGGATCGGTCCCTGATGGATGGCATTTCGCCGGATGAGCTGGCCGACTTCGCCCGGTGGCGGGAGCGCGTGCGCGGCACGAACATTTCCGAGAAGACGCTGCTGGCGACCGACTATCTCAATCACTTCAACGAAATCGTGATGCTGATCGAGATGATCCCGGACATGCCGGACATGCTGGAGGAATGCCGCATCTGGCAGCCCAAGAGCTATGCCGAGCATTTCCGCGACAGCGGCTTTTCCGACAAGGAACTGGCGATCGAGGCCTACGGCCATGTGCCGTCCAAGTTCCTCCGTCCTTTCGAGGACACCATCGCCCAGGCCCATCAGGTGATCGCCCACACGCTGGAGCGGATCGGCACCGACATCGACAGCGGCGATCCCGACAAGCTGCGGATGGACTGCCAGACCTCCGTCGCGATGATCCACCGCATCATCCAGATCGCCAACGGCATCATCCACGGCACCGCCCACGTGATGGAGCAGGGCGAGATCGATCTTTACCTGCAGAACGGCTGACGATCGGTACGCCGACCCGTACTTTCGTTCCAAATCATGCGTCTTACCAACGAAAAACCGGCCTTTTCAGTCACTTGTCCCGGCACGAATGGCGATTGATGGTGCACCCACCATTCGTTCGTTGCATGGCTCACTTGCTCCCCCTGGCACTATAGTCGGATCATAAAAGATAAGACGGAGGCGTGTTCATGCGTCCTCTGCGGGGGGAGATGGAGCATTGCCCATGAAGGGATGCGCATTCGCGCCGGCCGATGGCATGGCCGTGTCTGAACCGCGCGTGTGGCGGCCGGGTCCGCCCACCGATCACGCCGGCCCCGTTCTTCCCGCCCTGCAACGGGGGGAGATGACGCAGCGCATGATGCCATCCGGACATTTGGACAGCTTCACCCGTGACCGGCTGCCGGCGCCGTCGCAGCGCCCCGACCTGATCCTCGACCGTCCCGAACTCCAGTACCCGCAGCGCCTTAACGCCGTATCCGTCCTGATCGACGGCTGGCGCGAGCGCGGCTGGGACGGACGTCCCTGCCTGATCGGCGGCGATGGCGAGGTCTGGAGCTATGGCCGGATGCGCGATACCGTCGACCGCATCGCCCGCGTCCTGACCGAGGATTACGGGATGGTCACCGGCAACCGCGTCCTGCTGCGCGGCCCCAACACGCCGATGCTGGCCGCCTGCTGGCTGGCGGTGATCAAGGCCGGCGGGGTGCTGGTGCCGACCATGCCGCTGCTGCGCGCGCCCGAGCTGGCCGACGTGCTGAAGCGTGCCTCCATCGACATGGCGCTGTGCGACACGCATTTCCTCGACGATCTGGAAGAGGCGGCGCTGCCGTCGCTGCGCATCGTCGGCTTCCGCGACGGCGAGCTGGAACACCGCATCGCCACCAAGCCGCCGGGCTTCGAGGCCGCCGACACGGCGCAGGACGATGTCGCGCTGATCGCCTTCACCTCCGGCACCACCGGCACGCCGAAGGCCGCCGCCCATTTGCACCGCCATCTGCTGGCGATCTCCGACCTGTCGCCGCGCTCCGTGTTGGGGACGACGGCCGAGGATGTCTTCTGCGGCTCGCCGACGCTGGCCTTCGCCTACGGGCTGGGCGGGCTGCTGCTGTTCCCGCTGCGCATCGGCGCCTCGGTGATCCTGCTGGAGCGCGGGACCGCCGACCGGCTGATCGAGGCCGCCACTCGTCACAAGGCGACGGTGATGTTCACCGTGCCGACCGTCTATCGCGGCATGATCGGCCGCATGGCCGCCGACCCGGCGCTGGCGAAGGGGCTGTCCGGCCTGCGCCTGTGCATCTCGGCCGGAGAGCCGCTGCCGCAGCAGACCTTCGAGGGCTGGCGCGACGCCACCGGCCTGGAGATCCTCGACAGCCTGGGCACCACCGAGCTGCTGAACGCGGTGCTGCATGCCGTGCCCGGCAATGTGCGGCCGGGCTCCACCGGCAAGCCGGTGCCGGGCTATGAGGCGATGGTGGTGGACGACCAGTTCCGCCGGCTTCCCCCCGGTCAGGTCGGCCGGCTGGCGGTGCGCGGTGCGACCGGCTGCCTCTATCTCGACGATCCGCGGCAGGAAAGCTATGTCCAGCAGGGCTGGAACCTGACCGGCGACGCCTTCCACGTCGATGAGGACGGCTTCTTCTGGTACCACGCCCGCACCGACGACCTGATCGTCTCAGCCGGATACAAGATCTCCGGGCTGGAGGTCGAGAACATCCTGCTGAGCCACGATGCGGTGCAGGAGTGCGCGGTGATCGCCGCGCCCGACCCCGTGCGCGGAACCATTCCCAAGGCCTTCGTCGTCCTGCGCGACGACGTCCGTCCCGACGAGCGTCTGGCGGAGGAGCTGCAAAGCTTCGTCAAGGAGCACATCGCGCCCTACAAATACCCCCGCGCGGTGGAATTCCTCGACGCCCTGCCGCGGACGGAAACCGGCAAGGTCCAGCGCTTCAAGCTGCGCCGCCGCGCCTGGCAGCCGGACGAGGCGGAGTAGCGCTTCTACCGGGAGAAGCCGGCGAAGCGGGTCAGCCGGATGTTGCGCGCCTCCAGCAGGGCGACGAACTCCGGCCCGCGCAGATAGTCGTATTCGGCGCGTCGCAGCTCGACCAGCGTGTCGACGCGGCGCAATTCCTCGTCGGGCAGGCCGGGGTGGACCATCACCAGCGTCCGGCCGCCGATCCCGTCCAGAAAACGGGACATCAGGTCGGCGAAGGGGCGGCTGCCGGCAAAGTCGTAGACACCGGCGAAGCGGTCGTTGGCCGGGATGCCGCGGTCCCGCACCATGCGCCTCAGCCCGCCGCCCAGCCCGCCGATCAGCAGCGTCTTCGGCACCGCCACGCCCCGGCGCAGCACCGCCGTCACCGGCTCGCCGCACAGGCGGACATAAGCGCCGGGCAGGGAAGCCAGCGCCTCCGCCACCGCATCGCGGACGACCGGCAGCTGGTGGATGTGCTGGTGGCCGTCGATATAGTCGGGCGGGGCACCCCAGGCGTCGGCGAAGGCGGCGATCTGGCGCGACAGTTCGTCACGGATTTCCGCCTTTGCCGCCGGGCTGTTCAGCTTCCCGCGATAGGCCCAGCCCATCAGCCGTCCCAGCGGCGGCAGCCGTCCGTCCGGCGCCAGCGTCGGCATCGGCCCCAGCGGCGGCTGGTCGGTCAGGGTGAAATGCAGCCCGACGTCGGCCTTGTCCTTCAACGCGCGCAACGCATCCGCCCCGCTGCGCCAGTGCGGGCAGAGGCTCATGACCGAAGTGGCGGTCAGCCGGCCCTGGGCGATCAGGTCGCGGATGGCGGCGTTGACGCCGGGCGCCAGCCCGTAATCGTCGGCGCAGAGCAGCAAGGGGGTGGGTGCGGTATCGGTCATGGCCGGACGGATGCGGGTGGCGAAGGTCCGGCCAAGATGGGAGGGCGGCCCGTGGCGATCAAGCGATACCGGCAAGCGATACCGGCTGGCATGCCGCTCAGGCCGCTTTGCCCGCCGGTTCCGCCGCCGGCTTGCGGGCTTGCAGGGTGGCGAGCATCACGCCGGGCAGCACCAGAAGCACGCCCATCAGATGGAAGCCCTGCAACGGCTCGGACAGCATCGCCCAGGAGGCCAGCGCCGCCCACAGCGGCGACACGTACAGCGCGGTGGAGGCGCGGGCCGCACCCATCATCACGATGGTCTTCTGATAGGCGAGCAGCGCCAGCACCGAGGCGAACAGCGCCACGGCGACGATCGACAGGACGGTGGAGACGGAAAAGGGGACCGGCCGCACCGCCACCGTCTCCCACGCATAGAAGGGCGCCAGCACCAGCACGCCGGCCAGCGCATTGGCGGCGAAGGCGGTGACCACCGGCAGGGGTGTGCCCGATTGCCGCAGCAGGATGGTGTAGACCGACCAGGACACCGCCCCGGTCAGCACCAGCAGGTCGCCGCCATTGAAGGACAGGTGCCGCAAAGCCTCCAGGTCGCCGCGGGTCAGGATCACCAGCACGCCGGCCATCGCCAGCAGGATGCCGAGGATCTGCCGCGGACGGATGGCGTCGCCCAGCCAGACCGCGGCCAGCGCCAGGATCATCGCCGGGCTGGTGGCATAGATCAGGCTGGCGTTGGTGGCGCTGGTCCGCTCCAGCCCGTAATAGACGATGGCCCCCGAAATCCCCTGACCCAGCACGCCCAGCAGCAGATAGCGCCGCCATTGCGCCTTCAACTGGCCGCGGTGGGCCAGCAGGCCCGGCAGGGCGAAGGGCAGCACGATCAGGAAGGCGATCAGCCAGCGCCAGAAGGCCAGCCCGATCGGCGGCACCACATGCGCCGCCGCCCGCCCGACCACGGGGTTGGAGGCCAGCAGCGCGGACCCGACGATGTAGAGGCTGTAGGCGGCCAGCGGTCCAGACCGCAGGGAGGACGGCAGAAGCGGAAAGGGCATGCCGGACCGGTATCCGAAAAATGGTTTCATAACAGGTGCAACCCAGCCTAGCATGGGGTTCGCCGCCGGACTTCACGGCGGGTGCGCATGGCAGCCGACCGCCTCCATCGGCTGCGAGCATTTCCCCGGCGGCACACCCGGTAGGCCTGATTCGCCGGGGTAGGAAGCTGCCGGTTCGGTCAACCGGATGGTTGGCTTTGCAACTGTTTCGTTTTCGGGGGCGAAAATGTATCCATACGGACGTATTGGCGCCACGAATTGTGCTCTGCGCCACGGTATAGCCACGTATGCATGTAGGCGTTGACAGGCGCCTTGGGCACGCGCCAAATGGCGACGCATTTCCAAAGGCGTTCTGGCAAATTTCCATACGCTCCAATCGGAATCGGGAGGCAAGACGAATGAAGCGCATCCTGCTGGGTGCCGGGCTTGGTATGGCCGCGGCGCTGGCGCTGTCGGCGCCGGCCCAGGCGGCGAAGACCCTTGTTTATTGCTCCGAGGGTAGCCCCGAAAACTTCAACCCCATGTTGAACACGACCGGCACCAGCTTCGACGTTGCCCTTCCGGTCTACAACAATCTCGTCCAGTTCGAGCATGGCGGCACCAAGGTCGTTCCCGGCCTGGCGGAATCCTGGACCATCTCCGACGATGGGCTGGTCTACACCTTCAAGCTGCGTGCCGGTGCCAAGTGGCACAGTGTCGGCGATTTCAAGCCGACCCGCGACGCCAACGCCGACGACGTGATCTTCTCGTTCGAGCGCCAGTGGAAGCCGGATCATCCCTTCCACAAGATCTCCGGCGGCGCCTACGATTACTTCAACGACATGGCGATGCCCAAGCTGTTGAAGTCGATCGAGAAGGTTGACGACCTGACGGTCAAGTTCACGCTGAACGCGGTCGAGGCGCCGTTCCTGGCCAACCTCGCCATGCCGTTCGCCCCGATCATGTCGGCCGAATACGGTGCGATGCTGCTGAAGAAGGGCACGCCGGAGAAGCTGGACCAGGTTCCGGTCGGCACCGGTCCCTTCCAGTTCGTCGCCTACCAGAAGGACGCCGTCATCCGGTACAAGGCGTTCGAGCAGTATTGGGGCGGCAAGCAGCCGCTCGACAACCTCGTCTTCGCGATCACGCCCGATGCGGCGGTTCGTCTGGCCAAGCTGAAGGCCAACGAATGCCAGATCATGCCGTATCCGAATCCGGCCGACATCGACGGCATGAAGAAGGACACCTCCATCGTCGTTCAGGAGCAGGAAGGCCTGAACGTCGGTTACGTCTCCTTCAACGTGACGAAGAAGCCGTTCGACGACGTGCGCGTCCGCCGCGCCGTCAGCATGGCGCTCGACAAGAAGGCGACCGTCGCCGCGGTCTATCAGGCCGCCGGCGTCCCGGCCAAGAACCCGATTCCGCCGACCATGTGGTCGTACAACGACGCCATCGAGGATTATCCCTACGACGTCGAGCGCGCCAAGAAGCTGCTCGCCGACGCGGGTTATCCCAACGGCTTCGAGACCGACCTGTGGGCGATGCCGGTGCAGCGCCCGTACAACCCCAACGCCAAGCGCGTCGCCGAGATGATGCAGGCCGATCTGGCCAAGGTCGGCATCAAGGCGAAGATCGTGCAGTACGAGTGGGGTGAGTACCGCAAGCGGATGCAGCAGGGCGAGCACCAGATGGGCATGCTCGGCTGGACCGGCGACAACGGCGATCCGGACAACTTCCTCTACACCCTGCTGGGTTGCGAGGCTGCGCGTCCGGGCGGCAACAACCTGTCGAAGTGGTGCAACAAGGAGTTCGACGACCTCGTCGTCCAGGCCAAGCGCACCACCGACATCGCCGCGCGCACCAAGCTGTACGAGCAGGCGCAGGTCATCTTCAAGGAAGAGGCCCCGTGGTACACCATCGCCCATTCGGTGGTTTACATGGGTCTCGCCAAGAACGTCGTCGGCTACAAGATGGACCCGTTCGGCGTCCATCGCTTCGAAGGCGTCGACCTGAAGTGATGCGCGACGCGTCCCCGCAAAAAGGGGGTGCGACGAGGAGAGTATGGGATCGGAGGCGTGGATTTCCGCGCCTCCGATCCTTTGAAACCAAGGCTATTCCCGTACCTGCGCAAGCGGGGGCGGGCCGGAGTGGGGGCAGGTGCCCCTGATGGAACGGGGCGTTGCCAAGTCAGCGCTCCGTTCCAGTTTTCACCGTAGTTTTAAAAAACGAGTACCCGTCGATGCTTCGCTTCATCCTGACGCGGGTAAGCTTGGTGATTCCGACTTTTCTCGGCATCACCTTTCTGACCTTCATCCTGATCCGGCTGGTTCCCGGCGACCCCATCGAGGTGCGCGTCGGCGAACGGGGTATCGCGCCCGAACGGCTGGCCGCCCTCCGCCATGAACTGGGTCTCGACCAATCGCTCTGGCAACAGTTCCTCGATTATGTCGGCAACGTGCTGTCCGGTGATTTCGGTCTCTCGCTGGTCACCCACAATTCGGTGCTGAGCGAATTCATCACCCTGTTCCCGGCGACGCTCGAACTGGCGCTGTGCGCCATGCTGTTCGCGACGCTGGTGGGCCTGCCGGCCGGCATCCTGGCGGCGGTCAAGCGCGGGTCGCTGTTCGACCACGGCGTGATGGGCGCCAGCCTGACCGGTTATTCCATGCCGATCTTCTGGTGGGGCCTGCTGCTGATCCTGTTCTTCTCGGTCGCACTGGGCTGGACCCCGGTTTCGGGGCGCCTGGATCTGGTCTATTACGTGGAGCCGGTGACCGGCTTCATGCTGATCGACACGCTGATGGCCGGCGATTACGAGGCGTTCCGCTCGGCTCTGTCGCACCTGATCCTGCCGACCATCGTGCTCGGCACCGTGCCGCTGGCCGTGGTGGCGCGCATGACGCGCTCGGCCATGCTGGAGGTGCTGGGCGAGGATTACATTCGCACCGCCCGCGCCAAGGGTCTGGACAGCGGCAGGGTCATCGGCATGCATGCGCTGCGCAACGCGCTGATCCCGGTGGTGACCGTCATCGGCTTGCAGGTCGGCACGCTGCTGGGCGGCGCCATCCTGACCGAGACCATCTTCTCCTGGCCGGGCGTCGGCAAATGGCTGATCGAATCGATCAACCGCCGCGACTATCCGGCCCTGCAGGGCGGCGTCCTGCTGATCGCCACCTCGGTGATTCTGGTCAATCTGCTGGTGGACGTGCTTTACGGCGTCCTCAACCCCCGCATCCGTCACGCGCGGTGAGGCCAATCCATGTCCGCTGAACTCTCGACCAATCCAGAGCCCGCCGTCCCGGAACCGATCGCCGTGTCGCGCCCGCCGCACCCGCTGACCGAGTTCTGGTATCACTTCAAGCAGAACAAGGGCGCGCTCGGCGGTCTGGTGGTGATCGCGCTGATCGCGCTGATCGCCATCTTCGCCGGGGTCATCGCCCCGCACAATCCCGACATCCAGTACCGCGACGCCATCCTGACCCCGCCGGTCTGGCAGGAGGGCGGAAGCTGGAGCTACATCCTGGGCACCGACGACATCGGCCGCGACATGATGTCCCGCCTGATGTACGGCGCGCGGCTGTCGATGATGATCGGCCTGATCGTCGTCACCCTGTCGCTGGCCGTCGGGCTGGGGCTGGGGCTGGTCGCCGGCTTCTTCGGCGGCATGGCCGACGTGCTGATCATGCGCGCCATGGACATCCTGCTGGCGCTGCCGTCCCTGCTGCTGGCGGTGGTGGTGGCCGCCATCCTCGGGCCGGGGCTGGTGAACGCCATGCTGGCGGTGTCGGTGGTGGTGATCCCGCACTATGCCCGCCTGACCCGCGCCGCCGTGCTGGCCGAGGTGAACAAGGACTATGTCGTCGCCTCGCGCGTTGCCGGGGCCGGGCCGCTGCGCCTGATGCTGATCGTGGTTCTGCCCAACTGCGTCGCCCCGCTGATCGTGCAGGCGACGCTGGGCTTCTCCACCGCCATTCTCGACGCCGCGGCGCTGGGCTTCCTCGGTCTCGGCGCGCAGCCGCCGACGCCGGAATGGGGCACCATGCTGGCCTCCTCGCTCCAGTTCCTCCAGCGCGCCCCCTGGGTCGTGACCTGGCCCGGCATCGCCATCCTGGTGACGGTGCTGGCCTTCAATCTGTTGGGCGACGGTCTTCGCGACGCGCTCGACCCCAAGCTGAAGCGTTGACCTCATGCCTCTTCTCGACATCAAGAACCTGTCGGTCGAGTTCACCACCCGCGCCGGCACCTTCCGCGCGGTGGATGGCATCGACCTGACCGTGGACGAAGGCGAGGTCGTCGGCATCGTCGGCGAATCCGGCTCCGGCAAGTCCGTCACGTCGCTGGCGGTGATGGGGCTTCTCGGCTCCAACGGCCGCGTCGTCGCCGACCGGATGATGTTCGGCGGCCGGGACCTGCTGACCATGCCCGCCGCCCAGCGCCGGAAGATCACCGGCAAGGACGTCGCCATGGTCTTCCAGGAGCCGATGACCAGCCTGAACCCCTGCTTCACCGTCGGTTTCCAGATCATGGAGACCCTGCGCGTGCATGAGGGGCTGTCCGGCAAGGCGCTGCGCAACCGCGCCATCGCGCTGCTGGAGCAGGTCGGCATCCCGGCGCCGGAAACCCGCCTGGCGGCCTTCCCGCACCAGCTGTCGGGCGGCATGAACCAGCGCGTGATGATCGCCATCGCCATCGCCTGCAACCCGCGCCTGCTGGTGGCGGACGAGCCGACGACGGCGCTGGACGTCACCATCCAGAAGCAGATCCTCGACCTGCTGGTCCAGCTCCAGCGCGAACGCGGCATGGCGCTGATCCTGATCACCCACGACATGGGCGTGGTGGCGGAGACGGCCCAGCGCGTCGTCGTCATGTATGCCGGCCAGGTGGCGGAAACGCGCCCGGTCCAGTCCCTGTTCGAACGGCCGCGCCACCCCTACACCGGCGCCCTGCTGGATGCGCTGCCGGAGCGGGCGCTCGGCAAGCGCCGGCTGCCGACGATTCCCGGCATGGTGCCGGGAATCTCCGACCGGCCGGCCGGCTGCCTGTTCAGCCCACGCTGCCGCTTTGCCGACGCGCGTTGCCGTGCCGAACGCCCGGCGCTGTTCGATGTGGACGACGGGCGCGCGCGCTGTTTCTACCCGCTGCCGGACGGCGATCTCGCCGCCGGGGAGGCGCTGTGATGAGCATCGAGACCGAACCCCAGAACGGACCCCACATCTTCGAGGCCTCGGCCGGCAATTCGGTCGTGCTGGAAGCCCGCGACCTGCGCAAGCACTATGCGGTCAAGCGCGGCGCCTTCAAGCCGATGGCGACGGTGAAGGCGCTGGACGGCGTGTCCTTCCGCCTCCAGGCCGGCAAGACGCTGGCGGTGGTCGGCGAGTCGGGCTGCGGCAAGTCGACGCTGGCCCGTTCCGTCACCATGATCGAGCCGCCCAGCTCGGGCGAACTGCTCTATGACGGCCGCGAGGTCGTCGGGCGCAGTGCCGCGGAGATGAAGGAACTGCGCCGCACGGTGCAGATGGTCTTCCAGAATCCCTACGGCTCGCTGAACCCGCGCAAGACGGTCGGCTCCATCCTGACCGAGCCGCTGGTCATCAACACCGCCATGGACAAGCACGAGCGGCGCGACCGCGCGGTTGCCATGATGGGGAAGGTGGGCCTGCGCCCCGATCAGGTCGACCGCTATCCGCACATGTTCTCCGGCGGCCAGCGCCAGCGCATCGCCATCGCCCGCGCGCTGATGCTGAGCCCGCGCGTCGTCGTCGCCGACGAGCCGGTGTCGGCGCTCGACGTGTCGATCCAGGCGCAGGTGCTGAACCTGATGATGGATCTGCAGGAAGAGCTGAACCTCGCCTACCTGTTCATCTCCCACGATCTCAGCGTGGTGCGCCACATCGCTGACTCGCTGATGGTGATGTATCTGGGCAAGCCGGTGGAGCATGGCGCCAAGGACGTGGTGTTCAGCCGTCCGCGCCATCCCTACACCCGCATCCTGCTGGCGGCGACGCCGCGGGTGAACCCGGATCTCCGCCTCGACCGTGTGGTGCCGAAGGGCGAGCTGCCGTCGCCGCTGAACCCGCCGCCCGGTTGCTCCTTCCACAAGCGCTGCCCCTTCGCCACCGAGCGCTGCTCCGCGGAGGTTCCGCCGCTGCGCACCGTCGACGAGCGGCTGGTGGCCTGTCACTACGCCGAACAGATGGACTGACCGGCGGCAGGACACTTGCCCTGACGGATTGCGCTGACGGATTGCGCTGACGATTAGCCCGGCCTCCCTTGCGGCGGCCGGGCTATCTTTGCTCCACTGATGCGGCCTCTCCCTGCGATGGAGTCCGCACCATGGCCCTCCGCCGCCTTGCCGCCTTCTGCCTGCCGGTCCTGTTCGGCCTTGCCGCTCCGGCTGCCGCGGCCAGCTTCGACTGCGCTCAGGCCCGCGCCGGAAAAGGGGCGGCGGAGGAAAGGCTGATCTGTTCGACACCGGCGCTCAGTGCCGCCGATGCGGCGCACGGCGAACGGCTGCGCATGGTTCGGCAGACCGAAGGGAAGCCGGGCAGCCGCCTCCATATCCGGGCCGAGCGGCCGGAGATCGCCGACCCGGCCACGCCCGGAGCCGCCTTCTTCAACGAGACGGTGCGCCATTTCGTCGAGGGCGAAACCGGCTCGTTCCGCGAAAGCTCGGCCGACCTGCCGGAGGGGATCGAGGCGGAACTGGCGCTGAGCGCGGATGTTTATGTCACCGCCCCCGGTCTGCTGTCGGTCCAGTTCCTCGGCGAGGGGGTGCAGGGCAACGGCTTTCGCTATGCGGCGGCGCTGACGGTCGATCTTGCGCGCAGGCAGGTGCCGACACCGGCGCAGATGTTCGGCACCGGCTCCTGGCTGGCTGCTGCGATCTCCGCCTGCCGGACGGCGCTCGGGCCCGATCTGGCGGCGGAGTGCGATGGCCCCGACCTGAAGGACACCCGCAGTTGGCGGTTCGAGCCGGACCGGGCGGTGGCGACCCTGTTGCTGCCGGGCAAGGAGCTGCGGGAAATCGCCCTGCCGTTCCATCCGCCCGTCCGGTGAAGCGCCCGGCGCTGAAACGTCCAACGCTGAAACGCCTAACGCTGAAACACAGGGGGCAAAGCGGCTGTTGAGTGCGGCGGCCGTCTTCTTTACGGTTGGCCCGATTCGTTTCTCAGCAGTCCTATCAGGGAGAGTGCCGCCATGCCGTCGTTCGACATCGTGTCCGAGACGGACGTCCACGAGATCGACAACGCCCTCGCCGGTGTCCGCCGCGAGATCGAAACCCGGTTCGACTTCAAGGGCTCCAAATGCACGGTGGAGCGGACCGAGAACGAGATCGTTCTGCTGGCCGACGACGCGCCGAAGCTGGCGCAGATGCAGGAACTGCTGCGCGTCTATGTGACCCGCCGCAAGCTCGATGCCGCGGCGCTGGACTTCACCGCGCAGCCGCAGCGCGCCGCGGGCGATGCCCTGCGCCACACCGTGACGATCAAGCAGGGAATCGCGCAGGATCTGGCGAAGACCATCGTCAAAGGGATCAAGGACAGCAAGATGAAGGTCCAGGTCTCGATCCAGGGCGACGAGCTGCGGGTGACGGGCAAGAAGCGCGACGACCTGCAGGACGCCATCGCCCTGGTCAAGCGGATGGGCATCGAGCAGCCGTTGCAGTACCAGAACTTCCGCGACTGAGGGAGCCGTCAGACCAGCCCCGGCCCGGCAAGCCTTGCCGGGCGGCTGGGAATCTTCTGCCGGGCGGCTGGGAAATTTTTGCCGGTCAAATCGTCGCAGGGGCGGTGCCGGCCCTTGTGAATCGCCGGTTGTGTTGATGGCGTGATTTTTGCGTGTGCTCCTGCGGTTCGCCACAAACCGCCGGGGATCGTCCCATGTCGATGATGGCCAACAGCGAGGCCACGCAAGCCATGCGCATCAGGGCGGAAGACGTCCTGGAGCGCAAAGGGACGTCCGCGTCCAGGCAGGCGGGTGCGCTGGCCGGCCAGTTCGCAGCGATGCTGGAAACCCTGAACGGGGTCGGGGAGGGCGACGCCTCCGGTGCCGGCGGCACGGGAGTGGTGCCGAACGCCCAGCCCTCCGTGCGCCTCGGCGTCGGCGCCGTCACCCTGTTCGCGCAGGAGGACGGGCAGGGCGGGGCCGGCATGGACCCCGCATCCCCGGTGCCCGACCCGCAGGACCCCGCGACCGCGATGCAGGTGGTGGAAAGCGCCATCCAGACCGGCAACGGTGCCAATTTCCGCTGGCTGACCACCCTGCTGACGCAGAACTCAGCGGCCTGATCCGGGCCGCGTTCGGAAAGAACCGCTCAGCCCACCCATCAGAACCCCCGGCCGAACTCGGCCCAGGACAGCGCGACGTCCGGCGATTCCGGCTTGCGCTTGCCGCCGCCGTGGCGGGTGCGGAAACCGGCGAACAGATCCGGCAGAGCGACGTGCGGGAACGACGCGGGAAAGTCGACTCCCGCAGGGGCGAAGCCGGCGGTGGCCAGAGTGGCGGAACCGGCGAACAGGCGGGTCAGGATGCTGGACATCATGCGATTTCCCCTGGCTGCGGCGCGGCTCGTCAGCGCCGTTGAACATGACCGGATCATGCGCCTGCCGCCGCACCGCAACAAGATATTATGTATACCAGATACCGTATTTCAAATATGTGTGCGCCGCATGGCTCTGCCTTGACAGTTCTGTTCGCAAGGCAAGCAATCGGTGCATGCCTGCCAACGTGAAAAAGCGAGACTTTTCAACGCATTCCACGATGTGGAAAAGAATAACGCATTCGGTATCCGGTATTTGGGATACGGATTGTTGAGGCGCACAGTCATGTCCGAACGGCGCTCGACGCGGTGCGATGCGGGTGGCCCGCCACAGCGGACAGCCACACCCCGCCGATCCTGCGCCCCCACGCTCAACGGGACTTTGGGGCATGACCACAGAGACGACCGAAGACCGCGGTCTTCTGCACAACAAATGGTTCCAGCTCAGCGTCGGCCTGCTGTGCATGGCGATGATCGCGAACCTGCAATATGGCTGGACGCTGTTCGTCGATCCCATCGATGCCAAGCATGGCTGGGGACGCGCGGCCATCCAGATCGCCTTTTCCATCTTCGTCTTCACCGAAACCTGGCTGGTCCCGGTCGAGGGCTGGTTCGTCGACCGCTACGGCCCGCAGGTGGTGGTGCTGGTCGGCAGCCTGCTGGTCGGCGGCTCCTGGGTGATCGACAGCCAGGCCACCTCGCTGCCGATGCTCTACACCGCGGCGGTGATCTCCGGCATCGGCGCCGGCTGCGTCTATGGCACCTGCGTCGGCAACGCGCTGAAATGGTTCCCGCAGCAGCGCGGTCTGGCCGCGGGCGTCACTGCCGCCGGCTTCGGCGCCGGTGCCGGCGCCACGGTCATCCCCATCGCCAACATGATCGCCTCCCAAGGCTACGAGCAGGCCTTCCTGGTCTTCGGCATCGGGCAGGGCGTGGTGATCTTCGTGCTGTCCTTCTTCCTGCGCAAGGCGCCGAAGTCGAGCGGCCCGGTGCGCAAGAGCGGGCTTGCCCAGACCAAAATCGACCATCCGCCGTCCCGCGTCATCCGCACCCCGGTCTTCTGGCTGCTCTACGTCATGTTCGTGATGGTGGCGTCCGGCGGCCTGATGGCGGCGGCCCAGATCGCGCCCATCGCCCATGACTTCCACGTCGCCGATTCGCCGATCAACATGTTCGGCCTCGTCCTGCCGGCGCTGACGCTGGCGATCTCCATCGACCGGATCCTCGACGGCGCCGGCCGGCCCTTCTTCGGCTGGGTGTCGGACCGCATCGGCCGCGAGAACACCATGTTCATCGCCTTCGGCATCGCGGCGCTCGCCATCGTCCTGGTGACGCAGCTCGGCCGCAACCCGGTGATGTTCGTGATCTTCACCGCGATGTTCTTCTGCGTCTTCGGCGAGATCTACAGCCTGTTCCCGGCCACCGCCGGCGACACCTTCGGCTCGAAGTTCGCGGCGACCAACGCCGGCATGCTCTACACCGCCAAGGGCACGGCGGCGCTGCTGGTCCCGCTCAGCAGCATCATCGCCAGCCATTTCGGGTGGCACGCCGTGTTCTACATCGCCGCCAGCTTCAATCTGGTCGCCGCGGTGCTGGCATTGTTCGTCCTGAAGCCACTGCGCGCGGCCTTCATCCAGGCCGACGATTACGGGCTTCAGGCGGCACCGGTCACCGCCGAGCGCTGACGGCGGGTTCTCCTCAACGCCCCAGCTTCGCCCAGGCCGCCCAATCGTCAAGAGAGGTGCGGGCGGCCGCGACCAGGGCATCGGCGAAGGCCTCATGCGCCCCGGCCTCCAAGGCCGGGGCGTTGCCGTATCCGGCGCGCAGCCGCAGCCGCCGCAGCATGCCGCCTTCCTGCTGCACCATGCGCAGCCGCACCTTCTCGCCGAAGCGCCCGCGCATGACCGAGCGGAGGTCGCCCAGCCCGTCGATCAGCCCGAGCGCCAGCGCCCTCCGCCCGGCCCAGAAGGCGCCGGAGAACAGTTCCTCCTCCGGTCCGGTCAGGCGGGTGCCGCGGCGGGTGCGCACCATCGCCTTGAATGCCTCGTGCACGTCGGCCTGGAGGGCCTTCAGATGGGCGACCCCGTCCTCCCGCTCCGGCGAGAAGGGGTCGAGCAGCACCTTCTTGTCGCCGGCGGTGTAGAGGCGCCGTTCGATGCCGTGGCGCTCGATCAGCCCATGCAGCCCGAAGCCGGACGACACCACGCCGATGGAGCCGACGATGGAGCTTTCGTCGGCCCAGATCTCGTCCGCCGCGCAGGCCAGCCAGTAGCCGCCCGAGGCCGCGGCATCCTCGCAGAAGGCGAAGACCGGCACCTTCTTCTCTTCCGCCAGATCGCGGATCCGCTTGGCGATCAGCGCCGACTGCACCGGCGACCCGCCCGGCGAGTTGACGATCAGCGCCACCGCCTTCTGGTCCTTGGGCGCGAAGGCGCGCTCCAGCAGCGGGGCGACGCCCGCCAGTGTCAGGCCGGAGCGGAGCGGACCGCCCTGGCCGATGACCCCGGTCAGGCGGACGACGGACACCAGCGGCCCGGCCTTGCGCCAGGGGCCGAAGGGGAGTTTGGCGAGGAGGGATTTCAGGCTCATGCCGGCAGAGATGGGATTGAAGTCTCCCGATTGAAAGGCTCCGCCCCCGCTAAAAATCGGCTAGAACGCCAACGCTTCGGCGTCCCTCAGCACCCGCTCCGCCTCCGGGCTGTAGCCACCTTCGGCCTTGTGCACCGTCAGGCCGGCGGTCAGGCGGGCCGGCGCCCTGCCGCCCTTGCGGGCGACCAGCAGCAGACGCTTGGCCTCCACCCCGGGCTTGGGCCACAGCGGCACCAGGACCAGGCTGCCGAACCGGCCGCGCAGCGCGTGCAGGATGTCCTCGATCCGGTCGGCGCGGTGGACCATGGTCAGGGTGCCGCGCGGCTTCAGCATGCAGCCGGCGAAGCGCACCCAGTCGGCCAGCTGCGCTGCCCCTTCCACATTCGCGGCGGCCTTCCAGCCGTCGGGCGGGACGCTGGCGGCCCCCGCCTTCAGATAGGGCGGATTCATCATCACCCGGTCGAATCCGGCGCTGCCGAGCGCGTCCGGCGGGGCCAGCAGGTCGCCTTCCACCACCGTCACCCGCTCCGCAACACCGCTGAGCGCGGCATTGCGGCGGGCGAAGGCGCAGGCATCGGCCCGCTGCTCCAGCCCGACCACCGCCGCCCCCGGCACCCGGACGGCGAGGCACAGTGCCGCAGCTCCGGTGCCGGTGCCGACATCCAGAACCCGCTCGCCGTCGCCGGCGTCGGTGATCGCGGCGAGGAAGACCGGATCGATGGCGGCGCGATAGCCGCCCTCAGGCTGGAGCAGCCTGACCCGGCCGTTCAGCAGGAAATCCACGGGTGAATTCACTGGCGCTTCGACGCTTTGTTCCGAAGCCGGAATGATCGTGCCGGTCACGCTTCGCCGGCCTCGCGCAGGATGCGGACTGCCTGTGCGGCGTCTTCCGTATCGACCATCAGCCGCCGGGGAATGGCACCGATGGACCCTTCGAGGATGCTGGTGTAGCTGTCCAGCACGACGGCCTCGATCCCGGCATCGGCAAGCAGGGCGACCAGCCAGGACAGGCGGACGGGATCGGTGGTGCGCAGAAGTTCGGTCATGGTTTCTCGAAAGGACGGGCGTCTCGAAATAACGGCCCCCTGCGGACTTGACCGAAGAGCCTAGGCCGTTATGCTCCCTAGCGCAAATTCTGGCGTCAATCATCCGTGGAGTCGACCTTGGCGGTCGTGACCAACTTCGAGCCGAAACGGCGCAAGTCTACCCCGCTCGACGACCTGACCGCTTTGGTGGCCGAGGACCTCAGCGCCGTCAACCAGATCATCCTCGACCGCATGCAGTCGCAGGTCGAGATGATTCCCCAGCTGGCGGGCTATCTGATCGCCGCCGGCGGCAAGCGCCTGCGACCGGTGCTGACGTTGGCGGCCGCCAACCTGTGCGGCTACCAGGGGGAGCATCACCGGTTGCTGGCCGCGGTGGTGGAGTTCATCCACAGCGCGACCCTGCTGCACGACGACGTGGTCGACGAGAGCGACCTGCGCCGCGGCATGGCCTCGGCCAACGCGGTGTTCGGCAACAAGGCCAGCGTGCTGGTCGGCGATTTCCTGTTCTCCCGTGCCTTCGAGATGATGGTGGAGGTGCAGTCGCTCGACGTGCTGCGCATCCTGTCCGGCGCGTCCGCCATCATCGCCGAAGGCGAGGTGCTGCAGCTCCGCACCACCAACGACACCGAGACCAGCGAGCAGGCCTATCTCGAGGTCATCAAGGGCAAGACGGCCGAACTGTTCGCCGCCGCCTGCCGCGTCGGCGCCGTCGTCGCCAACCGCCCGCAGGCGGAGGAGATGGCGCTCTACGACTACGGCATGAATCTCGGCATCGCCTTCCAGCTGGTCGACGACGTGCTGGACTACTCGGCCTTGCAGGCGAAGCTGGGCAAGACGGTCGGCGACGATTTCCGCGAGGGCAAGATCACCCTGCCGGTCGTGCTGGCCTTCCGCCGCGGCAACGACGAGGAACGCGCCTTCTGGCGCCGGGTGATGGAGGAGCTGGACCAGAAGGACGGCGACCTGGAGCGTGCCCAGGCGCTGATGGCCCGCCACAACGCCCTGAAGGACACGGTGGAACGTGCGCGCCATTACGGCTCCATCGCCCGCGACAGCCTGGGCCTGTTCGCCGACGGGCCGGTCAAGCAGGCGTTGCTGGAAGTCATTGATTTCGTGATCGATCGCGATTTCTGACAAGGCTGCGGAGAGGGTGGATCGACGGTCCGGATCTTTTTGACGATGACGCATTTTTTTGCGTTGCGCCCCCGGTCCGGACCGTTTATACACCCCCTCCACCGGCGGACGGCGCACACACAAGTGACCGGCCGACGGTGACAGGACCGGAGAGTAGCTCAGCCTGGTAGAGCACTGCTTTCGGGAGGCAGGGGCCGGAGGTTCGAATCCTCTCTCTCCGACCATAAAGACGATTGTCTACGAAAAGGGCTTCCGGAGAAATCCGGGAGCCCTTCGTCGTTTCAGGGCTGCCGTCCGGTAGGGCGGAACAGCCTGATCGAATGCCCCTACAAAACAGCATGGCAAAAATGCAGCGGGCGGGCTGTGACTTTGCATTGCGTCGCCGGCCGGAACCGTTTATACACCCGCTCCACCGACGGGCGGCGCACTTAAGAGTGACCGGCCGGCGGTGACAGGACCGGAGAGTAGCTCAGCCTGGTAGAGCACTGCTTTCGGGAGGCAGGGGCCGGAGGTTCGAATCCTCTCTCTCCGACCATAAAGACAAAGGCTTCCGGAGTGATCCGGAAGCCTTTCGTCGTTTCAGGGCTGGTGCCGTATTGGCTGCCTCGTCAGGCGGCGCGCTGCTGCTGCGACATCTGGCTCCGCACATGGTCGCAGGCCTGATCGACCTCCCGTGTGAAGGTGTCGTAATCCACCTGCATGCCATTGAGGTAGGCGCTCCAGCCCGCGCTGGACTTCGCGTAATGAACGGCGGCCTCGATCTCGTCCTGCGTCGCGCCGAACAGCTTGGCGAGTGCCGTATGATAGAAGGCGCAGTACCGGCACTTCATGACGGCGGCAATCCCCAGACCGATCAGTTCGCGGTATTTCTGGGGGATCGGCCCGTCATCGACCTGCACGGCCTTGAAAAGGCGCCATTCGGCTTCGATGGTGGTGTCGGGCAGTTCCTTGAAGAAGGATGGAACCAGCCCGAAGATGTCCGTGATTTCCTGGTATACGGCTTGGCGATCCGCTTGGCGATCCATGTGCCCCTCCCTGAGGTGAGGCGTGGGCGTGCCGCGGGATGCGCGGGCACACTCGCGTCGAAGCCGGCTATTATGCGCCGTGAAACACCGGCTGGACGTTTCCATTGGGGCAGATGTGCTTTTTAGCCATTGCCCCGGCGCCGAGTCCCCCAATTCCGGCCAGACGCCTTCTCACACCGTGCACAGGAACCGCCGCTCCGTCCCTTCCAGCACCAGGGCGGTCAGGCGGTTGGTGGCGTAGGCGCCGGTGTCGATGCCGATGCGGTTGGGCAGCAGTTCCGGTTCCGGCGCGATGGTGTGGCCATGGACGACCATTTTGCCATGGTCGGCGCGCGACGCCAGGAAGGCTTCGCGGATCCACAGCCGGTCCTGGTCCTCCTGCCGGTCGAGCGGCACGCCGGGGCGGACGCCGGCATGGACGAAATGGTAGTCGCCGATGGTCAGATGGTTGCGCAGGCCCGTCAGGAAAGCGCGGTGATGGGCGGGCAGCAGGCTGTTCAGCATCAGCTGCGCCTGTTGCAGATGCTCCACTGGTGCATCGGGGTCGGGGGCCGGGATGCCGTAGCTTTCCAGGGTCGCGTCGCCGCCATAGGTCAGCCAGCCGGGGGCAACGCGCAGGTCCGACAGGAAGCCCAGCATCGTGTCCTCGTGGTTGCCGCGCAGGAACACGGCGCCGAAGGCCGGCGGCAGCCCGCAGGCCAGCCGTTCGATCACCAGCCGCGAATCCGGGCCGCGGTCGACGTAATCGCCGAGGAAGACGAGGTATTTCAGCAGGTTCGGCGCCTGATCGGCATCGCGGGCGATCTGACCCAGCATCTGGTCCAGCAGGTCGAGCCGGCCATGGATGTCGCCGACCGCATAGACGCGCATGCCGCGCGGCACCGTTGCCGGTCCCGTCCGCCCGGCCGAGGAAGCGCCCGACGTGGCGTCAGCCCACAGTTTCCGTGCCAAGCTCAACACGCGGCAGTTCTCGATTTTGTCACAGTGCACCCACTCAGCTGTGTCCGGGCCGCCGGCTCTTCAAGGGGGCGAAGGGGGCTTCTTCTGTTGCACCGCATTCACGCCGTTCGAGGGGATAGCGGAGGGGTGGCAAGGTCACGCGACGACAGCAGCGGCCGGCGCAGCCGTCCGGCGGCGATGTCGGCCCGCAAAGCACCGCTGTCGGCGGCACACACGCGGTCCAGCTCCGCCCGGTTGGCCGCGAAGAACGGATTCTGTTCCGACGAGTTCGCCGGCCGCGCATGTTCCAGGTGATAGAGCGGACCGGGCACCCGCTCCACGCTCAGGCCCAGCCGGACGAAGCGTTCGACGATCTCGTCATCCTCGTATCCCCAGGACAGGAAGGCTTCGTTGTAGCCGCCATTGGCCAGCAGCCGTTCCCGGTCGAAGAAGGCGCTGCCGCCGGGAGAGTTGCGGTGAATCAGCGAAAAACGCGGACAGACCACATTCAACGGGGCAGCCGACAGCGTATAGCCGAAGCGCTGAACCTCTTGCCCCATGATCCGGAAGAACAGTCCATTGTAGGGAAACACCAGCCCGCCCCCCTGACGCACCCGGTCGCGCGCCAGCGCATATTGAACCGGGTCTACCACGATGTCGGTGTCGTGCAGGGCGACGATGGGGGTTTCCGCCGCCTCGACCATGCGGTTGATCAGGTGTGCCTTGTGGGTGAAGGGCGTGTCGTTGCCGCGCAGGTGCAGATGGCGGCAGCGGGCGGCGAGATCGGGGCCGAGCGCGTCGGACAGGTCGCTCGGCCCGTCCTTGTCCTCGCCGATCAGCAGGGTGGCGTCGACATGCTTCAGCAGGAAACCGGCGATCCAGCGCAGGTTGCGCTTGCGGTCGTCGCTGTCGGCGCGGAAGGGGATCAGGATAGTGGTGTCGCGCAGGTCGTGCCGCCCGTCCGGCAGCCGCGCCGCCATCGCCGTCTGCCGGGTGCGGAAGGCGGCCTCCTGCACCGCCACCCTCTCCTGCGACTGCTCGTCGGCGGGGTTCAGCGCCAGCGCCATCTCGTAGAAATGCACCGCGGCGCCGGGGCGGCCCAGATCGGCCGCGATGTCGCCATGCTGGCGCCAGCCGGCGGGGAAATGGGGGTGGCGGCCCAGCAGCATGTCCAGCGCCGCCAGCGCTTCGTCGAGCCGTCCGGCGCCTTGCAAGGCTTCGCTCAGATGATATTCGCAGTCGGGAAAATCGGGGCGCAGCGCCAGGGACCGGCGGTAGGTGACGATGGCCTCCTCCGTCCTCAACGCGCGGTGATGGATGGTGCCGAGGTTGAACAGCGCGTCGGCATCCGGCGCCCGCTCCACCGAGCGGGTCAGCAGGTCCAGCGCGCGCTCCATGTCGCCCCGTCGGCCGGCGATGAAGCCCATCCGGTGCAACGCCTCGGCGTTGCCGGGATCGGCATCGAGGATGAGGGCGTACAGGTCCTCACCCTCGGCAAGCCGGCCGGATTTGAGGTGGTCGAGCGCAATGGCGAGCGCTTCGTCGAGGGTGACGGTCCGGCCGCTGGCGGGCATGTGTTTTCAATCCATTGCGAAACGAAGGCCATTGCGAAACGAAGGGCTTCGGCGATTCCACTTTGACACGGAGGGGGGACGCGGTGAACTCTTCGGTCGATCAGAGCGGACCCGATCCGCAGTGCGTCCAGCCAAAAAAGGCCCCCGCAGCATCATGACCAACGACCATAAGAACCGTTCCACCGGAGGACTCGCCCTTTCCCGCCGCACGTTGGGGCAGGCCGCCATCGCCGGCGGCGTGCTGGCCGGCTTCGGCCGTGCGCCAGTCTTCGCGCAGGACACCACGCTGAAGGTCGGCGTGCTGCTGCCGCGTTCCGGCCTGCTGGCCCAAGCCGGTCAGGCCTGCCAGCGCGGCGCCGACATCGCGCCTGCGGTGCTGTCCGAACTCGGCTACAAGGTCGAGGTGTTGTCGGCCGACACCGAATCGAACGCCGACGTCGCCCGTTCGCGCACGGAAAAGCTGATCAACGACGGCGCCCATGTCATCGTCGGCGCCTTCGACAGCGGCCAGACCGCCGCCGCCGCCCAGGTCTGCGAACAGCGCGGCGTGCCGCTGGTGATGAACATCGCCGCCGCCGACAAGCTGACCGAGCAGGGCTACAAGACCGTCTTCCGCAACTTCCCGACCTCCACCATGCTGGTGTCGAACGGGATGTCGCTGATGAAGGAGCTGTTCGCCGCCACCGGCACCACCCCGAAGACGGCCGTGTTCCTGCACGCCAACGACACCTTCGGCATGGCGAACAAGGCCGCCATCGACGCGCTGTTCCCCAAGCTGGACATGCCGTTCCAGATCGTGGAGTCGATCTCCTACGATCCCAAGGCACAGGATCTGGCGGTCGAGGTGGCGAAGGCCAAGGGCACCGGGGCCGAACTTGCCATCGTCACCACCCGCGCCAACGACGCCATCATGATGGTGCGCGAGATGGTGAAGCAGCGCTGGGAGCCCAAGGGCATCGTCTCCCCCGGTTCGCCCGGCCTCTATGACGAGCAGTTCTACAAGGTGTTGGGCAAGTACGCCGACTACGCCATCACCAACCTGCCTTGGTACGACCCCAAGGCGGCGATGACCAAGCGGGTCGAGGCGGCTTTCAAGAAGCAGTTCCCGAACGACCGGTTCGAGGGCTATGCCTTCAACGTCGCCTTCACCTTCGAGGCGATCCTGATCGCCGCCGACGCCTTCAAGCGCGCCGGCACGGCGGAAGCGTCGGCGATGCTGGCGGCCCTGCGCCAGACCAACCTGTCGGACAAGCTGATGGTCGGCCCGGCGATCACCTTCGACGACAAGGGCCAGAACACCAACCTGATCTCCGCCTGCATCCAGAACCACAAGCTGCGCCCGACCGTGGTGCTGCCGAAGGCGTCGGCGGAAGCCGACCCGGTGTTCCCGATGCCGGGCTGGGGCAAGCGGGCGTAAGGTGATTATCCCTTCTCCCCCCTGGGGAGAAGGTTAGGATGAGGGGGTTCGGCGTAGCCGAAAAGATCCTCGAAGCGGATCCCCCTCACCCCGACCCTCTCCCCGGGGGGGAGAGGGGGATTCGGGCAAATGCGTCTCTCAACTCCCCGGTGCCCGCGGGGCGCTCCAGTTGCGCAGCACGCTGACCACGCGAAGCGCGAAGACGGCGAGCGCGCCGACCACCGCGACCGGCACCGGCGGCAGGTCCAGGCGGTTGCCGGCGATCACCACCGCCGCCCCCAGCAGCGACGCCATGGCGTAGATCTCCTCGCGCAGCACCCGCGGCACCTCCGCCACCAGCAAATCGCGCATCGCTCCGCCGCCGCAGGCGGTCATCACCCCCAGGAGGGCGGCCGGCAGCGGGCTCAGCCCAAAGGCCAGAGCCTTGCCGCAGCCGGCGACGGTGAACAGCCCGAGGCCGGCGGCGTCCAGCACCATCACCGGCTTGCCCAGACGGTTGATCGGGCCATGGAACAGGAAGGCGGTCAGCCCGGCGGCCAGCGCCACCATCAGATAGCTGTCGTCGCGCAGGCTGGCGGGCGGCAGCGCGCCGATCAGCAGGTCGCGCACCACGCCGCCGGCCAGCGCCGCCGCCAGCGACAGCACCATCACCCCGAACAGGTCCAGCCGCTTGCGCACCGCCAGCGTGCCGCCGCTGAGCCCGAAGACGAACACGCCGATGAAATCCATCACCGTCAGCAGGGCGGAGAGGTCGGTCGGCATCGGAATGGGAAGCGGCGGCATGGGCGGGCTCTTGGTCGGGCTCTGCGGAGGGTGTTTGCATACCGATTGAGCACAGCCGCCCCGGCCGCGCCAAGCGAAACCTCCGTTTCGAAACCTCCGCTACACCGTGTCGGGCACCGACAGCCGGATGCCCATCCGCCGCGCCTCCAGCATGAAGGCGCGGGTCATCTGCAACAGGTCGGTGCGCCAGTAGAGCTGGGTCAGCGGCTCGTCGAGGAAGTCTTCCGGCAGCATGGCATAGCAATAGGTCTCCACCACCCGCAGATCCTGTTTCCAGGGATCGACGCCGTCGCGCCAGCCGATGGTCCAGCCGGCATGGCCGGCGCCGATGGCCCAGCGTTCGAAATGCGGGGCGATGGTGTTGCTGTCGATGGGGTCCTTCACCGGCACCTGATAGAGCGCGACGAAGCGCCGGACATTCAGTTGAAGCCGCATCAGCAGCGAATCGCCGAAGGCGCCGATGCGATAGAGGCAGTCGGGCGAGCCCGGGGCGTGGCTGAAGCTGACCTCCGCCCGCCGCAGTTCGCTCAGCGGCGTGGCGGAAGGGGCATCGGCCAGCGGCGGCGTCTCATACTCGACGGCCCGCAGATCCTCCACCACGTCATGGGTCAGCATGTGGGAAACGCGGCTCTGCGCCTCGGCGATGGTCAGGCGGGTCAAGGGGCTGGTCCCTTCGGGCAAGTTGCAAAGCGGTCAGGAGACGAACGCCCCGGTCGGACTTTTGTTCAGGGACCGGCAAATCTGCGGCGATCCGCCCCTTGACCTTCCAGTCGCTGGAAGCCCCATATCCCGTCATGCCGAGCGGAATCGAAGGAGAACCGGCATGACCACGACCCAGCACAGCAGCAGCCCCACAGCCACCGCCGATCTCGACATCGGCGTGTCGGGCATGACCTGCGCCTCCTGCGTCCGCCGGGTGGAAAAGGCGCTGGGCCGGGTGCCGGGCGTCACCGCCGTGTCGGTCAATCTGGCGACGGAGCGGGCGCGGCTGAGCTTCGCCGGTCCGCCCGACGCCAGGGCCGCGGCGCAAGCCGTCGAGGCCGCCGGCTTCCATGCCGAACGGCGCGAGTTCGATTTGTCGGTCACCGGCATGACCTGCGCCTCGTGCTCCGGCCGGGTGGAAAAGGCGCTGAACCGGCTGCCCGGTGTCGACTCGGCGTCGGTCAATCTGGCGACCGAGCGCGCCCATGTCGTCGCCTTCGCCGGCAGCCTGGACACCGCCGATCTGGTCGCCGCGGTGGAGAAGGTCGGCTATGGCGCGGTCCCGGTCACTCAAGGCGGCGAGCAGGCGGAGGAGGAGCTGCGGGCCGACCGCAGCCGGCGCGAGCTGCACCATGTGCTGATCGCCGCGGCGCTGTCGCTGCCGCTGCTGGCCGGCATGGCCGGCGACCTGTTCGGGGCCGACTGGATGCTGCCGGGTCCGGTCCAGCTGGTGCTTGCCAGCGTCGTGCAGTTCTGGCTCGGCGCGCGCTTCTACCGCGCCGGCTGGAACGCTGTGCGGGCGGGGGCCGGCAACATGGATCTGCTGGTGGCGCTCGGCACCTCGGCGGCCTGGGGGCTCAGCCTCTATTTGATGCTGACGGCGCATCCGGGGCACGAACCGCATCTCTATTTCGAAGCCTCGTCGGTGCTGATCACCTTCGTGCTGTTCGGCAAATGGCTGGAGGCGCGGGCCAAGGGCCAGACCGCGGCGGCGATCCGCGCATTGATGGATTTGCGCCCGGCGACCGCCCGTCTGCGCCGCGATGGCGTCGAGACCGAGGTGCCGGTGGAGCGCGTCCGTGTCGGCGACCATGTGGTGGTCCGCCCCGGCGAGCGGGTGCCGGTCGACGGCCGGGTGGTCGAGGGCAGCGGCGGCGTCGACGAATCGATGCTGACCGGCGAGAGCCTGCCGGTCGACAAGGAGCCGGGTGCCCGCGTCACCGGCGGCTCGATCAACGGCGACGGCCTGCTGGTGGTGGAGACCACGGCGGTCGGCACCGAGACCATGCTGGCGCAGATCGTCCGCATGGTGGAGGGCGCCCAGGCGTCGAAGGCGCCGATCCAGCGGCTGGTCGACCGGGTCAGCGCCGTGTTCGTCCCGGCGGTTCTGGCGGTGGCGGCATTGACGCTTGCCGGCTGGTGGATCGTCGGCGGCGATCTGGAGGTGGCCATCGTCACCGCGGTGTCGGTGCTGGTCATCGCCTGCCCCTGCGCGCTCGGTCTGGCGACACCGACCGCGATCATGGTCGGCACCGGCGTCGCCGCCCGCCACGGCATTCTCATCAAGGACGCCGAGGCGCTGGAGCGCGCCCATGCCCTGACCGCCGTCGCCTTCGACAAGACCGGCACGCTGACCGAAGGCAAGCCGCGCGTCACCGACCTGATCCCCGCAGACGGCACCGACGGCGAAACCCTGCTGCGCCTTGCCGCCGCCCTCCAGGCCGGCAGCGAGCATCCGCTCGCCCATGCGCTGCGCGACCGCGCCGCCGCCGCCGGCTTGGCGCCGGGATCGGCGGGCGATTTCCGCGCGCTGGCCGGCCGCGGCGTTGCCGGCACGGTGGCGGGACGGCGCCTGCAACTCGGCAATGCCCGCGCGGTGGCGGAGGCCGGTTTGCAGCCGGGTGCTCTCGCCGCGCAGGCGGAGGAACTGTCGGCGAGCGGACGCACCCTGTCCTGGCTGATCGAGGTCGGTGAGACGCCGCGCCTGCTCGGCCTCGTAGCCTTCGGCGACACGGTGAAGGAGAGTGCCGTCACCGCCATCGCCTCGCTGAAGGCACAGGGAGTGGAGCCGGTGATGGTGACCGGCGACGGCCAGGGGGCCGCCCGCTCGGTCGCGGCGGCGCTGGGCATCGAACGGGTGTTCGCCGAGGTTCTGCCGGGCGACAAGGCCGCCGTGGTCGCGACCCTGAAGGGGGAGGGCAAAGTCGTCGGCATGGTCGGGGACGGCATCAACGACGCCCCGGCGCTGGCCGCCGCCGATGTCGGCATCGCCATGGCGACCGGCACCGACGTGGCGATGCACAGCGCCGGCGTCACCCTGATGCGCGGCGACCCGCGTCTGGTCGCCGGTTCCATCGACGTGTCGCGCCGGACCTATGCGAAGATCCGCCAGGGGCTGTTCTGGGCCTTCGCCTACAATGTGATCGGCATCCCGCTGGCCGCGTCGGGCAACCTCAGCCCGGTGCTGGCGGGAGCGGCGATGGCGCTGAGTTCGGTCAGCGTGGTGGTGAACGCCCTGACCCTGCGGGGCTGGACGCCGCCCCAAAATGAGCCGAAGACTGGGGATTTGCAATGAGAGACGGCATGACCATCGGCGACGCCGCCAAGGCGTCGGGCGTCAACGCCAAGCTGATCCGCTATTACGAATCCATCGGCCTGATCCCGGAGGCCGGGCGGACGGCGTCGGGCTATCGCGTCTACAGCGACCGCGACGTGAATGTGCTGCGCTTCGTCAAGCGGGCGCGCACGCTGGGCTTCGGGATCGAGCGCATCCAGAAGCTGGTCGGGCTGTGGCAGGACCGCTCGCGGTGCAGTTCGGAGGTCAAGCGGATCGCGCTCCAGCACATCGACGAGCTGGAGGCGAAGATCGCCGAATTGCAGGCGATGCGCGACACGCTGCACGAGCTGGCGGACGCCTGCCACGGCGACGAGCGGCCGGACTGCCCGATTTTGAAGGACTTGGCGTCGTAAGGAGCTTCCCTCTCCCAGGGCGGGAGAGGAGTTCCGGGCGGACATAGACCCACCTGCACGCCCGGTCTCCGCAATGCTTTCATGCGAAATTGCTGCGACCGCGCAGAGTGGATCGGACTCTATGCTGATCGCCATCATGCCAGATCTCCCCGTCCAGCCTCTCGCCCCCGCCCAATCCGCAACCCGCAAGCCGCCCGTGGCGGCGTCCGACGGACTGCCGATCCCGCAGCGCTACTGGGCGATGACGGCGATGACCGTCGCGCTGATCATGGCGGTGCTGGACGGGGTGGTCGCCAACATCGCCCTGCCGACCATCCAGCGCGAGTTCGCGGTCGATGCCGCCAGCGCGATCTGGGTGGTCAATGCCTATCAGCTGGCGGTCACCGTCTCGCTGTTCCCGTTCGCATCGCTGGGCGACATCATCGGTTACCGCAAGGTCTACTGGTTCGGGCTCGCGCTCTTCACCGTGGCGTCGCTGGCCTGCGCGCTGTCGCCGAACCTGCCGGTGCTGACAGCCGCCCGCGTGGTGCAGGGCATCGGCGGCGCCGGAATCATGAGCGTCAATCTGGCGCTCGTCCGTCACATTTACCCCTCCACCCATCTCGGCCGCGGCGTCGGCTACAACGCGATGATCGTCGCGGTATCCTCCGCGGCGGGGCCCAGCCTTGCGGCGCTGATCCTGTCGGTGGCCTCCTGGCCCTGGCTGTTCGCCGTCAATGTGCCGCTGGGGCTGGCGGCTCTGGCGGTGGCGGCGCGGGCGATGCCGGCGTCGAACCCGGCCGGTCACCGCTTCGACTGGCTGAGCGCCGCGCTGAACGCCGGCACGCTCGGCCTGCTGATCGTCGGTTTCAAGGGGGTGGACGGCAGCCAGCCCTACTGGCTGGTGGCGGCGGAACTGCTGGCGGCCCTGGCGCTCGGTGCGACGCTGGTGCGGCGCGAGCTGGCGCAGGCGGCACCGCTGCTGCCGGTGGATCTGCTGCGCCGCCCGGTCTTCGCCCTGACGGTGGTGACCTCGGTCTGCTCCTTCGCTGCGCAGAACATCGTCTTCGTTGCGATGCCCTTCTTCTTCGAAGATGTGCTGAACCGGTCGCTGACCGAATCCGGCCTGCTGATGACGCCCTGGCCGCTGGTGGTGGCGCTGGTCGCCCCGATCTCCGGCCGGCTGGCTGACCGCTACGAGCCGACGCGGCTGGCGGCGGCGGGCCTGCTGGCCTTCGCCGCCGGTCTTGCCCTGATGGCTCTGCTGCCGTCCGACCCGTCGACGCTGGACGTGGTCTGGCGGATGGCGCTGGCCGGCTTCGGCTTCGGCCTGTTCCAAACGCCGAACAACAAGGTGCTGGTCAGCAGCGCGCCGAAGGAGCGCAGCGGCGGCGCCAGCGGCATCCAGGCGACCGGCCGTCTGCTCGGCCAGACGCTGGGCGCCGCCACGGTGGGACTGGTCTTCACCGCCATCGGCAAGGCGGACGGCAGCGTCGTGGTGCTGTGGCTGGGCGCCGGGCTGTGCCTCGTCGCCTGCCTGACCGGCATCTTCCGCCGCCGCCCGGCCGCCTGAGGGCCTACTGGTTGGCGGGCTGCTGGCTTTCCGGCCGGGTCAGCGTCGGCTCGTCGCCATAGGCGAAGGTCGGCGCCTTGTCGAGGTCGGCCTGCCCGATGTCCAGCATCGGCCCGTCTGGACCGTTGGCGAGCGTGCCGGCCGGCAGCGCCACCAGCTTCTCGCCCAGCCCCAGCACCTCGTTCGGCGCCACCACGATGCGGTCGACCCGGTCGCCGCTGCGGTCCATGGTGAAGTCGAGGATGCGGCCGGCCATCTGCCCGTCGCGGGTGCGCAGCTCCGTCCCCACCATCGCCCGCGCCTGCTCGGGATTGAGCGCGGCGGAAGGCAGTGCCGCCACCGGCGGCGACGAGCCCTGCGCGCCCGTCACCGGTCCCGTCGCCGGCTCCGTCACCGGTGCTGCGGGATTCTGCACCTCATGCGACGGCGCTTCGCCGCTGACCCCCGGTGGGGACGTGATCTGTCCGGTCGCCGGCTGGTCGTCCGGCCGCGGCGCGGTCATCAGCGGCGGCGAGGTGGCGACGCCCGGCGCAGTCTGGGCAAAGGCGGTGCCGGTCAGCAGCAGCGCCGCGGCCGGAACAAGCATGAGGGGGCGGAGCATGAGGGCGACCCTTCCGTTCGGATTCGGTATCGCCCTGGTTAACAGCGGAACATGCCCGCAGGTTGCCGCCTGACTTATTTACCGCGCCCGGTCTTGTCCTGAAGCGCGTCGATGCGCTTGGACGCTTCCGCCTTGGTCAGGCCGTCATCGAAGGACTCGCCGGCCTCTTCGCTCAGCGTCTTCAGGTACGAGGCCTGGGCGCCGGTCATCGGCTCGTCGCCGGTGGTCCAGTCGTCGGGGTTCTTATCGCGGTTGGAATGATCGTCGCCGGTCTTCGGATTCTCGTGGCCGGCATGGTCGTGCCGGTCGGCTGCGTGATTATCGGCGGTGTGCTTGGTCGTCATGATCCGTACCTCATCAAAAAGGAACGTACCATGAACAATCCTGAAGGCGGGAGGTTCCCGCCTCAGCCCGAAAACCTCAGCCGTTCCGCCGCAGCAGGAAGACGCCCTGCTCGCCCAGCAGGTTGGCGAAGCCGGAATGGGCGTGGCTGGTCACCCGGCCGGCGCGGTTGATGATCCGCGTCTGCTCGATGGTGATGCCCATCTCCTCCGTTAGCACGACGAAGTCGCGCAGCGTGCAGAAATGGATGTTGGGCGTTTCCCACCACTGGTAGCCCAGCTTTTCCGTCACCGGCATGCGGCCGGTCAGCATCAGCTGCATGCGGACGCGCCAATAGCCGAAATTCGGCACCGACACGATGGCGCGCCGGCCGATGCGGCACAGCATCTCCAGCACGTCGCGCGGCTGCTTCATCGCCTGAAGCGTCTGGCCCAGGATGACGTAATCGAAGGCTTCCGCCGGATAGTCCTTCAGGTCGGTCTCGGCATCGCCCTGGATCACCGACAGCCCGTGCGCCACGCACTGGCGCACGCCGTCCATGCTGAGTTCGATGCCGCGCCCGTCGACATTCTTGGTATGGGACAGGTAATCCAGCAGGGCGCCGTCGCCGCAGCCGACGTCCAGCACGCGGCTGTTCGGCTCCACCATCTCGGCGATCAGCTTCAGGTCGTCGCGAATGTCCAGCATGGTCGGTCGTCCAGTCCCAATCCCACTCAGCGCGCGCGGCGGCGGACGGACAGGCCGCGATGCTCGGCGCAGCCCTCCAGGAAGCCGTGGATGACCTGATGGAACTCCGGCTCGTCCAGCAGGAAGGCGTCGTGGCCCTTGTCGGTCTCGATCTCGACGAAGCTGACATTTCCGGCGACGGCGTTCAGCGCATGCACGATGGCCCGCGATTCCGAGGTCGGGAACAGCCAGTCGCTGGAGAAGCTGGCAAGGCAGAAGCGCACCGGCGTGGTCTTGCCCCCCGGCCGGAAGGCGTTGGCCAGCGTGCCCCCGGCATCGGCGGCGAGGTCGAAATAATCCATCGCCCGCGTGATGTAGAGGTAGGAGTTGGCGTCGAACCGCTCGACGAAGGCCGCCCCCTGGTAGCGCAGGTAGCTTTCCACCTGGAAATCGGCGTCGAAGCCGTAGGTGATCGCCTTGCGGTCCTGCAAATTGCGGCCGAACTTGCGGTGCAGGGCCGTTTCCGACAGGTAGGTGATGTGGGCCGCCATGCGGGCGACGGCCAGACCGGCCTCCGGCCTGGTGCCTTCCAGCAGATAGTTGCCGCCCCGCCATTCCGGGTCGGCCATGATCGCCTGACGCCCGACCTCGTGGAAGGCGATGTTCTGCGCCGAATGGCGGGCGGCGGTGGCGATGGGCACCGCGGCGAACACCGATTCGGGATAGGCGACCGCCCATTGCAGCACCTGCATGCCGCCCATCGAGCCGCCGATGACGCAGAACAGCTTCTCGATGCCGAGATGCTCGACCAGCAGCTTCTGCGCCCGCACCATGTCGCCGATGGTCACCACCGGGAAGGACAGGCCATAGGGCTGGCCGGTGGCGGGATCGACGTCTTTCGGCCCGGTGCTGCCCAGGCAGCCGCCCAGCACGTTGGAGCAGATAACGAAATAGCGGTCGGTGTCCACCGGCTTGCCGGGGCCGACCAGCATCTCCCACCAGCCGGGCTTGCCGGTGACCGGATGCCTCTCCACCACGAAATGGTCGCCGGTCAGGGCGTGGCAGATGAAGATCGCGTTGGACTTGTCGGCGTTCAGCGTGCCGTAGGTCTGGTAGGCGATCTGGAAGCCGCCGATCTCCACCCCGCTGTCCAGCCGCATCGGCCGGTCGACCGCCAGACGCACGCGCTTGCCCGGCATGACCTGTTCATTGGAGGCGGGGGCGGAGGCGGGGGCATTGGGGGCGGAGCTGTCGAGGGCCGCGGACATCTCGTTTCGTGCCTTGTCGGAAGCCTTACGGCGTCTTGATGGAGACCGTCAGGGAGCTGTGGCGGAACGGGAGCGTATAGCTACGAAGCCGGCCTTCGGAGTGTCAATGTTTTCTTTGATTTCAGGACGCATGCGGACTACTACTAACCGGCTCTGCATTCGATGGTTTTTTGACCCATGGCTTCCGCCCGGACCCCGCTCGACGATTTGCGCCGCGAAATCGACCAGATCGACGACGCGATCCACGACCTGCTGATGCGCCGCGCCGCCGTGGTGGAGCGCATCGGGGCGGCCAAGGGCAATGGCGCGGCCGAAACCGGCGCCCAGCCCGTCTTCCTCCGCCCGGCGCGCGAGGCGACGATCCTGCGCCGCCTGATGGCCCGCCATGCCGGCACCTTCCCCGCCCAGGTCGTCGTCCGCATCTGGCGGGAGATGATCACCGCCTTCACCCGCATGCAGGGCCCCTTCGCCGTCGCCGTCTATGCGCCGGAGGACCGCCGCGGTTTCTGGGACGTGGCGCGCGACCATTTCGGCGGCTTCGTGCCGATGACCGCCGTCAACACCCCGGCCGCAGCGCTCCGCGCCGTGTCGGAAGGGACGGCGACCGTCGCCGTGGTGCCCTATCCGGCCGAGGACGATTCGGATCCCTGGTGGCGCTTCCTGGTGTCGGCCGACGCCGGCCGGCCGCAGGTGGTGGCGCGTCTGCCCTTCGGCGGGCGCGGCAATGCCCGCGGCGAGAACCGTGACGCGCTCGCCATCGCCGCCGTCCCGCACGAGCCGACCGGCGACGACCGCACCCTGCTCAGCATCGAGATCGGCGGCGACCTCAGCCGCGGCCGTCTGAAGGATTCGCTGGAGGCCTGCGGCCTGCCGCCGGTCGGCTTCTGCACCTGGCATCCGGCCGGCCATGCCACCGGGATGAGCGGCGGCGGCCCGTCGGTCCATCTGGTCGAGATCGCCGACTTCGTCGGCCAGGGCGACCCCCGCCTCGCCAAGCTGCTGGAACGCTCCGGCGACATCCCGGTGCGGGTCAATGTCGTCGGCGGCTATGCCGTGCCGCTCGCTCTGGGCTGATGTGCGCGAATGAGGCGAGCCGCCGGGGCGGCTCCTGCCTTATCCTGCCGGCCCTCCGTGAAACGATGGAACAGTGCCATCGGCACTGTTCCATCCTGTTCCACCCCATCCATGAACCGCCCATCCACCATCGTCGGAAGGTAAGCAGACCATGACCCAGCCGAACGGCCCGCAGCCGCGTCCGGGGATTCTCGACATCGCCGCCTATGTCGGCGGCGAGCATCAAGGTCATATCCGCCTCGCCTCCAACGAAGGGGCGCTTGGGCCGAGCCCGAAGGCGATGGAGGCCTATGCGGCGGCGGCCGGAACCCTGCACCGCTATCCGGACGGCGGCTCGGCGGCGCTGCGCGGCGCCATCGCCAAGCGCTTCAACCTGGATGCCGACCGCATCGTCTGCGGTGCCGGGTCGGACGAGATCATCAGCCTGCTGATCCGCTCCTATGCCGGGCCGGGCGACGAGGTGCTGTATTCGCAGTACGGCTTCCTGATGTACCCGATCGGCGCCAAGTCGGTCGGCGCCACCCCGGTGACGGCGCCCGAGGACGGGCTGACCGCCAGCGTCGACAACCTGCTGGCCCGCGTCACCCCGCGCACCCGTCTGGTCTTCCTCGCCAACCCGAACAACCCGACCGGCACCTATCTGCCGGCGTCGGAGGTGGCGCGGCTGCATGCCGGCCTGCCGCCGGACGTCATCCTGGTCATCGACGCGGCCTATGCCGAATACATGAACAAGGACGACTACACCGCCGGCGAGGAACTGGTGGAGCGGTTCCCCAACGTGGTGATGACCCGCACCTTCTCGAAGATCTTCGCGCTGGGCTCGCTGCGCATCGGCTGGTGCTACGGTCCGGCCGGGATCGTCGACGTGCTGAACCGGGTGCGCGGTCCCTTCAACGTGTCGAACGCCGCCCATGTCGCCGGCGTCGCCGCGGTGGAGGATGCCGAGTTCCTCGACCGCTCCCGCCGCCACAATGAGCAGTGGCGCGAGTGGTTCTCCGCCACCGTGCGGGAACTCGGCCTGACGGTGCATCCCAGCGTGACCAACTTCGTGCTGGTCGATTTCAAGGGCCAGCCCGCCGGCAAGGACAACGCCGAGGCCGCCCGCCAGTTCCTGAAGGCCCGCGGCATCCTGGTCCGCCAGATGCCGTCCTACGGCCTGCCGAGCTGCCTGCGCGTCACCATCGGCACCGAGCAGGAAATGCACGCGGTGGCCGACGCGCTGCGGGACTTCCTGAAGGCGTAACGGCTTCCCGACAGAGAAAAGCCCGCCGGAACGGCTGCTCCGGCGGGCTTTTTCATGTTTGCCTCAGCCCCGTTTCAACAGGAAATCGACCGTTTCCGGCCGGCCCGGCAGGTCGAGCTTCGCCTGCACCGGTTCGCAGCGGCTGACGATCCGGCCGCGGCGCAGCACGAACAGGCGGGCGGCGCGGGTGCGGATCGCCTCCACCGGGTTGCCGGCCTGGAGCACCACCAGATCGGCGTTGCAGCCGGGCTCCAGCCCGTAGCCGTCCAGATGCAGCAGCTTGGCAGGGTTCACCGTCACCGCGTCGAAAGCGGCCCTGATGCCGTCCTGGCCGGTCATCTGGCCGACATGCAGGCCCATATGCGCCACCTCCAGCATGTCGCCGGAGCCCAGCGGATACCAGGGGTCCATCACGCAGTCATGGCCGAAGGCGACGGTCAGCCCGGCGGCCATCAGTTCCGGCACGCGGGTCATGCCGCGGCGCTTGGGATAGGTGTCGTGGCGGCCCTGGAGGACGATGTTGATCAGCGGGTTGGCGATGACTCCCAGCCGCGCCTCCGCCATCAGCGGGATCAGCTTGGAGACGTAGTAATTGTCCATGGAATGCATGGAGGTCAGGTGCGACCCCGTCACCCGGCCATGCAGACCCAGCCGCTGCGTCTCGTAGGCCAGTGTCTCGACATGGCGGGACAGCGGATCGTCGCTCTCGTCGCAATGCATGTCGACCAGCAGCCCGCGCTCCGCCGCGATCTCGCAGAGCAGCCGGACGGAAGCCGCGCCATCGGCCATGGTGCGCTCGAAATGCGGGATGCCGCCGACCACGTCGACGCCCATGTCCAGCGCCCGCCGCAGCAGCTCCTCGGTGCCGGCCGAGCGCAGGACGCCGTCCTGCGGGAAGGCGACCAACTGCAAATCGAGATAGGGCGCGACGCGCTTCTTGACGTCCAGCAACGCTTCCACCGCCAGCAGGCGCGGATCGCAGACATCGACATGGCTGCGGATCGCCAGCAGGCCGCGCCCGACCGCCCAGTCGCAGTAGGCGAGCGCCCGCTCGACGATGGCTTCCTGCACCAGCTGCGGCTTCAGCTCGCCCCACAGTGCGATGCCCTCCAGCAGGGTGCCGCTCTGGTTCACCCTCGGCAGGCCGTAGCTGAGCGTGCTGTCCATGTGGAAGTGGGAATCGACGAAGGGCGGGCTGACCAGCCGGCCGGTGGCGTCGATCTCGCCAGCCGCCTCGCCGGCCAGATTGGCTTCGACCGCGGCGATGCGGCCGTCGCGGATGCCGATGTCGATGCCGCTGCGGCCATCCGGCAGGGTGGCGCGGCGCAGGATCAGATCGAACATCAGCGTTCTCCTTTGCGGTACGGGATCATCAGGGCGCGCGGGTAGGAGGCCCGGCGGGCCACCAGCACCAGCGCCAGGATGCTCAGCAGATAGGGCATCATCAGGAACAGCTGATAGGGCAGGACGCCGCCGCTCGCCTGCTGCAACCGCAGTTGCAGCGCGTCGAAGACCGCGAACAGCAGGGCACCCAGCAGAGCCTTGCCCGGCCGCCATGACGCGAAGACAACCAGCGCGATGCAGATCCAGCCGCGCCCGTTGACCATGTTGAAGAAGAAGGCGTTGAAGGCCGACAGGGTCAGGAAGGCGCCGGCCAGCGCCATCAGCGCGCTGCCCGCCACCACGGCACCGATGCGGATGGCGGTGACGTTCAGCCCCTGCGCCTCGGCGGCGGCCGGATTCTCGCCGACCATCCGCACCGCCAGCCCGACCGGCGTGCGGTACAGCACATAGGCGACGACCGCGACCAGCAGGAAGGCGAGGTAGGTCAGCGGAGTCTGGGCCAGGGCGCCCGGCAGGGCCAGTGGCTGGAACGGCTCGACGGTCGGCGGGGTGCTGGCCTGCGGCAGGACGAGGCGGTAGACGAAGTAGGACAGGCTGGTGCCGAGCAGGGTTACGCCGATGCCCGTCACATGCTGCGACAGGCCGAGCGGCACGGTCAGCGCCGCATGCAGCAGGCCGAGCAGCGCGCCGCAGGCGGCGGCAGCCAGCACGCCGGTCCACAGGTCGGCCCCCTGGTAGACCGCCATCCAGCCGGCCATGGCGCCCAGCGTCATGATGCCTTCGATGCCGAGGTTCAGCACGCCGGCCCGCTCGCACACCAGCTCGCCCAGCGTGCCCAGCACATAGGGGGTGGCGATGCGCAGCACCGCGGTCCAGAAGGCGGCCGACAGCAGGATGTCGAGGATGATCGACAGGAAATCCATGACCCCTTACCCCCGCCGCAGCCGGTAGCGTGCCAGCAGCCCGGCGACGAGCATGCAGAGCAGGCTGGTGGCGACCAGGACGTCGGCGATGTAGTTGGGAACCGGCATGGCCCGGCTCATGGCGTCGGCGCCGACGAAGATGCCGGCGATGAACAGCGCGGCCCCGACCACCCCGATGGGATGCAGTTGGGCCAGCATGGCGACGACAATGCCGCTGTAGCCGAAGCCCGGTGACAGGTCGAGCGTCAGGTAGCCTTTCAGCCCGCAGACCTCCGCTGCGCCGGCCAGCCCGGCCAGCCCGCCCGACAGCAGGGCGGTGCGCAGCATCACCCTAGTCACCGGCATGCCGGCAAAAGCGGCGGCGCGCGGGTTGGCGCCGACCGCCCGGTTCTCGTAGCCCCAGATGGTGCGGGTGTCGATCAGCCACAGCAGCACCGACAGGCCGAGCGCGATGGCGAGCCCGGCATGCAGACGGGTGCGCGCCACCAGCTTGGGCAGCTCCGCCGCCTCGGCGACCGGGGCCGACTGCGGCCAGCCCATGCCCATCGGGTCCTTCAAGGCCCCTTCCAGCAGCAGCGACACCAGCAGCAGCACGACGAAGTTCAGCAGCAGGGTGGTCACCACCTCGTCAACGCCGAAGCGGACCTTCAGCACGGCGGGGCCGAGCAGGGTGACGCCGCCCGCCGCCATGCCGGCGATCATCACCACCGGGATCAGCGCCCAGGCCGGCAGGTCGAGCATGCCGCCGCCCACCACCACGGCGGCCAGCGCGCCCATGTAGAGCTGCCCCTCCGCCCCGATGTTCCACAGCTTGGCGCGGAAAGCGACGGCGGCAGCCAGCCCGGTCAGGATCAGCGGGGTGGCTCGGGTCAGCGTCTCGGTCAGGGCGAAGCGGGAGCCGGCGGCGCCCTCGAACAGCAGGCCGTAGGCGCGCAGCACCGGGGCGCCGGTCCAGGCGACCAGCAGGGCGCAGAGCGCCAGCGCCGCCACGACGGCGCCAATCGGCGCCAGCAGCCGCAGGGCGAGCGGGGTATCGGTGCGCGGTTCAAGCCGCATCAACAGTCTCCGGCAGGATGTCGCGCAAAACGTCCCAATGCCCGGCCATCAGCAGGCCGAGCTGGCTGACCGACACCCGGTCATGCGGCAGAAGGGGGGTGAGGCGGCCGTGATAGGCGACGGTGACGCAGTCGGCCAGCGCCAGGATCTCGTCCAGATCCTCGGAGATCAGCAGGACGCCGGCTCCGGCGGCGCGGGCGTCGAGCAGCCGGCTGTGGACGTAGGACACGGCACCGATGTCGAGCCCGCGTGTCGGCTGGCTAGCCAGGATCAGGTCCGGTCCGTGGGCCAGCGTGCGGCCCAGGATCAGCTTCTGCATGTTGCCGCCCGACAGCAGCTGCGTGCGGGCATCGGGACCGGGGCAGCGGACGTCGAACTCCTCGATCACCTCGCGGGCGTAGGCCCGTGCCGCCCCCCGCCGCAGCACCCCGAAGCGGGAGAAGGATGAGTCGTGATAGCGCTCGGCGATCAGGTTCTCCCACACCGCCATGGCGCCGACGAGACCGGCGCTGTGCCGGTCCTCTGGAATGCGGGCGACGCCGCGCCGGACCATGTCGGCCGGGTCGCCATGTTCGACCACGCTGCCCTTCAGGGACAGTTTGCCGGAGTCGGGGCGGATCAGCCCGCTGACCAGCTCGGCCAGTGCGGTCTGGCCGTTGCCGGACACGCCAGCGATGCCGACCACCTGATGGCGGCGCACCGTCAGATCGACTCCGTCCAGCAGCGGACGTCCATGGCCGGAGGCCACCGTGACGCCCGCCAGTTCCAGCACAGGCTCGCCGGGAGAGAGTGGGGCGGGGGCCGGCGGCTTGACGCTGCGGCCGACCATCAGCTCGGCCAGCTTGGCGCGGTCGGTGGAGGCGGTGGCGTGGGTGGCGACCAGCTTGCCGGCGCGCAGAACGGCGACGGTGTCGCTGGCGGCGAAGACCTCGTTCATCTTGTGACTGATGAAGACGACGGCGAGCCCGTCGGCGGTCAGCCGGCGCAGCGTTTCGAACAGCCCGGCCGATTCCTGCGGCGTCAGCACCGCGGTCGGCTCGTCGAGGATCAGGATGCGGGCGTCGCGGTAGAGCGCCTTCAGGATCTCCGCCCGCTGGCGCTCGCCGACCGACAGCTCGCCGACCGGCGCGTCCGGCCGCACCTCCAGCCCGAAGCGCTGGGACAGGTCGAGCAGACGGCGGCGGGCGGCGCCCCGGTCGGAGCGCCAGCGCCACAGCGATTCGGTGCCGACGGCGATGTTGTCCAGCACCGACAGATTGTCCGCCAGCGTGAAATGCTGGTGGACCATGCCGATGCCGGCCTCAAGCGCCGCGCGGGGAGAGCCCGGCGGCAGGGGACGGCCAAACGCCTCGATGGTCCCCTCGTCGGCGACGTAATGGCCGAAGAGGATGTTCATCAGGGTCGTCTTGCCGGCGCCGTTCTCGCCAAGCAGGGCGAGCACCTCGCCGGCGCGGAGCGTCAGCGAGATGCTGTCGTTGGCGAGCAGCGGACCGAACCGCTTGGAAATGCCGGCGAGCCGGAGGACGACCTCCGGCCCGCCTTTCACGGGTGATGACATTGCGGATGCGCCGGGCGTCACATCGTCGACTTCGGCTCGGCGTCGTTGACCTTCACGGTGAACTTGCCGTCGCGGATCTGTTGCTCGCGTTCCTTCACCTTCGCCTTGATGGCGTCGGGAATCTTCGACTCGAAGGTGCCGAGCGGGGCGAGGCTGGAGCCCTTGTGCGCCATCATGCTGTAGGGGCCGTAATCCTCGGCCTTGTAGCTGCCGGCCTTCACCGCGGCGATGGCGCGCTCCACCGACGGCTCCATGTGCCACAGCGCGCTGGCGACGACGGTGTCGGGATACTGCGGCTGGGTGTCGATGACGTTGCCGATGGCGAGCACCTTGCGCTCCTTGGCCGCGTCGGACACGCCGAAGCGCTCGGCGTACATCACGTCGGCGCCGCGGTCGATCATGGCGAAGGCGGCTTCCTTGGCCTTGGGCGGGTCGAACCAGGAGCCGATGAAGCTGACCGAGAACTTGACCTGCGGGTTGACCTCCTTGGCGCCTTCCATGAAGGCGTTCATCAGGCGGTTCACCTCGGGGATCGGGTAGCCGCCGACCATGCCGATGACGTTCGACTTGGTCATGCCGCCGGCGACCATGCCGGACAGGTAGGCCGGCTCCTGGATGTAGTTGTCGAAGACCGAAAAGTTGGGTTCCTGCGGCTTGAAGCTGGAACCCATGACGAAGGCGGTCTTCGGGTAGTCCTTGGCGACGGCGCGGGCGGCGCGCTCCACCCCGAACACCTCGCCGAAGACCAGCTGCTGGCCGGCCTCGGCATACTGGCGCATCACGCGCTCATAATCGGTGTTGGCGACCGACTCGGCCCAGACATACTCGATGTCGCCGCGGTCGGCTGCGGCCTTCAGCGCAACATGGATGCGGCTGACCCACTGCTGCTCGATCGGCACGGTGTAGATGCCGGCGACCTTCACCTTGCCGTCCGCGAATGCCGGCAGGGAACCGCCGGCTGCCGCCGCGAAGGCAACCGCGGCGACGCCGCACAGCACCGCACGGCGCGTCATACCCCCGGCCGCCTTCCCAAAGACGTTCATCGCCCGATCCCCCATCCCCCGAACCGACATCATGAGTCCCCTTCGTCGCTGAGTATCGTTGGTCGCGTATCGTTGGCCGCCGCCGCCGGCGGCAGTATGGCCGAGCTGCCGGAGTCATGAATACTCGGGAATGTGCCCGTAAATCCATGGACCCGTGCGGCCGCAATTTTGAATGCAACGGAAATGCCATCCGCCAGGAGTGCCGCCCATCTCGCAGGCAGACGCCCCTGGCTGTTCAGAATGCTGGCATGTGATTGAATAAAGGGCAATTCTTCCTGACGATCCGGTCAGGATCGCAGCACGTCGCCCTCCCGCTTCCCCTCGCGCTTGCGGGCGTCTCCGCGGCAGCGGTCGGAGCAGTATTTCACCTCGTCCCACACCTGCTCCCATTTCTTCCGCCAAGTGAAAGGGCGGTTGCAGACCGGGCAGGTCTTGGTCGGCAGGTCGGCCTTCTTCACGCCCTTCATGCCGGGCCGCCTCCCAGAATCGCGGCGGGACGGCGCAGGACGGGGTCGAAGGGGTTCAACTGGCGGCTGATCGCGGCGGATTCGCGTTTCAGAATGTCGACCACCACCGGCAGCCGTTCCTCGTTCAGACGCTCGCTGATCGTGCCGACGCTGAGCGCCGCCACGGCATAGCCGTCGCGATCCAGCACCGGAACCGCCACGCCGGACATGCCCGGCAAGAGGCCGGTTGACCGGCTGGCATAGCCGAGATCGCGGACCCGCGCGATCTCCGTGCGCAGATAGACCTCGTCGATGATGCCGACGCCCTGCATGCGCGGCAGGTTGAAGCGGATGACCTCCTCGCGCTCCTCCGCATGGAGGAAGGCCATGATGGCGAGGCTGCCCTGGCCGACGCCCAGAGTCACCCGGCCGCCGATGTCGCCGGTGAAAGAGCGGATGGGGAAGGGCCCCTCGCTGCGGTCCAGGCACACCGCGTCGAAGCCGCTGCGCACCAGCAGGAAGATGGTGTCGCGCAGCGTCGCCGAGAGGCGCAGCAGGATCGGCCGGCAGATGTCGCGCAGGTTGTTCGGATTGCCGGCTTGCGCCGCCAGCCCGAACAGGTCGATGCCCAGCCGGTAGCGCTTGGTCGCCTTGTCCGCTTCCGCCATCCCCTCTTCCACCAGGATCTTCAGCAGGCGGTGGACGGTCGGCGGGGTGAGGTCGAGCGCGCGGGAAATGTCGGTCAGCCGGGCCCCCGCCTCGTTGGAGGACGCCAGCAGGCGCAGGATCGCCAGCCCGCGCTGCAAGCTGGATTTGCTACCCACCTCGTCGTTGCCGGCATTTTCCGCACCGGCACTCTCGACACCCGCACTGTCTTTTGCCCTGCGGCGGAGGTCGGCGCTCATGTTGGGCTCCGTTCTGAAAATCGGTGATGTTGGCTGCCCCATCTATTCCGTATATCGGAAGCTTTTGCAAAATCTTTTCTGTTGGTGGAAAAAGCGGATTGACGCGACCGGGGGTGCGGCGGAACCATCGGGGCAACAGGTGAGGCCCGGAGACCGAGGCCAATTGTCGCAAGAGGGAGAATTCCCCCCGTGTCGTTCCTCGAATTGAAAAGCATCACCAAGCGTTACGGCCCGATGACCGCGGTCGGCGACGTCTCGCTGTCGGTGGAGAAGGGCGAGTTCGTCTCCCTGCTCGGGCCTTCGGGCTGCGGCAAGACCACGACCCTTCAGATGATCGCCGGTTTTGTCGAACCGTCGGCCGGCACCATCCGGCTGGATGGGCGCGACATCACGCGGGCCAAGGCGAACAGCCGCGGGCTGGGCATCGTGTTCCAGAGCTACGCGCTGTTCCCGCACATGACCGTGTTCGACAATGTCAGCTTCGGCCTGGAGATGCAGCGCGTGCCCAGGGGCGAGCGCAAGCCGCGGGTGGAAGAGGCGCTGTCGCTGGTCCATCTCTCGCCCTATGCCAAGCGCTACCCGCGCGAGCTGTCGGGCGGCCAGCGGCAGCGCGTGGCGCTGGCGCGCGCGCTTGTCATCCGCCCGCCGGTCCTGCTGCTGGACGAGCCGCTGTCGAACCTGGACGCCAAGCTGCGCGAGGCGATGCAGTTTGAGCTGCGCGAGATTCAGCGCAAGGTCGGCACCACCACCGTCATGGTCACCCACGATCAGGCGGAAGCCTTCTCGATCAGCGACCGCGTCGTGGTGATGGAGGCCGGACGCATCACTCAGATCGACCAGCCCTACCGCATCTACGAGCATCCGGAGACGGAGTTCATCTCCCGCTTCGTCGGCAAGACCAACCTGCTGCCGGGCAAGGTCGTCACCGCGACCGGCGCCGGCGCCACGGTGTCGCTGGCCGGCATCGCCGTACCGGTGGAAACCGCCGGCCTGTCGGTGGGCGAGACGGTGACGCTGTGCATCCGGCCGGAGAAGCTGCACCTGACCGCGCCGTCGGGCGGGCTGCTGACCGGCCGTGTCGCCGACCGCTTCTTCCTGGGCAGCCAGTGGCTCTATCACATCGACGGGCCGCTCGGCACGCTGATGGTGGTGACGCCGAATGACGGCTCCACCCCGGCGGAGCAGGGTGCCCCGGTCGGGCTGGAATGGTCGCCGTCGGTCGTGCGCGTCCATCGCGGCGCCATGGCGGAGGCCCCGGACGTCGCGCTTGAGGTGACGGGATGAGTGCCACCCTTCCCGATGCCGCCCCGGCCTCGCCGGGCGACGAGACGCCGGTACGCCGGTTCCCAACCGCTCCGCTGTTCCTGTCGGGGCCGGCTGCTCTGCTGTTCGCGGCGCTGGTGCTGACCCCGCTGTTCCTGACGGCGCTCCTGTCCTTCAACCAGTTCGACTATGCGACCGGGCGCACCGGGGGCTTCACGCTGGAGCATTATCTGGCGGTGGTGACCGACGAGTATTACCTGGAAATCTTCCTGCGCACCTTCCGAATCTCGGCGCTGGCGACCGCCATCTGCGTGGTGATCGGCGTGCCGGAAGCCTACATCCTCAGCCGGATGAGCAACCCCTGGCGGTCGATCTTCCTGCTGGTGATCCTGGCGCCGCTGCTGGTGTCGGTCGTCGTCCGCGCCTTCGGCTGGAGCATGCTGCTGGGGCCGGAAGGGCCGGTCAACGGGGCGCTGATCGCGCTCGGCATCGGCCGGATGAAGCTGCTCTACAGCGAGGGCACGGTGGTCGTGGCGCTGGTCCACGTCATGCTGCCCTTCATGGTCATCCCGGTCTGGACCTCCTTGCAGAAGCTGGACCCGGCGGTGGAGCAGGCGGCACTCTCCTTCGGCGCCTCGCGCGCCACGGCCATCGTCCGCGTGGTGGCGCCGCAGATCCTGCCCGGCATCCTGTCGGGAAGCCTGATCGTCTTCGGTCTCAGTGCCAGCGCTTTCGCCATCCCCGGCCTGCTCGGCGGGCGGCGGCTGAAGATGGTCGCGACCGTGGTCTACGACCAGTATCTGAGCGACCTGAACTGGCCGATGGGGGCGGCGGTCGCCGTCATCCTGCTCGCCGCCAACCTGATCATCATGCTGACCTACCACCGCATGGTGGAAGGCCACTACCGCCGCCGGCTGGGGTGAAGACGCCATGACCCGCAACGGACCCGTCGCCCTGTTCTTCCACGCATTGGTCGTCATCTTCATGCTGGCGCCGCTGGTGATCGTCTGCCTCGTCGCCTTCACGCCGGAAAACACGCTGTCGCTGCCGACCAGGGGTTTTTCGCTGCGCTGGTTCGAGGCGGTGTTCCATCACCCGGACTTCGTCCAGTCCTTCTGGAACAGCCTGTGGCTCGCCGTGCTGTCGGCGACGCTGGCGGTGGCGCTGGCGGTTCCCGCCTCGCTCGCCATCACGCGCTACGAATTTCCCGGCCGCGGCTTCCTCAATGCGCTGTTCCTGTCGCCGCTGATCATCCCGCATCTGGTGCTGGGCGTCGCCATGCTGCGGCTGTTCGCCGTCGTCGGCGCCGCGGGCAGCTTCGGCTGGCTGGTGGCGGCGCACATGGTGATCGTCACCCCCTATGTCATGCGGCTGCTGATCGCCGCCATCTCCGGCTTCGACCGCAGCGTGGAGCAGGCCGCCTTCTCGCTGGGCGCCAGCGAGGCGACCGTGTTCCGCCGCGTCACCCTGCCGATGATCCTGCCCGGCGTCACCGGCGGCTGGCTGATCGCCTTCATCAACAGCTTCGACGAGCTGACCATGTCCATCTTCATCACCTCGCCGTCCACGGTGACGCTGCCGGTGCGGATGTACATGTACGCCACCGAATCCATCGACCCGATGATGGCGGCGGTGTCGGCGCTGATCATCGGCATCACCGCGGTCGCCGTGCTTCTGCTCGACCGTGTCTATGGGTTGGACCGCATCCTGGTCGGCCAGCACTGAGCGTCCGCTCCGGCCGTCCTCTCTTCGGAGACCAGTCATCATGGCTTTGCTGCAGCGTGTGGCCGAACAGGGCCGGCGCGTGGTCCGCTTCACCCTCGACGGGCGTCCGGTGGAGGCGCTCGAGGGCGACACCATCCTGACGGCCATGCTCACCAATGGCGACCGGCTACGCCGGACGGAATTCGCCGACACCCCGCGCGCCGGCTTTTGCATGATGGGCGCCTGTCAGGATTGCTGGGTGCGGACGGAGGAGGGCGAGCGGCTGCGCGGCTGCGGCACTTTCATCACCGACGGCATGCGCCTGCTGAGCGGCGGGGAGTGGAATTCGTGAAAGAGGTTCTCCCCCCCGTGATCGTCGGTGCCGGCCCGGCCGGCATCCGTGCGGCAGAGCGGCTGGTCGCCGCCGGCCTGTGCCCGGTGGTGGTCGACGAGGCGGCACGCTGGGGCGGCCAGATCTACCGCCAGCCACCGGAAATCCTGTCCGGGGCCGGCTTCACCCGGCCGAAAAGCGCGCTTTACGGGTTCGAGGCCGGCAAGGCCGACGCGGTCCACCGTGCCATGGCAGCGATCCGCGACCGGGTCGATTACCGTCCGCGCACGCTGGTGTGGAACTGCGAGGCCGGGGCGCTCGATCTGCTGAGCGATGGGGCCAGCGAGGCCTTGCCCTTCAGCCATCTGATCCTGGCGACGGGCGCCACCGACCGCGTTCTGCCCTTCCCCGGCTGGACGCTGCCCGGCGTCTTCACGCTCGGCGGGTCGCAGGTGGCGCTGAAGTTCCAGGGCTGCGCCGTCGGCCGTCGGGTGGCCTTCCTCGGCACCGGGCCTCTGCTCTATCTGGTCGCCTACCAGTATCTGAAGGCCGGGGTCGAGGTGGCAGGGGTGTTCGACACCACGCCCTTCGCCGCCCAGGCCCGCGCCACCGCCGGCATGCTGCGCGACCCGGCAACGCTGGCGAAGGGGCTGCTGTTCGTCGGCTGGCTGCGCGCCCACGGCGTGCCGATCCACAACGGCGTGCGCCCGGTGCGTGCGGACGGGGCGGAGCGGGTCGATGCGCTGGTCTGGCGCGATGCCCGCGGGCAGGAACGGCGCACCGCGTGCGACGCTATCGCCTTCGGGCTTGGCCTGCGGTCGGAGACCCAACTGGCCGACCTCGCCGGCTGCCGCTTCCGCTTCGACGAGGCCGACCGGGCCTGGCTGCCGGAGCGGGACGGGGCGGGGCGCAGCTCGGTTCCCGGCGTCTATCTCGCCGGCGACGGCAGCGGCATTTCCGGTGCCGATGCGGCGGAACTGGCGGGGGAGCGCGCGGCGCTGGCCCTGCTGGAAGATCTCGGCCGGCCGGTCGAGGCCGCGCGGGTCAAGGAACTGGACGGCCGGCTCGCCCGCATCGCCGCCTTCCGCCGCAGCCTGTCGGCCGCCTTCCCCTTCCCGGCGGACTGGGCCGACGCGATTGCCGACGACACGATGATCTGCCGCTGCGAAGGCATCACCGCCGGTACGGTGCGCGAGGTCGCCCGCAACGGACAGGCCCGCGAGATGAACCGCGCCAAGGCGCTGACCCGTGCCGGCATGGGCCGCTGCCAGGGCCGCATGTGCAGCGCCACCACGGCGGAGCTGCTGGCTCGCACGCTCGGCACCGGTCCCGACGGGGTGGGGCGCCTGCGGGCGCAGCCGCCGATCAAGCCGCTTCCCATTGCGACGATCATCCCCTCTCCCCCCCGGGGAGAGGGTCAGGGTGAGGGGGATGCATCGCGAGGATCCGGTCGGGTATCCGCAACGTCCCATCCCGCCACAAGCACTCCGCCGCGCGTCCCCCTCACCCAACCCTCTCCCCGGGGGGGAGAGGGCTCTAGCGGCAGGGAGGTCGCGTGATGCGGGAACGGATCGAGTGCGATGTCGCCATCGTCGGCGGCGGGATCGTCGGCGGGTCGGCGGCGCTGTTCCTGCGGCAGGCCGGCCTGTCGGTGACGCTGCTGGAGCGCGACTGGTGCGGCGCCAAGGCGAGCGGCGTCAATTTCGGCGGCGTGCGCCGGCAGGGCCGCCCGCTGGAGCAGTTGCCGCTGTCGCAGCGTGCCCATGCCATCTGGGGCCGGCTGCCGGAACTGCTGGGCACCGATGCCGAATACATCCGCTCCGGTCATCTGAAGCTGGCGCGCAGCGAACCCGACCTTGCGTCCCTGATCGACTACCGCGAGCGCACCCAGGGCTTCGGCCTCGGGCTGGAGATCGTCACCGGCGAGGAGTTCCGCCGCCGTTGGCCGGCGCTGGGCGACCGCGCCATCGGCGGATCGCTCTGTCCCGAGGACGGCCACGCCAACCCGCGCCTCGTCTCCCCCGCCTTCGCCCGCGCGGCGGCCAGGCTGGGTGCGGTGGTGCGCGAACAGACGCCGGTCGACCGGGTCGAGAAGGACGGCGACCGCTTCGTCCTGCTCAGCGGCGACGCTCTGGAGGTGCGCGCCCGCTTCCTGCTGAACACCGCCGGTGCCTGGTCCTGGCGGGTGGCGGAAGCCTTCGGCGAGCCGGTGCCGCTGGAATCGCTCCATCCCAACATGGCGGTGACGGAGCCGCTGCCCCGTTTCCTCGACGTCAACATCGGGGTAGAGGGCGGCGGCGTCTATGGCCGGCAGGTGCCGCGCGGCAATATGGTGGTCGGTGGCGGACGCGGCTTCGCGCTGGACGCCGACCGCGCCCGGCCGCAGCGCGACGCCGTGCTGACGCTGATGCGCGACGCGGCGGAGCTGTTTCCCCAACTGCGCCATGCCCACGTCATCCGCTGCTGGACCGGGGTGGAGGGCTATACGCCCGACCGCAACCCGATCGTCGGCCCCAGCCGCACCACGCCCGGCCTGTTCCACGCCTTCGGCTTCTCCGGTGCCGGCTTCCAGATCGGCCCCGGCGTCGGTCAGACGCTGGCGGAACTGGTCACGACCGGCGAGACGCCGATGCCGCTGGAGCCCTTCCGCATCGACCGCTTCACACCGACCGCTTAAGATCCCACCCCCCAGTCTTCTCCCCTTGGCTCATTGGAGGACGTGCATGCCCACCTTGCGTTCCCTGTCGCTCACCGGTCTCGCCACGGTTGCCATCACGGCCGCCGCCGCCCTCTCCACCCCCGCCGCCGCACAGACCAAGACGGTCTACATCGGCATGAATGGCGGCACGATGGAGAAGACCTACACCGAGAACGTCTTCCCCGCCTTCGAGAAGGCGACCGGCATCAAGGTGGTGGTTGTCCCCGGCACCTCGTCCGACATCCTGGCCAAGCTGCAGGCCCAGAAGGACAATCCGCAGATGCACGTCGTCTTCCTCGACGACGGGCTGATGTACCGCGCCATCGGCATGGGCCTGTGCCAGAAGATGGACAGCTCGCCGGTGCTGAACGACGTCTACCAGTCCGCGCGCCTGAAGGGCGACATGGCGGTCGGCGTCAACATGGGCATGACCGGTCTCGCCTATAACAAGGCGATGTTCGACGAGAAGGGCTGGGCGCCGCCGACCAGTTGGATGGATCTGGCCGATCCCAAGTACAAAGGCAAGATCGTCGTCCAGTCGGCCGCCAGCAGCTCCTTCGGCCTGCACGCCTTCCTGATGTACAACCGCATCAAGGGCGGCACCGAGGCCAACGTCGATCCGGGCTTCACCACCTGGCGCAAGACCATCGGCCCGAACGTGCTGGAATACATCCCCAGCTCCGCCAAGATCGCCGAGATGGTGCAGACCAACGAGGCGGCCATCTTCCCGCTGACCCCGACCGGCGTCGGCAGCCTGAAGGCCAAGGGCATTCCGGTGGAATACGCCCAGCCCAAGGAAGGCTCGGTCGTGCTGATGGTCGGCGAGTGCGTCGTCGCCAAGAACCCGGACAACGAGGCCGCGCAGAAGCTGGCCGCCTATCTGCTCGGGCCGGAGGCGCAGCTCGCCGCCCTGCAGTACGGCGCGCAGATCCCGTCCAACACCAAGGTCACCGCGCCGGTCGATGTCGCCGACGAGATGAACAAGTTCCAGGGCTACATGAAGAACGCCGTCACGGTGGACTGGGACGTCATCAACGAGAAGCGCCCGGACTGGAACCAGCGCTGGAACAAGGAAATCGAACGGTAACGCCGGCAATAACCGGGACATGGAAAAGGGGGCGGAAACGCCCCCTTCTCTTTTGACCGGACCTCTTCGGCGGATGCCTTATTCGGCAGCCACCGCGGCGCGGCGCCGGGCCTCGCGGGACTGGCGGCCTTCCTTCAGCTTTTCCGACAGCAGGAACGCCAGTTCCAGAGACTGGCTGGCGTTCAGGCGCGGATCGCAGGCGGTGTGGTAGCGCAGAGCCAGATTGTGATCGGTGATCGCCTGGGCGCCGCCCGTGCACTCCGTCACGTCCTGGCCGGTCAGCTCGAAATGCACGCCGCCGGCATGGGTGCCCTCGGCCTGATGCACCTCGAAGAAGCCTCTAGCCTCGGCCAGAACCCGCTCGACGGGACGGGTCTTGTAGCCGGTGGTCGACTTGATCGTGTTGCCGTGCATCGGGTCGCAGGACCACACCACCGTGCGGCCTTCGCGTTGGACCTTGCGCAGCAGCGGCGGGAACTTCTCCGCCACCTTGTCGGAGCCCATGCGCACGATCAGCGTCAGGCGCCCGGCCTCGTTGGTCGGGTTCAGGATGTCGATCAGGCGGATCAGCTCGTCCGGGTCGGTGGTCGGGCCGCACTTCAGCCCGATGGGGTTCTTCACCCCGCGCAGGAATTCGACATGGGCGCCGTCGGGCTGGCGGGTGCGGTCGCCGATCCACAGCATGTGGGCCGACACGTCGTACCAGTCGCCGGTGGTGCTGTCGACGCGGGTCAGCGCCTGCTCGAACGGCAGCAGCAGCGCCTCATGGCTGGTGAAGAAGTCGGTCTCGCGAATCTGCGGGGTGGTCTCCGCGGTGATGCCGCAGGCGGCCATGAAGGCCAGCGTCTCGTCCAGGCGGGTGGCCAGCTCCTGGAAATGCTCCCCGGCCGGCGACTTCTCGACGAAGCTCAGCGTCCACTGATGGACCTTGTGCAGGTCGGCATAGCCGCCCTGGGCGAAGGCTCGCAGCAGGTTCAGCGTCGCGGCGGCCTGGGTGTAGGCCTGCATCATGCGCTCCGGGTCGGGAACGCGGGCATCGCTGGTGAAGTCGAAGCCGTTGACGATGTCGCCGCGGTAGGACGGCAGTTCCACCCCGTCGATGGCCTCCATGTCGGCCGAGCGCGGCTTGGCGAACTGGCCGGCCATGCGGCCCACCTTGATGACCGGGATCGAGGCGCCGAAGGTCAGCACCACGGCCATCTGCAGCAGGACGCGGAAGGTGTCGCGGATGTTGTTGGGATGGAACTCGGCGAAGCTCTCGGCGCAGTCGCCGCCCTGCAGCAGGAAGGCCTGGCCGGCGGCGGCATCGGCCAGCTTGGCCTTCAGCCGGCGGGCCTCGCCGGCGAAGACGAGCGGCGGATAGGAGGACAGGCGCTGTTCGACCGCCTCGACCTTGGACAGGTCGGGATAAGTCGGCAACTGCTTCGCCGGTTTCGTCCTCCAACTGGCGGGTGTCCAACGCTCGACCATGACGCGCCTGCTCTTCCTTGACGATTGCGGAACGGGGGCCGGGCGGGCGGCGAACGGCCGGCGGCGAACCCCGTGGGAGGTACTCTATAGCGCGACTCGCGGAAACTTTTCCATAGTTTCGGCTCCCTTGCCGGCAATGCTGTGCCGTGGGCATAGGTCGTCTGCCACCGGGGGTGATTTCAGATGAAAGGAAGTTCTCGTCAGGCCCTCGCGCTCTTGCCCGATGGGCAGGGGCTAGATCAGCAGGGGCTGCTGGCGGCGGATGCCTGCGGCCTTTATACATCGGGGGCGATGGACCACCCCCTAGAGGAGCCTCCCCGGTGAAACCGACATCCTGGCGGACAACGCGCCTGTCCTCCTGGGGGCAGGCCCTGGCGGTCTACCGCGACCCGCGCGTGCTGGCGATCCTGTTCCTCGGTTTCTCCGAAGGGCTGCCGCTGGCGCTGACCGGCGCCACGCTGAATGTCTGGCTGACCGAGCAGGGCGTCAGCCGGACCAACATCGGCCTGTTCGCGCTGGTCACCATGCCCTATGCGCTGAAATTCCTGTGGGCGCCGCTGATCGACCGGTTGCGCCTGCCGGTGATGACCCGGCTGTTCGGGCGGCGGCGCGGCTGGACGCTGACGGCGCAGGCGGCGCTGATCGCGGCATTGCTCGGGCTGGGCGGCACCGATCCGGGGCAGGATCTGTGGTGGACCGCGATGTGCGCGGTGCTGGTCGCCTTCTGCTCCGCCAGCCAGGACATCGTGGTCGATGCCTATCGCGTCGAGGTGCTGGAGGAAAACCAGCAGGCCGCCGGTGCCGCGGTGCTGGTGCTGGGCTATCGCTTCGGCATGATGGCGGCCGGGGCGGGCGCCCTCTACATCGCCGAGTTCCACGGCTGGCGCACGGCCTACGAGGTGATGGCCGGGCTGGTCCTGGTCGGCATGGCGACCGTCCTGCTGTGCCGTGAACCGAAGGAACCGCCGCCGAACGCCCGAGAGAGACTGATCGCCGAATGGCTGGGCCACCGGCCGCATCTGTCGGGCCGCGGCGCCGTGCTTCTCGCCTGGATCTACGGTGCGGTGGTGGCGCCCTTCGCCCAGTTCATGGAGCGGCGCGGCTGGGTGGTCATCCTGGCCTTCATCGCCAGCTACAAGCTGGGGGAGGTGCTGGCCGGCCAGATGTCCTCGACCTTCTACATCAGCCTGGGCTTCACCAAGGTGGAGATCGCCAACGTCAGCAAGCTGTTCGGCCTGTGGGCGACCATCGCCGGCGGTCTGCTGGGCGGCCTGCTGGTGGGAAAGGTCGGCGTCCTGCGCGGCCTGATGGTCGGCGGCATCCTGCAGATGGTGTCGAACTTCGGCTACGTCGTTCTGGCCTGGAGCGGCAACGACGTGTCGATGCTGGCGGTCACCGTGGCGGTGGAGAATGTCTGCGGCGGTATCGCGACCTCGGCCTTCGTCGCCTACCTGTCCAGCCTGTGCAACGTCGCCTACACGGCGACCCAGTATGCGCTGCTGTCCAGCCTGTACAAGCTGGGCGGCGACCTGTTCGGCGCCTCGTCGGGCTGGCTGGCGGAGCGGATGGACTGGGTCAGCTTTTTCCTGCTGTCGATGGCCGGCGCCATTCCGGCCCTGTGCCTGCTGATCTGGCTGATGGGCCTGCACAGGCGCGAGGAAGAGGCCGCCGTCCCCGCGCAATGACGGGGACGGCTTGTCTGGAGGAGCGTGTTATCAGCCCCCGCCATTAGCCTCAGGTGGTCGTCTTGGTCTTGCCGGCGCCCGGCCCGGCGCCCAGGTCGGCACCGGTGGTCGGATCGGAATCCGGCTTGGACATCGTGCGGGCGGCCACGGCATTGACCGCCGCCAGTTCCGAGGCGGCGAGCTTGACCGTCGGGTTGCCGTCGCCGCCATTGACCGGGGCGTCGCCCATCTTGACGTCCACGAACTCCCACTGGGCGCCCTGGTTCCAGGGGCCGCGCATGTCGCCTTCGCCCTGGCTGGTGTTGTAATACTTGTCGGTGTATTCCGGCTTGCCCGGCAGCTTGCCCGGCGGGAAGTTGTTGTCGATGGCGTAGAGCGCCTTCTCGAAGCTCTTCTGGTGGGCGATCTCGCGGGTCATCAGGAAGCCCAGCGCATCCTTCACGCCCGGATCGTCGGTGACGTTGATCAGGCGCTCATAGATGATCTTCGCGCGCGCTTCCGCCGCGACGTTGGAGCGCAGATCGGCCGTCGGTTCGCCGATGCTGTCGATATAGCCGCCGGTCCACAGCTGCCCGGCCGAATTCACCAGGGCCGGACCGCCGCCATACAGCAGCGACAGGGTGTGGCTGCCATTGCCCTGGGTGATGTTGGCGTACAGGTCGGCGGTCGACTCCGCCCCCTCGGCCAGCTTGCCCTTGGCGCCCTTGGTCAGCATGGCGACGATGGAGCCGATGATCTCGAGGTGGCTCAATTCCTCGGTCGCGATGTCGATCAGTAGATCCTTGCGGCCCGGATCCTCATCGGCCAGACCCTGGGTGAAATAGCGCATGGCCGCGGCCAGCTCGCCCTGCGGGCCGCCGAACTGTTCAAGCATCAGGCTGGCGAGCACCGGATTCGGCTCGGACACGCGGACCGTGTACATGAGCTTTTTGTTGTGCATGAACATTCGAGGAATTCCTCCTGGGTCAGATGGCCCGCCTTGCGGGGGCCGCGGATCGGTGCGACCGGGTCCGGACCGGATCGCTTCACGTCCTCAACCAAGGATTTTTAGAAGCGTTCCAGGAAGAATGCCTGTTTCGGAGTGCTATGCCGGATGGATCACAGCGGCGGCAGGAAGGACTGCCTTCCGTATAGAAGGTGGCTCTGGAACAACGGCGCCCACCCGGTTTTTCACATCCGGGTGGGCGCCTTTATCGATAAGTACTGCCGAGTGCCGGGAGCTTACTGCGCCTGGGCGCGGCAGGCTTCCAGGGCCGAGATCGCCTTGCGGGTGTCGTCGAGATAGTAGGTGTAGGCGTAATCGTCGCCCTTGCCGTCGATCTCCATGTAAAGCTCGCGGCCGTTCATCAGGGCATCGATCGCCTTGGAGGTCGCCGGGATGCCGACGACGGCCATCGTCTTGTCGATGGCGGCGCCCGGAACCTTGTCGCCCCACTTCTTGTCGACCGACAGGGAAATCGAGAGATCTTCCTTCTCCTTCAGCTTCCAGGCGGAATCGCCGAAGATCAGAACCATCGCCTGGCCCTTGTTGGTATAGGCCAGGGCAATGGTCGCGGTGTCCTTCGAATCCGTCTTCCACTCCTGCGTGATGGCGCAGTCCTTGTCGATCTTGACGTCCCAGACGCCGATCTTGGTCTGAGCATGAGCCGCGCCGACCGAGGCGAGCGCCGCAATGCAGGCAGCCGCTGCAAAAATTCCACGCATGTTTGGAGCCATTCCCTGGGAAAATTGTTCGTGCCGCCATGGTAGGTACCACAATCGGCGAAGGTCCAGGGATTTCCGGTCCTTATTGGCATGCAACGGGACCATGAGCGGAGGATTCCACCCATGGTCCCCGTTGCGGCAGGACTGTGCGCTCAGATTTTCTTTTCCGGCTCCGCCTTCTCGCGCATCAGCACGAACTCTTCCGCAGTGGAGGGATGGAGCGCGATGGTGCGGTCGAAATCGCGCTTGGTGGCACCGCAGTTCAGCGCGATTGCCAGGGCCTGCATCATCTCGGGCGCATCCATGCCCATCATGTGGCAGCCCAGTACCCGCTGGCTTTCACCGTCCACCACCAGCTTCATCAGCACCCGCTCGTCGCGGCCGGACAGGGTGTGCTTCATCGGGCGGAAGCCGGCCTTGTAGATGTCGACCTTCGGATATTTCGCACGTGCCTGCATCTCGGTCAGGCCGACGGTGCCCAGCGGCGGCAGGGAGAACACGCCGGTCGGCACATTGTCGTAACCGATGTGCATCGGATTGTCGTTGAACAGCGTCTCGGCCAGGGCGCGGCCCTCGGCGATGGCGATGGGGGTCAGCGCCATGCGGTCGGTGACGTCGCCAATGGCATAGATGTTGTCGACGGAGGTGCGCGACCACTGGTCGACCGGGATCGCGCCGGCCTCGTCCAGGGCGATGCCGATCTCTTCCAGGCCCAGATTCTTCGTGTTCGGGCGGCGGCCGGTGGCGGCCATCACCAGACCGGCGGAATGCTCACGGCCCATATGGTCGGTCAGGGTATAGCCGCCGGGACCCTTTTCCAGCTTCGCCGGCTTGCAGCGCGAGATGATGTTGATGCCGCGCTTGCGCATTTCCTGCGCCAGGGCGACACGGATGTCGTCGTCGAAGCCGTTCAGCAGATCGTCGCCGCGGATCATCAGCGTCACCTCCGCGCCCAGACCGCGGAAGATGCTGGCGAACTCCACCGCGATGTAGCCGCCGCCGACGATCAGGACGGAATGGGGAAGCGTTTCCAGATGCAGCGCCTCGTTGGAGGTCGCGGCATGCTCCATCCCCTCCACCTGCGGCAGCGTCGGCCAGCCGCCGGTGGCGATCAGGATGTTGCGGGCGGTGTAGCGCTTGCCGTCGACCTCCACGGTATGGCGGTCGACGATCCGGCCAAACCCCTCATACAGGGTGACGCCGGAGTTCTTCAGCATGTTGATGTAGATGCCGTTCAGCCGGTCGATCTCGCTGTCCTTGCGCGCGATCAGCGTTTCCCAGTCGAAGGACGGCATGGGCGCGCTCCAGCCATAGCCGGCGGAGTCGTCGAAACCGTCGCGGAACTGGGCGGCGTAGACCAGCAGCTTCTTCGGCACGCAGCCGCGGATCACACAGGTGCCGCCGACGCGGCTGCCCTCGCAGATCGCCACCTTGGCGCCATAGGACGCAGCGCGCCGGCTGGCGGCGACGCCGCCGGACCCCGCCCCGATGGTGAAGAGGTCGAAATCGAACTCGGCCACGGCCGTCTCCTTCCGCAACTGGACCCTGATCCTACAGACGGTTCTCCCGAACGGTTGGGGACCGTCGAATGTGGATCGGCAGCATACGGGGAGGTGCGTGGCGTTGGGAAGCGCGCCCTCAGCGCAGCAGCATGTCCTGGATCAGGACTTGTCGAAGCTTCAGCGGGCGCATGGTCTTGTTGGCGACGTAGCGCAGCGCGTCCTTGATATAGACCTGCCCGTCGGCCCCGCGCAGTTCGGCCGGATCGACCTCCAGCAGGCGCCGGCCCATGGCATCGGCGATGCGCGCCAAGTGGGGTGTTACCGCCTCCATCGGGGTCGCCGGATCGAATTCCAGTACGGCGCGCAGCCGCAATTCCTGCAGGCGGCGGCCGTCGTTCAGCGTGATCGTCAGGGTGGGCAGGGCGGCATAGACGGCCGGCGAAACCTCGACCCGTGCCGGGGGATGGGCGCCCTGGGCTGGGGCCGGACGCAGCAGCAGCACACCGCCGACCCCGGCGCCGGCGAAGGCAAGCATCAGCCCCAGCAAGGCCAGGACGATCCGGTTCCCGGTGCCATCGAAGGAGGGCAGGCCGCTCCGGTTGGATTCGGCGAATTCCAATTCCGCGGACATTGCTGCCTTGCTCATTCCGCTCTGCCTGGATGTTGCCGACGAACCGGTGCGTGAAACCTTAAAAGCGCGGAAGTGGTAGGTCAAATAAAGGTATTTTAGTGGATTTTTCCTTTGATTGTCGAAGGACGGCCGGATTTCGACTGCGGACTTGCGGTGTAGCCTTCGGCGGCAGTCGATGTATTCAGTGACGGCCGCAATCCTGCTTCCCGCAGAAAATGCAACGCAGCCATCCACCACGGGTTGGCCGGATGGGAAGCCTCTTCCCCCGTCCGGCCGGGACGTATAATGCTGGGATACCAACACAACCGGCCGGCTGCCCTGTCCGGGGGCCGGACCATGACGACGAAGCACTGCAACGCCATGCGCAGACCGATGCGTGGAACCATGTGCAGACGCATGTGCAGACTGGGGCGAAAGGCGAGGGTGACGGGTATGAGCGACACCGACAACCGTTCAGCTGGCAACCAAGCGGCCGGCAGCCGGAAGGCCCGACAGGGGCCGACGGCTCTTCTCCCGCCCTCCGCCTCGGTTCCCGACTGGACGGACACCTATTTCCGCCGCACGAAGGAAGCGGTGGGCAAGTTCGGCGACAAGACCGTGACCTACGCCATCTTCATGCGGCGTCCCGTGGTCTGCGCCCCGCGCCTTGCGGTGGAGTGGCTGGAGTCGGTGGCGCGTGAACGCAACACAAGCTTCCAGATCGAGCTGAACTACCCCGAAGGCAAATGGGTCGGCGCCGGCGAGCCGATCATGTACATCACCGGCTCCTTCTACCATCTGGTCGATTGCGAGACGATTCTGCTGCAGAAGCTGGGCCCGGCCAGCGTCGCCGCCTACAACGCCTTCACCATGTGCGCCGACCTGCCGAAGGTCGCTTTTCTTGCCATGGATGCCCGCCACTGCGCCGGGACGGAGATGGCGGAGATGATGGCCTATGCCGCCTCCGTCGGGTCAGATCGCGCCAAGCGCAAGGTCGGCGCCAAGGGCTTCATCGGCAATGCCACCGACGCCACCGCCCCCTATTTCGGTCAGGAGAAGGGCATGGGCACCATGCCGCACGCCCTGATCGGCTATGCCGGATCGACCGTGCGCGCGGCGGAGATGTTCCACGAGACCTTCCCCGACCTGGGCCTGACCGTCCTGGTCGATTATTTCGGCCGCGAGATCACCGACGGGCTGGAGGTCTGCCGCCGTTTCCCGCAGCTGGCCGCCCAGGGCAAGCTGTCGCTGCGGCTCGACACCCCCGGCGGCCGGTTCGTCGAGGGGCTAGACCCTCCCGGCTCCTATGCCGTTCTGGAGCGCCATGCGCCGCACGCCATCCGCGGCTATCGCGATGAGACGCAGCTGCGCTACCTGATCGGCACCGGCGTGTCGGCGGCGGCGATCCACTACGTTCGCGAAAGGCTGGACGATGCCGGTTTCCCGGCGGTGAAGATCGTCGCCAGCAGCGGCTTCGGCCCGGCCAAGTGCCGGTTGATGGCGGAAGCCAACGCGCCGGTGGACATCATCGGCACCGGCAGCTACCTGCCCGAACGCTGGACCGAGACCTACGCGACCGCCGACATCATCGAGTATGACGGCGAGCGCCGCGTGAAGGTCGGCCGCGAGTTCCTGTTCCGGCGGTAGGCTCCGACCTTTCCCGCACTTGATCCCCTCTCCCCCCCGGGGAGAGGGTTAGGGTGAGGGGGCTCCGCTTCGAGGATCTCTTCGGCTACGCCGAACCCCCTCATCCCGACCTTCTCCCCGCTTTCGGCGGACCACAGGTCCGCCTGTCGCGTCAGCGCAAACGAAGTTTGCGCGAGAGCAGGGGGGGGGAGAAGGGGTTAAGCGCCTCTCACCCCAGACGCTTCGCGATCAGCGGCCCGCGGAGCGGCGCGGTGTCCGTCACCGTGATCGACGCGCGCAGGCGGCGCTCCGCCTCGTCGGCCTGGGCCTCGCTGCGGGCGTGCAGGATCGCCAGCGGACGGTCGCCCGGTCCCACCGCGTCGCCCAACCCGGCCACCTCGTCGAAGCCGACGGCGAAGTCGATGGCATCGGTCGTTTTGGTCCGGCCGCCGCCCAGCGCCACCACCGCCATGCCGACACCGCGGGTGTCGATGGCGCCGACGAAGCCGGCCCGTTCGGCGAACAGCGGGCGGACGATGGGCGCGCTTTCCAGATGGCGGTCGGGCTGTTCCAGCAGGTCGGCCGGCCCGCCCAGCGCCGCCACCATGCGGGCGAAGCGTTCCGCCGCTTCACCGCTGGCGATGGAGCGGTCGGCCAGGACGCGGCCCGCCGCGGCGTCCGGCGCCAGCCCGGCCAGCGCCAGCAGTTCGGCGGCCAGCGCCGCGGTCACCTCGTAGAGCCGCGGTTCGGCCGGCTCGCCACGCAGGATGGCGAGGCATTCGCGCATTTCCAGCGCGTTGCCGGCGCTGCGGCCCAGCACCTCGTTCATGTCGGTCAGCAGGGCCACCGCCGGCAGGCCGGCTCCCTTCGACACCGTGACGATGCTGTCGGCCAGCGCCTCGGCATCTTCGAAGCGCTGCATGAAGGCGCCGCTGCCGAACTTCACGTCCATCACCAGGGCATCCAGCCCGGCCGCCAGCTTCTTCGACAGGATCGAGGCGGTGATGAGGTCGAGCGATTCCACCGTCGCCGTCACGTCGCGGATGGCGTAGAGCCGCTTGTCGGCCGGGGCGATGTCGTCGGTGGCGCCGATCACGGCGCAGCCGACCTCCTTCACCACCCGGCGCAGCAGTTCGTTGTCGGGCTTGGCGCGGTAGCCCGGGATGCTCTCGAACTTGTCGAGCGTGCCGCCGGTGTGGCCCAACCCGCGCCCCGACACCATCGGCACGAAACCGCCGCAGGCGGCCAGCATCGGTGCCAGGATCAGGCTGACCTTGTCGCCGACGCCCCCCGTGGAATGCTTGTCGATCACCGGGCCGGGCAGGTCCAGCGATTTCCACTCCATCACCGTGCCCGAATCGCGCATGGCGCGGGTCAGCGCCACCCGTTCGTCCAGGCTCATGCCGCGGAAGAAGACGGCCATGGCGAAGGCCGACGCTTGGGCTTCCGACACGCGGCCGTCGGTGATGCCGCGGACGAAGTCCTGGATGGTGGCGGCGTCGAGCGGCTGGCCGTCGCGCTTGGCGCGGACGATTTCCTGCGGAAGCATGCCTCAGTACCCTCCTGCCGGGGCCGGCTCGCGTTCGCCTTCCCGCTCCCCGTGGCCGGCCGCCGTCAGCAGCGCGTCGAGCAGGCTGGAGGCCCCGAAGCGGAAGGTCTGCGGCGTGGCCCAGCCATCCCCCAGGATATGGTCGGCCAGCGCCAGATAGCGTGCCGCCTCCGCCGCGTCGCGGATGCCGCCGGACGCCTTGAAGCCGACCTTCTTGCCCGATTCATAGATGCTGTCGAGCATCACCGCCGCAGCGGGCAGGGTCGCGGCCGGCTGCGTCTTGCCGGTGGAGGTTTTCAGGAAATCGGCGCCGGCAGCGATGGCGTCGCGCGAGGCCCAGGCCAGCAGGTCGGCATCGGGGAAGGCGCCCGATTCCAGGATCACCTTCAGCAGCACCTTGTCGCCGCAGGCTTCGCGGCAGGCCTTCACGACATTCATCGGCTGGGTGCGCGCGCCGTCGATGAAGGCCTTGTAGGGCAGCACCACGTCGATCTCGTCCGCCCCGTCGGCGATGGCCCGCCGGGTTTCCGCCGCCACCGAGGCGGCGTCGGCCTCGCCGGTCGGGAAATTGACCACGGTGGCGATCTTCACCGGCGTGCCGTCCAGCGCCTTGCGCGCGGTGGGGACGAAGCGCGGCCAGACGCAGACCGCGGCGACCGGCCCCACGGGCGTGACGGCGCGGGCGCAGAGATCCTGCACCACCCGGTCGCTGTCGTCGCCGTTCAGGCTGGTGAGGTCGAGCATGCCCACGGCACGGCGCGCCAGATCGGCGTCGGACGGGGCGTTGGCGCTGGCGTCCAGCGCGCTTTGCAGGTCGGCAGACAGTTTCATGACCGGGACCCGTCCTTCTCATGCAGGCGTTCGAGGAAGCCGACCAGCAGGCGCTCCAGGTCGGCGGCTGCCGCCGAGGCGGCGGTCAGGGTCTGGTGATGGTCGACCGGCCCGTCGCCGAGCCCGACGCCCAGATTGGTGACAACGGCGCAGCCGACGACCCGCAGGCCGCAATGGCGCGCGATAATGCATTCGGGAACGGTGGACATGCCGACCGCGTCGGCGCCCAGCAGCTTCATCATCCGCACCTCGGCCGGCGTCTCGAAGGACGGGCCGGGATAGGCGGCATAGACGCCTTCCGCCAGATCGATGGACAGGCCGGCGGCGACGTCCTTCAGCAGGCTGCGCAGCTCCGGATTCCAGGCGTCGGTCATGCTGGGGAAGCGCTCGCCGAAGGCCTCGTCGTTGGGACCGGTCAGCGGGTTGCTGCCCAGCAGGTTCAAATGGTCGCTGATCGCCATCAGCCGGCCGGGTCCGACCTCCAGCCGCAGCGAGCCGACGGCGGCGGTCAGCACCAGCGTGTCGCAGCCGGCCAGCTTCAGCGCCCGCACCGCGGTCTTCAACGCATCGAAGCCGTTGCCCTCATAGGCATGGACGCGGCCCTGCATGCAGGCGACCTCGACGCCGCCGAGCTGCCCCACGACGAGCCGCCCGGCATGGCCGGACACGCTGGGGATCGGGAAACCGGCGATGTCGGTGTAGGGGATAACGACCGCGTTGGCGATGCGGTCGGCGATGCCGCCCAGGCCGGAGCCCAGCACGATGCCGACCCGCGGCCGATGGCCGGAGGCACGGTGAAGGATGTCCGCGGCGGCGCGGGCTGCGGTCATGTCGGGAAACTCCGCTCAGAAGGCTAAATTGGTGGGGCCGAACGATTCGGGCAACAGGGTTTCCAGCGGAAAGCTCCGCCGCAGGCCGGCAGGGTCGCAGATGTGGATCGGCGTGTCCGGTGCCGCGAATTCGCGGATGCGCTGGCGGCAGCCGCCGCAGGGGGTGCAGATCTCCTCGGCCCCCGCCTCGCCGCCCATCACGACGATGGCGCGGATGCGGCGGTCGCCGGCGGTGACCATGGCTCCGATGGCGCTCGATTCCGCGCATTGCCCCTGCGGGTAGGCCGCATTTTCCACATTGCAGCCGGCGAAGATGCGGCCGGAGTCGCCGAGGATCGCCGCACCCACCTTGAATTTGGAATAGGGGGCGTGGGCATTCTCGCGCGCGGCGCGGGCCGCTTCGATCAGCTGCGGCAGCTCTGCGGTGTCGGCCATCGGCTCAGCGTTCCTTCACATAGGGGATGCCGCTCGCCTTGGGAGCGATGGCCTTGCCGACGAAGCCGGCCAGCAGCAGGACGGTCAGCACATAGGGCAGCATCTGGATGAACTGCACCGGGATGACGCCGATGCCCGGCAGGACAACACCCTGGAGGCGGACCTGCACCGCGTCGGTGAAGGCGAACAGCAGGCAGGCGAACAGGGTCGGCCCCGGCCGCCATTTGCCGAAGATCAGCGCCGCCAGCGCCAGATAGCCCTTGCCGGCGGTCATGTCGCGGACGAAGCCGGCGCCATGGCCGGTGGAGAGATACGAGCCGGCCATGCCGGTCAGCACGCCGGTGACCAGCAGCGCCTGATAGCGCAGCTTCGCCACCGACAGGCCGGCGGTGTCGACCGCCGCCGGATTCTCGCCCACCGCCCGCAGCCGCAATCCGAAGCGGGAGCGGTAGAGTACCCAATGGGTGGCGATCACCAGGACCAGCGTCACCCAGATCAGCACATTGTTGCCGTTGAGCAGCTCGCGGTAGACCGGCCCAAGGACCGGAACGCCGGACAGGGCGTCGGCCCCCGGCAACTCCACCGCGGGGATGCGCGCTTGGTTAGGCAGAAGCGGGGTCTGGCCGCCCTGCTGGAACCAGGCATAGGCCAGCGTCGGCGCCAGCCCGGCGACCAGGATGTTGATCGCCATGCCCGACACCACCTGATTGCCGTTGTGGGTGATGCAGGCGAAGCCGTGGACCAGCGCCAGCGCCACCCCGGCGGCGATGCCGGCCAGCAGCCCCAGCCACGGGTTCAGCGTTGCCGAAGCGACGGCGGCGGAGAAGAAGGCGCCGGCCAGCATCTTGCCTTCCAGCCCGATGTCGACCACGCCGGCCCGCTCGCAATACATGCCGGCGAAGGCGGCCAGCACCAGCGGGGTCGCCACGCGGATGGTGGCGCCCAGCAGCTGCAAGGCCAGAAGCAGCGCGTCTTCCATCGCTCAGCCCCTCCCCCCGGTTGCGGCATCCGCGGCGGCAGCACCGCCGCGGCGGCGGAACAGGGCCTCCACCTGCGGCTTGAACAGGTTTTCCATCGCACCGGCGAACAGGATGACCAGACCCTGGATGACCATCACCAGTTCGCGGTTGATCGTGGGGTATTCGAAGGACAGCTGGCCGCCGCCCTGCGCCAGAACACCGAACAGCAGTGCCGCCAGAATGATCCCGACCGGATGGTTGCGCCCCATCAGCGCCACGGCGATGCCGACGAAGCCGACGCCGCCGGTGAAGTTCAGGATCACCCGGTGCTGCACGCCCAGGATCTCGTTCACGCCCACGAAGCCGGCCAGCGCACCGGAGATCAGCATGGCGATGATGATATTCCGTGCCGGCGAGATGCCGGCATAGACCGCCGCCCGCTCGTTCCGGCCGACGGTGCGCAGCTCGTAACCCCAGCGGGTGCGGCGCAGGAAGATGTGGAACAGCAGGCAGCAGGCCAGCGCCCACAGGAAGGACAGGTTCAGCGGCGAGGCAGGAATCGCGATGCCGAACCAGCCCAGCGCCCGGTCCATCGACGGCAGCCAGACGCCGGGATCGAACTCGCGGGTTTCCGGGGACTGGCTGCCGGGGCGGATCAGCACGTCCACCAGCAGCCAGGTCATGATCGACGCGGCGATGAAGTTGAACATGATCGTCGTGATGACGATGTGGCTGCCGCGCTTGGCCTGGAGCCAGGCCGGGATGAAGGCCCAGGCGGCGCCGAAAAGGGCCGATGCCAGCACCGCCAGCACAGCCACCACCGGCCAGGGCCAGCCGGTCAGCGCCAGCGCCACCAGCCCGGCGCCGAGCCCGCCCAGATAGGCCTGCCCCTCGCCGCCGATGTTGAACAGCCCGCAATGGAAGGCGATGGCGACCGCCAGCCCGGTGAAGATATAGTCGGTGGTGTAATAGAGGGTGTAGCCGATGGCCTCGGGATATCCCAGGGCCTCCGACAGCAGCAGCGACAGCACGTCCACCGGGTTCTCGCCGATCACCAGGATCACCAGCCCCGACAGCACGAAGGCCGCGACGAGGTTGAGAACCGGCAGCAGCGCATACCCGACCCAGCCCGGCACGGCGCCCGGCTGGCCCTTCCCCGATCCGCTCAGCAGCACCGGCGTCTCCTGGATTGCCCCTTGCCGGGGATTCTTAACCGTCAATGCTCTGGCGACCAAGCATTTCATGGTGCGGGGAATCCAACCGCCGCCGGGAGTTGGAAGGATTACAAAAAGTCTTGCCGCAACGCAGCATTCTGGCATGCTTCTTACCCATAGAAATTTTATGGCTATGGAGCATGACCGATGCCGCTCGACATCCCGCAGACCTTCCGCCACCACGTCTTCTGCTGCGCCCAACAGCGCCCGCCCGGCCATCCGCGCGGCAGTTGCGCCGCCAAGGGTGCGCATCCGCTGTGGCAGCGGCTCGATCAGAAAATCCAGGGCAAGGGCCTGACCGATGTCGGCATGGCGATGACCGGCTGCCTCGGCTTCTGCTCCGCCGGGCCGCTGATGGTGGTGTATCCGGAAGGCATCTGGTACCGGCCGGAAACCCCGGAGGACATCGACGAGATCGTCGACTCGCATCTGGTGAACGATGCGCCGGTCGAGCGGCTGGTGATGGTATTGACGCGGTGAGGCGAGGTCGGCGCATGAGCCGACCCTTGACCTTGGCTGCGCCTAGCAGACCTGCGGTTGCGGCATTGGGACGCGGGCGCATTTGCCCATAATGTGGGCAGCCCCAGCCATTGCCGTTCCGAACCGAGTCCATGACCGACGCCGAAACCGCCGACCTGCTGCCTGCCGAGGCCGATTCGGTTCCCTATGCCGTCGGCTGCTTCCTGGGCGCGATCCTGCTGTTCGCGGCGATGGACACGCTCATCAAATTCCTGACCGCCGATTACCCGGTGCCGCAGCTGATGTTCGTGCGCTCGCTGGTCGCCTTCCTGCTGGTGGGCGGCTACACCCTGACGTGCGGCGGCGGGATCGCGGCTATGCGGACGCGGCGGCCTCTGGGGCATGTCTGGCGCGCCTTCGCCGGGCTGATCTCCATGGGATGCTTCTTCTATGCGTTCCGCGAGCTGCCGCTGGCCGACGTCTATGTGCTGAGCTTCGCCGGTCCGCTGTTCATCACCGCGCTGTCGGCGCCGCTGCTGGGCGAGCCGGTGGGCTGGCGCCGCTGGGCCGCCGTGGTGGTCGGGTTCGGCGGCGTGGTGGTGATGGCGCAGCCGTCGGCCGGGGCGCCGCTGGTGCCGGTGCTGGTCGGACTGTGCGCCGCCCTGTTCTATGCGCTGGCCGCGCTCGCCGTGCGCGGCCTGTCGCGGACCGAAACCAGCGCGTCCATCGTGCTCTACCTGCTGCTGACGACGACGGTGGTCAGCGGGGCGCTGGCGGTGCCGGTTTGGACGGCGCCCACCGCCTTCGCGCTGGGGCTGATGGCGCTGGTCGGCGCCATCGGCGCCGGGGCGCAGGTCCTGCTGACCCAGGCCTTCCGCCGCGCGCCGCCGGCGGTGGTGGCGCCCTTCGAATATACCGGCATGGTCTGGGCCAGCCTGTTCGGCTGGCTGGTGTTCGGCGATCTGCCGACGGTGCCGGTCCTGGCCGGCGCCATGGTCATCATCGGCAGCGGGCTCTACATCCTGCATCGTGAAACCATGGTGGCGCGCCGCCGGTTGGGTTCTTGACAGGACGGGGCCGGCGGCGACACTCTCGCCGCCTGTTCACGGCTGGGGTGCCTGTGCGGATGCCGGTTCGGCAACCGCATGGGCTGAGACAACACCCATCGAACCTGATCCGGGTCATGCCGGCGAAGGGAGCCGACCGGAACCCGACGGACCCGCTGAAAGCTGCTGCGAAGCGCCCCGTCTCCTCCGCGTCGCCCCAACCGCCGGCGCGTGTTGAGGAGTATCGGTCATGCGGCGCGCGCTTCCCCTCCTGATCGGCCTGCTGGCCGTATCCTCCTGCCTGTCCTCCGTCTGTCTATCGTCCGCCGCCCGTGCCGACGACACGCTGTCCTTCCCGGTGCTGGTGCCGCTGACCGGCTTCCTGTCGCTGGAGGGCACCAGCCAGCGCAACGGTGCCGTCCTGGCGCTGAAGCAGACGCCGGCCGGCGTCGCCATCGCCTCGGAGGTCGTCGACACCGGCACCTCGCCCGAGGCGGCGGTGACGGCGCTGGAGCGCGCGGCCGGCCGCGGCACGGTCGGGGCGGTCGCCGCCAGCATGCTCGGCACCCAGATGCTAGCGATGCTGCCGCTGGCGGGCGAGCTGAAGCTGCCGCTGGTCACCGTGTCGGGCACCGCCTCGATCACCGAGCAGGGCAATCCCTGGGTCTTCCGCTTCTTCCCCGGCGACGCGGTCACCAAGGCCGCCCATGCCCGTTATGTGGTGGAGGAGCTGGGCAAGCGGCAGCCGGCCGTCATCTACCAGACCACCGCCTACGGCCAGAGCGGCAAGGCCCATCTCGACGCCGCCTTCAAGGCGCTGGGCGTCACGCCCGTCTTCGAGGAGGGGGTGGACCCGGCGGCCAAGGATCTGCTGCCGGTGCTGACCAAGGCGCTCGCCGCCAAGCCGGACGTGCTGGTCCTGCACCTGCATTCCGGCCCGACCGCGCTGCTGCTGCGGCAGGCGGCGTCCAGCGGCGTGACCCTGCCCATCGTCGCCGGCTCCGCCATGCATCAGCCGAGCACCGCCGCCCTGCTGGAACCGGCGGAACTGAAGGGCGTCTGTGCCGAGACCGCGGCCTCGCCGATTTCGGGCGGCACGCCGGAGGTCAAGGCCTTCACCGACGCCTACCGCGCCGCCTTCGGCAAGGAGCCGGATGCCTTCGCGCTCGGCCAGTATGACGGCATGACCATGGTGCTGGAGGCGGTGAAGGCCGGCGCCCGGTCGCCGGACGCCATTCGCAAGGCGCTGTCCGCCGGGACGTTCCAGGGCCTCGCCATGACCTACAAGTCCGACGGCAAGGGCAACATGGCCCATTCCGCCGTCATCGTCTGCTATGACGGAACCAGCCGGGTGCCGGCGCTGGTGAAGCGGTACGACGACCCGACGCTTGCGGCGAAGTGAGCGGATGGCGGCGCTTCAACTGCTGCTCAACGGGGTGGCGTTGGGGGCAGCCTATGCCCTGGTGGCGCTGGGCTTCGTGCTGGTGCTGAACGCCACCTCGGCGGTGAATTTCGCCCAGGGCGATCTCGTCATGGCCGGCGGGCTCCTGGCTGTGGCGGCGGCGCCGCTGATCCCGCTGCCGGGCATCGTCCTGCTGCCGGTGGTTCTGTTGCTGATGGCGTCGCTGGGGCTGCTGCTGGCGCTGGCGGCCTATCTGCCGCTGCGCCGCCGGCCGCCGGTCTCGGTCTTCATCAGCACCATCGCGGTCGGCATCATCCTGCAGAATGGGGCCGCCATCCTGTTCGGGCCGGAGCCGCGCGCCGCACCGCCGCTGTTCGGCGACGACACGCTGCACATCGCCGGGCTGGCGGTGCCCGAGCAGTCGCTCGCCATCGTCGCGGTGGCGGGTCTGCTGATCGGCGCGCAGCAATGGGTGTTCGCCCGCACGCAGCTCGGCCGCCGGCTGCGCGCCACCGCGCAGGACCCGGAGATGGCGCGGGCCTGCGGCGTGCCGGTCACCGCGATGATCCTGGTGACCTTCGCCATCGGGGCCGCCTGCGCCGGGGCGGCCGGGCTGCTGCTGGCCAACCGCTATTTCGTCACGCCGACCTCGGGCGGCGACCTGATCCTGAAGGCCTACATCGCGGTGACGGTGGGCGGCTGGGGCTCCGTGCCCGGTGCGGTGGTGGGCGCTCTGCTGATCGCGCTGTTCGAGGTGGGCGTATCGTCGGTGCTCTCATATCCGGCGGCGCTGGGGGCCTTGTACCTGACGCTGCTGGCGATTCTGGTGCTGCGCCCGCAAGGGCTGTTCGGCGAAGCGGTGCGGCGCCGTGGGTGAACGTCGGCCGGCCGTCATTCTCATTGCCGGCGCGCTTGCCCTGCTGGTCTATGCGCTGGCCTTCGCGTCCCCCTACGGCCTGCGCGTCCTGACCGTCGCCGGGGTCTATGCGCTGGCGACCTTCGGCTTCCAGATCGTCTTCGGCCTCGGCGGCGCGCTGTCGCTGGCGCAGGGCGCCTTCTTCGGCGTCGGCGCCTATGTGACGGGCATCCTCGGCAGCCGCTACGGCCTCGGTTTCGAAACGACCTTCCCGCTGTCGATGCTGGTGCCGCTGCTGCTGGCCCTGCCGGTCGGTCTGGCGGTGCTGCGGCTGGAATCGCATTACTTCGCCCTGGCGACTCTCGGCATTGCCCAGGTCCTCCATCTGCTGGCGGTCAACCTGCCGGAGCTGACCGGCGGCTCCAACGGGCTGGCCGGAGTGCCGGCGGCGGTGCTGTTCGGCTGGGCGGTGCCGCGCGGGCTGCCGATGGCCGGGCTGGTCTGGTCGCTGGTCGCTCTCGGCGGGCTGATCGGCTGGCGACTGGCGCGGGGAAGGCTCGGCCGGTCGCTGGCGATGCTGCGCGACGATCCGCTGGCGGCGGCAACGCTGGGGCTCGATGTCGGGCGGCTGCGGCTGGCCGCCTTCGGCATCAGTGCCCTGTTCGCCGGAGCCGCCGGGGCGCTGGCCGTCCACACCCAGCGCGTCGTCTCCCCGGAGGTGCTGGAATTCCCGGTCATGGTCTCCATCCTCACCATCGCCATCGTCGGCGGTCGGGGGCGGATGGCCGGAGCGGTGCTGGGCGCCGTGCTGTTGCTGCATCTGCCGGAATGGTTCCGCTTTCTGGAGCGCGGCTATCTGGTCGTCTATGGCGTGGCGCTGCTGGCGACCGTGGTGCTGGCTCCGGACGGGCTGACCGGCCTGCTCGACCGCATCGCGGCCCGCCTGTTCGGCAGCAAGCCGCGCAATTCGGTCGAGGCGAAGGAGCCGCCGCGTCCGCTAAATTCGCCGGATGGACTGTCCGTGGAGGATCTGCGCAAGTCCTTCGGCGGTGTGCGGGCGGTGGACGGCGTGTCGCTCGATCTGCGGCCGGGAAGCATCACCGGGTTGATCGGGCCGAACGGCTCCGGCAAATCCACGGTGATCAACCTGCTGTCGGGGCTGGAGCGGCCGGACACCGGGCGGGTGCGGCTCGGCGGACAAGAGGTCACCAGGCTGCGCGCCGACCGGCTGGCCCGCGCCGGACTGGCCCGCAGCTTCCAGGCGGCGGTCTTGCCGATTGGGGCCGGCGTGCTGGAGGCGGTCGCCGCCGCTCGCCTTGCCGTCGATCCCGACGCCCGGACGGCGGAGGCGCATGCCCGCTGGGCGCTCGACCGGCTGGGCGTCGGCGACCTCGCCGGCCAGGGCTGCGACGGGCTGCCGGCGGCGCTGCGGCGTCGGGTGGAACTGGCCCGGTCGCTGGTCCGCCGGCCAGCGGTGCTGCTGCTGGACGAACCTGCTGCCGGTCTGACCGACGGCGAAAAGGCGGAACTTGCGGTCCTGCTGCGAGAACTGGCGGAGGAGGGCGTGGCGATCCTGCTGGTGGAGCATGACATGGGCTTCCTGCTGCCGCTTACCGGCCGGGTGCTGTGCCTCGACCGCGGCCGGGTCATCTATGACGGGCCGGCCGGCGGCGTGCGCCGGGATCCGGCGGTGGTCGCCGCCTATCTGGGCCGGGCGGTGCCGGCATGAGCGCGCTGCTGTCCATCCGCGGCCTGACCGCCGGCTATGGCGGGGCGAACGCGCTCGACGACGTGTCGCTGAGCCTCGCGGCGGGGGAGACGGTGGCGCTGCTCGGCGCCAACGGGGCGGGCAAGTCGACCCTGCTGAAGGCTCTGCTCGGCCTCGTGCCGGCGCGGGGGGACCTTCGCTTCGATGGGGCCGACATCGGCGGCCTTGCCACCGAGTTGCGGGTCCGGCGCGGCATCGGCTATGTGCCGGAAGGGCGGCGGGTCTTCGCGGGCATGAGCGTGCGCGACAATCTGGAGGTCGCCGGCCTGCCCGCCGCCCGCGACCGTGCACGGGATGTCGAGCGCGTCTTCGCCCTGTTCCCCGACCTTGCCCTGAAGAGCCGCGAGAGCGCCTGGCGCCTGTCCGGCGGCCAGCAGCAGATGCTGAGTCTGGGGCGCGCGCTGATGGGCCGGCCGCGCCTGCTTCTGCTGGACGAGCCGTCGCTCGGTCTGTCGCCCAAGCTGGCCGACGAGCTGTTCGCCGCCGTCCGCCGCATCGCCGACACGGGCACGGCTGTGCTGCTGGCCGAGCAGAGCGCCGCCCGCGCCCTGGCGGTCGCGCCGCGCGCCGTGCTGTTGCGGTTGGGGCGGGTCGTCGGCGACGGGCCGGTGGCGGCGCTGTCGGACGAGAGGCTGCGCGAGACCTTCTTCGGCGGCTAGGCGCTTCCTTATGCGTGTCCTTTGCAACAGGTGTCTGCTCCGTGCAACAGGACGGGCGGTTGGGCTTGCGGACGGGGGCAGGCGCGGATAGCTTCGCCGCCACAACCATCCACGGATTACCTCGTCATGACCGCCCGCTTCGCCGCATCGCTGTCCGCGCTTCTCCTGCTGGGGGTGGCGTCGGCTCCGGCGATGGCCGAACTGGTGCCGGTGCAGCCGACGATTCCTCCCGCCGCCTATTACGGACTACCCGAGCCGGAGGCCGAGATCGTCGTTCCCGGCGGTCCGGTGCAGGACGCCAAACCGGGCAACGTGCCGAATACTGCGCCGAACGGTGCGCCGGGCAAACCGGCCGCCAGCCCGTCCGCGTCGGCCCCGGCCAAGCCCGACGGGCCGGGTGAGCTGATCGAAAGCTGGGACGGCGGGGCCGCCAAGAAGAAGGACGGCAGCTTCGCCTATTGCGTGGCGGAGGGGGAATTCACCTCCGGCCATGTGCTGATGTTCGCGCGCAGCCCGAAGGGCGAGACCAACATCGGCATCGGCATTCCCGGCGCCGACCTGCCGAAGGGCGGCGAGTGGCCGGTGACCATCGAGGTCGACAAGAAGCTGAAGCGGGAGCGGACCGCCGTCGCGTCGCAGCCGGACATGCTGGTGGTTTCCAACGGCAAAGACGAAGAACTGATCAACGCCCTGATGGGCGGCAACGAGCTGGTGGTGTCGTCGGCCAGCGACCGCATCGTCTTCAAGCTTGCCGGCACCAAGAAGGTGCTGGGCGACCTGAAGACCTGCGTCGACAAGGGCGGCAACGTCCCGCCGATCAAGGTCGCCGCCGGCCGCCCGGCGGACAAGGACAGGAAGAACCGCCTGCCGGAAGGGCTGGACAGCCTGCTGACCGCCGCCGGGGTCCATGACGCCGAACTGGTGCCGATGGACAAGGTCCCGCAGGACCGCCGCCCGGCCGACGTCGCCTGGCGCTTCGGCCCGATTGTCGGCGGCATCCGCGAGCGAGCGGTGGGCGAAGGCGCCAGGATCGACGAGCTGTCCGACAGCTTCGCCGAGGCGATGAAGCAGCGTTGCGAGGGCACGCCGACCGTCGTCCTGAACCAGTCCGAGCAGGCGGGGGCCGTCTGGCTGCGCACCGGATCGGTCGAATGCGCGATGCCGCAGGGCAAGCTGCATGTCACGCTGAACTTCCTGCTGTCCCAGCGCCGCCTGTTCACCGTCATCTTCCACGAGGCCGGCGAGCCCGACGTGCAACTGGCCGACAAGGTGCGCGACAACCTTGCCCAAGTTCTGCGCCGTGCCGGCGTCGCCCCGGCACCCGCCGTCACCGACGCGGCGCCTGCCCAGCCTGCACCCGGTCAACCTGCCTCGGCCCAGCCTGCACCGGCACCGGCAGCCCAGTCTCCGGCACCTGCTCTGGCACCTGCTCCCGCACCGGCTCCCGCTGCTCCTGCGGCCACCCCCGCGGCCCCCGTTCCGCCGACGGTGAAGCCTCAATCGAAACCGCAACCGTCGAAGCCCTGACGGAACTCACGCCCTTCCGGCCCATTGACCCCATACGGAAGGGCCATCAATCAGCGTGACCATGCCTGACAACTCCGCGTCCATCGACGGCGTGGGCGACAACGCCCGCGCCGGAAGCGATCCCTATGCGACGCTCGATGCGTCCGCCGCCACCACCGTGTCCGAGCGTTGGAGCGTGCGCAACAGCGCGCTCGCCGTGGTCGTGCTGGCAGCGCTTGTCGGCGGCGCGGTCGGGCTGGCGGTCGGTCTGCTGCATGAGGCGGTGCTGCTGATGCAGACGCTGGCCTTCGATCTGCCCGACGGCGAGCGGTTGGGGCAGGGCGCGCCGGACCTGCTGCGCACCCTCGGCGTGCCGGCGGTGGGCGGGCTGCTGCTGGGCATCCTGTCGCTGCTGGTGCGTCGCTGGCGCCCCAACGCCATCGTCGACGCGGTGGAGGCGAACGCGCTCTATGGCGGCAAGATGTCCCTGATCGACAGCCTGCGCCTGACGGTGACCACCGCCCTGTCCAACGCGTCGGGCGCGTCGGTCGGCATGGAGGCGGCCTATACCCAGGCCGGCGCCGGGCTGGCCTCGTCGCTGGGCCAGCGGCTGCGGCTGCGCCGGGCCGATCTGCGCACCATGGTCGGCTGCGGGGCGGCGGCGGCCATCGCCGCGGCCTACCATGCGCCGCTGGCGGGAGCCTTCTACGCCTTCGAACTGGTGCTGGGCGGCTACACGCTGGCGGTGCTGGCCCCGGTCGGGGCGGCGGCGGCGCTGGGGGTGGCGGCGTCGGCCCTGCTGACCGGCGGCGAGGTGCCGCTGGCGCTCGGCCGGCCGGTGGAGATCGCCGGTTGGGATTATGCCGCCTGCGGAGTCGTCGGCTTCCTGGCCGGCTGGCTCAGCATCCTCGCCATGCAGGCGGTGACGATGGCCGAACGCGGCTTCAACCGCCTGCCGGTCCCGCGCTGGATGCGCCCGGCCATCGGCGGGCTGATGGTGGGCGCGCTGGCGCTGGCGGTTCCGGCGGTGATGGGCAGCGGCCCCGGCGCGGTGCCCCCGGAGCTGGCGGGCGGCGCGCTCGCGCTGGCCCTGACGCTGGCGGCGAAGATCCTGGCCTCGGCGGTGTCGCTTGGCTCGGGGTTCCGCGGCGGCCTGTTCAGCGCCTCGCTGTTCATCGGCGGGCTGTTCGGCGGCCTGCTGGGACAGGCCATAGCGACCTTCCTGCCCGGGCTGGGGATCGACGGCGGCCTGCTGCTGCTGGTCGGCATGGGGTCGGTCGCCGCCGGCGTCGTCGGCGCGCCGGTCACCATGGTGCTGCTGGTGTTGGAGACGACCCAGGATCTGTGGGCGGCGTCGGGCGTGCTGATCGGGGTCGTGCTGTCGACCACAGTGGTGCGGCAGGCCTTCGGCTATTCCTTCGCCACCTGGCGCTTCCACCTGCGCGGCGTGCCGATCCGCGGGGCCTACGATGTCGGCTGGCTGTCGGAGCTGACGGCCTTCCGGCTGATGCGCCGGGACGCCAAGACGGTGCCGGCCACCCTGACGGTGGAGGCGCTGCGCCGTCTCTACCCGCTGGGCTCTACCAAGGCGGTCTTCGCGGTGGACGAGATGGGCCGCTATGCCGGGATGGTCGACATGTCGGTCGTCCACGACCCGGAACAGGACACCGGCGCCACCGAAACCCGCGTCGGCTCGCTCGCCAGCAAGTCCGATGCCGTCCTGATGCCGGGCGATGACGCCCGCACCGTGCTGAACCGCTTCGGCAGCGAGGAGGTGGAAGCCCTGCCGGTGCTGTCCTCCCCCACCGACCGGCGGATCATCGGCTATGTGACGGAGTCCTTCGCGCTGCGCCGCTATTCCCAGGCGCTGGAACGCCAGCGTGGCGAGGATCTGGGCGAGCGGGGGCTCTGGGGCCGGGACTGACCGGAAAATGACAGCACCGGTAAAACGACATCGCCGGTTCCGGGACGCCGCGGCGGCTGCCTGCCGTCGCGATGCCCCGGAACCGGCGATGCGGTTGCGGCCTTGAGCTGCCGTTACTGCTGGGTGCCGGTCGTGCCGGTGGCGCCCGGCGTGGTGTTGTTCATCGTGCCGGTCGTCCCGGTGGTGTTGCCCGTGGTGTTGCCGGTCGTGCTGCCGGAGGTGGCCTGACCGGTGCTGCCCATGTTCAGGGCGGACATCGTCTGCTGGTCGGCGCGGCCGGTGACGCGCAGGCCGTTGTCACGCTGGAACTTCATCAGGGCGCTGCGGGTGCCGGCGCCCCAGACGCCGTCGACGGCGATGTCACGCCCGTCGTTGCGGTCGTTCAGCGCCTGCTGGAGCTCGCGGACCTGATCGTGGCTCAGCCGGGTGCTGGAGGCCATGCTGCCGGAATGGTTGGCCGACGACCGGCGCGTGGAGCTGCCAGAGGTCTCGTCCTTCACTTCGGCCGTTGCGCGGTCGGTCACGCGGTCGGTCTTCTTGCTCAGGCTCTCGTCCATGGTGTTGCCGGCCACCGCGCCGCCGACGCCGCCGACCACCGCACCGACCGGACCGCCGACGACGGCACCGGCCACTGCACCCGAGCCGGCGCCGGTGGCCGTCCGCGAGGTTTCGGTGCTGCCGCAGGCGCTGAGCGCGAACAGGGCGCCGGCCGCAGTGGCGGTCATGACGATCTTCGAAATCCCACGCATGGTTGCCATCCTTCTCGATTACGCTTCGATGTTGGCGACCCGCCGCCCGGTGCGGCCTGTACTGTCCTGCCGCACGGCAAGCGACAGCTGGGTCATGTGAAGAACAATCAACAGCGGGCCTTCTTGTTCCCTGACGTCGCCTCACGATTTTCCGCATACGCCGTTCACCATGGCGCAAACGGAGCCTCGGCAGGAGTAATACTCCGCCACGGCCTCGCTCTGCTCGCCCGAACCTACGCCGGGGAGTGGCTTTGGCCGTTGCAGCAACAGGCTTTTTGCACGGCGCCGGGGCCACGCCGGCCCTTGGGCCGCGTGACGGCTCCGCGACCGGGCGAAGGAAGCGGGAAGGAACTGCTCTTCCGCGTTCATCCTTTTGCGCCGCGGGGGAATGGCTTGTCCAGCGCGATGAAAATGAGAGAGGTGCGGCGATGTGCTTCGCCCTCCTCATCCGCCCGCGATTCCTGCCTCCCCCGATAACGGGTTGGTTTCCACACCCCTCCCGAGAAGGGCTTAACGCTTTTCCCCTCCGGCGCCGCGTTGGAAGGATTCCCCCATCGCGTTGGACACCCGGGCGGCGAAATTGACCATGGTTGGGCTACATCCGTCGTGGCGGTGCCGGACCCAAGGTAGTCGGGCACCGTAGCGATTCGTCTGCTGACCCCCATCGGGGCCGCTTCCACACGGGCGCAGGAGCCCGCGACAGCAGGAGAGGCGAGGGCTGCATGCAGCAACGTCAGACACGCGACGCCCGGCTCGATCTTTTCAAGGGCGTTGCCCTTCTGATCATCTTCATCAACCATGTCGGCGGGAATCCGCTGGCGAAGCTGATGCCCGCCCGCTTCGGACCGTCGGATTCGGCCGAGATCTTCGTCTTCATCTCCGGCTATGCCATCGCGCTGGCCTATGGCCCGGTGCTGGCGGAGCGCGGGTTCGCGGCCTGCCAGCGCAAGGCGCTCGACCGCTGCCGTCAGCTTTGGGTCGCCAACATCCTGACCATGCTGGTCAGCGCGCTGGTGGTGGCCTTCGCCGTGTATATCGGCGACCTGCCGATGGAGGCGTCGAACCGCCTGGAAAGCTTCGCGCCGCTGTTCGACACCCCGGTCACGGCGATGGCGTGGACGCTGGTGCTGATGTATCTGCCCTTCGCCTTCGACATCCTGGCGCTCTACATCCTGCTGGTGGCGGTGGCGCCGCTGTTCCTGTGGAGCTATGCCCGCTTCGGCTATGCGGCGGTCGCGCTGTCGGTCCTGCTCTATCTGGTCGCGCAGGCGGCCCCCGGGCTGGTGCCGCCCAACCTGTGGGACGAGGACTGGAACTTCAGCCCGCTGGCTTGGCAATGCGTGTTCTTCCTCGGCACCGCCCTGGCGCTGGTGGTGCGCGGCGGGCGGGTTCGGCTGCCGCAGTCGCGCTGGCTGCTGACGGCAGTGCTGGCGCTGCTCGGCGGCATGGCGGTGTGGAAGTTCGCCGCCTCCGACATCGGTCATGCCGTGACGCCGGCGGCGCTCCGGGGCTGGCTGCCGGAGGAGACGATCCCCTGGGCCGACAAGGACACGCTGGGGCCGATGCGGCTCCTGCATTTCCTGGCGCTGGCCTGTGCGGCGGCCCTGCTGGTGCCGCGGGATGCGGGATGGCTGCGCTCCGCCCCCGCCCGCCTGCTGGTCGCCTGCGGCCGGCATTCGCTGCCGGTCTTCTGCGTCGGCGTGGTGCTGTCCATTGCCGGTTCCGCCCTGCTGGTGGCGGAGGACGGTGCCCTGATGGTACTGGCGGTCAATCTGGTCGGGGTTGCCGCGCTGCTGGCTCTGGCGCTGGTGCTGGAGCGGCGGCGGACCAGCCGGCAGCCGTCGAAGCAATCGAAGCCGGCGGTGCCGTCCGCGGCCTCGACGCCGTCCGGGGTGCCCGAAACGCCCTAGAGCCCAGCGGAGCCAAGCTACGGCTGGGCGTCTTGAATCCTGCGCCGGGTGAGCGCATAATTCGACCATGCAAGTCAACCCGGCCATACCGTCCTATCAGACGCTGAAGCCAACCCCGCAGCTGACCCCCGCGGCGCAGGTCGCCATGTCCCCGGCGGTCCAGGCGGCGCAGCAGACCGCGCCTGCGGTGCGGACGCAGACCGTCGCGGCCCCCCAGGCGGCCGGCAAGTCCGACCAGACCCGCGACGCTCGCACCGCCACCCAGGGCAATCAGGCCGTCGACACCACCGCGGGTACGCTCGCCGCCCGGGTGAATGCGCAGGGCTACCAGCCGCGCGGTTCCCTGCTGAACCTGTCTGTATAGGGCACGCCTCGCTCCAATAAGGAAAAGGCGGCGGAGGGCGTTCCCTCCGCCGCCTTTTCCATGGGCAGACTAGCGCGACAGTTCGCTCAGCGGACCCTTGCCCTTCACGGTCTCGTAACGGCCCTTCTGCCACTTCTCCAGGCCCTGGAGCTGCTGCTCGGTCATGTCGAGGGTGAGCTGGACGCCCTTCATGTGCAGCTTGTTCAGCGGCAGGACCACGTCCTTGTCGCTGACGTCGATGGTGTGGTCGACGTCGATCACGGCGTAGAGCTTGTTGTCGTAGCGGACGATGTCTTCGATCTCCGCCATGTTCTCACCCTTGGCGCCGTAGATGTCCTTGCCCTTCAGCTGGTCGACGTGCAGCTTCATCAGAGCCGGGTCGACGCTGTCGTCAATCGCCGCAACCGACGGGTTGTTCGACTTGGTCACGCTGTGGTCCGAGGCGGCGAGCGCGGGGGTGGCGGCGAGCAGCGCGGCGGTGCAGCCCAGAACGAGATAGCGTTTCATCGGTTGGCTCCATCTTTCGTGGATGTTGTGGCGGATCAACGCCGCCGCCGACCGATAAGTTTCCCATTTTCCAAAAGAAAAAGGGCCTTCCTCCCATTGGGAGAAAGGCCCGGTTTCTTCCGGCTGAGACGGAACTTTTACTTCAGCTCGTCCATCGTGTCGATGACGTGGCTGACGATGCCGTATTCCTTGGCCTCGTCGGCCATCATCCAATAGTTGCGGTCCGTATCCTTGGCGACCTTTTCGAACGTCTGCCCGGTCTCACGCGCGATGATCTTGTTCAGACGCTCGCGCATGCGGATGATTTCCTTCGCCTCGATGGCGATGTCCGTCGCCCGGCCGCCCGTTCCGCCCAGCGGCTGGTGGATCAGGAAGCGGGTGTTGGGCAGGCAGAAGCGGTCTTCCTTCTTCGCCGCCAGATAGATGTGGCAGCCGGCGCTGGCGACCCAGCCTGTGCCCAGCATCTTCACCCGCGGCTTGATGAAGCGGATCATGTCGTGGATGGTGTCGCCCGCCTCGACATGGCCGCCCGGCGAGTTGACCACGACGGTGATGTCGTCGTCGCTCTCATGCGCGAGCGCCAGCAGCTGGGCCGACACGACCTGCGCCAGCTTCATGTCGATCTGACCGAAGATCAGGACCGTGCGCGCCTTGAACAGGCTCTGCTGCACGGCGGCGAACTGCGGCTGGGCGCTTTCCTTCGACTTCTCGTCCGGTTCCTTTTCGGGTTCATCGTCGAACCGGGTGTATCCGACCTGCGCCATTGATGTTCTTCTCCCTGGTATCGGAAGCGGGGTATCGGGACCGGGATTCGCCGCCGGAGGAATGCCCCGACTGCTGTCCCGCTGCCGCATGCGCCTTGCCTGCTTCACCACATAGCCCGTCCGGGCTTCATGTTCAACGTCCGCCGGGCCAAAATCGATGGGTCGGGCTGCGGCCGGATGGGACGTTTGGAACGCCGTGCAACAGTTTCCCGGCGATGTTCCACCGTGCCATCCCTCGAACATGAGGCTGCCCTCCGGCATCGCAGGTACGACGACCCTTCCTACCATGCGGCAACGCCGCCGGTAAGGGGAGGTTCTAAATCCGCCCCGGGGCATTGACGCCGGTTGCATGGCGACGCCAAACTCCCCCGGCGGACAGGTCTGGAGTGCGGTGCCATGGGCGGGACTGGACCGGGGCAGGGTGCCTCCTTGGGCGGATCGGCAAGAGTCTCCGGGGGTGTCTCCGGGGGCATGTCGGGAGGCGTTTCCGTCATCATCGCGGCCCACCGCGCCCACGACACCATAGCCCGCGCGGTGCGAAGCCTGCTGGAGCAGGACTGGACGGCATGGGAGGCGGTGATCGTCAGCGACGACAGCACCGATTACCGTCCGACGCTGCGGGCCGCCGGGATCGACGATCCGCGGCTGGTCTTCACCGGCACCGGCCGTGTGGGCGCCGGGGCGCCCGTGGCGCGCAACGCCGGGCTGGCGGCGGCGCGGCTGGAGCTGGTGGCACCGCTCGATGCCGACGACCGTTTCCGTCCCGGCCGGCTGTCCGCGCTGGCGCCGCTGGCGCTCGGCAACGGCGCCGCCTTCGACAATGTCGCCGTGGTCCGCGACGAGGACGATTCGCCGTTGCAGCACCTGTATGAGGACGGGCAGGCGCCGGCCCTGCTGGATGGCGACGGCTTCCTGGCGACCTCCGTGCCGATGTTCCCGGTGGTGCGGCGCGATCTGGTGCCGGGCTGGGACGACGACGTGGATTTCTGCGACGACGTGGTCTTCAACGTCCGGCTTCTCGACGCCACCGGGCCGGTGCCGCTGGTGGCGACGCCCTTCTATGAATACCGGCAGCGCGCCGGCTCCATCACCTTCTCCGCCGACAGCGGCGGGCGGGCGGAGCGCTGCTACCGCCATGTGCTGGACCGGCTGGACGGCGACGGGCTGGGCATCCGGGACGACGGGCTTCGCCGGCGCTTCACCCAGGCCATCGCCGCCAAGCGCGCCCGCAACGCCGCCTATGAGGCTGCGTTCAAGGCCGGCCACTGCGCCAATTTCCAGGAATTCCTGGTGCTGGAGTGGGGGTAAAGACCTGAGTCGCCAAGCTCCCGCTGGCTTTGCTTTACCATTCTGTGTCAGCTTTGTTGCGTCGCACATCGCCGGACCGGACACGGGTAAACTCCCATGAATGCCCCGACCTGCTGCCTCGCCCGCATCCCTGCCAATGGAAAATTCTGGCTGAAGAACGCGCGCGTTCACGACGGGTTGCGCGATATCCGGATCGAGAACGGCCGGGTCCGCGCCCTGGTGCCGGCCGGCGAGTCGCCCTGCTGCGCACCGGGGCTCGACCTCGACAGTGGCGAGGTGCGGCGAATGGACGCTGATGCTCCGGTCATGGCCGGCGATCCGGCCGACCTGTGGGTGACGCTGTGCGGCGGCCGGACGGTGCCGATGCGGGCGGGAAAGCTCGAAACCGCAAAGACCGAGGAGATAGGCGGTCATAAAGATGCGGTGCATAGGGACGGTTCGGATCGCTGAACCTTCTCGACTCCGGATGTGAACTGAACGATATAGTTCAGTTTGCCCGGTGCCCCCGTCGGTTGCACTGCGGCAAAGCGAAACCCGCCCGGATCCCGGCCCCATGCGCCACACGCTTCGCATCGCTGTACTCCTCGTCCTGGCGGCACTCGCCGGCGGGGCCTACTGGTATTTCGTGAAGCAGGGCGGGACCGTTGCCGGTTTGACGGCGATGGTGAACGGTGCCATTTCCGGCGGCGCGCCGGCCCAGGGCGGCGCCTCCGGTGGCGCCGCCGGGGCCTCCAAGCCGCCGGGGGGCGCCCCGCCGATGCCGGTGGAGGCCGCCCAGGTCCGTGTCGGCACGGTCGAGCGGACGGTGACCGCCGTCGGCTCGCTGCTGTCCAACGAATCGGTGATCGTCCGGCCCGAGATCGCCGGCCGCATCAGCGAGATCGCCTTCAAGGAGGGGCAGCGCGTCACCAAGGGCACGGTGCTGGTCCGGCTGGACGACGCCATCGCCCGCGCCACCCTGGCCCAGGCGCAGGCGAGCATCGCCTTCTCCCGCGCCGAGCTGTCGCGAGCCGACCAGCTGGTCCGCCAGAACACCGGCCCCCTGCGCAACCGGGAGCAGGCCTCGGCCAAGCTGCTGGCCGACGAGGCGGCGGTGCAGCTGGCCAGGGCGCAGCTCGACAAGCAGGTGATCGCCGCCCCCTTCGACGGGGTTCTCGGCCTGCGCAAGGCGTCGGTCGGCGATTTCGTCCAGGCCGGCAAGGACATCGTCAATCTGGAGGACATCGACACGCTGAAGCTGGACTTCCGCGTGCCGGAGATGTTCCTGCCGGCGGTGAAGGTCGGCCAGACTGTGAGGGTGGCGGTGGACGCTTTCGGCGGGCGCAGCTTCGATGGCACGGTGTACGCCATCGATCCGCTGGTCGATGTGAACGGCCGCGCCCTGGCGATCCGCGCCCGCGTGCCGAATCCCGACGGCTCGCTGCGTCCCGGCCTGTTCGCCCGCGTGTCGCTGACGCTGACCACGGTGCCCGACGCCGTGCTGATCCCCGAACAGGCCATCGTCGCCTTCGGCAAGGACCAGTTCGTCTTCAAGGTGGTGGACGGCAAGGTGGTCCAGACCCGCGTCGTGCTGGGCGAACGCCGCAATGCGGAGGTGGAGATCGCCAAGGGCCTCGCTCCCGGCGACATGGTGGTCACCGCCGGCCAGCTGAAGATCCGCGACGGCGTGCCGGTGACGGTGCTGCCGGCCAAGCCGGCCGGGAGTTAAATCCATGGTCCTGTCCGACATTTCGATCCGCCGTCCCGTCCTGGCGACGGTGATGAGCCTCGCTTTGATGCTGATCGGCATCGTGTCGTACCAGCGCCTGTCGGTCCGCGAATATCCCAAGATCGACGAGCCGGTCGTCACGGTGGAGACGACCTACAAGGGCGCCTCGGCCCAGATCATCGAAAGCCAGGTCACCCAGACGCTGGAGGACAGCCTCGCCGGCATCGAGGGCATCGACGTGATGTCCTCGATCAGCCGGGCGGAGAAGTCGCAGATCACCCTGCGTTTCCGGCTGGATCGCAACGTCGATGTCGCCGCCAGCGACGTGCGCGACCGGGTGGGCCGTGTCCGCGCCCAGCTTCCCAGCGAGATCGACGAGCCGGTGATCGCCAAGGTGGAGGCCGACGCCCAGCCGATCATCTATCTCGCCTTCTCCTCCGACCGGCATTCGCCGCTGGAGGTGACGGATTTCGCCGACCGCTACGTCAAGGACCGGTTGCAGAACCTGCCCGGCGTGGCGCAGGTGCGCATCTTCGGCGAGCGCCGCTTCGCCATGCGGCTGTGGCTCGACCCGCAGCGGATGGCCGCCTACCGGGTGACGCCGCAGGATGTCGAGAACGCGTTGCGCCGGCAGAATGTGGAAATCCCGGCCGGCCGCGTCGAAAGCGTGGCGCGCGAGTTCACCGTGGTGTCGGAAACCGACCTGCGCAGCCCGGCGGAGTTCGAAGCCATCATCCTGCGCGACGATGCCGGATATCTGGTCCGTCTGCGCGATGTCGGCCGGGCAGAGCTGGGGGCCCTGGACGAGCGGGTCAGCGCCCGTTTCAACGGCCGCGGCGCCGTCGCCATCGGCGTGGTGAAGCAGTCCACCGCCAATCCGCTGGACGTGTCGAAGGCGGTCAACGACGCGCTGCCCAAGATCCGCGCGGCGGTGCCGGACGGCATGGGGGTGGATGTCGGGTACGACAGCTCCGTCTTCATCGCCAAGTCGATCGACGCGGTGTTCCACACCATCTTCGAAGCGATCATCCTGGTCGTTCTGGTCATCTTCTTCTTCCTGCGCTCGCTGCGGGCGACGCTGGTGCCGCTGGTGACCATCCCGGTGTCGCTGATCGGCGGCTTCGCCCTGATGTACGCGCTGGGCTTCTCCATCAACACGCTGACCCTGCTGTCGATGGTGCTGGCCATCGGCCTCGTCGTCGACGACGCCATCGTCATGCTGGAGAACATCTTCCGCTACGTGGAGGAGGGGATGAACCCCTTCCAGGCGGCGCTGAAGGGGTCGCGCGAGATCGGCTTCGCCGTCATCGCCATGACCATCACGCTGGCGGCGGTGTACGCCCCTATCGGCTTCATGACCGGGCGCACTGGGCGGCTGTTCACCGAGTTCGCCCTGACGCTGGCCGGCGCGGTGATCGTGTCCGGCTTCGTCGCGCTGACCCTGTCGCCGATGATGTGCTCCAAGCTGTTGAAGCACGAGACCAAGCACGGGCTGCTCTACCGCGCCATCGAACGCTTCCTGGAGGGGATGACCAACGGCTACCGCCGGCTGCTGCGCCTGTCGCTGCGGGCACGGCCGCTGGTGCTGCTGATCGGGCTGGGCGTCGCCGCCGCCAGCTATTTTCTGTTCACCGGCCTGAAGTCGGAGCTGTCGCCGGTCGAGGACCGCGGCACCATCGTCGGCATCGCCATCGCGCCGGAAGGCTCCACGCTCGACTACACCATGGGCTATGCCCAGCGGATGGAGGCGCTGTTCCGCCAGATCCCGGTGCTGGAGAAGTTCTTCGTCGTCGTCGGCTTCCCGGTGGTCAACCAGGGCATCGCCTTCGTCCGCCTGATCGACTGGGACGAACGCGAGGTGAAGCAGCAGGCGATCACCGCCCAGCTGTTCCCCAAGATGTTCGGCATCCCCGGCATCCTCGGCTTCGTCACCAACCCGCCGTCGCTGGGCCAGAGCCCGATCGACAAGCCGGTCAATTTCGTCATCCAGACCTCGCTGCCCTTCGAGGAGTTGCAGGCGATGGTCAACGCCATGATGGCGGAGGCGCGCAACTTCCCCGGCCTGACCAATCTCGACACCGATCTGAAGCTGAACAAGCCCGAACTCCGGGTGTCGCTGGACCGCGACAAGGCGGCCGACCTGGGGGTGGATGTCGACACCGTCGGCCGCACGCTGGAAACCCTGCTGGGCGGCCGGCAGGTGACGCGCTTCAAGAAGGACGGCAAGCAGTACGACGTGATCGTGCAGGTCGCCAACGTCGACCGCCGCAACCCGGGCGACATCGCCGGCATCTATGTGCGCGGCGGCACCAGCGCGACCGGTGGAGCGGGTCAGATGATCTCGCTCGCCAATCTGGTGAAGGTCGAGGAGCGGGTGGCGCCGAAGGAGCTGAACCACTTCAACAAGCTGCGCTCCGCCACCATCACCGCGACGCTGGCACCGGGGACCTCGCTGGGCGAGGCGTTGGCGGTGATGCAGGCGGCGGCGAACAAGGTGCTGCCGGCAACCGCCCAGACCGACTATGCCGGGCAGAGCCGCGAGTTCCGCGAATCGGCCACCGGGCTCTACTTCGTCTTCATCCTGGCGCTGGCCTTCATCTATCTGGTGCTGGCCGCACAGTTCGAGAGCTTCGTCGATCCGTTCGTCATCATGCTGACGGTGCCGCTGTCGATGACCGGCGCGCTGGCGGCCTTGCAGATGAGCGGCGGGACGATGAACGTCTACAGCCAGATCGGCCTCGTGACCCTGGTCGGGCTGATCACCAAGCACGGCATCCTGATCGTGGAGTTCGCCAACCAGCTCCAGCGCGCCGGGACCGACATCCGCAAGGCGGTGGAGGAGGCGGCCGTGCTGCGCCTGCGCCCGATCCTGATGACCACCGGCGCCATGGTGCTGGGGGCGGTGCCGCTGGCCTATGCCAAGGGGGCCGGTGCCGAAAGCCGGCAGGCCATCGGCGCCGTCATCGTCGGCGGCATGACGCTCGGCACGCTGCTGACCCTGTTCGTCGTGCCGACCGTTTACAGCTATCTTGCCCGCAAGAAGCCGATGCCGGATGACACCGGCGAGGCGGAGCAGGCGGCCAGTGGACATGGCGGTGGGCATAGTGGCGGGCAGGGCCACGGTGCGCCCCATCCGGCCGAATGACGGGAGCGGTGTGGTGGCGAATGTTCTGATCATCGATGACGACGACGTTGCGCGTGCGGTTCTGCTGCGCACGCTGACGATGGCCGGCCATGAGGCGGTCGGTGCCAGCGACGGGGTGGAGGGGATGGAGCGGTTCCGCAACCGTCCCCCCGACAGCCCGCTCGACCTCGTCATCACCGACATCTTCATGCCGAATCAGGAAGGGCTGGCGACGATCATGGAGCTGCGGCGCGGTGCGCCGTCGCTGAAGATCATCGCGATTTCCGGCGGCGGCGCCCGTGCGTCGCTGGACGTGCTGCCGGTGGCGGAGGCGCTGGGCGCGCACCGCACCCTGCGCAAGCCCTTCACCCCGGCCGAGGTGATGGAGGTTGTGCGCGCGGTTCTGGAGGGGTGAAGCGCCTGTCCCGGGAAATGCGAAACGCCGCTCTCCCAGGGGAGGGCGGCGTTTCGCTGTCGTGGCTTCCAGCCGATTTGCCTGACCGGGCCTTATCCGGCGCCTATGCAGGGGCGTCCGTGACGCATCTATCTCAGGGCGTCCGTCACGCCCAGGTCAGGATGCCCGCAGGGGTCAGGATTCCCGCAGGTCAGGCGGCGAGCCGCTCTTCCTGTACTCGACGGCTCCGGCGGAGGCGCTCGAAAAGCTGCTGGACACTGTCGGGGCTGATCCCATCGCGCACCATAACGGCGATCACGATCGGATCTTCGAGCAGTTCGGAAAGGGTCGGCGTCGTGTTTCGGTCCATGCGTCCCTCCCTTAGTGTCCGGCCTCCGGGTGCCGTTGCCGTCCCTGAAGGGGGATCGGCGGACGGACGAAGCCGGCAATGGCGATTGGCCTAATCCCTGCTGCGCGCTCGTCTCGGCTTTCGGTGTCCGGATTGCCTCTGGGGATATACCCCCTTCGGTCCGGATTGTGGGTCTGAAATACAATATGGCGACCATAACTCAGACGGAGTGGTATTGTCACCCGTCCTTTTGTCAACGTCAGCTATATCTTTGTGTATTCCAGTATTAGGGCGCGCGGCCGGGGGATCGGCCGCTCAACTCTGCCCCGGCCGTGCCCGCGTCAGGCTGGCGCCGGCGGTCGGGCCGCCCGAGTCGGCCGCAGGAATGGCCACATCGACCTGCACCCGCCGCACCTTGGCATGGGACAGGCACAAATCCGCGGCGCAGTCCGCCAAATAATCGGCACCGGGTACATTGGATTCGCCACAAAGACGACGCAAGTCTTCAACAATATCCTCGTAAGACATCACCGCGGCGATGTCGTCGGGAAAGCCCGGGCCGGGATGGGTGACGGTCAACGTCAGGTCGAAACTGACCTCCGGCCGGTCGGTGCGGCCGGCGAGCGCCACCGCGGCGGCGAAGCCGCGCACCAGGATGGTGTAGGTGAGCGGCGCACCGCCCGGCTGGACCAGCATGGTCCGTTTCACGCTATCGTCCGACAACACACTCTCCCGGCCGGCGAGCGGGCGCCGGCGTTGCATTCAGGCCGGCACTATAAGCGGTGCGGAGGCCGCATGCCACCGCGCTTGGGCCGCCCGGCTACAGCGCTTCGGCGATGCGGACGACGGTTTCGCGACCGGGCACCTCGTCGCACAGTTCGCCGATCCGCCGGTTCAGCAGCGGGTGGACGATGCCGGCGGCGATGTCCGCCAGCGGGCAGAGAACGAAGGCGCGCTCCGCCATGCGGGGATGGGGGATCTCCAGATCCGGCTCCGCTACCACCCGGTCGGCGTAGAGCAGGATGTCGACGTCGATGGGCCGCGGGCCGAAGCGCAGGCCGCCCAGGTCGCGGCCCAGCGAGGCCTCGATCTCCTTCAGGACGCGCAGCAAGGCCGACGGCTCCAGCTCGGTGGTGCCGCGCACCGCCATGTTCAGGAAGGCCGGCTGGTCCGTCACATACATCGGCGCGGTCTCATAGAGGGCGGACTGCGCGTCGATCCGCACCGCCCCGCCCAGCCGCCGGATCGCCTCGGCGAGGTTGGCGGCGCGGTCGCCCATATTGCCGCCGAGCGCGAGATACACCGTAGCGGCGGCGGTCGATGAGGAGGGGGAGGGGGGCGTAAGCTCGGCCATGGCGTCGGCGGTCCCGATATGCTGGTATGGGCTGGGGACGGAACTCCTAGCAAATCCGGACCCGCCCGTCACTTCCGGGCCGTAAGTCCGCATCGCCCGGCATCCTTCGGGAACGGACGGGCAGCGGCGGGGTTTCAGCACTGTATCAACCGGTTGAGAAGAACCCGGCGATGACACGATATTCTGGTGGAGGAAGAGAGATGGGCCGAGACAAGGGTATGGCAAGGACCGTGGGCGTTGCGATGATCCTTCTCGTCGGCACGGCCGTCCTCCTTGCCGGCTGCGCCACCGGTCCCGACCCGGAGATCGCGCGCCGCGCCCAGACCGCCATGGTCGGCATGCCCAAGGCCGACCTGCTGGCCTGCGCCGGCGTGCCGGACCGGCAGGCGACGGCGTCGGGGCGCGAATACTACACCTATGTCGCCCATCCGGCGGTGGCCTACAGCCCCGGCAGCAGCATCGGCATCGGGGCCGGCAGCTTCGGCGGCAGCGGCGGCGTCGGGCTTGGCCTCGGCTTCGGGGTGCCTGTTGGCGGCGGTACGGCTCCGGGATGCGAGGCGACGGTGGTGATCGGCCCGCGCGGCACGGTGGAGCAGGTCAGCTACCCGGCCGGCGCCTCGCTGTCGTCCTGCACGCCGATCGTCAGCAACTGCATGGCGCCGCGCGGCTGAGGATGCCGGCAAGTAAGACTTTGAGATGAGGCGGCCGGGGCTGTCGCGGTGCCCGGTTATGCCATATCCTCGACCGTAACCCCGGCCGCAAGCCGGGGAACAGACGGCCGCAAAGGGCCGCATCAGGGTTGCCAACAGGGTTGGAGGAACCACGAACCATGGACATGAGCGGAAGCCACCGGATCGAGGCCAGCCGCGACGCGGTTTGGGCGGCGCTGAACGATCCGGACATCCTGCGCCAGTGCATTCCCGGCTGCGAGGAGGTGGTCCGGCAGTCCGACACCGAGATGACGGCCAAGGTCGTCGCCAAGGTCGGCCCGGTCAGCGCCAAATTCGCCGGCAAGGTCACCCTGTCGGACCTCGACCCGCCCAACGGCTACACCATCACCGGCGAAGGCTCCGGCGGTGCCGCCGGCTTCGGCAAGGGCGGCGCCACGGTGACGCTGGCCGAGGAGGACGGCGCCACGCTGCTCAGCTACACCGCCAAGGCCCAGGTCGGCGGCAAGCTGGCGCAGATCGGCTCGCGGCTGGTCGACGCCACCGCCCGCAAGATGGCGGAGGAGTTCTTCGCCCGCTTTACCCAGATCGTCGGCCCCGCCCCGGCCGAGGCTGTCCCCGCCGAAACGGCTCCGACAGAAGCGGCGCCCCAGCCGGCTGTCCGTCCGGCGGTCTATTCCGATCCCGCACCGGCCTCCGCCACGCCGAAGCCCGCCGCCCGCATGGCGGAGGTGCCGCCGGAAATCCCGCTGCCGCTGCCGGTCGGGCGCGGCACGGGTGTTGGCGGCGGCAATTTCTACGTGCCGTGGGCTGCACTTCTTGTGGTTGTGGTCCTGCTCGCATCGCTTGCTTGGATGAGTTGACGTGGCAGATTGTTCATTGGTCGTACGGCTGCATCAAAGGGGTTTGACACCCTTTCGGAATGTGTATGCTGCCGCGCGATTCCGGTCGGCGCCGTCGGCCGGTGGATCCATCGGAAGGGAAGCCGAAGAATGAAGAAGCTGTTGATGGGCGTTGCCGCCATCGCCGCGGTCGTGATGGGTGCCGGTGCCGCCCAGGCGGCCGATGCCGCCGCCGGCAAGGATGTCTTCAAGGTCTGCATGGCCTGCCACACCGCCGAGCAGGGCAAGAACAAGGTCGGCCCGTCGCTGTTCGGCGTCGTCGGCCGTCCGGCCGCCTCGATCGAGGGCTTCAAGTATTCCGCCCCGATGAAGGAAAAGGGCGCCGGCGGTCTGGTCTGGACCGCGGAAAACCTGGACGCCTACATCAAGGCGCCGAAGGAAATCGTCCCGGGCGGCACGATGGCCTTTGCCGGCCTGAAGGACGACGCCAAGCGCGCCGACCTGATCGCCTTCCTGTCTGAGCAGAAGTAAGGCCGTTGTCCCCCAGTCCGGCGGCCGGGGGACGCTGCGGACGGCGAAAGGGCCGGTGGCGATGCCACCGGCCCTTTGCTTTTGAGCCCCTGCGTTTGGGAATAGTCCTTTGGTCCCGAGTCTCAGCCGGCGGCGGCCAGGCTCTTGCTCGCGACCTCGTAAACGTCCGGCGACAGGCCCGACGTGGCGACGATCCGCTGCAGTTCGGCCTTCATCAGCCCCTGGCGGGCCGCGTCATAGCGCCGCAGACGGGAGAAGGGACCCATCAGACGAGCCGCAACCTGCGGGTTCATCGGGTCCAGGCGCAGCACCTGATCGGCGAGGAAACGGTAGCCGGCACCGCTCGCGTCATGGAAGCGGACCGGGTTGCCGTTGGCGAAGCCGCCGATCAGCGCATAGACCTTGTTCGGGTTCCGGATCTCGAAGGCCGGATGGCCGAGCAGGGCGGTGACGCGGGCCAGCGTGTCGGCGCGGTTGGACATCGCCTGCACGCCGAACCACTTGTCGACCACCAGCGCCTCGCCCTTCCAGCGGGCGTAGAAGTCGGCCAGCGCCGTCTCCCCCTCCGGCGAGGCGGCGTTGGACAGGAACTGCAACGCCGCGATCTCGTCGGTCATGCCCTGGGCGGTGCGGTACTGCGTCAGGCAGAGGTCGAGCGCCTCGTCGTCCTCCAGCGCCATCAGATAGGCGAGGCAGAGGTTCTTCAGCGCCCGCTTGCCGATGGCGTCGGCGTCGACGGAGAAGGGTTCCTGGCTGCTGTTGCGGCGGTAGAGGTCGAGGAAGCGCGCCCGCAGGCGGCCGGCCATCGTCTTGCGCGCGAACTCCCGCACCGCATGGATGGCGTCGGGATCGACCACCGGCATCTGGGTGCCGAGATAGGCCTCCGTCGGCAGCACCAGCGCCTGGGCGGCGAAGGCGGGATCGCGCTCCGCATCGTCCAGGATCTTGGCGAAGGCGTCGGCATAGCCCTCCGGCAGAACCAGCTCGCGTCCGGCCTGCCGGTCGGCGACGCGGCCGAGCAGGATGCGGGTGCCGAGGATCTGCCCGGCTTCCCACCGGTTGAAGGCGTCGCTGTCGTGCGCCATCAGGAAGGTGAGGTCGGCGTCGGTCAGGTCGGTCTTCAGCTTCACCGGGGCGGAGAAGCCGCGCAGCAGTGACGGCACCGGCCGGGCCGGGATGTCGCGGAAGGTGAAGCTCTGGCTTTCCGCCGTGACGTGCAGGATGTGGCTGGTGCCGGCGGCGGCCTCCTCGCCCTCCAGGCGCAGCGGCAGGTCCTGGCCGTCGGGGCCGAGCAGCCCGACGACCAGCGGGATGTGCATCGGCTGCTTGGTCGGCTGGCCCGGCGTCGGCGGCACCGTCTGTTTCACAGTCAGGGTGAAGGTCTTCGCCGCCGGATCATGGCTGCCGGCGATGTCGAGTTCGGGCGTGCCGGACTGGCGGTACCACAGCTGGAACTGGGTCAGGTCGACGCCGCTGGCATCGGCCATGGCGGCGACGAAATCGTCGCAGGTGACCGCCTGCCCGTCATGGCGCTGGAAGTAGAGGTCGGTGCCCTTGCGGTACTTTTCCGGCCCCAGCAGGGTGTGGATCATGCGGATGACTTCCGCACCCTTGTTGTAGACGGTGGGCGTGTAGAAGTTGTTGATCTCGACATAGCTGTCCGGGCGCACCGGATGGGCCATGGCGCCGGCATCCTCCTGGAACTGCACGGTGCGCAGCCCCTGGACGTCGGCGATGCGCTTCACCGCGCGGGAATGCATGTCGGACGAGAATTCCTGGTCGCGGAAGACGGTCAGCCCTTCCTTCAGCGACAGCTGAAACCAGTCGCGGCAGGTGACGCGGTTGCCGGTCCAGTTGTGGAAATACTCGTGCGCGACCACCGCCTCGATGTTGAGGAAGTCGGTGTCGGTCGCGGTTTCCGGCTTGGCCAGGATGTATTTGGTGTTGAAGACATTGAGCGACTTGTTTTCCATCGCCCCCATGTTGAAGTCGCCGACCGCGACGATGTTGAAGATGTCGAGGTCGTATTCCAGCCCATAGACCTCCTCATCCCAGCGCATCGACTTGACCAGCGAGCGCATGGCGTGGTCGATCTTGTCCTCGTTCCCCGGCTCGACATAGATGCGCAGCGTCACATCGCGGCCCGACGCGGTGCGGAAATGGTCCTCGCCATGGACGAGACTGCCGGCGACCAGCGCGAACAGGTAGCAGGGCTTGGGGAAGGGATCCTCCCAGCGCGCCCAGTGGCGGCCACCCTCCAGATCGCCGGAAGCGGCGAGATTGCCATTGGACAGCAGCACCGGGTAGCGCGCCTTGTCCGCGGTGATGGTGGTGCTGTAGCGCGCCATCACGTCCGGCCGGTCGGCGAAATAGGTGATCTTGCGGAAGCCTTCCGCTTCGCACTGGGTGCAGAAGTTGCCGGAGGACTTGTAGAGCCCTTCCAGCGCGGTGTTCTCCTGCGGCTTGATGCGGACGATGGTTTCCAGCGTGCCACTGGCCGGCACCTCAGGCACGATCAGGTGATCGGGGGTGACGGTGTAGTCGTCCGGCCCCAGAATGCGGCCGTCCAGCGCCACCGACACCAGATCCAGCCTCTGCCCGTCGAGCGACAGCGGCTCCGTCGCCGCCTCCGGCCGGTCGGGATTGCGGCGGATCGCGAGCACCGCGCGGACGGTGGTGACATCCTCGCCCAGGTCGACGAACAGGTCGACCGTGTCGATCAGATGCGCCGGCGGGCGATAGTCCTGAAGCCGGATGGCCTTCGGCGTGCCTTTGTCCATGTGCCTTGTCTCTGGTCTGTGTCTGTCTTGCGGATCAAGCCGTTCGGGACAGGTCCGAGGAACAGGGACTGTAGCAAGGCGGGGGCGGGCTGTCGTGGGTGGGAATGGGGGGTGGGCTCCGTCGGCGTACCGAGGTGATGCGGGGGTCGGATGGCACGATCAGCGAGCCCGGGGCGCCGCTTGCCGAGGTGCGGACGTCGCTGGACGAGATCGCCCGAGGCGCACCGGCATTTCAGCCAACGTAGGGGCGCTGCCGGCAGGCTACACTGGTGGAGGAATGCGGATCCTGGCTAACCGGCTAGAGCATCATTTGCTCAAAAAATCAAAAAGCCGTACGGATATCGTTGGCAGAGAGTGCGGCTTCCCAGATTCGACCGAGTTCAAACAGGCTGTCGCAATCAAGCTTCTTCATGATCCGAGACCTGTGAATCTCTACAGTCTTTGGACTGATATTCATGTCGAAAGCTATCGACTTAGTATTTTTTCCGTCAGCCAGCCCGCCCAGGACATCAGCTTCTCGGGATGTGAGTTGTGAGAGCCGCTTGATCGCGTCTCGCCGTCTGCCCTCAACGCCAATGGCAGCCGTTTGCAGCAGCTGTGTGACACGGGAGGATGGCACGGCGGTCTCGGCAGCCATCGCGCCGAACTGCTCCGAAACATATGTATCCATCATACTCAAGGCATAGGTCAGCGCAGGTGACTGCTCGCCGGGTAGCGGAGGGTCTGAAATCGATGTGTCTTCATGCAGAGTCGCGAAAGGAAACTTCCTGCGGTCAATTGTCATGGATTTTTCCAGGCTCTGTGGTGTCGCGCCGACGCAGGCCACCAAAACTGACGGCGGACAGCTATACGTGCCAGCCGGGCATGTTCCAGTCTGCGGTGTCGCGACCGGACGCTATCGTGTCGCCATCTTCTGTCGATTGCTCAGCACTGCGGCCTCCCAGGCGCGGCCAAGCTCGAAGAGACCGGCGCATCCCAGCTTCTCCATGACGCGCGCTCGATGGCACTCCACCGTCTTGAAGCTGATGCCGAGATCGGAGGCGATGGTCTTGGAACGCTTGCCAGCAACCAGAAGCGCCAGCACGTCAACCTCCCGGGCCGTCAGTTTGCCCAAGCGCGCCATGATTTCCCGCCCTCGGGAATGATAAGCGCCGCCTTCATCCGTCAGCGTCGCGCCAACCTGGATGGCCCGCGGCGTCGCAGATTCCATGTAAGACATCGCCATCACCTGACAGCCAAGGACGCTAAAGACTGGACGGCGGCAACATAGGCAGCTTCCAGGGTCGGTTGGGGAGCGGACTGAAGGTGGCACCGGGTCGAATCGGCGCAGTGGGCCACGAAGGCAAAGGCTGTGCGATGGTCTGCATGGCGTCGAATGTCCGCCTGGATGGCAGTGATTCGCGAAGCTGGGCGGCCGGGCTGATAGCCGATCACGCGACCACGCGCCGCCTGCGTCAAGCGGCTGATGGCCGTTTCTACGGTCAGTTCGCCCAGGCCGGCACCGATGGTGTCGCCACATCCTTGCTCCAGCATCGTTGCCCGCGCCTCACATCGTTCGGCATCATCCAACAGCATGGAGACGGTATCGGCCGATGCGTGGCCGACCATTTCGAGTGCATCAGCACGATCATGCGCTGCCCGCCGGCGAAGCTGGTCCACGGACAAATGATCGATAAACGGCAAATGTGCATCAGGCGTGTGCTCGCCCTTGCACCTGCCCAGTACGGCAGTATGCTTATGGTTGATCATCGTTGCTTCCTACGGCTACGGGTGATCGTCTGGATCGGGTAACCGATCTGTCCAAGGGCGCCCGCTTGTGTCACCAAGCGGGCGCCTTTCTGGCGCGATTAGGCTACCTGCCGGATGATGGGAAACTCGGGATCTTCGCCTTCTTCTACAGGGCGGCTGCAAAGGGCAGCCATGTTCCACTGCTTGCCGCGGCCGGTTTCACGTGCTTCCGGGTCACGATCCAGGAAGATTCCGAAATGCTTGGCGGCCAGTTCGACAGTCTTCGACCAGCCGGCGCGGAACTCGTCGGTGCCATAGGCATCCGGCCAATGGTGAAGCATGCGCCCGAAAGCCCGCTGGCAGAACGATGCATAGGCGCGGGTATCGAGGATGAAGGCGTGCCACGCCGGCTCCATACCTTCCCAGGCCACCAGACAGGTGGGCGAGTCGAGCTGCATGGCATTCAGAACCATGAAGGCCCGGAGATGATCGGCCGACTGCGCCGCCTCTTCCTTCGAAAGGCCATCACGCATCATGTGAGCAATCACGTGCGAGAAATCGTAGTTCTTCACATATTCAAGGTTCGCCATATTGCTTCCTCTATGAATTCAATGGCGGAATGCCACCGAATAGTGTTGCCGCCCGCGTAACGATGCGGGCGATGTCCTGCTGACGCCCCGCAGCAATCTTGGCCCGAGATGTTTCGATTTGCTGCCGAACAGTTCGAATTTTTCGGTCTAGGGCGATGGCGATTTGCTCGGCCGTTTCGCCGGCCGCTATGCGCACAACGACCTCTGCCTGCGGTCGGCTGAGGCCGAACGTAGAAATGAGGATTTCCTGCAATGGCTCAGTGGGAGCGACACTCTGCAGAACCACCATGGCCGCGCCGTTATTCGCAGGCATAACAGCGACGAGCTGTGCGTCTGGCAACTTCACAAGCGCTTCACTTTTCCGGCCCGACGCGACGGCTGTTATCGCTTGCTGAAGGCGCTCGTCATCAGAAGGGTGTGGGCATATCAGCCTGTTACCTGGCGCCCTTGCGAGCACGGAGCCAGATCTAAGACATCGCACCATCAGTGAGGAATTTTCGATAATTTTCGAATTCGAGCCTACGAGCGATACGGCAATACCCATGCGTTCGAGCATAGCCGCCATAACGGCAGCCGCACGGCCTCGCTCGATCTGCTCCAGTAGGTTCCCGGGTATGGCTCTCTGGTCTGCTGCGCCATCAAGTGACGGCCGAACAGGTAGCCATATTTGAGCATTCCATTCACTGTCCAGGCCGATGTGATGGCGATCATACAAAATCCCATCGTAGTAACGGCGAAATTGAAAGCTTGCCTCTCTGGCTCTGGCCATCTTTGCATAAACGAGGTGTGACTCAGGATCTGATAATATTATTTCATCTTGTATACGACCGAGCTCCACCGCTCGACGGAAGCAATTATCAAACAGAACAGGTTTTGACCAATCCTGGCATGCATATATTTCCCGCCCACTTGAATTGGCGAACACGATAACATCTCGTTCGTATATCAGGATCGCGGCCTGCATCTCTGAGGCCATACCGATAAGACCAGCCAATTTCTCGGGAATGCAGGTTGCAGGCATGGCGCCATGACTGTTCGTTGCGTTGAAGCCATATTGCCAACGCCACTTTAAAGCGTCATCAGGAAACGGTCGAATTTCCGTCATTGGTGCAATTCTGCTGTGGACCTGAGAGTTCTGTTGCTATTATGCAACACATTAAAAGTTTGGGGCCTAACAGGACGCGGAAAAACGAACATATTCCGGTTTTTTGCCTCTTCTGAGGCTTGAGAATGGCGTTTCCGACGACCGCTTTTGTCAGAATGGAGCGCTTTTTCGCGCTCCGAGACGCCCGGAGCCGCCGTTGAGGCGGACTTCGGGCGTGATTATGCCGCCGCCAGCAGCTTGGGCAGCCGGATCAGGTTGTAGGCGGTAGCGGTCAGGGTGAACATCCAACCGACACGGGCCGTGCCGCGATGACGCGTTTTGCGCAAGCCAGCTCCCTTGATCCAGCCGAACAGCTCCTCAATCCGTTTGCGGATGCGCAAGGATACGGCATAGCCAGGGTGGCGCGTGGTCCGGCCGTCGATCGCCGAGCGGCGCTTGCTCGTGTTCTGCGCGACGTGCGCAGCGGCACCCAACTCGCGCATGTTCGCCACGAAATCCTTGGTGTCGTAAGCCTTGTCGGCCCCCACCGTGATGCGGTGACGGCCGGGGATCGCCTCGACCATGGAAACCGCCGCCTCGCGTTCGGCCAAGCCGGTGGCTGCCGTCAGCCGGACATCCACCACCAGGGCGTTCCGGTTCTCCATCAGGGCGTGGCCCATGAAGGCCAGCTTCGCCGGCGGCCCGTTGCCCTTGCGGTACAGCCGCGCCTCGGGATCGCTGGTCGAGGCATGGGTTTCGTTGGACCGCTTCTCACCATGGAAGTCGCGGTCGCCGTTGCGTCCCGGCCCCGGCGGCTCGCCGCTGCCATCCTTGGGCCGGAAGCTCTTCACCGACGCCCAGGCTTCGATCAGCGTCCCATCCACCGAGAAGTGCTCGTCAGACAGCAGCGCCTTGACCCGGGGTTGACCCAGCACGGTGGCCAGGAACTTGCCCGCCACATCGCCGGCCAGCAGGCGCTCACGGTTCTTGGTGAACACAGTGACGTCCCACACCGGGGCGTCCATCGACAAGCCGACGAACCAGCGGAACAGCAGGTTGTAGTCGAGCTGTTCCATCAGCTGGCGTTCCGAGCGCACCGAGTAGAAGGCCTGGAGCAGCAGTGCCCGCAGCAGCTTCTCCGGCGGGATCGACGGTCGACCGGTCGTCGAGTACAGCCCCTCGAACGCCGGCGACATCACCTCCAGCGCTTCATCCACGATGGCCCGGATCGCTCGTAGAGGATGCCTCGCAGGAACACGGGCCTCGCAGCTCACATAGCTGAACAGACCCTCGCTGTGTTCGTCCGATCCCCGCATCGTCCCCTCGTCGGCCGCATTCTCTTCGAACGGAGAGAATCACGGCCCGCAGGACGGGCATAGCCTTTTTCCGCACCCTGCTAAGCTTCCGCATACTCTTTAATGCCGTTGCATATTCCGAGAGGGGTTCCCGCATGAGACTCGCAACAAACAGCAGCATACGGCCTCATCATGTATTCCGCTGAGTCTTGGGAATAATGGTGATCTTCGCCGTGTCGTAAGGTACCCCTCCGCCGAGCGCCGCCTTGTGACCGAGCGGGGAAGCTGAATCATGGGGCCTGTCCCTATGGCTATCCCTATGGCAGTCCCTATGACTATCCAACGCGTCGAGGTGATTACGGGTCTGGAGAAGCGGCGGCAGTTCACTGATGAGGAGAAGCTGCGGCTGGTCGAAGAAGCGTTCCAGCCCGGCGTCAAAGCGACTGAGGTTGCCCGACGCCAAGGCGTGGACGTCAGCCTGCTGTACCGCTGGCGCCGCCAGTTCTTCGGTCCGCAACCCCGGCTGCCGGCCTTCATGCCGATCACCGTCGCCACCGATGAGCCGTCGCTGGAGGACGCGCCGGAACCGACCCCAGCCTCCTGCACTCCGCCCGACGGCATCATCGAGGTTGAGTTCGCTGCGGCCCGCCTGCGGATCACCGGCCCGGCCGATCCGGCTCTGGTCGGAACGGTGATCGCCGCGTTGTCGGGACGGTCAGCATGATCCCGGTGCCGTCAGGCGTGCGGGTCTGGCTGGCCGGCGGGGTCACCGACATGCGTTGTGGAATGAACTCGCTGGCGCTGAAGGTCCAGGAAGGGCTTGGCCGGGACCCTCATGCCGGCGATCTATACGTCTTCCGTGGGCGTCGCGGCGACATGGTGAAGTGCCTGTGGCACGATGGGCTCGGCATGTCGCTGTACGCGAAGAGGCTTGAGCGAGGCCGCTTTATTTGGCCCAGTCCGGCTGACGGAGCCGTGGCCATTTCCGCGTCTCAGCTCGCGTATCTGCTCGACGCAATCGACTGGCGCAATCCCCAGCAAACCTGGAGGCCACGCTCGGCCGGATAGGCTGCGGCACAGTGAATCAGCCCGCCGTCATCCGGCAGGAAGAGCAAGGATTGATACGGGTTTCAGGGTATAATCCGGCCCTATGGACGCCTTGCCCGACGACATTGCCAGCCTGCGCGCCGCCTTGGCGCAGGCCGAGGCGCGGGCGGACGCGGCCGAAGCCGAAGCGGCGCGGGCCAAGGCGATAGCGTCGAATACCGAGGCGCTGATCGCCGGCCTGAAGCTGGAAATCGAGAAACTCCGGCGCGAACTCTATGGCACGCGCTCCGAGCGTAAGGCGCGCCTGCTGGATCAGTTGGAGTTCCAGCTCGAAGAGCTGGAAGCAACGGCCAGCGAGGACGAGTTGGCGGCCGAGCAGGCCGCTGCCAAAACCACCGCGGTGGCGGCCTTCACCCGCAAGCGGCCGTCGCGCCAGCCCTTTCCCGACCACCTGCCGCGCGAGCGCGTCGTTGTGGCGGCTCCGGTGAGCTGCCCGTGCTGCGGCTCGGACAAGCTGTGCAAGCTGGGCGAGACGATCACCGAGACGCTGGAGGTGATCCCGCGCCAATGGAAGGTGATCCAGACGGTGCGCGAGCGGTTCTCCTGCCGGGCCTGCGAGACGATCAGCCAGCCGCCGGCGCCTTTCCACACCACCCCGCGGGGCTGGGCCGGCCCCCACCTGCTGGCCACCCTCCTGTTCGAGAAGTTCGGCCAGCATCAGCCGTTGAACCGGCAGGCCGAACGCTTCGCGCGGGAGGGTGTGCCGCTCAGCCTGTCCACCCTGGCCGACCAGGTGGGCACCGCCGCCGCGGTGCTGAAGCCGCTGCACGACCTGATCGCCGCGCATGTGATGGCGGCGGATCGCCTGCATGGAGACGACACGCCGGTGCCGGTGCTGGCCAAGGGCAAGACCGACACCGGGCGGCTGTGGGTGTATGTGCGTGATGACCGGCCGTTTGCCGGCCAAGCCCCACCGGCAGCACTGTTCCACTATTCGCGAGATCGCAAGGGCGAGCATCCCGAACGGCACCTGGCCGGCTTCACGGGCTGGCTGCAGGCCGATGCGTTCGCCGGCTACAACCGGCTGTACGAACCCGACCGCAAGCCGGGGCCGATCCGCGACGTGCTGTGCTGGGCGCATGCCCGGCGGGGCTTCTTCAAGCTGGCCGACATCGCCGCGAACACCAGGCGCGGCAAGGACGCCCCGCCGCTCTCACCGCTGGCACTGGAAGCCGTGAAGCGCATCGACGCCATCTTTGATCTCGAGCGCGCCCTGAACGGCAAGCCGGCGGCCGAGCGGCTGGCGGCCCGCCAGGAGCACGGCGTCGCCCTGGTAGCCGCGCTGGAGGATTGGATGCGGACGGAGCGCGCCCGGCTCTCCCGCCATGCCCCCGTGGCCAAGGCGATGGACTACATGTTGACCCGATGGGACGGCTTCACTCGGTTCCTCGGCGACGGCAGGCTATGCCTGACGAACAACGCCGCCGAACGCGGCCTGCGTGGGATCGCTTTGGGCCGGAAAGCGTGGCTGTTCTGCGGCTCCGATCGCGGCGGGCAGCGGGCGGCGATCATGTATGGCCTGATCACCACGGCCAAGCTCAACGACGTTGACCCGCAGGTGTGGCTCGCCAACGTGCTGGCCCGCATCAACGACATCCCCCAAACCCGCCTGCACGAACTGCTGCCCTGGAACTGGAAGGCAATCCGCGAGCAGACGAAAGTGGCCTGACAGCGGCACTCACCGGATGCTTACGTCGTAAGCCGGCACGGCATTCCCGTTGTGGCTGGCGACGATTCTATACGTCAGCCGTCCGCCAACTGGCCGAAGCCAGCATCGCCCCCGGTATGGTGCCGCTGATCTGCTCGGCCGCCGGGGTGCTGAAGTGCGGTCGACGTGCGGCGATGCCGCTGCGGTTTGGCAGCGGATGTGCAGTCGAATCGAAGCCCACCACGGCACTCCTGCGGATTGCCGACGCATCTCCCAGGATTGCCTGACCTCAAGGTGTCTACGGCAGAAACACCGCGATAATCGCTTTGAAGTGGTTGCCTAGTGGCTGTGATATTGATGGTTCGCAGGCGTGCGTTTGTCTTCGCCAGAAGACCCGCATCAGCCGTAATAGTTCTTTGGAGATCGTACCCAGAGGAAACCAAATGTGGGGGAGGAGAAAGAGTGAAGACTGATTTATCAAATAAATCAACGTCCTAGCTCAATTGCATGGCGGATGGGGTGGGATTCGAACCCACGGTAGGCTCACACCTACGGCGGTTTTCAAGACCGCTGCCTTAAACCACTCGGCCACCCATCCCGCGCAGCCCACGGAAGTAGCGAATGCGTCGCAGTGGGTCAAGTGTCGCGCGCAAGGTGCTGCTATTTGCCCCTTAATTTCGGATCGGGCGGCCCAGCGTGCGCAGGCGGCGGGTCGGTTTCGGCGGGCTGGGGCTGTCGGAGAAGTCGGGCAGGGCAGGCGCGCGGGCTATCGTCTTGCGGATCAGCTCGGCCGTGGCGTCCAGATCGTCCAGAATCTCCGGCGCCACGCGGTCGGCATAGCGGGGGCTCAGCAGGCGGGTGCGGATCTGGTCGATGCTGCGCAGTTCGGGCTCGAACAGCTCGCGGGCACCAATCGGCAGAACCTGATCCTCGCGCATGCTGGAGAAGTAATTGCGCATCGTGCGGGCCAGCATGCGGGCCAGCAGAAGATCCATCCGCTCGAACTCGGCGCGCAGGTCTGTCAGGCGCGATTCGTTCACGCCCTGGAGATGCTCCTCGGTCAGGGTAAACAGGGCGCGGATCTCCTCCACCTTGCGGCGGAAGTCGAGGAAAGAGGCGAAGCGGTCTTCGCCCATGTCGCGCTGGGCGCGGTCGGCAAGCTGGGAGGCTTCGGTCGCCTGACGCTCCAATGCCGCCAGCAGAGACTTCACCCGTTCCCGGCCGTTGTCGCGCCCCCACGCCATGCCCGCTCCGCACTCCCCGATGACCGCGTCAAGCCGGCTTTCGGCCGGGCGACACGGTCATCGTAGAAGCGAAACTTTTAACGAAATGCTTTCATCACGGACTTTCCACAGCCGGCGCATCTGCGCCGCTCAGGCGTCGCGCAGTTCCAGGATCACTGGAGTGTGGTCGGAGGCCTTTTCCAACCCGCGCGGGCCGCGGTCGATGGTGCAGCCGGCCAGACGGTCGGCGGCCTGCGGCGAGAGCAGGAAATGGTCGATGCGCAGGCCGTTGTCGCGCGGCCAGCTGCCGGCCTGATAATCCCAGAAGGTATAAGCGCGGTCGTCGTCATGCAGGGCGCGGTAGGCCTCGGTCAGGCCGAGGTTCAGCAGGGCGCGGAACTTGGCTTTGGACTCCGGCCGGAACAGCGCATCACCGGCGAAGGCCTGCGGCGAGAAGACGTCGCGCGCCTCGGGAATGATGTTGTAGTCGCCGCCCAGCACCACCGGGATTTCCTGCGCCAGCAGAGTCCGGGCGTGGTCGTACAGCCGGTCCATCCAGCGCAGCTTGTAGGCGAACTTCTCGCCCGGCACCGGGTTGCCGTTGGGCAGGTAGAGCGAGGCGATGCGCACGCCGGACACGGTGGCCTCGACATAGCGGGCCTGCTCGTCCTCCGGCTCGCCCGGCAGGCGGGTCAGCACGTCTTCCGCCGGGGCCTTCGACAGCAAGGCGACGCCGTTGTAGGCCTTCTGCCCGACGGCATTGACGTGATAGCCGAGCTCCTCGAAGGCCGCAGTCGGGAAGGCGGCGGTCTCGCATTTGATTTCCTGGAAGAGCACGACGTCCGGGGACGCCGTGCGCAGCCAGTCGGTGATCAGCGGAAGGCGGGCCTTCGCCGAGTTGACGTTCCAGGTGGCGATCTTCACGAAAAAGGCCTGCCTTCTTTATTTTTGTCTTCTGAGGTCGGACGGCGGCCTCAGACCGCGAACGAGTTGCCGCAGCCGCAGGACGCGGTGGCGTTCGGATTCTTGATCTGGAAGGCGGCGCCCATCAGGTCCTCGACATAATCCAGCGTCGCGCCGGCCAGCAGGTCGAGCGAGGCGTCGTCGGTGACCACTTTCGTGCCGTCCTTCTCGAAGACATGATCCTCGTCGGTCGCGGTCTCGTCGAAGGTGAAGCCGTACTGGAAGCCGGAGCAGCCGCCGCCGGACACGGTCAGGCGCAGCATCAGGTTGGGATTGCCCTCCTGCTCGATCAGGAAGGCGACGCGCTTGGCGGCGCTTTCGCTGACGCCGAGGACGCGGGTTTTGGTGGGGAGTGCGGTGTCGGGCATGGAAGGCCCCTCTGGTGCGGTGCGGGAGTTGCCACAAATGTAAGGGGGATCGGTGCCTTCGTCAAAGCGTGGGCACGTTTGCGCCAAAGCGTTGCGCATCTGGCACGCTCCGCCGCCGGCTGGCCCAACGCCTGGGCATAGCACGCCTTCGCCGTTGCACCTGCGTTTCCCCGCCGGTAGTGTCCGCCCCATGACGGCGGACTGTTCCCACGATCGGCTGGCTCCCTATGGCTGCAACCCGGCGGACACGCGCGGGCGGCTGGTGGCGGAGCCGGAAAGCCCGACGCGCTCGTGCTTCCAGCGCGACCGCGACCGCATCGTGCATTCCGGGGCCTTCCGCCGGCTGAAGCACAAGACGCAGGTCTTCGTCTATCACGAGGGCGACTATTACCGCACCCGGCTGACCCACAGCCTGGAGGTGGCTCAGATCGCCCGCTCGATCAGCCGCACGCTGGGGCTGAACGAGGATCTGGCGGAGGCGGTGGCGCTGGCCCACGACCTCGGCCACACCCCCTTCGGCCATGCCGGGGAAGAGGCGCTGAACGCCTGCATGGAGCCGTTCGGCGGCTTTGCCCACAACGACCAGACTCTGCGCATCCTGACGCGGCTGGAGCGGCGCTATGCCGAGTTCGACGGGCTGAACCTGACCTGGGAAGCACTGGAGGGCGTGGTCAAGCACAACGGCCCGCTGCTGCCGCTGCGTCCCGGCCATCGCCTGCCGACCACCATCGCCGCCTTCCAGGGCGAGTGGGATCTGGAACTGCACACCAATCCGGGTGCCGAGGCCCAGGTGGCGGCGCTGGCCGACGACATCGCCTACAACAACCACGACATCGACGACGGGCTGCGCGCCGGCCTGTTCACGGTGGACGAGGTGGCGGAGCTGCCGCTGGTCGGCCCGCTCGTCCGCGAGGTCTGCGACCGCTACCCGGGGCTGGAACGCTCGCGCCTGATCCACGAGACGATCCGGCGAATGATCAACGCCATGGTTGTCGATCTGGTGACGGAAACGCGGCGGCGGCTGGCGGAGCACAAGCCGGGCAGCGCCGCCGAGCTGCGCGCGCTGCCGCTGGCGATGGTCAGCTTCTCCGACGGGATGCTGGAGGCGCAGCGGCCCCTGCGCGCCTTCCTGCGCCAGCGCATGTATCGGCACTATCGCGTGAACCGCGAGATGAGCAAGTGCAAGCGCGTGGTGCGCGTCCTGTTCCAGCTGTTCATGGACGAGCCCAACACCCTGCCGACCGAATGGCAGCGCGATATCGCCAAAAATGGGGGCGACGCCGATCTTGCGGTGCGCGCCCGTCATGTGGCCGACTACATCGCCGGCATGACCGACCGCTACGCGCTGGCCGAACATGACCGGCTGTTCGACCTGCATGTAAAGACCTGAAACGTGAAGACCTGAGCCGTGAGGCTCCTGTGACCTCCTGAAAAGACGACCTGAGACGATGAATATTTTCAAGGCCTTCGAGACCGATATTCGCAAGCTGCTGGAAGAGCTGGCCGCCGAGGGTGCCATCCCCGCCGGTCTGGACAGCAGCCGTCTGACGGTTGAGCCGCCGCGCGAGGCCTCGCATGGCGACCTGTCCACCAACGCCGCGATGATCCTGGCGAAGCCGGCGAAGATGGCGCCGCGCGCCCTGGCGGAACTGCTGGTCGCCAAGCTGAAGGGCCGCGCCGACGTGGCGTCGGTCGAGATCGCCGGTCCGGGCTTCGTCAACCTGCGCCTGACGCCGGACGTCTGGCGCGACCGCATCCGCGACGTGTTGACCGCCGGCGCCGCCTATGGCGACAGCGAGCTGGGGGCCAAGACCCCGGTCAATGTGGAGTATGTGTCGGCCAACCCGACCGGCCCGCTGCATGCCGCCCATGGCCGTGGCGCGGTGTTCGGCGACGCGCTGGCCGCGCTGCTTCAGAAGGCCGGCTATGCCGTCACCCGCGAATATTACATCAACGATGCCGGCGCGCAGGTCGACGTGCTGGGCCGCTCCACCTTCATCCGCTACCGCGAGGCGCTGGGCGAGCAGGTGGGCGAGATCCCGGCCGGCCTCTATCCCGGCGAGTATCTGAAGGAGGTCGGCCAGGCCCTGGCGGAACGCGACGGCAACCGCTGGGTCGGCACCGACGAGTCCGAATGGCTGCCGGCCTGCCGCGACTTCGCCATCGGCATGATCATGGGCTGGATCCGCGAGGATCTGGGCGCTCTCGGCGTCACGATGGACGTTTACAGCAGCGAGCGCGCGCTGGTGACGGCGGGTGCCGTCCAGACGGCGCTGGCGGCGCTGGAGGAACGCGGCCTGATCTACACCGGCGTGCTGGAGCCGCCGAAGGGCAAGAAGCCCGACGATTGGGAGCCGCGCCCGCAGACCCTGTTCAAGTCCAGCGACTTCGGCGACGACGTCGACCGGCCGCTGAAGAAGTCCGACGGCTCCTTCACCTATTTCGCCAACGACATCGCCTATCACTACGACAAGTACCGGCGCGGTGCCGCGTCGCTGATCGACGTGCTGGGCGCCGACCATGGCGGCTACGTCAAGCGCATGCAGGCGGCGACGCGGGCGATCTCCGGCGGCGAGGCCGAGCTGGACGTGAAGCTGTGCCAGCTGGTCCATCTGATGCAGAACGGCCAGCCGGTGAAGATGTCCAAGCGCGCCGGCACCTTCGTGACGCTGCGCGACGTCATCGATCAGGTCGGCAAGGATGTCGTCCGCTTCATCATGCTGACCCGCCGCAACGACCAGACGCTGGACTTCGACTTCGCCAAGGTGACGGAGCAGTCGAAGGACAACCCGGTCTTCTACGTGCAGTACGCCCACGCCCGCTGCCGGTCCGTCCTGCGCCATGCCGCGACCGCCCTGCCGCAGCTGGACCAGACGCCGGCCTCGCTCGCCGCCGCGGCGAACCTCGCCCGTCTGGACGCCGAGGAGGAGATGGCGCTCGCCAAGCGGATGGCCACCTGGCCGCGCGTGGTCGAGGCGGCGGCGGAGGCGCATGAGCCGCACCGCATCGCCTTCTTCCTCTACGACCTCGCCAGCGACTTCCACGCTCTGTGGAACCGGGGTCGCGACGATGCCTCGCTGCGCTTCCTGATCGAGGGCGATGCGGAGCTGACGACGGCCCGTCTGGCGCTGATCGCCGCGGTGGCGACGGTCATCGCCTCGGGCCTGACGGTGATGGGCGTGGAACCGGTGGAGGAATTGCGTTCATGAAGTACGACGGCGACGTCAACTACGCGGCCAATCCCTATGGGATGCCGCCCCGACAGTCCGCGAACAGGCGCGGGCTGCTGGCGCTCGGCTTCGCCGTGGTCGGCGTCGTGACGTTCGCCGGTGCGGCGGTGATCGGGCTGCGGGGCCCGTCGCGGCTGTCCGGTGACGGGCCGCCGCTGCTGACCGCGGAAGCCGGCCCGTCCAAGGCCCGTCCCGACCAGCCGGGCGGGATGGAGGTCCCGCACCAGGACATCCTGGCCTATGAGCGGCTGCGCGACCATGACGGCGGCCGCGGCAATCAGGTGGAACGGCTGCTGCCGCCGCCGGAGGTGCCGCTGCCGCGCCCGGTGGTGACGCCGCAGATGCCGGCCGTGGTGCCGCTGCCCTCGGTGGCGTCGGTGGCCCAGCTGCCGCCGGGCGCGACCGCCACCGTTCCGCGCGACAGCGTTGCCGCGGCGGTCGCGGCGGCGGCTCCGCTGGCTGCGCCGGAACCGGTGCCGGGTCTGCCCCCTTCCACGGCGACAGTTCCCACGACGACGGCCCCGGTGGCGACCGCTCCGATACCGGTTCAGGCTCCTTCCAGCGCCGCCGCCAAGCTGCAGCAGCCTCCGGCCAAGCCGGCTCCCGCTCCCCAGCAGCAGGTCGCTTCGGTCGCCAAGCCTCCCGCCCCGCCGGCAACGCCGCCGGCGCAGCAGAATGCCGCCCCGTCGATGGGTCAGCTGATCGCCAAGCTGGAAGCGGCCTCGATGCCGGCCGCTCCGGTCAAGGCCGCTCCCCAGCCGGCCAAGCCCGCGGCGGCGTCCGCTCCCGCCTCCGCTCCGGCGGCCGGCGGCAGCGGCGGCTGGCGTGTCCAGCTGGCGTCGGTGCGCAGCGAGGGCGAGGCCGCGGCCGAATGGCGCCGCCTTGCCGGCCGCCACCCCGACGCGCTCGGCGGGCTGTCGATGCAGGTCGCCAAGGTCGATCTGGGCGAGAAGGGCATCTTCTATCGGGTGCAGGGCGCCGGCGCCGACGAGACGCGGGCCAAGTCGGCCTGTGCCCAGCTGCGCGCGCAAAATGTGGGGTGTGTGGTTGTCCGTCCCTGATTTTTCTGGCCCTGACTTTTTAGGTTCCGATTCGGTGAGTTCCACCCCGGTCACCCACCCGCGCGCGGTCGTCTTCGGCTGCGCCGGGCTGGGGGTGACGGCCGACGAGGCCGCCTTCTTCCGCGATGCCGATCCGCTCGGCTTCATCCTGTTCCGCCGCAACTGCGACAGCCGCGACCAGATGCGCCGGCTGGTCGACGATCTGCGCGCCAGCGTCGGCCGGGCGGACGCCCCCATCCTGATCGACCAGGAGGGCGGCCGGGTCGCGCGCATGCGCCCGCCGCACTGGCCGGCCCATCCGCCGATGGGCGCGATCGGCGCGCTTGGCGAACGCGATGCCGCCGCTGGGCGCGAAGCCGCCCAAGAGGCCGCCTGGATCAACGGCCGGCTGCTCGCCCACATGCTGACGGAGGTCGGCATCACGGTGGATTGCGCGCCAGTCTGCGACGTTCCGGTGGAGGGCGCACACGACATCATCGGCGACCGCGCCTTCTCGCGCGACCCAGCATTGGTGATCGACCTCGCCCGCGCCACCGCCGACGGGCTGCTGGCCGGCGGCGTGCTGCCGGTGATCAAGCACATCCCCGGCCATGGCCGGGCCTTCACCGACAGCCATGCCGAGCTGCCGGTGGTGGAGGCCGACCGCGCGGCGCTGGAGGCCACCGACTTCGCCCCCTTCCGCGCCTTGGCCGACCTGCCGCTGGCGATGGTGGCCCATGTGGTGCTGAAGGCCATCGACCCAACCGCCCCCGCCAGCACCTCGGCGATTGTGGTGCGCGAGGTGGTGCGCGGGCCGTCCATCGGTTTTGGCGGCCTGCTGTTCAGCGACGACCTGTCGATGAACGCGCTGCGGGGCGACCCGAGGGCGCGGGCCGAAGCGGTGCTGGCGGCCGGCATGGATGTCGTGCTCCACTGCAACGGCGATCTGGCCGAGATGCGGTCGATCCTTGGCGCCGTTCCGCTGCTGAGCGGTGTGGCGGCGGAGCGCTGGGCGCGGGCGGAAGCGATGCGCCATGCGCCGGAGGCGGCGGACATCGCGGCATTGACGAACCGGCTGGCCGAGCTTCTCGGCACGGCTGAGACCTGACGGACGGGAGCGGACGATGGAGGAATGGATCTTCCAGGTGACGGCCGTGGCCCTGCCGGCCATCCTCGCCATCACCATGCATGAGGCGGCGCACGGCTTCGTCGCCTGGAGGCTGGGCGACGACACCGCCTATCGGCTGGGCCGCGTCACCTTCAACCCGATCCGCCACATCGACCCGTTCGGCACCGTGCTGCTGCCGGCGCTGATGTATTTCACCACCGGCTTCGTCTTCGGCTGGGCCAAGCCGGTGCCGGTCAATTTCGCCCGGCTGGACCATCCGCGCCGCGACATGGTGTGGGTGGCGCTGGCCGGTCCGGGGACCAACTTCCTGCTGGCGGTGGCGTCGGCGGTGATCTGGCGGCTGGTCAATCCGGAAAACAGCTATATCGAGCTGTGGATCCGCTCCGCCGCCGAGGTCTCGGTCCTGGTCAACGTCATCCTGATGGTGTTCAACCTGATCCCGCTGCCGCCGCTGGACGGTGGGCGCGTCGCGGTCGGCATCCTGCCCGATGTCCTGGCGGTGCCGCTGGCGAAGCTGGAGCGCTTCGGGCTGCTGATCCTGATGGCGGCCTTCTTCCTGCTGCCGATGCTGGGGCGCCAGATCGGCATGGACCTCAGCGTCATGCATTGGGTGCTGGGTCCGCCCGTCGATGCGGTGATCGACTTCATCCGCGTCCTGACCGGCAACGACTGATAGGGTATCGAATGGCCGATCTGCTGGCCGAGCGCGAGGCCGACACCTCTGCAATCGCGGAGGAGTCGGCGTCCGAACAGCTGTTGCTGGTTCTGGACGGCTTCGAAGGGCCGCTCGACATGCTGCTGGCGCTGGGGCGCGACCAGAAGGTCGACCTGACGCGCATCTCCATCCTGGAACTGGCCGACCAGTATCTCCGCTTCGTGGCGGAGGCGCGGAAATTGCGGCTGGAGCTGGCCGCCGACTATCTGGTGATGGCGGCGTGGCTGGCCTACCTGAAGTCGCGGCTGCTGCTGCCCGAGCCGGAGGGGGAGGAGCCGTCCGGCGAGGACATGGCCGCCGCCCTCGCTTTCCAACTCCAACGGCTGGAAGCGATGAAGGGTGTCGCTGAAAAGCTGTTCGCCCGCCCGCGGCTGGGCATCGACCTCCACCCGCGCGGCGCGCCGGAGGATTTGGACCTGCGCCGCAAGTCGGTCTACGAGGTCACGCTGTTCGACCTGCTGCGCGCCTACGGTCAGCAGCGCGCCCGCAAGGAATCGGGCGTCCTGCACATCGCCCCGGTCCGCCTCTATTCGATGGAGGAGGCGGTGCGGCGCCTGTCCTCGCTGCTGGGCCGCATGCCGGACTGGGCGACGCTGGCGAGCTTCCTGCCGGGCGGCGAGGGCGGCGGGCTGCTGACCCGCTCGGCGCTCGCCGCGCATTTCGCCGCGACGCTGGAACTGGCCAAGGCCGGCCGGGTCGAACTGCGCCAGGAGGGTGCCTTCGCCCCGCTCTATGTCCGCGGGCGGGCTCCCGGTTCCCAGGACGGCGACATTTCGGAAGAAGCGCAATCGCATGATTAAGGAAGTCACCGACGCCCACGAGGCGGAGGCCCGCATCGGCAAGCTGCGCCTGCTGGAAGCCCTGCTGTTCGCCTCAACCGAGCCGCTGGACGAGGAGACGCTGGCCGGCCGCATCGGGCCGGAGGTCGGCCTGCTGCTGGAGGAACTGCGCGCCCACTATGCCCCCCGCGGCGTCAACCTGGTGCGCACCGGCGGCGGCTGGGCCTTCCGCACCGCGGTCGATCTGGCGCCGGAACTGCGGCGCGAGGAGGAGGTGTCGCGCAAGCTCTCCCGCGCCGCCATCGAGACGCTGGCGATCATCGCTTACCACCAGCCGGTGACCCGCGGCGAGATCGAATCCATCCGCGGTGTCGCGACCAGCAAGGGCACGCTTGACCTGCTGATGGAGCATGGCTGGATCCGGCCGGGCAAGCGGCGGGAGACGCCGGGCCGGCCGCTGACCTGGATCACCACCGACCATTTCCTCGACCATTTCGGGCTGGAGACCTTGCGCGATCTGCCCAGCGTCGACGACCTGCGCGCCGCCGGCCTGCTGGACAGCCGTCCGGTGCTGCTGGGGCTGGGGGCGACGGCCGACGACAGCGCGCTCGGGACGGGCGACGAGACATAAGCCGCAGGCGGCAGCTCGGTTTTTCTCCGGAGCCCGAGCGAATTCCCGTGAAACCTCAATGACAACCGGTTAAGGATGGTGGGGCGAACGTTGCGGCACCCTGGCCTTTCTGCCATAGTGCCGGCCCGCCGCAAAGGCCGTTCAAACGTGATAGGCGCGCCATGGGTTCTTTCAGCATTTGGCACTGGATCATCGTTCTTCTGATCGTTCTTCTGCTGTTCGGCGCCGGTAAGTTGCCGAAGGTGATGGGCGATCTCGCCAAGGGCGTGAAGTCCTTCAAGGCGGGGCTGCAGGACGACAGCGATGATGCCGCCCCGGGAGCCAACGCCAAGACCATCCCGAACCAGCCTGCCAACACGGCCGAGACCACGGCCAAGAAGGACGAGGCGGTCCGCAGCTGACCGGCAGGCGCGCGGCCGCCTCTTCCCGAGCGCCGCACGCCACCCTGCCCACCGCATTCGTGAAGCCGGAAGAACATGTTCGACATCGCTTGGTCCGAACTGATGGTGATCGCCGTCATCGCCCTTGTGGTCATTGGACCCAAGGATCTGCCCAAGGCGATCTTCACGCTCGGCAAATGGGTGCGTAAGGCGCGGGTCGTCGCGCGCGAGTTCCAGACCCACATCGACGACATGATGCGGGAAACCGAGTTGGACGAGCTTCGCAAGGAAGCGCTGAAGACCCGCGACCTGAACATCAAGAAGATGATGGAGGACACCATCGACCCGAAGGGGGAGGTGGGCAAGGCCTTCGACGCCAAGGAATTCGACGCCAAGGGATTTGATTCGGGCCTAAATGGCCATGCCGGCAGCACGCCGGAACCGGACCTGCCCCAGGCGCCGGCCCCGCAGCCGCCGACCCCGGCTGCTCTGGCGGTGACGGACAGCGTGGGGCCGGCCGGCGCGCCGTCGCCGATCACGACCGCTCCGATCACCACCGAACCCGCTCCGCCGGCCCCGGTGCCGCAGCCCGCTCCGGCCCTGCGGCCGGACGCCGTGGCCGCCGCCCAGCCGACCGACAAGCAGACCTGAAGACAAAGACGGCCCATGACCGGCGATACGCAGCAGGACGAACTCGAAGACAGCAAGATGCCGCTGATCGATCATCTGATCGAGCTGCGGAACCGGCTGATGTGGGCGATCGGCGCAATCCTGATCGCCTTCCTGCTGTGCTATGCGGTTTCGGACAAGATCTACAATTTCCTGGTCCAGCCGCTGGCCGACATCCTGGCGGGGCAGGGGCGCCGGATGATCTACACCGGCCTGACCGAAGCCTTCTTCACCTATGTGAAGGTGGCGTTCTGGGCCGGCTGCTTCATCTCCTTCCCGGTGATCGCCAGCCAGATCTGGATGTTCGTGGCGCCCGGCCTCTACAAGCACGAGCGCAAGGCGTTCCTGCCCTTCCTGATCGCCACCCCGGTGATGTTCCTGACCGGTGCCGGCATCGTCTATTACTTCATCTTCCCGATGGCCTGGCGCTTCTTCCTGGGCTTCGAGTTCCACCCGGACGGCAGCAACGCCCTGCCCATCGAGTTCGAGGCGCGCGTTGGCGAATACCTGCATCTGGTGATGTCGCTGATCTTCGCCTTCGGCATCGCCTTCCAGCTGCCGGTGCTGCTGACCCTGCTGGTCCGCGTCGGCATCATCAGCACCGACGCCCTGGCGTCGAAGCGGCGCTATGCCATCGTCGGCGCCTTCATCGCCGCTGCGGTGCTGACCCCGCCCGACGTGATCAGCCAGGTCAGTCTGGCGCTGCCGCTGATCGCGCTCTACGAGATCGCGATCATCATCGGGCGCCGGATCGAAAAGGCACGGGCCGCAGCGGAAGCCGAGTGATCGGCGGCAACGCGCCCGCATCATTTTGCCAGGGGCAATTCGCCACTGGCAAAATGCCCGCCGTGACCTAGGGTAATAATCCGTCCGTCGTGGACATGCCGCCATTCTCGCGCTAAAAGCACGGTTCGGCCAACAAAAGGCCTCAGCCGCGTACCCGGAGCCTTGACCGTATGCAGACCGCCAACGACATCCGTCGCACGTTCCTGGATTTCTTCGCCAAGCAGGGCCATCAGAAGGTCGATTCGTCGCCGCTCGTGCCGCGCAACGACCCGACGCTGATGTTCACCAACGCCGGCATGGTCCAGTTCAAGAACGTCTTCACCGGTGCCGAGACGCGGCCCTACAAGCGTGCGACCACCTCGCAGAAATGCGTGCGCGCCGGCGGCAAGCACAACGACCTCGACAATGTCGGCTACACCGCGCGGCACCACACCTTCTTCGAGATGCTGGGCAACTTCTCCTTCGGCGATTATTTCAAGGACGACGCCATCGCGTTCGCCTGGAACCTGATCACCAAGGAATACGGTCTGCCCGCCGACAAGCTGCTGGTGACGGTCCACACCTCCGACGAGGACGCGGCGGGCATCTGGCGCAAGGTCGCCGGCCTGTCGGACGACCGCATCATCCGCATCCCGACCGACGACAATTTCTGGCGCATGGGCGACACCGGCCCCTGCGGCCCGTGTTCGGAAATCTTCTTCGACCACGGCCCGTCGATTGCCGGCGGCCCGCCGGGCAGCCCCGACCAGGACGGCGACCGCTTCATCGAGATCTGGAACCTCGTGTTCATGCAGTATGAACAGCTGGGTCCGGACAATCTGGTGGCGTTGCCCAGGCCGTCCATCGACACCGGCATGGGGCTGGAGCGTCTGGCCGCCGTCCTGCAGGGCAAGCACGACAACTACGACATCGACCTGATGCGGGCGCTGATCATGGCGTCGGCCGAGGCGACCAAGACCTCGCCGGACGGCGCGCATGCCGTGTCGCACCGCGTCATCGCCGACCATCTGCGCTCGACCTCCTTCCTGATCGCCGACGGCGTGCTGCCGTCGAACGAAGGCCGCGGCTATGTGCTGCGCCGGATCATGCGCCGCGCCATGCGCCACGCCCACATGATCGGCGCGCGCGAGCCGCTGATGCACCGTCTGGTCCCGGCGCTGATCCAGCAGATGGGCGACGCCTATCCGGAGCTGAACCGCGCCCGCGCCCTGATCGTCGAGACGCTGAAGCTGGAGGAGACCCGCTTCAAGCAGACGCTGGAGCGCGGCCTGCGCCTGCTGGAGGACGAGGTCGGCCATCTGGGCGAAGGCCAGCCGCTGGCCGGCGACGTCGCCTTCAAGCTGTACGACACCTACGGCTTCCCGCTCGACCTGACGCAGGACGTGCTGCGCGGCCAGGGCCGCGGCGTCGACGAGGCCGGCTTCAAGGCGGCGATGGACGAGCAGCGCCGCAAGGCCCGCGAGTCCTGGGCCGGCTCGGGCGAGGTCGGCACTGAGAAGCTGTGGTACGAGATCAAGGATGAGTTGGGCGCCACCGAGTTCTTCGGCTACGACACCGAAGTCGCCGAGGGCAAGGTGACCGCCATCGTGAAGGGCGATGCCCGTGTCGAGGCCGCCGGCATCGGCGATCAGGTGTTGGTCGTCGTCAACCAGACGCCCTTCTACGGCGAATCGGGCGGTCAGGTCGGCGATGCCGGCGTGATCTTCTCTGCCGGCGGGGCCGAGGTCGCGGTGTCCGACACGCTGAAGAAGCTGGGTGCCGTGTGGGCCCATGTCGGCACGGTCAACAAGGGCACGCTCAAGGTCGGCGACGTGGTCGAACTGCGCGTGGACACCGGGCGCCGCTCCGCCATCCGCGCCAACCACTCCGCCACCCACCTCCTGCACGAGGCGCTGCGCCACCGCCTGGGCGACCATGTCACCCAGAAGGGCTCGCTGGTGGCACCCGAGCGTCTGCGCTTCGACATCAGCCAGCCGACCGGCCTGACCGGTGCCGACATCGCCGCCATCGAGGACGAGGTGAACCGCCGCGTGCTCGCCAACAGCGAGGTCATCACCCGCCTGATGTCCCCGGACGAGGCCCGCGCCCAGGGCGCCATGGCGCTGTTCGGCGAGAAGTACGGCGATGAGGTCCGCGTCGTCTCGATGGGCGGCCGGCACGGCGAGCAGGATCGCGACTACTCCATCGAGCTGTGCGGCGGCACCCATGTCCGCCGCACCGGCGACATCGGCGTGTTCAAGATCGTCTCCGAAGGCGCTGTCGCCGCCGGCGTCCGCCGCATCGAGGCGCTGACCGGCACCGGCGCCAAGGCGTGGCTGTCCGAGCGCGACCATCTGCTGACCGAGGCGGCGAGCGTCCTCAAGGTCAAGCCCGACGAGGTTCCGGCCCGCGTGGCCGTGCTGGTCGAGGAACGCCGCAAGATGGAACGCGAGCTGGCCGACCTGCGCCGTCAGGTCGCCATGGGAGGCGGCGCCAAGGCCGACGGCGGCAACGAGGCCAAGGATGTGGCCGGCGTCAAGGTCGCCGCCCGCGTGGTCGAAGGCCTGCCGGCCAAGGACCTCAAGCCGATGGCCGACGAACTGAAGAAGCAGGTCGGCTCCGGCGTCGTCGTGCTGATCGCGTCCAACGAGGGCAAGGCCTCTATCGTCATCGGCGTGACCGACGACCTGACCGCGACCCTCAGCGCCGTCGATCTGGTCCGTGTCGGCGCCGAGGCGCTGGGCGGCAAGGGCGGCGGCGGCCGGCCGGACATGGCACAGGCCGGCGGCCCCGACGCCTCGCTGGCGCTGGCGGCCATCGAGGCCATCGAAAAGGCGATTGCGGCCAGGAAGACCTCCTGATCGCGATGAACACCGGCCCCCGGATCGCTCCGGGGGCCGTTTTTCTGTTTGTGCCGTCTTGATAAGGTCCGGCGATGGAACTCCCGACTCTTCCCTTCACCGTGACCGACTGGTCCGCCGTTCCCGTCACCGAACATCCGGGCGAGACCGGGCTTGCCCGCTGGCGCAGCTTCCACGCCGGGGAATTGCGGGTGCGGCTGGTCGAATACACGCCGGGCTATCTGGCCGACCATTGGTGCGACCGCGGCCATGTGCTGTTCGTGGTCAGCGGCGAGCTGATCACCGAGCTGAAGGATGGCCGCCGCCTCGTCCTGACCGCGGGCATGAGCTATCAGGTGTCCGATTTCGGCGACCATCCGCACCGCTCCTCGACCGAAATCGGCGCCACCCTGTTTATCGTCGACTGAAGCTTTCTGCTTGAGGGAGCCCGATCATGCGCTTCACCGGTACCGACCGCTACGTTGCCACCGACGATCTGATGGTGGCGGTCAACGCTGCCATAACGCTGGAGCGGCCGCTTCTGGTGAAGGGCGAACCGGGCACCGGCAAGACGGTGCTGGCGGTGGAGATCGCCCGGGCGCTGAACAAGCCGCTGCTGTCCTGGCACGTCAAATCGACCACCAAGGCGCAGCAGGGCCTCTACGAATACGACGCGGTCAGCCGGCTGCGCGACAGCCAGCTGGGCGAGGCGAAGGTCCATGACATCGCCAACTACATCGTCCGCGGCAAGCTGTGGGAGGCTTTCGAAGCGCCGGAGTCCCCGGTCCTGCTGATCGACGAGATCGACAAGGCCGACATCGAGTTTCCCAACGACCTGCTGCTGGAACTCGACCGCATGGAGTTCCACGTCTACGAAACCCGCCAGACGATCAAGGCGGCCAAGCGCCCCATCGTCATCGTCACCTCCAACAACGAGAAGGAACTGCCGGACGCCTTCCTGCGCCGCTGCTTCTTCCACTACATCCGCTTCCCCGAGCGCGAGACGATGGAGCGCATCGTCGAGGTTCATTATCCCGGCCTGAAGTCGGCCCTGCTGCGCGAGGCGCTGAACCTCTTCTATGACCTGCGCGAGGTTCCGGGCCTGAAGAAGAAGCCCTCCACCTCGGAACTGCTGGACTGGATCAAGCTGCTGATGGTCGAGGATGTCGATCCGGAGACCCTGCGCGCCAAGGATGCCCGCACGCTGATCCCGCCGCTGTGCGGTGCGCTGCTGAAGAACGAGCAGGACGTGCACACGCTGGAACGGTTGGCGTTCCTGGCCAAGCGGGGGCGGTGAGGGGCTGCCGCCTGCTCTTCAAACCCCCTCAACCTCCTCCAGCGCCAGCCCCAGCGCCGTTCCGGCGACCGACTGCACCGTCACCCGGCTGCGCCCGCCGCCCAGCGGCAACACGCGGATCTGCGTGCCGATGCGCTCGACCATTGCCGGCACGTGGCTGATGACGCCGACCTGACGCCCGCCGGCTTGTAGCGCCTCCAGGCAGGACAGCGCCACGTCCAGGCTGTCGGGATCGAGCGTGCCGAATCCCTCGTCGATGAACAGCGTACCGATCCCGCCGGAAGTCCCCGCCGCCATCGCCGACAGCCCGAGCGCCAGGGCCAGCGAGACCAGGAACAGTTCGCCGCCCGACAGGCTGTGCACGCCGCGCCGCTCGTCGCCCATTTCGCGGTCGACCACCTGGATCTCCAGATCGGCCCCGGCCACCCGTTCCAGCCGATAACGGCGGGCGAGATCCTCCAGATGCCGGTTGGCATGGGTCAGCAGCAGGTCCAGGCTCAGGCTCTGGGCGAAGTTGCGCATCTTCTGCCCGGTCGACGAACCGATCAGCTGCGCCATCTTGCCCCACAGTGCACAGCGCGCCTGCTGCGTGTCGATGGCCGCCATCAGCCCGGCCAGCCGCTGCCGGTTGGCATCGTCCGCCTCAAGCCGTCCGCGCGTCGAGCCCAAGCGGTCGCGGTCGCGCTCAAGCACCGCACGGATGCTCTCCGCCGCAGCCGCAGCGTCCTCGACGCTCTGTGCCGGACGACCCGCGGCATGATGGTCGCCGCGCTGACGCCGCCGTTCGGCGACCACCAGAGCGGCATCGCCGCGTGCCCGCTCCAGCACCGCCAGCGCAAGCTCTTCCGCATCCAGTTCGCTTTCGGGCGCCGCCAGCAGCCGGCGGACCTCTTCCAGCCCGACCCCGCGCTCGGCGACCGCGCGGTCCAGCCGCTCGCCGGCGGTCCGGGCCTTATCGGTGCAGCGTCTCGCCGCCTCGCCGCGGGTTTCTCGCTCCTGCTCCGCGGCCGACAGTCGGGCGATGGCGTCCTGCCTGGCGAAGGTGGCCTTCTCGACCAGCGCTTCGGCTTCGTGCTTCTGTGCGGCCAATGCCGTCCGCACCTCCGACACCGGCCGTCCGCCCAGCACTGCGCCGCGCGCCGTCCGGGCCTCCGCCAGCCGTCCGGCGAGATCGGCTGCCCGATTCCGCGCCTCTTCCTCCGCCCGCTGCGCGGCCTCAAGTTCGGCGCTCTGCACCGCCCGCTCGCCGCTCGCCCGCTCGACCTCCCGGGCGGCACGGGCCAGACCGTCGCTCTTCTCGCGATAGTCGCTCACCCGCCTTGCCAAAGCGGCCCGGTAGCCCTCCGGGTCCCGCTCCAGCAGCGCCTGCCACCCGGCCTCTCCCGCCAGACCGTCAGCCAGCTCGGCCAGCGCGGAGTCCCGGTCGGCCTCCGCCCGCTCCAGCGCCGCCGCCGCCAGGGCCAGGGCCTGCCGACCGTCGGCCAGCCGCTGCCGGGTCGCCTCGCACTCGCTTGCCAGACCGGCGGCCGCGGTTTCCAGCCGCCGATGCTCCAGCTGCGCCGCATCCAGCCGCCGGCGATGGTCGAGCGCCCGCTCCTCATCCTGTGCGATGGCGGCCATCCGGCGGTCCACCGCATCGACTTGCCCTCGGATCGCCATAAGGATGTCTGTGTGTGTGTCGGTGAGCGTTCCGCCCTCGGCATCCCAATCGACGGCCGCCGCCTGCACGGTCCAGCGCGCTTCAAGCCCGTCGGCCTCCCGCGCCATCGCCGCCAGCCGCGCGGTCAGCGCCTCGGCCCCCTTGCGCGCCGCTAGTTCCGCCGCTTCCAGTGCTGCATGCCGGGCCACCGTCGCGGCCAGGGCCTCGCGCAATCCGGCAAGATGCGTTTCCTGATCCCGCGTCACCCGGCCCAGCGGTGTCGCTCCGGCGCCCGCCCAGGGGTGATCCGCCGATCCGCAGACCGGGCAGGGCTCGCCTTCGACCAGCCGGCCGCGCAGGCTTTCGACATCCTCGCGCTGGGCCAGCAGCAGCCGTTGCAGGGTACGTTCCGCTTCATCGACCGCGGCCTGCCGTCCGGCCCGGCTTTCGGCAAGCTCCCGCGCCGATGTTCCGTCGCGTTCCGCCTCTCCCAGCAGCCGCAGCCGCTCTCCGTCCGCGGCGGTGCGCTCGGCTTCCAGCCGTTGCCGCGCCTCTCCGGTGGCCAGCAGCGCCAGCAGCCCGTCACGCCGTCGTCCGGCCTCCGACCGCGCTTGCCGCGCCTCCTCCAGCGACGGCACCGTTATGCCGCGCAAGCTTTCCAGCGCCTGCTCGGCCGAGCGGCAGCGCTCCCGCGCCTCGGCCTGCCGGCCTTCCACGGTGTGTGCCGCGGCTTCGGTCGCCGCAAGCTCCCGCTCCAGCCGTTGGCGCTCCAGCGCGGCGGCCTTTCCGCTCCGTCCATCGGCGACGATGCGCGCCAGCAGCCGGTCCCAGCGCTCCCACTGTCCGGCCACCGCCGCGAAGCCAGCCTGCTCGCGCAGCCAGACCTCCAGCCTTGCGGCATCGGTGCGGGCCGAGGACAGCGTGGCGTCGACGTCCTGCATTGCCTTCCGCAGCGCGACGCTGCGCTGGACCGCGACCTTCACCGCCGCGTCGGCGGTCCCCTGCTCGCCGGTCAGGGTTGCGATCCGTCCATCCAGGTCGACCGCGCGGTCGAGATTGGGCTCGGCCCTGGCCTGCTCGGCACATGCCGCCTCGAAGCGACGCCGGGCCTCGCCATGGCGGCCGGTCGCCTCATCCACCGCCAACCGCGCCGCGGCCAGGGCCGTCTCCGCCCGCTCCACTGCCGCCGCGGCCTCCGCCGCCTCGTCGCGCGCGCGGTCGGCGTCCGCCAGCACCGGCCGCAGCGACTGCAACCCGCGCAGCGCGACAGCCGTGTTGCGCCGCTCCTCCGCGTCGCTCCACGCGCGCTCCGCCGTTTCGGCCGCCTCGACCGCCTTGCTTTCCGCTGCGGCGAGCTGGCTGTCGCGCTCATGCCA
>NZ_CP170666.1:862500-902500 GCF_042938965.1 Azospirillum sp. A23 | reverse complement strand
ATCGGATGCTCGAGTAGGGCGGGGCACGTGAAACCCTGTCTGAACGTGGGGGGACCACCCTCCAAGCCTAAGTACTCCTCAGTGACCGATAGTGCACCAGTACCGTGAGGGAAAGGTGAAAAGCACCCCGACAAGGGGAGTGAAACAGTTCCTGAAACCGGATGCCTACAAGCAGTCGGAGCCTCTTTACGGGGTGACGGCGTACCTTTTGTATAATGGGTCAGCGACTTAGAGTATGCAGCGAGCTTAAGCCGGTAGGTGGAGGCGCAGCGAAAGCGAGTCTGAATAGGGCGACCGAGTTGCATGCTTTAGACCCGAAACCTGATGATCTAGCCATGGGCAGGTTGAAGGTGCGGTAACACGCACTGGAGGACCGAACTCACGCCTGTTGAAAAAGTCGGAGATGACCTGTGGCTAGGGGTGAAAGGCCAATCAAATCAGGAAATAGCTGGTTCTCCGCGAAAGCTATTTAGGTAGCGCGTCGGATATCACCTGCGGGGGTAGAGCACTGGATGGGCTAGGGGGGCGCGAGCCTTACCAAACCTAACCAAACTCCGAATACCGCAGAGTGCAGTCCGGCAGACAGACGGTGGGTGCTAAGGTCCATCGTCGAGAGGGAAACAGCCCAGACCGCCAGCTAAGGTCCCCAAATCACGGCTAAGTGGGAAAGGATGTGGGAAGGCCATGACAACCAGGAGGTTGGCTTAGAAGCAGCCATCCTTTAAAGAAAGCGTAATAGCTCACTGGTCTAGTTAAGCCGGCCTGCGCCGAAAATGTATCGGGGCTCAAGCCGTGTACCGAAGCTGCGGATGTGATCTTTGATCACGTGGTAGCGGAGCGTTCCGTAAGCCTGCGAAGGGTGTCCGTGAGGCCGCCTGGAGGTATCGGAAGTGAGAATGCTGACATGAGTAGCGACAAACAGTGTGAGAAACACTGTCGCCGAAAGTCCAAGGGTTCCTGCGCAAGGTTAATCCACGCAGGGTGAGCCGGCCCCTAAGGCGAGGCCGAAAGGCGTAGTCGATGGGAACCACGTTAATATTCGTGGGCCTGGCGGAGGTGACGGATTGGAAAGCGTGTACGATCTTATCGGATTGATCGTGCTGTGGACCGGTTCCAGGAAATAGCCCCGCCATATAGACCGTACCCCAAACCGACACAGGTGGACTGGTAGAGTATACCCAGGCGCTTGAGAGAATGGTGTTGAAGGAACTCGGCAAATTGCCCTCGTAACTTCGGAAGAAGAGGGCCCCGTTGTGGCGCAAGCCATGGCGGGGGGCACAGACCAGGGGGTAGCGACTGTTTACTAAAAACACAGGGCTCTGCGAAGCCACACAAGGCGACGTATAGGGTCTGACGCCTGCCCGGTGCCGGAAGGTTAAGAGGAGGAGTGCAAGCTCTGAATTGAAGCCCCGGTAAACGGCGGCCGTAACTATAACGGTCCTAAGGTAGCGAAATTCCTTGTCGGGTAAGTTCCGACCTGCACGAATGGCGTAACGACTTCCCCGCTGTCTCCAACACCAACTCAGCGAAATTGAACTCTCCGTGAAGATGCGGAGTTCCCGCGGTCAGACGGAAAGACCCCGTGCACCTTTACTACAGCTTTGCAGTGGTGCTAGGGACTTCATGTGTAGGATAGGTGGGAGGCTTGGAAACATGGGCGCCAGCTCGTGTGGAGCCAACCTTGAAATACCACCCTTGAAGTCTCTGGCATCTAACCGTGGCCCGTTATCCGGGTCCGGGACCCTGCATGGCGGGTAGTTTGACTGGGGCGGTCGCCTCCCAAAGTGTAACGGAGGCGCGCGATGGTGGGCTCAGAGCGGTCGGAAATCGCTCGACGAGTGCAATGGCATAAGCCCGCCTGACTGCAAGACTGACAAGTCGAGCAGAGACGAAAGTCGGCCATAGTGATCCGGTGGCTCCACGTGGACGGGCCATCGCTCAACGGATAAAAGGTACGCCGGGGATAACAGGCTGATGACTCCCAAGAGTCCATATCGACGGAGTCGTTTGGCACCTCGATGTCGGCTCATCACATCCTGGGGCTGGAGCAGGTCCCAAGGGTTCGGCTGTTCGCCGATTAAAGTGGTACGTGAGCTGGGTTTAGAACGTCGTGAGACAGTTCGGTCCCTATCTGCCGTGGGTGTCGGAGTTTTGCGAGGATTTGTCCCTAGTACGAGAGGACCGGGATGGACATACCTCTGGTGCACCGGTTGTCACGCCAGTGGCATGGCCGGGTAGCTAAGTATGGACGGGATAACCGCTGAAAGCATCTAAGCGGGAAACCCACCTCTAAACCAGAGCTCCCTTGAGAGCCGTGACAGACCATCACGTCGATAGGAGGCATGTGGACGGGCAGCAATGCCTGAAGCTAAGCCTTACTAATCGCTCGATCGGCTTGATCTCGACACCACACTAACCGCGCCATGCGCAGCAGCAAGTCTGTTCCAAGCAGTGCTTGACCAGCGCATCGCCGTTCGATACATCCTCAAATCACTTGCACGAACAAGCATACGCGCTTTCGGTAACGAGCGTCGGTCTTGTGCCTCGGTGACCTGGTGGTCATGGCGAGGTGTCAAACACCCGATCCCATCCCGAACTCGGCCGTGAAAAGCCTCCGCGCCAATGGTACTGCGTCTTAAGACGTGGGAGAGTAGGTCGCCGCCAGGTCGCTCAGGCACAAGAGACGCTCAATACAAAAAAGCGCATAGGCTCGCATCTTCACACACATCGGAAACGCCCCGGCTCGAATGAGACGGGGCGTTTCGCTGTTTATCAGCCGCCGTGGAAGCCGGTCAGCCTCTCTTCGCCGCGGCCGATGTCCGGCTTGAACCGCGCCCCTTTCGCGGCTTCCACCAGCTGATCGATGAAGCTGCTGTACTCGTCGGCGGCCTCGCCCGGGGCTTCGCCGGTCGGTTCGACGGAGCCGGAATAGGGGGCGGCAGCCTCGGCGGCGCTGTCGTGAACGCGGAACGCCGCGACGAAGACGGTGTCTCCCTCCGGGTTTCCTTCCCCGACATGCCGCGTGCTGCGCGACAGCTCGATCCGCCCGTTGGCATCGGCCGCGGAGAGGATGGTCACGCCATGGACGGTCGTCGTGTCGCTGCGCGCGTTCGCCGCCGCATCCTGTTCGAAGGCGTGCCGCTCGTAAGCCCGTTCGAAGCTGGAGCGGTCATCGATGTTGGCCTCGGCCATCGCTGTCTCCCTGTTGCTGCACACGATAACGCCCTGCCGGCCGGATCGGTCCGATTTGAGGGCGGGCAAAAAAACCGCGGTCTCCGGCGAACCGATGGGGCGGCGCACAGTTGAAACAGAAACGGCGGTGACATCCGAGCAGAGACAAGAGAGGCGACAATGGCTCCGAACGTCAGCGATTTCTTCTGGCAGCGGCTCTCCGAGTGGGGCGTGAAGCGGGTCTTCGGCTATCCCGGCGACGGCATCAACGGGCTGGTCGGCGCGCTCGCCCGTGCCGGCGACCGGTTCGAGTTCATCCAGCCCCGCCACGAGGAGCTGGCCGCCTTCATGGCGACGGCGCACGCCAAATACACCGGTGAGATGGGCGTCTGCCTCGCCACCTCCGGTCCCGGCGCCATCCATCTGCTGAACGGGCTGTACGATGCGAAGCTCGACCATCAGCCGGTGCTCGCCATTGTCGGCCAGCAGGCGCTGACCGCGCTGGGCGGCCAGTACCAGCAGGAGGTCGACCTCGTCTCCCTCTTCAAGGATGTGGCCGGCGAGTATGTGCAGATGGCCTCCACCCCGGCCCAAGTGCGCCATATCGTCGACCGGGCGGTGCGGATCGCCAAGGCCGAGCGCACGGTGACCTGCATCATCATGCCCAACGACCTGCAGGAGATGGACGCGGTCGAGGCGCCGGCGCATGTCCACGGCACCATCCATTCCGGCGTCGGCTGGTCGGCCCCCGTGGTGCGTCCGGCCGAGGCCGACCTGCGCCGCGCCGCCGATGTGCTGAATGCCGGCAGCAAGGTGGCGATCCTGGTCGGCGCCGGCGCGTTGAACGCCACCGACGAGGTGATCGAGATCGCCGACATCCTGGGGGCCGGCGTCGCCAAGGCGCTGCTCGGCAAGGCGGCGCTGCCCGACGACCTGCCCTTCGTCACCGGCTCCATCGGCCTGCTCGGCACCCGGCCGAGCTATGAGATGATGGTGAACTGCGACACGCTGCTGATGATCGGCTCTGGCTTCCCCTATTCGGAGTTCCTGCCCAAGGAGGGGCAGGCGCGCGGCGTGCAGATCGACATCGACCCGAAGATGCTGAGCATCCGCTATCCGATGGAGGTCAATCTGGTCGGTGACAGCGCCGGCACCCTGCGCGACCTGATCCCGCTGCTCCAGCGCAAGCAGGGCCGCTCCTGGCGCGAGCGGATCGAGGCGGGCGTCGCCGACTGGTGGAAAGTGCTGGAAGCCCGCGCCATGAACGACGCGACGCCGCTGAACCCGCAGCGCGTCTTCTGGGAGCTGTCGCCGCGGCTGCCCGATGACGTGGTGATCGCCTGCGACACCGGGTCGGGCACCAACTGGTACGCCCGCGACATCAAGATCAGACGTGGAATGAAGGCGACGCTGTGCGGCGGTCTCGCCACCATGGGACCGGGCATGCCCTACGCCCTGGCGGCCAAGTTCGCCCATCCCGACCGTCCGGTGCTGGCCATCGTCGGTGACGGCGCCATGCAGATGAATGGTATGAATGCGCTGATCACCCTGTCGAAATACTGCAAGCAGTGGAGCGACCCGCGCTTCGTCGTGCTGGTGCTGAACAACCGCGACCTCAACCAAGTGACCTGGGAGATGCGCGCCCAGAATGGCGATCCGAAGTTCGAGGCCTCGCAGGAGCTTCCCGATTTCCCCTATGCCCGCTATGCCGAACTGCTCGGCTTCAAGGGCCTGTTCGTCGACAAGCCCGAAGACCTCGCCGCTGTCTGGGACGAGGCGATGGCGACTCGCGGTCCGGTGCTCGTCGAGGCCTACACCGATCCCAATGTCCCGCCGCTGCCGCCGCACATCACCCTGAAGAACGCGGCGGCGATGATGGCGACGCTGGCCAAGGGCGATCCGGAGGTCTGGGACATGCTGAAGGACACCGCCAAGGATCTCGTCCAGAGCTACCTGCCGCATGGCGGCGGCAAGAAAGGCTGATCCGCCGGCAGCGAGTGGACGCTTTCGGAGCGGGGGGCCGCATAATTATTTCGAACGCCATTTCAATTATGCGGTTCCCTCAGAAAAGGTCGGTTCTGATTTTCGTAATTAGGACAAAGACCAGGCAAAAGAAACCTCATGAAGGTGGTTGGTGTATGTGAACCTTATCGGGGACAGGCGTGCCATCGACGCTGCCAATGCGCGTCAAAAGCGAGAGGACTTGAATCGTTTCCATGAGACAACTCGCCAACTGGGGTAGAGCCCTATCGCGCATGGCTTGACCTGCAACCCAAAAAGGGATAGAGAGCGAACCATGCGTGAATGATGGCATTCGTGTGCAGCGCAGGGTCGCGCGCTGCGTCCTTCCGGATGCCGGCGATGCCGCTCACGCCATGGTGTTCGGCCACAAGGCTTGGATGGCGGAATGTTGGACACGGTCGAGAAAACGCGGACGATCCTGGTTGTCGAAGACAATGTGTTGATGCGCAAGCTCTTCGTCCGCTGCCTCGAGGAGGGCGGCTTCACCGTCGTCGAGGCGTCGGACGCCACTTCGGTGATGGATCTGATGCGCGATATGGCGCCCGATCTGGTGGTGATGGACATCGTCATGCCCGGCCTGTCCGGGCTTGAACTCATCCGCCAGATCCGCGCCGACTCGGCCCTGGCCGCCACCCCGGTGCTGGCCGTCACCAACCTCGCCACGCCTGCGGACAAGCGCCGGCTGACCGAAGCGGGCTTCGACGGCCATGTGTCGAAGCCGATCAAGCCCAAGGAATTCCAGGCTTCCGTCGCCGGCTTCCTGCCGGCCTGATCTTTTTTGCAGCCGATTTGAACCCGGTTCGAGATTTTTCAAATCCGGCGTTCCAAACTCCGCGTATCACGTCAAACACACGCAAAAGCGGAGGGGCCGCAGCGATGGCGCGTTATCTGGTTACCGGGGGTTGCGGCTTCATCGGCTCGCACCTGATCGAGCGGCTGCTGGCGGCCGGGCACAAGGTCCGGGTGCTGGACGATTTGTCCACCGGCAAGCGTGAAAACCTGCCGGACGGCGTGCCTGTGACCGTCGGCGACGTGGCCGATGCCGATGCGGTTCGGGCGGCGATGGCCGGCGAGGACGGTGAGGGGGTGGACGGCTGTTTCCATATGGCCGCCGTCGCCTCGGTCGACCGGTCGCGCGAGGCATGGCTGGAGACCCACCACGCCAACCTGTCCGGCACCATCGCCGTGTTCGACGCCGCTCGCCACGCCAATCCGGCCGGCCCGGTTCCGGTGATCTACGCCTCCTCCGCTGCGGTCTACGGCGACAATCCCAATATGCCGCTGACCGAGGATGCGGCGACCCGTCCGCTGTCGGCCTATGGCGCCGACAAGCTGGGCTGCGAGCTGCATGCACGGGTAGCGGACGGGGTGCATGGCGTGCCGACCGCCGGCTTCCGCTTCTTCAATGTCTATGGCCCGCGCCAGGATCCGAAATCCCCCTATTCCGGCGTCATCTCCATTTTCGCCGGCCGCATCGCCAGGGGCGAGCCGATCACCGTCAATGGGGACGGCGAGCAGGTGCGGGATTTCATCTTTGTAAAGGATTCGGTGCGATACCTGACTGCGGCGATGGGACATCCGCAGCCGGGCGCACCGGTCTACAATGTATGCACCGGCCGTCCGACTTCGGTCAACCGGCTGGCGGAGGTGCTGGCCGACCTGTCGGGCCGGCCGCTCGACCGGCGCTACGGTCCGGCGCGGCCGGGCGACATCCGGACATCCATCGGCGATCCCACGCGTCTGGTCGCCGCCTTCGGCATGAGTTGCGACACGCCGCTGGAAGACGGGCTGCGCCAGACGCTGGCGTGGCTGGGCTGACGGGTCCGGGCGAAGAGCTCGGCTGACTGATCGGGGCAGGGTGGCGTGATCAATGGTTTGATCGGGCGGCGCGCGGTCGCCGGCGGGCTCTTGTCGGGTGCGGCGCTGCTGGCGCTGCCCAGCAGGACTCTGCGGGCTGCAAACTCCGGCCAAGCTCCCGCTGCTCCGGCCCCTGCTGTTCCCTGGGCGGTCTATTACGCCGATGCCGCACCGCCGGCCGCCTTTCAGCCTTACCGGCTGCTGGTGCTGGACAGCAGGACCCACCCGCCGCTGCAACCGCTGGCCGACCGGGGCAAGACCCTGCTCGGCTATCTCAGCGTGGGCGAGGTCGAGACGCACCGCCCCTGGTTCGGTCGGGTGAAGGGGTGGGGCATCCTGGATCAGGAAAACCCCAACTGGCCCGGCAGCTTCTATGTCGATGTGCGCGACCGCCGCTGGGTCAAGCTGGTGGTGGAGGAACTGGTCCCCGCCATCCTGCGCGAGGGCTTCCACGGGGTCTTCCTCGACACGCTCGACAACCCGCCGCATCTGGAACGCACCGACCCGAAGCGCTGGAGCGGCATGACCGACGCGGCGGCGGCGCTGGTGCGGGCCATCCGCCGCAACTGGCCGGACATCGGCCTGATGCAGAACCGCGGCTATGAGATCCTGCCGCAGACCGCCCCGCTGCTGAGCCATGCGCTGGGCGAGAGCGTCTATGCCGGCTGGGATTTCGCCGCCAAGCGCCCGCACCGCCAGAGTGCCGAGGATTACCGGTTCCAGGTCGACGCGCTGAAGGCGGCCGGCGCGCTGAACCCGCAGCTCGGCCTCCACACGCTGGACTACTGGACCCCGTCCGACGCGGCGGGGGTGCGGGCGATCTACGACCTGCAACGGGCCAACGGCTTTTCCCCCTATGTCGCGACGGTCGAACTCGACCGCCTGATCCCGGAGCCGCCGCGGTGAGGTGCCGGTTCCAAGCTGGCATCCGGGCGGCAGCCTTGGCACTCGCCATGCTCCTGCCCGGTGCGGCGCTTCCCGCGCTTGCCGCCGGCACATCCGTCGCCGCGACGACGCAGCGGACGGTGCCGCGCACCATCCTGGCGCTGGTCGACCTGCGCGAGGAAAGCACGATCCGCCTCAGCCGTATCCATACGATGGCGGAACTGCCGCTGAACCATCTGGGATTGTCGGTGGTCTACTGGAACGTCGCCGACGGTCTGCCCGACCTGTCGCGCTATCCCGACCTGCGCGGCGTCGTCAGCTGGTTCGCGGGCGAGCCCTTCCCCGATGTCGGTGCCTATGTCGGCTGGGCGGCCCGTGCGATGGACCGCGGCATCCGCTTCGCCGTGCTGGGGCAGCCGGGGGTGCGGCTGGAGCGCGGCGGCAAGCCGGTGCCGTTGGCCGTCTCCAACCGTTTCTTCGCCCGCTTCGGTCTGCGCGACGACGACGGCTATTCCGACCTGACCTACAAGTCCAAGCCGGCGCTGGCCGACGGGACGATCGGGTTCGAACGGCCGCTGTCGGGTGTGCTGCCGGGCTATCCCCTGTTCCGCAAGACCGACGAGCGCTTCGCCTCCCATCTGACGATGCGGCGCGGCGACGATCCGGCCAGCGACAGCCATCTGGTGGTCACCGGCCCGGCCGGCGGTCTGGTGACCGAGGGGTATGCCCGCTATTTCGACGCCGAGTACAACCGGCGCGAATGGATCGTCGATCCCTTCGCCTTCTTCCACGACAGCTTCGCCACCGACGATCTGCCGAAGCCCGACATCACCACCCTGTCCGGGCGGCGGCTCTATTTCAGCCACATCGACGGCGACGGCTGGCGCAACGTGACCGAGGTGGCGCCCTATGCCGCCCGCCGCGTGCTGTCCGCCGACATGGTGCGCACCGCCGCCATCGAAGCCTTCCCCGACCTGCCGGTCAGCGTCGCCCCCATCGTCGGCGACCTCGACCCGACCTGGAAGGGCACGCCGGACTCGCTGGCGGCGGCCAAGGCGCTGTTCGCCCTGCCGCAGGTCGAGCCGTCCAGCCACACCTGGACCCACCCCTTCCAGTGGGCCTTCTTCAAGGACTACAGCCGGCAGGCCGAGGCGCCCTTCCTCGACCGCGACGGCAGCCGCAAGCCCGGGAAAAGTGACGACCATGCGGCGGAAGAGGCGGGCGAAGTGTCGGACATCGGCCGCTATGCCGTGCCGCGCGCCTATCTGCAGCAGCCCTTCGACCTAGACCAGGAGATCGGCGGCGCTCTCGACTATTTCACCCGGCTGGCTCCCGCCGGCAAGCGGGCGGTGCTGGTGCAATGGTCGGGCGACACCTCTCCCTTCGAGGCGGCGCTGGCGGCGGTGCGCAAGGCCGGCGGGGTCAACATCAACGGCGGCGACGCGCGGTTCGACGCCGATTTCCCGTCCATCACCGGGCTGCCGCCCATCGGCCTGCCGGTGGGGGCGGAACGCCAGATCTACGCCGCCGGCAGCAACGAGAACACCTACACCGATCTGTGGACCAACCGCTTCTATGGCTACCGCAATCTGGTCAACACCATGCGGCATGCCGGCAGTCCGCTGCGGCTGAAGCCCTTCAACGTCTATTACCACATGTACACCGGCCAGAAGCCGGCCAGCCTCAACGCGCTCGTCTCGGTGCTGACCGCCGCGCAAGGGCAGGAGCTGGCGCCGGTCGCCGCCTCCACCTACGCCCGCATCGCCGAGGGCTATTACACCACCCGCTTCGAGCCGCTGGACGGCCAGGGAAGCGGGCGGCGCTGGCGCGTGCGCGACCGTGGGGCGCTGAACACGCTGCGCTTCGACCATGCAAGTGCCGACGCGGTCGATTTCGCCCGCTCCAGCGGCGTGCTGGGCCAGCGCCACAGCCAGGGCAGCCTCTATGTGGCGCTCGACCCCGCGGTGGCGGAGCCGGTGGTGGCGTTGACCGAGACCGACCGCGCCGACCGCGACCCGCCGGCCACCATGCCCTATCTGGTGCAGGGGCGCTGGGCCTTCTCGGCCTTCGCGCCGGACGATCACGGCTTCCAGGTCGCCGCCACCGGTTACGGTGCGGGCGGCATGGTCTGGCAGGTGCCGCGGCCCGGCCGTTGGACCGTCACGGCGGAACGCAACGGCACCCGCCTGTGGTCGGGCAGCGCCGGCGCGGATGCCGACGGCCGGCTGACGCTGACTGTGCCGGTGTCCGCCATCGCGCCGCTGCTGCTGCGCTTCCGTGCCACCGACGGCGCGGCGGGGTAGGGCGGCCATGCGCGCGAACCTCCTCGTCGTCCTGCTGATCCTGCTGGCCGGTGTCGGCGCCAGCCTGCTGCTGATTCCGCACAGCGCCGAGCTTGCCCTGCAAAAATTCCGCGACCGCGATTACGACAGCGCCCGCGACGCCTACGAGCAGCGCTATGCCGCCGGCGACCGCAGCGGCGCCACGGTGATGCCGCTGACCCGCCTGACTCTGGCCCAGGGCGACGTCGATCGCGCCATCGAGCTGACCGAGGGATTCCTTGCCGCCGAGCCGTCCTCCGTCGAGGCCCGCGAACTGCTCGACCGTCTCTATCAGGACGCACAGCGGCCGGGCGACCGGCTGGAGAACCTGAAGGCGCTGGCGGAGATGCGCAACAGCGCCGACCTGTTCCGCGAGCTGGCCTATGCCGCCGGCTTCCGCAACCGGATGGCGATGAAGGCCGAGGCGCTGGTCCGCTACTGCACCCTGCGGCCGGAGGATGTCGAGGCCCCGCAGGAGCTGGCGGCGCTGCTGGCCTCGCGCGGCGATCCTGCCGGCGCGGTGGACTGGCTGCTGCGCGCCGACGACCGCGCCACGGGCAACATCCAGCCCGACAGCCGCGAGCTGCTGATGAGCCTGCTGATCGACCTCGACCGCGAGGACGAGGCCTATGAGCGCGCCCGGCGCTGGCTGGGCGAGCGGCCCACCGTCGCCGACATGATCGGTCTGGCGAGCCAGCTTGCCGCAGCATCGCGCCCCGATCTCGGGCTGCGGCTGATTGAGCCACAGGTTATAGGGTCGCAGGTGGCGGGCCGCGCTCCCGTGCTGGCGCTGGAGCTGACCTACATCGACCTGCTGATCGCCACCGACCGGCGGGAGCCGGCGCGGACCCGCCTGTCGGCGCTTTCCGGTCCGGTGGAGGATGCGCAGTTCGGCCGGCTGCTGGCGCTGGAGGCGAATGCCGGCATGCCGCGCGCGGCGCTGGAGGCGACCAGGGGACGCGACCTGCATCTGGTGCCCGACTGGGTCCTGGCCGGGCTGGCGGAAACCGCATTGCGCGACGGCGACCGGGCCTTCCCCGACCGCCTCTACCGTGAGCTGGGCGACGAGTTCCTCGACGATTACCCGATCCTGGCGGCCAACATCGCGCTCGGCCGCGGCGACCCCGCCGCCGCTGCGGGGTGGGCGGAGCGGGCGCTTGCCGGCGATGGACCGGCGGGCAAGGGGCTGATGATGGGCGACCGGCTGGTCGCGATCCGCATCCTCGACCGCACCGGCCGCCGCACCGCCGCGGTCGCCGCCTTCGACCGGCTGCCGCTGTCGGGCACCGTGCCGGAGGAAGTGCTGGAGGAGATGGCCGCCCTGTTCATCGACTTCGACCGCGCCCCGGCCGGTCGTGCCTGGTTCACGGCGCGGCGGCAGGCCACGCAGTCTCCGGCCGCCGCCCAGGGCTGGGCGCGGCTGGCCGCCAAGGCCGGCGATCCGGCCGCGGTCGCCGACTGGCTGGCCGGCCAGCCCAAGCTGCCGCTCGCCCTGTTGCAGGACATCGCCGGCAGCGCCGCCGAACGCGCCGCCACAAATCCCGCCACAGATCCGCGTGCCGCTCGTCCTGCCGCCGCCCTGGCGCTGGCAGCCGCCCAGCGTGCCTTCGCGCTCGACCCCTCGGCGCGCAGCCGTCTGGCGCTGGCTGGCGCATTGACCGCCACCGGCAAGCCGGCCGACGCGCTGCCGTTGCTGGCTCCGCTGCTGGATTCGTTGCTTGTTGGCGGCGGCAGTGCGGAGGTGGAGGCAGCCTACATCGCCGCGCTCGACGGCGCCGGCCGGTCGGAGGAGCTGGCCCGCCACCTGACCGCCAAGCTGGCGCGCGGCACCCTGTCCGACGCGGACCAGCAGGCCATCGTCACCATGCTGCTCGACCACAAGGCCTATCGCGCGGCGCTGCCGCTGCTGCGGGCCTGGGCGGAGCGCCAAGGGGGGACGCGGTCCGGCGAGGACTGGCTGAGCGTCTATGCCGACGCTGCGGCCAAGGCGAACGCGCTGCCCGATCTCGCCGCCCTGCTGCAAGGCCGCGCCGCCGCCGCGCCGCTGGTCGAGGCGGAGGATTCGCTCTACCGCGACACGCTGACCAAGCTGGGGCGCAAGGCCGACCTGCGCCGCTATCTGCTGGCCCGCGCCACCGACGACCGTCTGCCGGCCGACCGCCGGCGGGAGCCGGTTTCGGCGCTGCTGGCGCTCGGCGACAAGGCGGGGGCCGAGCAGGCGCTGCAACGGCTGGCCGCCGGGCAAGGGCCGCAGAGCGAGGACTTCAAGCAGCTCGCGTATCTCTGGGGGCCGCGCCCGCCGGCGTCCGGGATGGACTGGATCGAGGCGCGGGCCAAGACCGCCGGCAGCCCGGCCGAGCAGGCCGCGTGGTACGACCGCCTCGCCGACTATGGCGGCGGCCGGCGCGTCATCGCCGGGCTTGGCGGGCAGGCTGCCGCCCCGGCCCAGCCGGCCCTGAAGACCCCCTACATCGAGGCGCTGGCGGCGGCCGGCAAGGGCAAGGAGCTGGCCGACGCCGTGCGCGCCGCCTTGGCCGAGGAGGCCTCTCCGGACCGGCTGCGCCGCTATGCCCGCCTCGCCGAGCAGACCGGCCAGCGTGCCTCCGCCTCGCAGGCCTGGACCGCCCTGCTGGCGCGCAAGCCGGAGGATGCCGACGCGCTGCGCCAGCTGGGCATGCTGGCCTATGACGAGAACCGCCTCGCCGACGCCGAACGCCTGCTGCGCCGCTATGTCGCCACCGGCCCCAACGATTACGAGGCGCATTACTTCCTGGGCGAGGCGCTGACCGCGCTGAAGCGCCCGACCGCCGCGACCCCCTTCTACCGCACCGCCCTGTCGCAACTGCGCGCCCGCGCCACGCGCGGCGACGGAACGACCCAGACGGAGGCGAACCTGCTGAACCGGCTGGGCAAGGTCGACGATGCCGTGGCGCTGTTCGAGGGCCTGCGCAAGCGCCGCCCGGCCGACCGCCAGTTGAAGGCCGACTACGCATCGATGCTGATCGAAAACGGACGACTGCCGGAGGCCCGCCGTGTCCTGGCCCTTCCGTGATCGTTTCCCGGCTTTCCCGCTTTCAATACCCTCTCCCCCCGGGGAGAGGGAGGGATCCCGCGCCCGCGGCGCGGGGAGGGTGAGGGGGATGCGCAGCGAGGATCCTCGGAAAGTCACGCGGTGCATCCCCCTCACCCTGACCCTCTCCCCCGGGGGGAGAGGGGAACGAAGGCGGGTGTGTTTGCCCTCCTTACCCTCATCCTCCTCGCCACCCCCGCCCCCGCCCAACCGGCGAGGGTGGAGGCGATGCGTGAGAACAGCGCTGCCCGCTTCGCCCTGCATTGGTCCGGCACCGTCACCACGGAAACCCAGCGCGACGGCCGCGAGCTGGTGCTCCGCTTCAGCCGCCCGCTCGGCGACGTCTCGGGCGAACTGCCGCTCGACCGCGTGCCGGAGCGGCTGGAATCCTGGGTCGACAACATCCTCTACGGCTACGACAGCGTCGTGCTGGTGCTCGGCCCCGGTGTCGAGGCGGCGGTCGCCACCGACCCCGCCGGCCTCAGCGTCGCCCTGACCCGCTCCGCCGCCGCTCCCAGCCGCGAGGTGCAGGCCGCCGACCGTGCCGCCCAGCGGCGCCTCGACTATTTCCGCGCCCTGGCGCTGATGGAGGGCGGCGACCTCCGCCCGGCCCGGACCCTGCTGCGCGACCTGTTGGCGCAGGACCCGAAGGACGCCCAGTCCACCGCCCTGCTGGCCCAGGCGGAGGAGCGGCTCGGCCGCTGGCGCGATGCGATCATGGCCTATGACACGGCGCTGGAACTGACGCCCGACGAGCCGTCGCTGGTCCGGGGCAAGGCGCTGCTCCTGCACGAGACGGCCGACCGCAGCCGCCTCGACCTCGACTGGCAGAAGGTGCGTGGCGCCGACATGCAGCGCATCGCCCGCTTCAGCGGCGTTCAGGAGCTTGGCCGGTCCACCAGCCTGACCTGGGTGCTGGAGCGCCGTGAAGTCGATGTCAATTCCGCCCGCCGCGGCGACGGCCGGCTGGAGCCGTTCCATGGCGCCCGCTCCCGGCTGGAGGCGGCGCTGACCCATGACTGGCCGGAGCTGGAACGCTCCACCCTGTCCCTCTATGCCGCCCCGCAGACGCTCGGTGCCGGCTACAGCCATCTCTGGCGCGGCGACAAGTCCGAAACCCGCGCCGGTTTCGCCTGGAGCGAGCCGAGCTTCGCCTTCCTGGAGGGCATCGTCGATGGCGGCCGGCGCGACCGCCTGTTCGTCCAGCACGAGAACCGGCTGTCCGACCGCTGGTCGCTGTCGCTCGGCGCCGGCTACAACCGCTATGGGCTGTCCGGCGAGGCCGATCTGGCGCGCAGCGCCACGCTGGAGGGATCGCTGCGCTACACGCTGAACGCCGTCGGCCCGCTTGCCAGCGTCGCCTATGTGCTGGACGCCGAATATGTGGCGCACCGGGAAGAGCGGCAGGACGCGAATGGCCAGCCCTACATCCCGCTGCCGGCGGCGACGCGCGAGGTCCATGCGCTGCAGCTGAACGTCGAGGATTACCTGACCGACTATGTCCGCTATGCGGCGCAGATCGGCTACGCCTACGACCGGCGGGGCCGCAGCGGACCCCAGGGGGCCATCTCGCTGGGATGGGAGCCGGCGGACAGTCTGGAACTGGGTTTCCGCGCCAGCCATGCCCGCTCCACCGCGCGCGGCACGGCCAGCGCGGTGAACAGCGCCGGCGTCACCCTTGTCTGGCGCTATTGACGGTGTGTCAACTCTTTATGGTTAAAAAAGGTGGACGGAGAATGGGGGCGGCGATGCGGCTGACGGGGACCGGAAAGATGGGCAAGGATATGCGGGCCTGTGCGGCGCTGCTGGCGGCCGTGGTGGTGCTGGCGGGGTGCAGCTTCGGCCGGATCAACAGCCGCGACTTCGCCCAGCCGGGCGGGGCGCTGCCGGCCGGCTCGACCGTCGCCGTCCTGCCCTTCGAGAATCTGACCAACCACCCGAATGCCGGCCAGATCGCCGCCGACATCGTCTCCACCGAACTCTATGGCGTCGAGGGCCTCCGCACGGTGGAGGTCGGCCGCGTCCGCAGCCGCCTGTCCGCCGGCAAGCCGGCCGCCGATGCCGCCAGCGCCACCGACGGGCAGCCCGACGCCGCTCCGCTGGACGCCCAGGCCGCCGGCCGGACCCTGGGCGTCGATGCGGTGCTGGCCGGCAGCGTGTCGGAATACGGCTATCAGCATGGCCTGCGCGAGGAGCCGGTGGTCGGCCTGAACGCCCGGCTGATGCGGGTGTCGGACGGCGCCGTCCTCTGGACCTCCAGCCAGTCGGAGGCCGGCCGCGGCTATTTCAGCCGCGACAGCGTCAACAACGTCGCCCAGCGCGTGGTCACCCGTATGATCGACAGCCTGCGGCCTGTCGTCGCCGCCGCTCGCTGAGGCCCCGACGCGCATGAGCAGCCTGCCGACCCCATCCCCCGCCGATAGCGCATCGCCCCGCCGCTGGCTCGGCCTGCGGCCGGTCGCCCTGCTGGAACTGCTGCTGTTCTTCGGCGTGGCGCTGGGGCTGGACGGCTGGCTCGGCGCCGGGCTGCGCTTCGAGGGGGTGCAGCCGCATCCCTTCTGGATCCCGGTCCTGCTGCTGGCGATCCAGTACGGTACCAACGAGGGCGTGCTGGCGGCGCTGGTGGCGTCGGCGGCGCTGCGGCTCGGCAACATGCCCGATGCCGGCATCGGCCAGGATCTCTACGACCATCTCTTCACCCTGACGCGCGAGCCGATCCTCTGGCTGGTCGCCGCCGTGCTGTTCGGCGAGCTGCGGATGCGCCAGCTGCGCGAGCGCGAGGATCTCCGCGCCGGCCTTGCCGCCGCCCGGCAGGAGGCGGAGGCCATCGCCCGCTCCTACCGCGCGCTGAAATCGGTGAAGGAAAGCCTGGAAACCCGCGTCGCCGGCCAGCTGCGCACCGTCTTCACCCTCTATCAGGCCGCCAAGTCCATCGACCATCTCGACGAGGGCGAGGTGATGCTGGGCATCGCCGACCTCGTCCGCACCGTCATGAAGCCGGAGAAATTCTCGCTGTTCCTGCTGAACAACGACGTTCTGGAATCGGTGACGAACGAGGGCTGGGACGACGAGACCGACAGCTACGCGCGCTGGTTCGACAGCGGCACGCCGCTGTTCCAGACCGTGATCGCCCGCCAGCGCCAGCTTTGCGTCAACCGGGCCGACGACGAGCGCGTGCTCGCCGGCGAAGGCGTGATGGCCGGCCCGCTGATCAGCGCCGACACCGGCGAAGTTCTGGGCATGGTGAAGATCGAAAGCCTGGGCTTCACCGACCTCAGCGTCAACACGGTCGAGAATTTCCGCATCCTGTGCGAATGGATCGGCACCGCGATGGCGAAGGCGCGCCAATACCGCACCGCCAGCGAACAGCGGGTCTTCACCGACGAGGCGCTTTATTCCTCCAGCTACATCGGCCGGCAGGCGGAGTTCCTCGCCCTTCTCGGCCGTCGCATGGGTTTCGAGACCACCGCCATCACCATCCGCCCCTCCGGCCTGTCGCGCCTGTCGGTGGCCCAGCGCGCCGACCTCGCCGCCGCCATCGGCGAGGCGGTGCGCGGCAGCCTGCGCGACACCGACCTCGCCTGCGACTTCGGCCATCAGGGCACCTCCTTCGGCGTGGTCCTGGCCGGCACGCCGCTGGAGGGCGCGAAGCAGGTGGAGGCGAAGCTGGAGCGTGCGGTGCGTCAGGCGCTGCCCGCCGGCCTCTCCACCATCCCCATCGGCTTCGTCACCCGCCGCATCGATCCGCCGGCCTCCGCGGCCGGGCAAACGGTGGGGGCGGGATGAGCAAGCCAACCCCCGACCTGTCCGGTCCCAACCCGTCCGATCCCGCCGGCCTGCTGGCGGGCGAGCGTCCGGCCGCCGGTGCGGCCGAGCTGGCGGCGGTGGCGCTGGCCGCCGGTCTGCTCGATGCCGCGGCGCTGGCGCCCGGCCTGACCGCAGTTCCCTTTGCCGTTCCGCTGGCCGCGGTGCTGCATCTGCTGCTCTGCGTCCTGGTCGGCCTGTGGGTGCGCGGCCGGGCGCGGCGCGGGCGCGACCTGCGGCTGGCCGGTCTGCTGCTGGTCACCATCGTTCCGCTGGGGCCGCTGGGCGCCGCCTGCACGCTGATGACCGCGGCGCTGCTGGCGCTGTTCAGCCGCTATGCCACCGGCTTCCAGGACTGGTACCTCTCGCTCTTCCCCGACAGCGAGACCGGCCCGGCGCAGGAGCTGTACGAGCTGATCGTGACCGGCCGCGAGAACGCCCATCTGGTGGCCGGCAACTCCTTCACCGACGTGATGTCGGTCGGCTCGCCGCAGCAGAAGCAGGCGGTGATCGCTCTGGTCGCCCGCCATTTCCGTCCCGCCTTCACCCCCGCCCTGAAGGCCGGGCTGGCCGATGCCGACCCGTCCGTCCGCGTCCAGGCCGCCACCGCGACCGCGCGGGTGGAGCATGAGTTCAACGAGCGCTGGCTGGCGCTCGACCACGCTGTCCGCAGCCATCCCGACGATGCCGCCAGCCTCGCAGGGCTCGCCCGCCATCTCGACGACTACGCCTTCTGCGGCCTGCTCAATTCCAACCGGGAGGCGGAGATCCGCGACAAGGCGCTGGACGGCTACCGGCGCAGCCTGGAACTCGCTCCCGACGATGACGGCATCCGCCACGACCTGGGCCGGCTGCTCCTGCGCTGCGGACTGGCGGCGGAGGCGGCGGAAAGGCTGGAGCCGATGATCGACCGCACGCCGGACCGCCGCATCCTGTTCTGGTATGCCGAGAGCCTGTTCCGGCTCGGCCGCTTCGCCGATCTGCGGACGCTGCCGGCCCGGCGGCCCGACCAACTGGGCCACGGGGCGGAGCTGCCCGACACGCTGCGCGACGTCTTCGCCCTCTGGCGTGACGATCTGGGGCGCGACGATGTGGGGGGCGACGATGCGCCGGCCGCCGCGGGCAGCGCCGGACGGGAGCTGGCCGCATGAGCCGCGCCCCATCCCTGCCGGAAGCGCCTCCCGAAGCGCCCCACGCCCCCAGGGCGGATGTCTGCCTGCTGATGGAAGGGTCCTATCCCTATGTCGCGGGCGGTGTGTCGACCTGGACCCATGACCTGATCCGGTCGCATTCCGACCTGACCTTCCACATCGTGGCCCTGGTCGCCGACCGCAGCGCCCGCAAGCTCGCCTATGAGCTGCCGCCAAACGTCACCGGCCTGACCCATGTCTATCTCCAGGATCCGCCGGCCGGCTGGCGCTGGCAGCCCGGCACCGGCCGGCTGCTGAAGGAGCTGGAGAAGCCGCTGGCCCGCCTGCAACAGGGGGGCGGGCTGGCCGAGGTGGCGGAGGTTCTGCGGCTGCTGGCCCCCCGGCGCGGCCGGATCGGCAAGCGGGCGCTGCTGAATTCCGAGGACGCCTTCCAGATGGTGGTGCGCATGTGCAGGGCCGCCCTGCCGGACGCCTCCTTCCTCGAATATTTCTGGGGCAGCCGGGCGCTGATGAGCGGGCTGTTCGCCACGCTGCTGGTGCCGATGCCGCAGGCTGGGGTCTACCATGCCGTCTCCACCGGCTATGCCGGGCTGTTCGCCGCGCGGGCGCGGCTGGAAACCGGCCGGCCGGCGCTGCTGACCGAACACGGCATCTACACCAACGAGCGGCGCATCGAGATCCTGATGGCCGAATGGCTGTTCGAGGGGGGCGACACCTCGCTGGCGCTCGACAGGAAGAAGCGCGACCTGCGCGACCTGTGGCTGGACACCTTCGCCAGCTATTCCAAGGCCTGCTACGACGCCTGCGACCGCATCATCACCTTGTACGGCGGAAACCAGGAGTTCCAGCGCCGCCAGGGCGCCGATCCGGCCAAGCTGACGATCGTTCCCAACGGCATCGACTATGCCGGCTATTCCCAGGTGCAGCGCGATCCGGCCCCGCGCCCGCCGACCATCGCCCTGATCGGCCGCGTCGTGCCGATCAAGGACGTGAAAACCTATGTCCGCGCTGCCGCCATCCTGCGCGAGGACATCCCCGACCTGAAGGCGATGATCCTGGGGCCGCTGGAGGAGGATCCCGGCTATGTCGAGGAATGCCGCAGCATCGTGAAGCATCTGGGGCTGGAGCAGACGGTGATCTTCGCCGGCCGGGTCAGGCTGACCGACTGGCTGGGCAAGATCGACGCCATCGCGCTGACCAGTGTCAGCGAGGCGCAGCCACTGGTGATCCTGGAGGCCGGGGCGTCGGGCGTGCCGACGGTGGCGACCGACGTCGGCTCCTGCTCCGAGCTGCTGATGGGCCGCCCGGACGAGGTGCCGCCGCTGGGGCCGGGTGGGGCGGTGACGCCGCTGGCCAGCCCGCTCGACACCGCGCGGGAACTGCGCGCCCTGCTGCTCGACCGTGCATGGCGCGACCGCTGCGCCCAGGCCATCGCCCGGCGCGTCGCCCAGTCCTACGACAAGATCGCCATCGACCGCGTCTACCGCGCCATCTACGACGAGCACATCGCCATGCCGACGCGGCTTCTTCCGGAGCATGACGCCATCGGCCTGAAGGGAGCCGCCTGAGATGGCCGGCATCGGCTTCGCCCTCCGCCGGCTGGCCCGGCGCGACGACCTGCTCGGCGTGTTGCAGGGCTATGCCCATTCCGCCTTCATCACGTCGGGTCCCTGGATGTTCACCATCCTGGCGCTGGCCGGCATCACGCTGTTCGGCCGCGATCTGGTGGGGATGGAGGAACTGACGCTGTTCCGCGTCGTGGTGATCTATAATTTCTGCTTCTCGGTCGTCTTCACCGGGCCGCTGGTGCTGGTCGCCACCCGCTATCTCGCCGATGCCATCTATGCCAGGGAGGTCGAGGCCGCACCCGGCATGCTGCTGGCGACGCTGGGGCTGGCCTATGCCATCGCCGGGCTGACCGCCGGACCCTTCTACCCGCTGTTCAGCGGCCTGCCGCTGCCGCTGATGCTGGGCGGGCTGGTGAACTTCTTCCTGGTCTGCGGCATTTGGGTGGTGTCGATCTTCCTGTCGGCGCTGAAGGATTATCTGGCGGTCACCGTTGCCTTCGGCATCGGCATGGCGGCGGGTATGGCCGGCGCCGTTCTGCTCGGCGACCGCTTCGGTGCGGCCGGGATGGTCTGGGGTTTTTCCGCCGGGCTGGCGGCGATCCAATTCGGGTTGATCGCGCGGGTGCTGGCCGAGTACCCCTATCCGGTCGGCCGGATGTTCGACTTCCTCGGCTATTTCCGCAAATACGCCGATCTGGCGCTGATCGGGCTGTTCGCCAACGCCGCCGTCTGGACCGACAAGTGGATCATGTGGTTCGCACCGGAACGTGAGCTGGTTTCCGGCGCCATGGCGATCTACAGCGCCTATGACGGCGCCATGTTCATCGCCTATCTGACGACGCTGCCGGCGCTGACCCTGTTCACGGTGAACATCGAGACCCGCTTCTTCGAGCATTACCAGGGCTTCTACCGCGACATCCAGAAGCACGCGACCTACGACCAGATCGCCCGCAACCACCGCGCCATCATCGCCGCCCTGCTCGACAGCAGCCGCAACCTGATCATCCTGCAAGGGGCGGTCTGCGCCGTCTGCATCTTCCTGGCCCCAAGCATCATCGGCGCCCTCGGCCTGCAATATCAGCAGATCGGCATGTTCCGCTTCGGCGTGCTGGGCGCCTTCTTCCAGGTGCTGTTCCTGTTCTGCACGGTGATCCTGGCCTATTCGACCTGCGGGGGCGGAACCTGACGGTGCAGCTGGTCTATCTGGCCGCCAACGCCGGCTTCACCCTGCTGTTCAGCCGGATGGGTTTTCCCTGGTATGGCTACGGCTATTTCCTCAGCTCGCTGCTGGCCTTCGCGGTGGCTTATCTGATGGTGGCGGACGCGGTGCGGCGGCTGCCCTATTTCGCCTTCGTCGCCAACAACCCGTCGGTGCGATGACCTGCCGCCTCGCCGCCCTGCTGCTGACCATCCTGACGGTCCCCATTTTGATGGTTCCGGCCGCCGGGGCCGAGGAGGTGCTGCGCACCGACCGCACCCAACCGGGCCATCTGGGTCCGACCTTCCGCGCCTATGAACCGCCGCCGCCCGGCCACGAGCCGCGCCTGCGCCGCACCGAGAGCCGGGCGGTCTACAAGCTGCCCAACGGTTTGAACGGCCTTGCCACGCGGGACCGCACCCTGTCGCACCTGTGCCAGCGCGGCGCCTTCCTGCAACAGATCGACGGGCTCTATTGGGCGGCGACGCCGGACTATCGCTATGGGGTGGCCTTTTCCAGCGGCGCCAATCTGGTGGATCCGCAGAACCGCCGTCAGCCCGGCAAGACCTATTTCTTCCGCAACCAGGACAGCCGTTGCGAGGTCTGGATCGGCGACCAGGCGAAGCTGATGCCGCACTATATCGGGGGGTAAGTTCCCTCTCCCGCCCAGCAGATCCCCTCCCCCGGGAGAGGGTTAGGGTGAGGGGGAAGCACAGCGTTCCGTCACGAGAATCCTACCTATGCATCCCCCTCACCCCGGCCCTCTCCCCGGGGGGGAGAGGGAAAATCCCCCGACCGTGCCGGCGTTTTCATCCCGCCGTTACCCGCGTCCCCGCATCCATGGTAGCGTTCTCACCGGCCCCCACCAGCGGAGGTTCCCGCCGATGCCGCCCGGACTGAACAGTGAACACACCCCCGAAAACCGTTCCATGCTGTTCCAAACGTCGCATTCCACACCCCCTCGCATCGCGCTTGGCCGACCCCATATAGGGCCGGTCATCGGCCAGACGTGAACGACCGCCCGTGCGCATTCCCGACCTGAACAGCCTCTACGACGCCGGCAGCCGGCTTCTTCTGAAATCGACGGTGCGCGTCGGCGTCACCGGGCTGCGGCGGGCGGGCAAGACCGTCTTCGTCACCGCCATCGTCGACAACCTGCTGAAGAGCGGGCGGCTGCCCTTCATGGATGTCGTCTCGTCCGGCCGCTTCCAGGCGGCGCGGCTGCGGCCGCAGCCCGATCCCGACGTGCCGCGCTTCGATTTCGAAGGCCATCTCGCCGCCCTGACCGGCCCCGACCCCCATTGGCCGGAGCCGACGCGCGGCATCGGCCAGATGCGCGTCTCGCTGCGCTACCGTCCGGATTCGGCGCTGAAGCGCACCGTGCAGCCGATGGCGACGCTCAATCTCGACCTCGTCGATTATCCCGGCGAATGGCTGCTCGACCTGCCGCTGCTGCGCCAGAGCTTCGCGGAATGGAGCACCCAGACCCTCGAACTCGCTGCCCGTCCGCCGCGCGACGAGCTGTCCGCCTCCTGGCGCGGCTGGCTCGCCAGCATCGACCCGGCCGCTCCGGCGGAAGAGGAGGCCGCGCGGCGCGGGGCGGCGCTCTACACCGACTATCTCCATGCCTGCCGCCGCGCCGACACGCTGCTCAGCCTGATCCAGCCCGGCCGCTTCGTCGAACCCGGCGACATGAAGGACGCGCCGCTGCTGACCTTCTGTCCCCTGCATGGCGGCCAGCGGGGCAGGGGAAGCCTGTGGGCGCTGATGGAGGAGCGGTACGAGGCCTACAAGACCAACGTCGTCCGCCGCTTCTTCGCCGAGCATTTCGCCCGGCTCGACCGCCAGATCGTGCTGATCGACGTGCTGGGCGCGCTGAATGCCGGCCCCGCCGGGATGGCCGACATGAAGCGGGCGCTGGAGTTGAGCCTGGAGCCGTTCCGCCACGGTTCGTCGGGCTGGCTCGACTGGCTGTTCGGCAGCAAGATCGACCGCGTGCTGTTCGCCGCGACCAAGGCCGACCACATCGCCGCCCACCAGCATGCCCAGTTGCGGGCATTGCTCGACCGGCTGGTCGGCGACGCCCGCAACGCCATCCGCTTCGAAGGCGCCCAGGTCGAGACCATGGCCATCGCCGCGCTGAAATGCACCGAGAGCGTGGTGACGGAACATGAGGGCCGGCAACTGCGCTGCGTCCGCGGCGTTCCCGTCGGGCGCGACCGTCCGACCGTGCTGTTCCCCGGCGAGATTCCGGAGGATGCCGAGGCCTTCCCGCCCGGCCGCGACCGTCCTTACAACTTCCTGGCCTTCCGCCCGCCCGACGACCTCGGCCGCGACCCGCGCGGCCTGCCGCACATCCGCGTCGACCAGGCCCTGCAATTCCTTCTCGGGGACTATCTGACGTGACGGAGCGCGAAACCGCCCCCCGCAAGCCGTCGTCGGGCTGGATTCCGCCGATGGAACTGGAGCTCGACCGCGCCGCGCCGGTGCCGGCGGAGGAGGAAGCCGCCCTGCTGACCGGCTCCGGCGATCCCGCCGACCTGCTGCCGGCCCCGGCCACGCCGGTGCGGACCACGCGCAGGCTGGGGCGCTGGCTGTTCGGGGCGCTGGCGGCGCTGGTTCTGGTGGCGCTGGGCTTCGACACCGCCGACCTGCTGGCCCGCGCCTTCGCCACCAGCCTCGCGCTGGGCGTGCTGGTCGGCTTGCTGGCCGCCACCGCCGGCATCGCGGCCCTGGCGATGCTGGTGACCGAGCTGCTGTCGCTCCGCCGCCTGCGCCGCATCGAGGAGCTGCGGGCCGAGGCCGGCCGGCTGGAGCTGGACGCCCCCGGCGGCCGGGCCGACCGTTTTGCCGGATCGCTGGTGGCGCTCTATGCCGACCGGCGGGAACTGGCCCCGGCGCTTGCCCGCGTGCGCGACCATGTCACCGACGCCCATGACGAGCATGAGGTGGTCCGTCTGCTCGACCGCGAGGTGCTGAGCCCGCTCGACCGCGCCGCCTATCAGCGGGTGCTGCGCGCCTCGCGCGACACCGCCGTCGCCACCGCGCTGAGCCCGGCGGCTCTGCTGGATTTCGCGGTGGTTCTCTGGCGCAACCTGAAGCTGGTGCGGGAGATCGCCGCACTCTATGGCGCCCGGCCCGGCTATGTCGGCTCGCTGCGGCTTCTGCGCCGGATGCTCGCCAACATCGCCGTCGCCGGGGTGGCGGAAAGCGCCCACCATGTGGCGGTGGAGGCGCTGGGCGGGTCGCTCGCCGCCGCCATTTCCACCCGGATGGGGCAGGGGGTGATCAACGGCCTGCTGACCGCGCGGGTCGGGCTGACCGCCATGCACCTGTGCCGCCCCATCGCCTTCGGCCCGGACAACCGTCCCAGCCTGAACCGGATCAGGAAGGAGCTGTTGTCCTTGCCCAAGCAGGTATTGTGAGTGCCCTCAGGCGTCGGCCATCGCGTCCGCTTCGGAGCCATGGCCGGTGCCGAAGGCACCATGGACGGTGCCGATGGCATGCAGCGAGCTTTGCAGGGTCAGCCGGTCCAGCTGCTCCACCCGTAGGCTGGCGAAGATCTTGATGCGGCTTTCCAGCTCCACATAGGTGCGGCGGAAGGCCATGCGGATGCGGTCCTCCGTCCCGCTGGCGGCCGACGGATCCTCGACCCCCCAATGGGCGGTCAGCGGCGTGCCGTTCCACACAGGGCACATCTCGCCTGCGGCCTGATCGCAGACCGTGAAGACGAAATCCAGCGCCGGCGCATCCGGCCGGGAGAACTCGTCCCAGCTTTTGGAGCGCAGGCCCTCGGTCGGCAGGTTGAAGGCCTTCAGCGTCGCCAGCGTGTGCGGGTTGATCTGGCCCGACGGATGGCTGCCGGCCGACCACGCGTGGAAGCGGCCGGCGCCCCACCGCCGCATCAGGCATTCCGCCATGATGCTGCGTGCCGAATTGTGGGTGCAGAGAAACAGGGCGTTGTAGGTTTTCTGCTCGGTCATCGCCAACCCCAGGGTTCGGCCCGCCGGCAGGGTGTCGGCGGGAACGGGACGGCGGCACTCTGCAGCCTGCCCCGCTCCCGGTTCAAATCAAGCTTTTATGTCAAGTTTGACACCTTATGCGAGGTCGAAGACCAGCACTTCGGCCTCGTCCGCCCGGTCCAGCGTCACCGCCTCCTCGTTCGACAGCGCTGCGCCGTCGCCGGTCTTCAGCAGGGTGCCGTTCAGATGGACCCAGCCGCGGGCGACCTGGACCCAGGCATGGCGGCCGGGGCGCAGCGGCAGCGTGGCGCTTTCCTCGCCGTCCAGCAGGGCGGCGTACAGATCGACATCCTGATGGATGACGGTGCTGCCGTCGCGCCCGTCACGCGACCCGACCAGCTTCAGCGTGCCGCGCTTCTGCTCGGCCGGGAAGTCCGCCTGCTGGTAGCCGGGCGCCAGATTGTTGGCCTCCGGCAGGATCCAGATCTGGAGGAAATGCACCGGTTCGGTGTCCGACGCATTGTACTCGCTGTGGCGGATGCCGCGGCCGGCGCTCATCACCTGGACCTCGCCGGGACGGATCACCGACCCGGTGCCGATGGAGTCCTTATGCTCCAGCGCGCCGTTCAGCACGTAGGAGACGATCTCCATGTTGGCATGCCCATGGGTGGGGAAGCCGGCGCCGGGGATCACCCGATCCTCGTTGATGACCCGCAGGGCGCGGAAGCCCATATGGCCGGGATCGAAGTAATGGCCGAACGAGAAGCTGTGGTTGCTGTTCAGCCAACCCATGTTGGCGACCCCACGCTCGTCGCGATGGCGAATGGTGATCATGATTGAACCCTCCGTACCGTTGGGGTGTGTGCCCTTGTCTGGAGGGGAATTTGGCACCGGACAACAATTCGAACAATCCAGCGCCTTTACATCAGATCGTTCCCTGTGACGCGACAATCTCACCCTGCCAGCGGCACGCCCACGGCGAACACGGTTCCGCGCCCTTCCACCGACCGCACCGTCACCGGATGCCCCAGCAGCCGGGCCAGACGTTCGACGATGGCGAGGCCGAGACCGATGCCCTCGCTGCGGTCGCGGTCGGGACGGTCGAGCTGGACGAACTCCTCGAAGATGCGCTGGCGGTCGGGTTCGGCGATGCCGCGGCCGGTGTCGTAGACCTCGATCCACAGCGTGTCGCCGCGGGTGCGGCAGCCGACCAGCACGCCGCCGCTCTCGGTATAGCGGATGGCGTTGGCGATCAGGTTGCGGACGATCCGCTCCAGCAGGGCCGGATCGCTGCGCACGACCGCATCGGTCGGGATGGCCCGCAGCCGCAGACCCTTCGCCTCTGCCTGTCCGGTGAACTCGGCCTCGAGCTGGTCGAGCAGGGGGGAGAGCGGCAGGTCGGCCGGCTTCGGCGACACCACCCCCGATTCCAGCTTGGAAATGTCGAGGATGGCGTTCAGCAGGTCGCGCATCGACCGTTGCGCCGCCTTCAGGTCGATCAGCAGGGCCGCCGCCTTGGCGCTCTGCGGCTGGCGTTCCAGCATGCCGGTGAACATGCCGATGGCCTGCAGGGGCTGTTGCAGGTCGTGGCTGGCATGGGCGAGGAAACGGGACTTCGCCCGGTGCGCCTGCTCCGCCGCGGTCTTGGCGGTGTGCAGTTCGGCCGTCCGTTCGCGCACCTGCTGTTCCAGCGTGGCGTTGGCACTCTCGATGGTTTCCGCCATGCGCAGGATTTCGGTGAATTGCCGGCGCACCTGCCGCGTCATCGGCCGGAAGATCGCCAGGGCCTCCACCGCCAGGATCAGAAGAGTGATCAGCAGAGCCGCCAATCCCAGCCGGTGCAGGGTCTGAAAGCCCGCCTCGCCCTCCTCCTGGTAGAGCGCGACCATCTCCTCCAGCCGGTCCAGCAGCGGACCGAGCGCCTGGGCGGTGATGCGGTCGGCCTCGGCAGGGTCCGGCGGCCGGCCGGCCGCGGCGGCGACGATGACGCGGCGCAAGGCGGCGATATGCCCGGTCACCACCGGGTCGAGCGGGTCGGGGCCGCTGAAGAACAAATCACGCGGCGGCGGACCCAGCGGCGGGCCTTCCTCCGGCCCGGCTTGGCCGCTCAGGCGCCGGTGGGTGGCCTCGAACAGGCCCGTTGCCTCGTCCAGCCGCTGGGCAAGGTCGGCGCGCACCGCCGGATCGGTGGCGCTCTTCAGCTGCTCCACCAGCAGGGCCGTCCGTTGCGACAGCATGCGCTGGCGGCCGGAGACGTTGACGACCTCCAGCATGCGTTCGTGCTGGCCGATCACCCGCTCGGTCATGACGAATCCGGCCAGCGTGCCCAGCGCGATCAAAGTCAGCGCCAGGGCGTAGCGCAGGGTCATCCAACGGGCTGTCGTCGTGCCGATCGGTATCATGCGCTCGTCCCCCGGGCTGTGATCGCCCCAATGCCGACACCGATCATGGGGCAGCCTGCCGCATCGCAGCAAGGCCAGAGCGTGGCGGCGACGCTATGACGCTTCGGTAAAGCCGCAAGCCTCCAAGGCCGCCCGCATGTGCGGCGGAACCGGGGCCACGGCGCCGACCGGGTCGCGCTTGGGATAGAGCGGCAGGGAGATGGCGCGGGAGTGCAGGTGCAGCGGCTTGCCGTCCGGCCCGCCATATTGCGGGTCGCCGACCAGCGGGCAGCCGATGGACGCGCAATGGACGCGGATCTGGTGAGTCCTGCCGGTGTGCGGCGTCAGTTCCAGCCAGGTCAGCCCATCGGCCTGCCCGCGCACGACATAGTCGGTGACCGCCACCTGCCCGTCGGGTGAACCGACGATGCGCCAGCCGCCGGTCTTGTTGGACACCTTGGCGAGCGGCAGCTCGATCCGCCCGGACTCCTGCGGCGGCGTGCCGGCGACCACCGCCCAATAGGTCTTATCGACCTTGCCGTTCTGGAACAGGATGCCGATCTTGCGCAGCGCCTTGGCATGGCGGCCGAGGATCAGGCAGCCCGACGTGTCGCGGTCCAGCCGGTGGGCCAGCGATGGCGGCTTGGGAAAGCCGAAACGCAGCGCGTCGAAATGCCGCTCCAGGTTCGGTCCGCCGGCGGGACCGGCATGGACCGGCAGCCCGGCGGGCTTGTCGAGGATCAGCATCAGCCCGTCACGGTACAGGATGCGGTCTTGGATTTGGGCGGGTGTCACGGGCTACTCATCCCCAGGCACGGGAAATCAAAAGATCGATGGCGGCGATGATACGGTCGCTGTCGTCGGCGAGGGAGCAGACCTTCTCACCGAGCCGTTCGGTGCGAACCGTCACGGTCTGTAGTGGATGAAGAACCACCGAGCGTCCATCGATTTCAAAAGACGGATTCAATTCAGGATCGATGGGAGGTTCCGCGCGTTTGTCGATCATTGGAATGACGACGCGGCTCAGTGCTCTGTCGAACCTTCCCGATTGAATGACAACCACAAAAGGAGTCGTCTGTCGGCCAGCGCCGGTGTTTCTATGGACGTCGAACTGGCTCATAAGATGTCATCGACATGCTGGTCCGCGAAAGACCCATGTTTTTCATCGAAGCGGTTCCATGCGTCGATCACGTCATCCAGGCGACGCTCACGATCCGCCTTCGCCACCTCGTCGGCCAGCATCTTTTCGACCCGTTCCGACAGGTCGCCGGGAAGGGACTGGGCGCGTTGCAGGATGTCCTCGTCCAGCGACAGGGTGATGTCCCGCTTCGGCGCGCGCCGGTCATGGACACCGTCCATTGCAAAGTCCTCCCCGATCCCGATGCCCCGATCCCGATGCGATGAAGATAGGCGCCCCCGGTGCCATCCCGCAAGCGGGCAGGGAAAAGGGCGCGGGGCCTCTCGCAAGGCGCCGCGCCCCTTCACGTCCTGTCAGCCCGGATCAGGCCAGCTTCAACTCCTTGAAGAAGTCGTTGCCCTTGTCGTCGACGATGATGAAGGCGGGGAAGTCCTCCACCTCGATGCGCCAGATGGCTTCCATGCCGAGTTCGGGATACTCGACGCACTCCACCTTCTTGATGCAGTCCTGGGCCAGACGGGCGGCGGCGCCGCCGATGGAGCCGAGATAGAAGCCGCCATGCTGCTTGCAGGCCGCCGTCACTTCCGCGCTGCGGTTGCCCTTGGCCAGCATGACCATGGAGCCGCCGGCCGCCTGGAACTGGTCGACGAAGCTGTCCATGCGGCCGGCCGTCGTCGGCCCGAAGGAGCCCGAGGCGTAGCCTTCCGGCGTTTTGGCCGGGCCGGCATAGTAGATCGGGTGGTTCTTGAAGTAATCCGGCAGCGGCTCGCCGGCGTCCAGGCGGGCGCGTAGCTTGGCGTGGGCCAGATCGCGGGCGACGATCAGCGGGCCGGTCAGCGACAGGCGGGTGCGGATCGGGTACTGGCTCAGTGTGGCGCGGATCTGCTCCATCGGCTGGTTCAGGTCGATCTTGACGACGTCGCCCGACAGATGCTCGTCACCGATCTCCGGCAGATACTGGGCCGGATCGGTCTCCAGCTGTTCCAGGAAGATGCCGTCCTTGGTGATCTTGCCCACCGCCTGACGGTCGGCCGAGCAGGACACGCCAATGCCGATCGGCATCGAGGCGCCGTGGCGCGGCAGGCGGATGACACGGACGTCGTGGCAGAAATACTTGCCGCCGAACTGGGCGCCGATGCCCATGTTCTGGGTCAGCTTGTGGACCTCGGCCTCCATCGCCAGATCGCGGAAGGCGTGCGCATCCTCGCCGCCCTCGGTCGGCAGATTGTCGAGATAGCGGGCCGAGGCCAGCTTCACCGTCTTCAGGTTCTGCTCCGCCGACAGGCCGCCGATGACGATGGCGAGATGGTAGGGCGGGCAGGCCGAGGTGCCGAGATAGCGGATCTTGTCTTCCAGGAATTTCAGCAGCCGGTCGGGCGCCAGAACCGACGGCGTGGCCTGATGCAGGAAGGTCTTGTTGGCCGACCCGCCGCCCTTGGCCATGAACAGGAACTTGTAATAGTCCTCGCCCTCGGAATAGATGTCGATCTGCGCCGGCAGGTTGTTGCGGGTGTTCTTCTCCTCATACATGGAGATCGGCGCCAGCTGGCTGTAGCGCAGGTTGCGCTTCAGGTAGGCGTCGCGGGCCCCTTCCGACAGGGCGGTCTCGTCGCCGCCCTTGGTCCAGACGCGGCGGCCCTTCTTGCCCATGATGATGGCGGTGCCGGTGTCCTGGCACATCGGCAGGGTGCCGGCGGCGGCGATGTTGGCGTTCTTCAGCAGGTCGAGCGCCACGAAGCGGTCGTTGGCCGACGCCTCCGGATCGTCCAGGATCTTGGCGAGCTGGGCCAGATGGCCCGGACGCAGCAGATGGTTGATGTCGGAGAAGGCAGCCTCGGCCAGCAGGCGCAGACCTTCCGGCTCGACCTTCAGGATCTGCTCGCCGTCGAATTCGACGACCGAGACGTGATCCGAGGTCAGCTTGCGGTAGGTCGTGTCGTCCTTGGCGAGCGGAAACAGGCCGCGGGCTGAGGCGATGTCGTCGGGCATTGGGGCGTTCCTTCATGACGATCCAACGGCCGCCATTCGCCTCCGCGGGACAAGGCCCGGCCGGACGCGCGAAGGGGGCAGGCCGCGCTCGGCCCCCCTTATACACCGCTGTGGGACGTAAACAACCATCGGCGGGAAGAGCGGCGCGCGACGGTTTGTCGTCAGATGAATGAAGGGCCGAAGGCAGGCAAAAGAAAAGGCCGGTACACCGCAATGGTAATACCAGCCTTTTCTTCCCGTCACTGACGCCGGCTGTTTACGCCGCCGCCTTCACCCGCTTGTCGACCGCCGCATGGGCCTGCGGTGCCGGCTCGGCCGGGGCCCCGACCCACTCGCCGTGGGCGGGGATTTCCTCACCCTTCATCACCAGGGTCAGCGGGCCCAGGCGGGCGAAGTCGCCGACATGGGTGTCATAGAGCACCGTGGCGCCGGCCCCGACGGTGACGCCGGTCCCGACCGACACCCGGCCGACCTTCATCACGCGGTCCTCGTACAGGTGGGTCTGCAAGGCCGACAGGGCGTTGATCGCGCTGTAGTCGCCGACCGACACGCAGTCGAACTCGGTGATGTCGGTGGTGTCCATGTAGACGCCCTGGCCGAACTTCGTGCCGAACAGGCGCAGCACCCAGGGCAGCATCGGCGTGCCGCGCAGATGGTCGAGCAGGACCTTGCCGGCCAGACCCCAATAGAGCACGGCCACCGCCTCGGTCCGCATGGCCCACCAGGACCACATCGGCTTCATGGTGGGGGCGTAACGGCCCATCAGCAGCCACTTCACCAGCGCCACCACCAGCACCATCGCGGTGGGAATGGCGACGCTGACCGCCAGGAACTGCCAGGCGAAGGCGCCCCAGCGCTGGTCGAGGATGGCGGGAGCGAAGAACTCCACCGCGAAGGTGCCGAAGGTGATGAACAGCATCGACGGCATCGACAGGCTGAACGCCTCGAACACGGCGCGTCCCAGACGGCGGGCGCGCGACGGCTCGAAGGTCCAGTTGGCCGATACGTTGTCGAACTTCTGGCGCACCGGCAGCTTGATCGGCGGGCTGCCGAACCAGGTGTCGCCGGCCTGCATCTCGGCATTCGCCGGCGGCTTGGACTTGATACCGATCAGCGTGCCGGTGGGGATGGAGGCGCCCGGCGGCACCACGGCGTCATTGCCGACGAACACACGGGCTTCGGTCTTCACCGGCTGCAGATGCATCCAGCCGCGGCGGATGTCCTCGTCGCCCAGAACCACCTCGTCGGCGATGAAGCACTTCTCGCCGATCTCCACCAGATCGTAGCGGCCGGCGAGGTTGGTCGAGATCTCGGCGTCGCGGCCGATCTTGGCGCCCATCAGGCGGTACCAGGCCCGCATGTAGACGGTGGCGTAGAGCGAGCTGAGGGTTTCCAGCATCACCTCGGTCGCCAGCGCCACGACCCATTTGCGGACGTAGAACCAGCTGTGGACCGAGTAGGAGCCGGCCTCCACCTTCGGCAGCACGATCCAGCGCATGGCGGCGATCAGCAGCACGGTGAAGGCCACCAGGAACATGGCGGTCGGCCACGCGATGGCGGGGACGTAGTAGAGGTAGTTGACCTTGAACACCCCGCCCATCCAGGCGTCGAGCTTGTCGAACAGGTAGAAGGCCGGAAAGATCGGGATCAGCGCCACCGGCGGCAGGCCGACCAGGGCGACCAGATAGATCAGCGTCTGGGCGGCGCGCTTGACGACGCCGGCGCGCGGCTCCTCGGGAAGGGCGGTGCGGTCGACGGTGCCGACCTTGCGGGCGGGCGAACCGTCCCACTGTTCATAATCGCCGGTGTGGGTGCCGGCGGCCAGCGCGGTCAGGTCGGCCAGTTCGGTGCTCTTGCCGACGACGGCGTCGTGGCCGATGACGCAGGAGGTGCCGATATAGGCGTCCTCGCCGATCTCGATGGTGCCGATCACCAGCTCGTTGCCGATCACCTCGGCATTGGCCATCTTCACCTTGCCGCCGGTCGAGGCGCCGCGGCCGATGCTGACCAGATCGATGGCGCCGGATTCGAACTCGCCGATCATCGCATCGGCGCCGATCTTGGCGCCGAGCGCGCGCAGGAGCAGCCGCATTACCGGCGACCCCTGGAACCACTTCAGGTGGACCAGCGCGATGAAGCGCTGGGCCAGCCACCAGCGGTAATAATAGACGCCCCACAGCGGGTAGCGGCCCGGCTTGGTCCGGCCGATGATCAGCCATTTCGCCGCGACGGCGATGACCACGGTGGCGATGTTGATGACGACGTAGACGCCGAACATCGTGGTGATTTCGCCGAGGATTCCGGCATCCTCGCCGGACAGCAGCATGTAGCTGACGAACACGCCCAGCCACTGCACCGTCATCAGCGCCAGGATGATCGGCAGCGCCGCGGCCTGGGCCAGTCCGCACAGCAGCCGGCGGGCCAGCGGCGGCGGATCGAAGGACAGGTCGGCCGGCTTGGCGCCGTGACCCGCCGGAGCCTTGGCGTCCAGCCGTTCGGCCATCGCCCGCAGCGTGCGGGCGCCATAGACGTCCTGAAGGGTCAGGCCGGCCAGCCCGGCGGTCTCGCGCACCGCCGAGACGAAGCGCGCCGCCAGCAGCGAATGGCCGCCCAGGTCGAGGAAGAAGTCGGCCTCCAGCGGGATCGACTGGCCGGGGAAGACACGGCGGGCGGCCTCCAGCAGCGTCGCCTCGGTCGGGCTGCGCGGCTCCTCCTGCTCGCCCGCACCGGCATCCTCGGTCAGGGCCATCGCCTGAAGCGTCTTGCGGTCGGCCTTGCCGGAGGTCAGGCGCGGCAGTTCCGCCACCTGTTCATAGTGCGCGGGCACCATGTAGGCGGGCAACTGCGCCCGCAGCGTGTCGCGGAGCGCGGTCTTGTCGAGGGAGGCCCCAGGCTGTGCGACCAGGAAGGCGACCAGACGGTCCATCCCGTTGTCGGTGCGCAGGACCACCGTGGCCTGGGCGACGCCCGGCAGGTCGGTCAGCTTCGCCTCGATCTCGCCCAGCTCCAGCCGGAAGCCGCGGATCTTCACCTGATCGTCGATGCGGCCATGGAAGCGCAGGTTGCCGTCGGCATCGACGCTGACCGCATCGCCGGAGCGGTAGAGCAGCGGATCCGGATGTGGGCTTGGCGTACCGGAGCGGAACGGGTTGGCGATGAACTTCTCCGCCGTCAGCTCCGGCCGGCCGAGATAGCCCTGGGCCACGCCGGGGCCGCCGATCAGCAGCTCGCCCTGGGTGCCGGGGGCCACCGGCTGTAACGCCTCGTCCACCACATAGCAGGTGTAGTTGGGGATCGGGCGGCCGATGGTGACGGGGGTGTCGGGATGGACCTCGGCCACCGTGGCGACGACGGTCGCCTCGGTCGGGCCATAGCTGTTGAACAGGCGCCGGCCCGGCCGGCACCAGCGCGACGCGACGGCCGGCGGGCAGGCCTCGCCGCCCAGGATGACGACGCGCAGCGACGGAATGTCCTTCGGCAGCATCGCCAGCAGGGTGGGGACGGTGTCCAGCACGGTGACGCCGGCCTCGGTCAGCACGTCGGCCAGCCGGTCGGCCTCGTCCAGAACCTGGCGGCTGGCGACCCACAGGGTGGCGCCGGCCAGATAGGGGACGAAGATCTCCTCGAGCGACAGGTCGAAGGCCACCGAGGCGCCCTGGAACGCCACGTCGTCGGCGGTGATGCCGTAGACGCTGTTGGCGGCGCGCAGGTAATGGCAGATGTTGCGGTGGCTGATGACGATGCCCTTGGGCTTGCCGGTCGAGCCCGAGGTGTAGATGGCATAGGCCGGACTGTCCGGCGTCACCCCGTCGGCCCGCAGGTCGAACGGCTCCTCGCTGTCGCTCAGCACATCGCCGATGCGCAGGACCTGGACGTCGGCGCCGCTTGCTGCCAGCGTCGCCGCCTTGGTGCCGGTCACCAGATCGATCAGGATCGCCGGGGCGGCGCAGTCGGTCAGGCTGACCGCCACGCGCTCCGCCGGGGCATCGGCGTCGAAGGGCAGATAGGCGGCGCCGGCCTTCAGGATGCCCAGCAGCGCCACATGCAGGTCGAGCGACCGCGCCATCCACAGCCCGACGAAGCAGCCGGGGCCGATCCCGCGCGCCCGCAGGCCGTGGGCGACCCGGTTGGCGCGCGCGTCCAGCTCGGCATAGGTGACGCGCCGGCCTTCATAGACGATGGCCGTGCGGTCCGGATGCGCCGCCGCGGTCGCCTGTGGGATGTCGGACAGCAGTTCGTCGCGCAGAAGGGACGGATCGACCCGGCCGCTCAGCGTCGGGACCGTCGGAGTGGCGGTCCACGGAGCGGAGATCGTCGATTGACCGGCCGGGGAAACATCGGTCGGGCCGTTGGCCCGCGCAGTCAGCAGAGTCACGCTGTGTCAGCCTTCCAAAAGGAATCAGCGCGGTGGCGCCAAACGGACCCGATCGGCATACGGTCCCGGCGGTCGGCTGAACGCGGCAATGGGCCGCTCGCAAGTTGTGGCGCTTTATGGTTAACGAATGCTTGCCGCTCGGCGTGTCGGCACCCGTACCGATGGGAGATGACAAGTCTTGGGCTGCCCAAGCGCTGCGAAAGCAACATTCGCCCAACCGAAAGAAAGTGGAAGACCCGACGGCACCGGATACATGCAGTTACATGAACGGGCATGTTCGCGCCTTCATGATCCGTTGTGCGGCAAGGGTCAAGCTTATCCTTGTGGAACTGAACCGAAGGGAAGGGCCCTGTGTCGGGGCCATCACATGCCCTGCCGAAGGACCCGCGGACCGGTGACTTGCGGCGTGGATGATGCCATGCGCAGTTCCGGTTGCCGCTGTCGGGCGGTGTCGCAACCAAGACCAGAATAAGCCTCCCGAATGGGTGGGCGTTCACGGCCCGTGGCCGCCGGTTCCCCGCGGTTCCCGTCCGTTCCGCGCACATGTGGTATCGATTGTGGCGTTGCGCCATTCGGGCGGCGCATGGCTGGGGCTCCGGGAAACCGGGCTCGCCCGCCATTTTCATTATGGACATCATCCAAATCAATATTGATGATGATCGTAATCAATGTTGCCCGGCACCGGCCGGCGCGCACAGGCCGTATGAAGGACAGGAGAGAGCCATGAGCGTTGCGATGAACACGACCGGGGCGGACATGAGCGGGCGGGTTGCCCTGGTCACCGGCGGCACGTCGGGGATCGGGCGGGCGACGGCGCTGGCTTTTGCCGGAGCGGGGGCGACGGTGATCGTCACCGGCCGGCGCGAGGCGGAGGGTCTGGAGACGGTGGAACTGATCGGCCGTGCCGGCGGCACCGGCCATTTCGTCGCCGCCGATGTGGCCGATGGGGCGGAGGTCGCCGCCCTGTTCGAGCGGATCGAGCGCGACCACGGCCGCCTCGACGCCGCCTTCAACAATGCCGGCATCCATCAGGTCGCTCCGGTCACCGACATGGAAGAGGCTGATTTCGACCGCGTCCTGACCGTCAATGTGAAGGGCGTCTGGCTTTGCCTGAAGCATGAGCTGCCGATCATGCTGCGCCAGGGCCGCGGCGCGGTCGTCAACACCGGGTCGGTGCTGGGGCAGATCGGCATGGCCGGCAACGCCGCCTATTCCGCCAGCAAGGCGGCGGTGGAGGGGCTGACCCGCACCGCGGCCATCGAGGTCGCGTCCTTCGGCGTGCGCGTCAACGCCGTCTGCCCGGCGATCATCCAGACGCCGATGACCCAGACCTCCTTCGGCGGCGCCGAGCGGGTGGAGGCGGTGATGGGGCCGCGTCATCCCGTCGGCCGTGTCGGCCGTCCGGAGGAGGTGGCCGCGGCCGTGCTCTGGCTCTGCTCCGATGCCGCCGGCTTCGTCACCGGCCAGTCGATCAACATCGACGGCGGCGTGACCGCTCAATAACAGGCTCCCCTGGAAAGGCCCAATAATAGGCAAGTCACCGGAGATCCCAGCCGATGCTGTCCACCCCCCTCGCCGCCGCCCTGGCGCGGCGCGACATCCACTATGCCTGGGTCGTCGTCGCCGTCACCTTCCTGTCCATGCTGGTGTCGGCCGGGGCGGTCGGCGCGCCCGGCGTCCTGCTGCTGCCGCTCCAGCGGGAATTCGGCTGGGACACCGCCGACATCTCCACCGCCATGGCGATCCGGCTGCTGCTGTTCGGGCTGATGGGGCCCTTCGCCGCCGCGATGATCAACCGCTTCGGCGTCCGCCGCATGGTGCTGTCCTCGCTGACTCTGGTCGGCAGCGGGCTGCTGGCTTCGCTGGCGATGCGGGAGGTCTGGCAGCTGATCCTGCTGTGGGGCTTCGTCGTCGGCTTCGGCACCGGCCTGACCGCCATGGTGCTGGGCGCCACCATCGCCACCCGCTGGTTCGTCGCCCGCCGCGGGCTGGTGATCGGGCTGCTGACGGCCAGTTCGGCCACCGGGCAGCTGGTCTTCATGCCGCTGCTGTCGATGCTGACGGAGGCCTATGGCTGGCGCACCGCCATCGCCCTGCTGTGCAGTCTCATCGCCGTGGCCGCCCTGGCGATGCTGGCGCTGATGCGGGACCGCCCTGCCGATCTCGGCCTGTCCGCCTTCGGCGAGGTCGGGGCCGCGGCTCCTGCCGCCCCGGCCGGCGCCATCCTGTCGGCCGCGCTGGGAGCGTTGCGCGATGCCGCGGGGACGCGGGCTTTCTGGGTTCTGTTCGCGACGTTCTTCATCTGCGGTGCCAGCACCAACGGCCTGATCCAGACCCACCTGATCCCGCTCTGCGTCGATTTCAGCGTGCCGGAGGTGCAGGCCGCCGGCCTGCTGGCCCTGATGGGCATCTTCGACTTCGTCGGCACCGTCGGGTCGGGCTGGCTGTCCGACCGCTACGACAACCGTTGGCTCCTGGTCTGGTATTACGGACTGCGCGGCCTGTCGCTGCTCTATCTGCCCTATTCGGACTTCACCCTCTACGGCCTGTCGGTCTTCGCCGTCTTCTATGGGCTGGACTGGATCGCCACCGTCCCGCCGACCGTGCGCCTGACCGCGGAGCGTTTCGGCCGGGAGCGCGCCAATCTGGTCTTCGGCTGGATTTTCGCCGGCCACCAGTTGGGCGCCGCCACCGCGGCCTTCGGCGCCGGCCTGTCGCGCACCGCGCTGCAGAGCTATCTGCCGGCCTTCGCCACCGCCGGCGCGCTGTGCCTGCTCGCGGCGGTGCTGGTTCCGCTGGTCGGCAGCCGTGCCAAGCCGGCGGCAGCGGCGGAGTGACGGGGCTTTACTCTCCCAGATGCTCCAGCGGCAGGGCGGTGCGGTAGCGCACCTGTTTCAAGGCGAAGCTGGAGCGGATGTTGGCGACGCCGGGGATGCGGGTGAGGTGCTCCTTCAGGAACCGCTCATAGCTGGCGAGGTCCGGCACCACCACCCGCAGCAGGTAATCGGCGTCGCCGGTCATCAGGTAGCATTCCAGCACCTCCGGCCGCGCCATCACCGCCGCCTCGAACCCATCCAGCCGCGCCTCGACCTGCCGCTCCAGGCTGACGCTGACGAAGATGTTGACCGGCAGGTCGACGGAGGCCGGATCGACCAGCGCCACATAGCGGGCGATCACGCCCCCATCCTCCAGCGCCTTGACCCGGCGCAGGCAGGGGGAGGGCGACAGGCCGACCCGCTCCGCCAGTTCGTTGTTGGGCAGCCGGCCGTCCTGCTGGAGTGCGGACAGGATTTTGCGGTCGATGCGGTCGAGGGGCTGTTTTGGCATGAGATGCCGTTTCCCGTATTATCCTGGCATCCGATGCTAAAGCGCAACCGCGGCCGGCGCCACTTCGCAAGCATCTGCCGGATCACAAATGATAGGCTGCTCCAATCATAAACCTGCGTTTGGGAGCAGACCCATGACCGCGAACCAGCCGTCCTCCGCCGATCTCGCCTGCTTGGCAGAGCTGGAGCGAAAGGTACTCTGGCTTGCGTCCTGGACCATCCACAATGCCAACCATGTCCGTCCCAACCTGGACGGGATGAAGATCGGCGGCCATCAGGCCTCCAGCGCTTCGATGTCGACCATCCTGACGGCCCTCTACTTCTCGGCCCTGCGGCCGGAGGACCGGGTGGCGGTGAAGCCCCACGCCAGCCCGATCTTCCACGCCATCCAGTATCTGCTGGGCAACCAGACGCGGGAGAAGCTGGAGAATTTCCGCGGCTACAAGGGCGCCCAGTCCTACCCGTCCCGCACCAAGGACGTGGACGACGTGGATTTCTCCACGGGCTCGGTCGGGCTGGGGGTGGCGCAGACCCTCTTCGCCTCGCTGGTCCAGGATTACCTGAAGGCCAAGGGTTGGGCGCCCGGCCTGCCGGAAGGCCGCATGGTTTCGCTGGTCGGCGACGCCGAGATGGACGAGGGCAACATCTTCGAAGCCCTGCAGGAGGGCTGGAAGCATGGCGTGCGCAACACCTGGTGGATCGTCGACTACAACCGCCAGAGCCTGGACGCGGTGATCCGCGAAGGGCTGTGGGAGCGGCTGGAGAACATCTTCCGCGCCTTCGGCTGGGATGTGGTGATCCTGAAATACGGCACCCTGATGCAGGAGGCGTTCACGGAGCCGGGCGGCGAGCGGCTGCGCCAGTGGATCGACACCTGCCCCAACCAGCTCTATTCGGCCCTGACCTATCAGGGCGGAGCGGCATGGCGCCGCCGTCTGATGGACGATCTGGGCGACCAGGGCGACGTCACCCGCCTGATCGAGCGCCGCAGCGACGAGGAATTGGCCCGGCTGATGGGCAATCTCGGTGGCCATGACCTGCCGTCGCTGCTGGAGGCCTTCGCCCGGGCCCGCGCCCACGACCGGCCGGTCTGCTTCATCGCCTACACCGTCAAAGGGTTCGGCCTGCCGCTGGCCGGCCACAAGGACAACCATTCCGGCCTGCTGACCCGCGAGCAGATGGAGGGCTTCCGCGCCGCCAACAGGGTCCGCGAGGGTCATGAATGGGACCGCTTCGAAGGACTCTCGCTGCCGGACTCCGCCCTGGAGGATTTCCTGCGCCGCGTTCCCTTCGCACAGAAGGGCCGCCGCCGCTACGAGGCGCCGGCGGTCGCCGTGCCGGCCGTGCTGGCGGTGCCGACGCAGAAGAGCCTGTCGACCCAGGCCGCCTTCGGCCTGATCCTGAACGAGATCGGGCGGGAGCGCTCGCCGCTGGCCGAGCGCATCGTCACCACCGCCCCCGACGTCACCGTGTCCACCAACCTCGGCGCCTGGGTGAACCGGCGCGGGCTGTTCGCCAAGAGCGAACTGGCCGACCTGTTCAAGAAGGAACGCATCCCCTCCACCTACAGCTGGGAATTCTCGCCGAAGGGCCAGCATCTGGAGCTGGGCATCGCCAAATTCAACCTGTTCATCCTGCTGTCGGCGCTCGGCCTGTCGCACAGCCTGTTCGGGGAGCGGCTGCTGCCGATCGGCACCGTCTACGACCCCTTCATCATGCGCGGTGCCGATCAGTTGAACTACGCCTGCTATCAGGATGCCCGCTTCATGCTGGTGGCGACCC